>JBFMGO010000104.1:0-21581 GCA_040752695.1 bacterium
GTATTCGAAAGCTGTTGGGAACAAAGATTGCTCGAAACAGGAACGGTAAAAAGAGTCAAGAAATCTCGCTTAATCATGAGTGAAATTATGACTATAGTCATATACTTTCATTTCTCTAAATTTAGAACTTTTAAAGATTACTATGTAAATTTTATATGCGGCTCTCATCATTCAGCCTTCCCAAACCTGGTAAGTTATAACAGGTTTGTAGAGCTATCACAAGGGGTTATAGTTCCCTTGCTGTTTTACCTTCAAACCCAGAGGCTTGGCAAGATAACGGGAATTTCATTTATTGATTCCCCCCCCTTAGAGGTGTGCCATCCCAGAAGGATTCACTCTCATCGTGTGCTTAAGGGCAGTGCCTAAAGAGGAAAATCCTCTGTAGGATGGTTCTATGGCCACCATAGTTGAAGGAGGAATTGATGGAGGGAGGAGGTGAAGGGCAGGGAAAGGTCAAGAGGAGAAAATTCTTTCCAAAACTTCTTTAATCGGATAATATTGTTGAACTACTTGCTGAATATTTTTCTTATAGCTGCTATTAATTCGATAAGCATTCTTAAAGTACTGGATAAACTGTGCAAAAGCGTCAAGGTAGGCATTTTCGTCCTCTACCACTTTTGACTTCCATATCCAATAGCAGCCGACGGAAAAATTGATTTGTGCAGATTGAGGCATAAAATATACCGCCCGGTCAAACTCTTTCTCGGCTGCGGCCAGAAAGGACCCGATATGGTCCATATTTTCTTCCTGTTTCCCCTGATCCAATGTGTGCCAGGCCAGCTTTAAATGGTAATAAGGATTGCTGGGATTTAGCAGTATAGCCCGTTCCAAAGCGAGTAAAGCATAATCATTCTCTGGTTCTCTTACAGCCGCTTTTTTTACTGCCGCTTCTCCCACCACCTCATCTCTTACCGCCACTTCTTTCACTGCATCTTCTCCTACCGCATCATCTCTTATCGCCGCTTTTTCTACTGTATCATCTCTTATCGCCGCTTCTTTTACTGTATCTTCTCCTGCTGTATCTTTTCTTACCGCTATTTCTCCCACTGTCAACTCATATATCCCATCATTGCCCCCGTACATTCTTCCATCATCGCTCCCATGCTTTTCACCATTATCACGCCTATCATCATCATCATTATCACTACCGCTACCCTCATCATCTTCGCTCCTCTTATTCCTTTTGTTCCCTTTACTCCCCTGGTTGGCACCGTCAACCTTCAGTTTCTTCAACACAGCCAGAACCACTGGCTGTTCATATGTTTTTTGCATTTTTTGAGTATTTTGCATTTTTTGTATTTTTTGCTGATCATCCGCTGCGCTCTCTTCCAGGAGAGAGGCCAGCCAATAAAAATATTCCGCGTTTGTTGGTTCGATGGTGATAGCTTTACAAATTTCCCCTATGGTGGGATCTTTCTTCCTTTTTATTGTGCTGTCAGGCAAAGTGGGTACAAGCTTTTCAGCCAGATAAGGTTCCCTCACCAGCATCAGCGCATAGCAGAACCCGGCCATGAGGAAGAGGGCCAGGGGCCATTGAAGCCAGACGGGAAGATAAAACGTCAATTTTTTCTGTTCTTCGTTTTTCCTCTCCCTGCTGTGCTCACCGTCGGATGCAGGATCTTCTTCCCCTCTGCTTTGGTGATGATACGTCAGGGCCGCCTGAGTAACGCCGACCGCTATGCTTAAAAGCAGGGCATTGGCCGGAATATGCATATTGAAGTCTGTAAGACTATGCAGCGCAAGAGAAGTGATGGCTCCCATGCCTCCCAGGCCAATGCCGACGCTCAGGCTGTTTTTCCTTTTCTTCCAGAGAAAGAAAAAGTAGCCCAGACAAAAGAAAAGAAAAAAGATGCCCAGCCCTAAGCCGACAAGGCCCATTTCAGCAGCCAATTCCACCCAATCATGGTGTGCATGGTCGATGACCCATTTATCATCTTTCGGGTCCTGATATTTAGGGTAAGCCTTTTCAAAGGTCCCCCAGCCAGTGCCCATAAGAGGGAAGTCTCTCACTATGCCCAGGGATGTCGTAGCAAAACGGACTCTTATCTGGGCATCATCACTCAATTTCTCAAACCGCTTCAATGTAGCACTCATGCCTGTTAAAAGCCCATACCCCAGGGCAATGAGCACGATAGCCACTCCTGCCAGTGCGTACCTTTTCACCTTGCTCCGAAAGAGCAGGAAAACACTCATGAGGATAAAGGCAACAGCGAGAGAGAGAATGCCTCCCCGAGAGCCTGACAGAAGAAGGGCAAGGAACATGATGGCAATCAAAAACATCAGCAGTATTCGCTTGGCCTGGTCGTGATCCTCTATGTTTAGGTTTAAAAGAAACCCTCTGATCCCGCCTACGGCGATGCTCCTTTGGGTATACCCCTTCCTTTTACCGGCCATGGCCACCAGGAGCCCAAAGGACATGGGGATAGTTATCTCCAGTAATCCCGCCAGGTGATTTCTGTTAACGTAGGTGCCGGTTGCAAATCCGCCGTACCAGATGTTCTGATACCACAGGATGAAATCACACTTTCCCAAATACATCAGTATTCCATAGATAGCCTCAAATGAACCAATCAGGATAAAGGGGAATACCAGCGCAGTAATCTTTTCTCTGTTATCTGCCCAGTTTATGATCAGCCAAAAAGCTCCCATGTAGGCCAGTATTTTGAAAAGGCCGATCTTAAAGCTGTAGGGACAGATAGATAAGGTGACGAAATCCGGTACTTTCCCCAGAGCAGACTGATACATCCCGAAGGTTTCCGGAGAAAAAGTTTTCACCCATGTGGCAGGCAAGGGCAAGGACTGAAGAATGAGCAGGCCAAGAAAGGCCAGAGCGAAAAAATTCAAAGGGCTCTTTCTGAAAGAAAGCTCTATCCTCTCGACCCATCTCCTGTCCGCCCCACCCTGTCGTCGACCACTGGACTCCCAGTCAGGCGCAGCAGGGACTCCCCCCCCCTTCCATCTGCGGCTTTTAAAGACCTGCTTCATCAGCAGGCACAACCACAGAACCAGAACCGTAATCTCCATCAGAGTGAATGGAAAGATGTGCACAGCTCCAAAGGCCAGAGGGCAGTAGATAATAAGAAAAATAAGACCGAATTTTATAACTCTATCCAAGGGGGATTCCTCAAACTCGCCAAGGGGGGATTGCTCAAACTCGCCAAGGGGGGATTGCTCAAACTCGAGCTCTTATACCGGGAACTCCTTCGAGTTCGACGACAGGCTCGCCTTGAAATGGCATATCTTCGCTGAGCAACTGGGGTTTATATTCGGGCACGATCTCCCACAGTTTTAATTGTATCCCTCGGCGGTCGTATCTTCTGGCCAGGGTGAGCAGTTCCTCGATTTTGTTTTCCAGATCGCGGAATGATTTTCCTTCTCCTTCAGCACCGTTGCTTCTTAAGACCATGAGCTTCTCATGGGAGGTAGAGACAATTCCCTCTCCCTCAGTGATAAGCTCCTCATAGAGTTTTTCTCCCGGCCGCAAGCCGGTGATGTTGATGCGGATATCTTTGTCAGGCTCAAGCCCCGACAACCGGATCAGGTCTCTGGCCATATCGAGGATCTTGACCGGCCTGCCCATTTTCAGGATATAGATTTCTCCGCTTTCCCCCATAGCTCCTGCCTGGAGCACAAGCTGCACTGCCTCACTGATGGTCATAAAGTAGCGGGTAACCTCAGGGTGAGTTACGGCCAGCGGCCCGCCGCGGGCAATCTGTCTCTTGAAGAGCGGAATGACACTGCCAGCGCTGCCAATCACATTCCCGAATCGAACCGCCATGATCCTGGTCGAGGGGGTCGATGAGGCGGTTATTGATGAAATAGACGATGCGGATGAAGTCGATGATGTGGATGATGTCGATGATGTGGACGATGCAGATGGAGTAGTCGATGCGGACAGCGTGGATAATGTGGAGGATGGAAGAGACGATGCGGATGAAGTCGATGATGTGGATGATGCAGATGGAGTAGTCGATGCGGACGGCGTGGATAATGTGGAGGATGGAAGAGACGATGCGGACGACGTGGGTGATGCGGATGGAGGAGACGATGCGGATGACATGGACGATACGGACGATGTGGATGGAGGAGACGATGCGGATGAGATGGATGATACGGACGATGCGGATGGAGAAGACGAGGCGGATGACATGGACGATATGGACGATATGGACGATGCGGATGGAGGAGACGATGCGGATGAGATGGATGATACGGACGATGCGGATGGAGGAGACGATGCGGATGAGATGGATGATACGGACGATGCGGATGGAGAAGACGATGCGGATGACATGGACGATATGGACGATGCGGATGACATGGATGATGCCTTTTTCGATTGGGCTGATAGAGGCGATACAGATGCCCGCCTTGACGAGGGTGCTCCCTGATCTTCCCTCTTTGACTTTGCCGCCAGTTCTCTATGCTTGAGCAGCAGGATAATCTCGGCTACCCTTTTGCTTGCACCCATTACATTGGTCGGCCTTACCGCCTTATCCGTGGAGACCAGGACAAACCTTTCGGCTTTTACTTCCACTGCCGCTTCCAGGACGTTTTTGGTCCCCAGGATATTGTTATACACTGCCTCCCAGGGATGGACTTCCATCATGGGAACGTGCTTATAGGCCGCGGCATGGAAAACGACCTGAGGTTTGAGCTGATTGAAAATTCCCCTAATGAACGCCGGTGTCGTTACCGACCCCAAGATCGGGGCGATCCTCTGCTGAGGGAAAAGGTCCTTTAATTCCATTTCGATATCGTACAGGCTGCTTTCCGCCCGGTCCAGCATGACCAGAAGTTTCGGCTCGAATCTGGCTACCTGACGGCAGAACTCAGAGCCGATCGACCCGCCGGCACCGGTTATAAGAACGCATTTGCCTTTCAGGTAATCGCCGATCATCTCCATGTCCAGTTCAACCTGCCCTCTGCCCAGAAGATCAGCGTAAGAGACATCCCGAATCCTCGATATGCTCACCTTATCGTCAATCAACTCCCCCATACCGGGGATGGTCTTGCAATTGACACCGGTTTTCTGGCAAAGATCGATGATGCGGCGCATCTCCTCTGCCGTGGCTGAAGGGATGGCGATAATGATCTCGTCAATGCTCAAGCCCTCGACCGCAGAGGTAACCCCCTGGACGGTATCCAATACTTTAACCCCATGAATGGAGCGGTTGATCCTTTGAGGATCATCGTCGAGAAACCCTACTACCTTATAGTGTATCAATTCTTTATTATCTTTAATCTCCCGCAGGATCTTCTCTCCTGCACCACCGGCTCCGATTATCAGCACTCTTTTTTTCTTCTTGCCGCCAGTTCCATTCTTCCCCCATAAACAAAAGGGGAACCCCTCCTTTTTCATGGAAGAAAACCAGAGTCTGATCGCTACCCGGAAACCCCCGATCAAGAAAATGGTAAGAAGAGCGTCTATAAAGAATACCGACCGGGGAAATCCCTCAAGTCTGACCGTAATGGCAGCGAAAGTAACAATGGACAGTAAACTGGCCAGTGATGCCCTGATGATATTCTCCAAATCCTCCAGCCCTGTGTAGCGGCACATTCCCCGATAGAGGCCAAGGTAATAAAAGATGGTAACTTTTAACAGGAGGATCGGGGCCAGTGTTCTCCTGAACAGGATGTATTCTGCATGGGGAAACTCCAGGTCGAAGCGAAGGAGGAATGATCCGGCATAAGAGGCGGTAAACAGCCCTATATCCACGAGGAAAAGAATGAGAAAGTTCTTATTGAACTTTTGCTTCGAATTCAGCATAGGTTCATGACCTCCTTGGGGAAAGGTGGCAAATTGGTATTAATCAGCACCTTCAAAAGGTCTTCGGATTATGAATGAAAATTGAAATGGTTAGGGAACGTGGAAATCCGTTTCCCTTAAAAAAAGAAAACCTTGTGTAAAGGATGCGGGGAGCATAGACTGCATTCTCAAAAAAAAAGAAAACCTTATGCAAAGGATGCGGGGAGCATAGACAGAAATTCTCGAACAGGCTCTTTCAGGACACTATGGATTCAATGGTCCTGAGAATCAGTACAAAATCGAGCCATAGTGACCGTTCACGTATGTATTTTTGATAATAGGCAAGTTTTACAGGAAGGATTTTTTTTATGTATTCCTGCTCAGGATCTTCAGATAAATTCAGCATATCGTTTTCGTCCTTAAACTCGATGGCGGCAAAATCGGTAATTCCCGGGGGAACTGACAGGACGGCTTCTCTTATCTCTTCAGGATAATACCTTACATACCGGGGAACTTCCGGCCTTGGGCCTACCAGGCTCATATTCCCCATGACCACATCGATGAGTTGAGGAAGCTCATCTAATTTATATGTGCGCAGGATTCGGCCAACCCTGGTGATGCGGCTGTCACCGCTGGTAGTAATCAGCGGCCCGCCTTGGCCGGTTTGTACCGTCATGGTCCGGAATTTATGGATTCTGAAAACCTGGCCAAAACGGCCCACCCGCTCCTGGCGGAAGAAAACAGGCCCTCTTGAATCGAATTTGATCAAAACCGCCAGTATCAGAAATACCGGCAGCAAAATGAGTAACCCGATCGATGAAAAAACCAGGTCAAAAATGCGCTTGGCAATCACGATTACTGTTCTCTTTCTGTTCTCTTATCGTTCTCTTACCGTAATAATTCCCTTACCGCCTCGACGACCCGCGCCTGATCTTCATCAGTCATTCTGGTGAAAAGCGGCAGGCTCACTGCCTTTTGATACGCGAGAAAAGCGTGAGGGAAGTCCATCGGTTCCAGATTATAGGTATTACTCCAATAAGGGTGCAAATGAAGCGGAATAAAATGAACGCTGCACCCTATGCCCCTTACCGCCATTTGTTCGATGAATTCCTTACGACTGATCCTTACCGATTCATCCAGCCGAATGACATAAATGTGCCAGGCATGCAAATCTCCACGGCGAGGATGGGGCGGAAGCTGCAAAGGCAAACCAGCCAGTTCCGCATCATATTGCTCAACTATTCGCATTCTCTTCTCCTGGAAGTTCCAAACCTTCTTTAATTGATGAATTCCCAGGGAGGCCGCAAGGTCCGTCATGTTATATTTAAACCCAGGGGCAATCACTTCATAATACCAGGCTGGCTTGGTCGAAGAATACCGGTCAAAGGCATCGCGGCTGATCCCGTGCAGCCGCATCACCTTGCACCGGTCTGCAATCTTGCGGTTGCAGGTCACGACCATTCCGCCTTCGCCCGTGGCCAGGGTTTTATTTGCGTAAAAGCTGTATATGGTTGCGTCACTTTCCAGCGTCCCCACCAGCTTGCCGTTATAGGTTGTCGGTAGCGCGTGAGCAGCATCTTCCACTACAGCCAGCCCGTGGTGCCTCGCTATATCAACAATAGCGTCCATATCGCAGGCAAGCCCTGCAAAGTGCACCGGAATAATTGCCCTGGTGCGTGGCGTAATGGCTGCTTCAATCTTCGAGGGGTCAATATTGAAAGTGGCCGGATCTATATCGACAAAAACCGGCCTGGCCCCTAAATACCGGATAACCTCGGCAGTGGCGGTAAAGGTGTATGGCGTCGTGATAACTTCATCCCCAGCACCGATGCCAAGAGCCTCCAACCCCAGGTGTAAACCCGCAGTTCCTGAATTGACTGCAATCGCTTCCACACCATTGCCAAGAAACTCTGCAAAATTCCGCTCAAAAAGTTTGGTCTTAGGCCCGGTAGTGATCCAGCCTGACCGCAGAGAATCAACTACTTCCGCGACTTCCTCCTCGCCGATGTCCGGCACGAAGAAAGGCAGGAAACCAACTGTCCCTGTTGATTTTTCTTTGACTTCTAACATTTTGTGTAATCCTCTTTTATGTGTAATCCTTCTTGGTGTTCTTAAGACATAAATATATAAGCCAATATCGCTCCCTTGAGTATTCCTTGTCTTGAATGACTGTCTTATTTCTTGATAGGCGTTTCTTACCAGTCGATCATCATTTGTCCTAAGCGACCTGCTCCGAGTTTTAATTTTTACCAATTCCACATCACTGATTCAGGTAATAGTGAACATACTGTCAAAAAGTTATTACTCAATATCCACTGCTACATTGGGTCTCTTTCTATTGTCAACTTTCTGTTTTATTCCTGCCAGGGTGGATAAGATACTCATTCATAGCGCGCCCTTCAGGCGTTACGTAAGATCGACTAAGGCAAAATCCTAACTTCTGATAAAATTGATTAACACGATCATTATGGTTTTTATCAGTTGTTAGGCATACGGAACTGATACCTCGGTTAATCAATTCCTGGTTAAAAGCTTCCACTAACTGCCTTCCAATCCCCTTGCCCTCATATTCGGGTCGCACAGCAATAGACATGAGACAAGCTTCCGCTGATGCTTGCTGTGCTTCTGATGGCTTCCTTAGTGCCCTTAACAACCTGGGAGCAATACGAGGGCACCTCAGCAGTGCCTTGAGCGATGCAAAGGCAAACGCCCATTTTTGTCTTTTAATAAGACGCTTATAGAAACCACATTGATTAGTCACTCCAGCTATAAACCCTTCAATTTGATCGTCTAAAAAGGCGCCTAAAATGATGCCGTCAGGCTCATTACAAATACCTTTATAAAGCAATAACAAAAAATCTTTTCCCAGGAAGGTAAGGAAAAAATTCGGAAAGCTTTTGATATGAATATCAACAACTTGTGGTAAATCGTTCAATAAAACCGACTTAATAGCCTCACTTAATTTTGGATAAGAATATTCACTCATTGGACAGAATGGGCACAATCTCTTACTGAATTTCTAGTTTCTAATTTTATATTTTTGTTTTTCAATAGGTTTATATACAAATCCCACGTTTCACGAAACATCCGATCAATCGTATAGCGCTCTACAACACGTTGTCTCGCAGCTCTCGCACACTTTTGAGCAAACTCAGGGTCCTGCACAAAGCGATTGATGGCCTGAGCGATATGTTCCGGTGACTTCGGTGGAATTGTTAAACCCGTTACCTGATGTTCAATAAGTTCTGCATTGGCTGGAATGGAAGTAGTGACAATCGGCCTGGCGGAAGCCATAGCTTCAAGCAATGAGATGGACAGACCTTCCCATAAGGAAGGATTAACGAAAATATCGAGCCCTGCTAACAAGGAGGGGATATCCTGACAGAAACCGAGGAAACGGACCTGATCGGTCAGTTTCAAAGACTGAACAAGGGTTGCCAATTTCAGGCGGTCTGGACCATCGCCAACAAGTACTAGAGTAAATCGCCTGTCCTTTAAAATTGTCTTTAAAACCGCCATAGCACGAATCAATGTTTCGTTGTCTTTTTGCGCAGATAAACGGCCTGTATTACCGATTATCACATGATCAGTGGATATCTTTAATCTTTTGCATAATGCCTCTCTCTCAACAGCAGTATTACCCGTTTTCATGAATGGCTGTGGTTCGATTCCGTTACAAATGGTCACTAATTTGCTTTGAGGGGCAATACGAAGCTTATGTGCCTGACTGTTGACGGCGTGGCTGACACAAATCGCCTTTGTGGAGGCTAGAGTGGCTAAATATTCCAAGGGTGTATAAAACAGCCGCTCCCCAAGGGTAGAGTAGTCGTTCACCGTCCACCCTGCCTGATGGTTGAGTATCACTGGAACTCCGCTCATACGTGCAGCGATTCTGCCGAGAAAGCCGGGAGTTGCTGTATAGGTATGGACTACATCGTAAGATGCATGGCGAAAAAGCCTCATTAATTTGATAAAGGCTTTTCCATCTGTCATTGGTTTAATGTCTCGGGGAATATAAATATCTTCGCGTATTCGTACTCCCTTTATCTTTCGAATTTCACGGATTGTGACAGCATCCGTGCTCAATACTTCAACCTGGCATCTTTGATCTAACAAGTACTTACACCACTGAATGATTAAGTAAGTGGCACCACCATATTTCGAATCTCCAACGATTTGTAACGTATTCAATATTGTTTCTTGCATATTCTTTCGACTTTTATATTGGTAGGATATACTTCAGATTAAGATAGTTACATATGTTAGCTGGATACTTCACGATAAGAAAAGGGATAAGAGTACCTAAATTATTTTTCTGAGCCTTTATGCATTTGTTTCAATCTTTGTTCCAGCAATATCGCGACTTGATTAATATCATGCTTCTGCTCAATATAGCGGCGGCCATTGGCTAGCATCTCAGCTCTCTGCCCAGGATCTCCTTTTGCGATAGAAACTACACCTCGTGCAAATTCGACCGGATCATCTGCGATCCACAGGTGTTTACCATGTTGGACATCAAGCCCCTGGCAGGCAAGAGCGGTGGCAACTGTCGGGATCCCAAGCGCTAGCTGGGTTATCACTCTGCCAGAAACGCCGCTAGCAATCACCATCGGTGCAATAGCTACCGATGCTTTTTGTAGCTCCTCCCGAACATCTTTTATAAAATCCACCGTTTCTGTACGGGGCGACTTTTTAATATATTGTTCCAAAGGAGAGTTTGGATTAACATTAACAACACGGAATCGTGCCTGCGGCCAAAGGGACAACACATGCGGATATACCCTGTCGAGGAACCATCTTACTCCGGCGGCGTTTTTATAATAGTCAGCAGGGCCTATGAATACAATCGGTTCATTGCCATCTCCAGGTAATATGTTAAATGGGTACTGTTTTAGATTAATCGCAAGTGGCACAATGCCAACTTCGCACTCAGGCTGATGACAACGTACAAGTCCTCGGTCATGTTCCGATAAACAAACTGTCTTTGTTTGCCGTATAGTACGAAATTCATAAGCTTGCATGCGTTTTGATTCAATCCATGCGCCCAGCTTTATGAACCATGAATGACTGGTTTTAACGAGCAATTGGAGCTTCTGCGCCTCAATATCGTGAAGGTGTAGCAAAACTGGTATACCTAGCCGTTCAATCATCTTTGCATATTGTGCAACTTGTATATGTGCTAAGAAAGCAACTTCTGGAGGCTCTGAAGAAGAAAGAATCTGTAAAATCTTATCCCTTAGCTGTGGGATGCCATACTTGGCGATCGCAAAAGGGGCTCTTTTCCGAATAGAACGAAATGTCGTATCAAACGACTTTAATTGGACCAATGAACCAGGAAGATCGTGGATAATAATGCGTTTTGATTGCAAGGCTGACAGTCCATTACCACTATTCGTAAAGCAAACAACAAAAACCTTATGTCCTCTTTGTGCTAATGCACTAATCAGCTCACAGTGGTATTCTGAAGCTGTGTTTAAGGGAGGATAAAACAACCATGGAACTACATAAAGGATTTGCATTTTAGTAAAATCCCCTTTAACATTCGTTTAGCTGATTGTTATGAGCGAAATCTTATCTAGAAAGGATGACTTGCGATTTGTTCAAATACTTGCCTGAACTTAGGAGGGCTTGGGGAAGAGAAGATGTTTTTACCTGAAAACAATAGTCTTCAGTAGCGTTAACATTATGCTGGCTCATTTAACATTACTGATCTTTGTTTTTTTCGGCATAACCTTTTTAGCTATTTTTGTAAGAACGAACACTCGCCAGCTTAAAGCATGTGTCTCAGGTCCGGAAAATTTAGCCGCAATCATTCTAGTGAAACATATTTCAGCTATATCTTCGTATTGTTTTAACTGTAAATGCTTGATACCTGCCGCCAGAGAGTTAAATACCCATGCATCACTGCGAATCATGTAATTATTACTTATTGGTTTACCTTCTGGGGTGAGTACCGGCGTAAACCAGCGGCCGTTCCATGAATACTTAATTATCCAATCGATTATTTCTCTTGCTACACGATGGTACATCTCTTTGCGTTCGGGAATGACCATCGCTGCTTCTAGTAACCCAGATGAACAAGAACATAAGCCCCATACATGGATATTGCCCTGAAAGAATTCTGGTGAGTTGGTATAGGGAACAACACCATCCCGCTCATGAAGTGCTACGATGTGATCCGCTGCATCACGAATAATCCGTTGTTGGACACTGACGGGGCAAACCTGGTGGGCCAGACTATGCATCTCCACCTGCTGCATCTGGTGATAATAATCTATCTTCCTTCGCTTAGTTTCATCTAAGTCGCATCGGGATTGGTCATTATAATACCAGAAACGCCCTGGTAGAGATGGATCTGTTGCCATAACCTTATCCATATATGTAACCATACCATGATATATCTGGTAAAGGTCCGGAGTGTTTGCAATACAACCTAAATAACGACCTAAGCCTCCCACAGCAAATGAGATGCCATTATAAACCATGAGTTCTGATGTAGTATATGGACTATAAGGGATTATCCAGTCCTCTTGCCCCAGAGGACGAGCGAAGTGTTGAATCCACTTGGTGGCCGCTTCAGCAGCGCTAAGAACCGATTCAATAGGAAAAAGCCGCCCATATTCTGATAATGCTAACAACCCCACAAGTTCAGGCGATGTGGATTGGCCTTTGCGGTGTCTCAAGCCAAAATTAAAGTCATAACCGATATCAAACCCTCCATCTCGCCTCTGGATATCCTGCAATAAATGACAAAGCTGATCGGCCCTATCACGCCAAATTTGTGAAGATGTTGCTTGCCAGAAACGCAGACATCCCAGCAGACATTGGTAAACTGTCTGTGAACAGTGCCTCACGTAAGGTGAACGTAATATCGTTTGCTTTGCTATATATTTCAGATTCCATCGGATGTTATGATAATCAGTTAAGGCCATCATACCCCCACTCGTGTGATGAACTTAAAATGTAAGGTATTCTACTGTCTTTGACATGTTGCATTCTGAGGAATCTTTGAGACAATGAATTGATATTTACCATTCGGCCGGCGAGGTATATCGTCGACAAGTTCAATTTCAATCTTGATCTCCTTACCAACATGCTTTCTTATGTTGTGTTCAAGCTCAGGATAATGGATTGAATTATCCCATCTCTCGGTAGGTATAACCTTAACATGCAATAGCCCTATATCTTCCTGAATATATTGGGCAGACTTAATACTATCATACATAGTCTTCATTGGTTGGTTCATGGAGCCACACCCAACCCTAAATCCTTCAGGCGTTACGATGATATCATCGTCCCGTCCCGTAAGAGAAAGGAGTTTCTGATGGCTTCGGCCACAATTGCATTTTGGGCCGAACTCGCTCACTATACCGACGTCACCGACTGCGTATCTAATGAGAGGCATTACAAAATTTTCTAGATGGGTACTGAGCAATCTACCTTCTCGACCTGTTACAGATAAACCATCATTATCAACAGACTCTACGACGCAGCTTTCTACATTAATGTGAAATCCATCGCCCTTACTGCATTCATTTGCAGTTAAACTATCCTCGTTTTGTCCATAGTGATTAAACACTTGACAACGAAACGCTTTTTCTATTGTAGCTCGATATTGAGGAAAGAGGGTATCAGATGAAGTCAATATTGCTTTAAGGGGAATTGTAATCCCTCTTTCTACTAGTCTCCTTGCTAAAAGATAAACACCCGATGCATAGCCTCGGATATAATCCCCTTTAAATTTGGATATATCTTCGATGTACCAGTCCAATACCTTATCACTCATATTGGCTGATGAGATACTGAGACGATTTCTCGTTAATGATAGACATCCCCGGGTATTTTCCGGGGCATTTACCCACCGTTTTGGTGCGCCACCACAATAAATCATTTTGTCCTCAAATAGCTTGATCCCCGCAAAATCTGACCACCGCCACCAATGGGCATTTCTAACCCCAAGCATGTGTTTATCAAAAAAGAATCGCATCGGAGTACCAGTAGAACCACCTGTAAGTATGACTTCAAGTTGAGACCGATCGGTTACCGTGTCGCATATGAAGTCATCTAAACGTGAACGTATTATTTCCTTAGTTAAAATTGGCAACTTCTGCAAATCTTCTATTGTCTTGATATCGCTTGGCTTGAGTTTCCGCTCTTCGAAAACACTGCGGTAATATCGAGTATGCTCATAAGCATGTCTAATCATTTTGCTCAATTTATCCAACTGTATTTGTTTTAACTGATCCGCTGGCAACCACTCAGAGGCTAAGAGCTTAGAATGATAATCTTTTTGGGCAGGCGTTGGCTTCGCTATAGGATCATTAGGTAACAACCTTAAACACCACCCTATCATGTCCTTAGCAATCTCAGGCGAAGCCCAATATAAATCTTTCATTTTTGTTATCATGACGCCTCCATTCCAATTAGTATATTTACATCTATACGCGAACGCATCGCCGGTTATTAAATAATTATAGAAAAGCAATCGACTTCAACCCACATTTTACATTTTCCATTTAACTTACTGAAAATGCTCTAATTAATTTTGGTCAATTTTTCTGTCTTTGATAAATACCTTTAATAAAAACATCTTTACCTTAAGGGTGTTTTCTCACTTACCTATCTTTTTCTACCCAACCAATAATTTTTGCTGGGACACCACCAACTATAGCCCCATCTGGGACATCTTTTGTGACAACAGCGTTCGCTGCCACCAGGCAACCTTTGCCAATAGACACACCAGACGTAATTGTAGCATGGGCAGCGATCCATGTTCCTTTCCCAATCCTTATTAGTCCGGATTTACACTTTTTAGCAAACCGAAAACTTCCCCCTTCACAAAGGTGTTCTCCTGCTACCATTGTTACATAGGGTCCCAGCATAACCTCATCGTCAAAGATTATTCCACCCCCTAATCCATTAAGCCAGCACCCGAAACCAATGTATACATCCTTGCCGAATTCAATCCGGCACGGTGTCGCCAGCTTTGCATGTATAGATATTTGTAAACCTTGGCCACATCGCTTCAGGAATGGGCGATAAAGAAGTCCTCGCAACCGGTTCCCCAGATAATAGTCTGGCCACAATCCTGCAAAAATTTCTATGGTATGATAACCGATTTCTTTCAGCGCCTCCACTATTAGATTACCCATTATCCGAGGCCCTCATACCAACACTTTCTTGATAAAAACCGTACGTTTCATCCTATAGGTCTGCTTTCTAAGGTGCGCTGTCTCAACATCTGTAAAATTTCTTGTGGATATAAACCAACTCCTACAACCAAGCTTATTATCATGACAGACAAAACTGCCAAACGCGACATGAGTGCCAAATCGCTCACCTGACAGATAAAAAGCAAGGCTATTGTCACTAATATTTGGCTTATCCAATACTCTCGATCCGGTTTTCTCCGACCAGGAAGCCTGAAATATATAATTGAAAACAGGCCGATCTGTGCTGATAAGATGCCAGCCCCCTTTGCTAAAATTATCCCAAAGACACCCAGATTCCTGATTAAAAGAAAGCTCAAGACAATTTGTATCCCTATTAAGGTAATGCTATTGAAAAAAAAGTATTTCGTTTCTTGTTTTGCCAGGATCAGCATCGAATTGATATTTCCCAAAGCACCTATGTTTAAAATCGCACTCAACCAGATAAGATCCCGATGATGATTGGCAAAGGCAGGGCCAAATATAGCAGTAACTTCACGAGACAGGAATATAAAAATCAGTACTGGTATAGCGGTTACTAAGATCGATATCTTACACATTTTATGGTAAAGCAGTTGAACTACATCTTCCCGGTCATTAGCCATCAAGTAGCTGAAACTACTAACCATCAATCTACCAATCTCTTGGGGTAAAAAACGAACGAGTTGTGCCAAAGTTAGCAGTTGGAAATACACTCCCAGCCGGGAAACATCACATGCTCCAGCGATAAAGAGTTGATCGACTGTTTCATATGCAAAGGTGAGTATAGTGTTCATATGGATATAGAAACTGTAGCTCCAGAAACCTCTAGGAAGCCATGGCCGTAAGCGTAATGTCAACTCTTTTCGCGAAATCACTATTCCTATAATAATGCCTAACATATTGGAAAAAAAAACCCCTGAACCAAGAATGGCAAGGGGATGTCTACGCAACAACTGGGGTGCCACAAAAAAGAAAACCATAGCGAGAGGAGCAATGAATATTAACTGTATCCGTTGGACGATAGCTGAAGCACGATATGCTAACAATCCTGTCAGGATATAATTAGCTGCATAGTTCAAAGTTACAACTGGTGTTATCAAAAGTAATAGGTAGGTTAATGGGGTGTCTAATTTTCTATGAAATAATAACTCAAAAAAGTGAGGATAACGGAAAAGGAAATATATCCATATTATCATCATTGCTAAAATAATATAAAAATAACCCATTACAAAAGAACCTTGCTTTTCAGAATCTTTAATTTTCGGCAGATAATATGATAAAACTGGCGCACCACCATACAAAACGAAGGTTGTTATGAAACTAATAAAAATAAGTACCAGTGCATAGACACCAAGTACGGATCCGTCAGTATCCATACGCCCTAAAAACCAATTGCGGGCAAAGCACAATACAAGTCCAGACGTTGCAATCGAAACAGTCCAGATGCCGCCGCTACGGATTTTTTCTCTTATATTGACAGTACTGCTTTTCATGGAAATATCGGGAATGTCTTCAAATGATTAACTGATCATTGAGGGAAAGTATTTCGCATTCGTTTTTCATTTCTTTTTCCTATGGTCATAAAATACAAAAGTAAAATCAAAGGATATATACGTCTGGATAACAAATAAGGTGCTGTAATACCGCAAAGCAAAAATACGATAGCCATTGTTATAAATGATAACTTAGATTCGACTTCCCTTGTCTTTTCTACACGACGCCATATGCTAATTGTACACCCTAAAAATAAAAACAAACCAACAAGTCCATATGACCAATACATATCTATATAAGCACTATCCATGATTAGGGATGAGTTATTGTAATCAACACGGGTGCCCATTCCAAAAAATATTCTTACCCACGATGACTGTAAATACGTTAAGGCTTCAGACCATCGGATTAGTCGATTTGCAATACTTTCCTCCTGGAGGCCAATACTAAGAAGACTCCATCTTTTTAGCAAAAAATTATAATATCCCATTTCTTTAGTTATCCATAAAGCCAAAATGACTGCAAAAGCAGGGATAAAAAGTTTGAAAGGCTGCCTAGACAAAAAAACCAAGGCCAGCAAACCGAGGACCAAGGCAAGCTGTGCTGTACGGCCAGAGGTAATAACAAGAAGGGTCATGGCACAAAGAAGCAAGACGGTAATATTCAATTTCCGGTTATCTGGTTTGATGAGCCACTTTCCCCCCAGGTAAGCAATTACAACAGCCAAATACGCAGCGAGATAATTAGATTCATTCTCGAAAGGACCGCTTACCCGTCCCCAAGCACTGAACTTGCTCCATGATATATACTCATTAGTATAATTTTCCATAAGCCATAAATCAAAAGCCTTGCTTCCGAATAGTTGACAAGCACAGATCATAATCACTAAAATCAGCCCCCCCAAGAGGCCAATATATACATAATGCCATGCATCAGGCTTTTGGTTCAGATAGTTCGCCAAGAATACTACACCAAAATTTATAAGCAAGATAACTAAAGCAGGATTCAAGTCACGGAAAGTATTACCATAAGCTAGATTCAACGATGCTCTAAAGACAAACCAAAAAGTCAACAGTCCCAACCATCTTAGCGGGCGAGAATCAATTGACCTCTTCATCTTTGTAGCTTTCAAAAATAAATAGGGGGAAAAAAGAATGAAGGCGATCTCATCAATCTTCAACTTTAAGCCAGCCACTTTGAAAAATGGCGAAGTAGGAATTAATATTACAAAACAAACCAATGCAAATCCCATCACGGGACCCATCCGAGGGCGGCGCATTTCCCTACAGGGCTTAGACAGGTATATCGATGAGTTTTCGACTAATGAATCCATAACCACCGCAAATAACGTTGATTATAATACAACTCTTCCTCTGTAATCATGACGCTCCGGACAAAATCTGTCGGTATAAGTTAGCGTAGCCTTTAACCATCTTGGAAAGGTCAAATTGTCGAGCCCTCTCAATAGCATGAGCACCCATAGCCTTTACTTTCCCGGGATTGCGCAGAAGATCAGTCAATACATCAGCTAATGCGTGTGGATCACAAGGGGGAACTACTATGCCGCTAACGCCATCCTCAACTAACTCTTGTGCGCCTGTCCCATGGGGCACGATTACTGCACACCCGGCAGCCATAGCTTCAAGCAAGGCCAGTCCAAATCCCTCCCAGGGATAAGTGTCAACATATATACCAGATGACCAAAGAGCTGGTCGCGCATCTGACAGCCAGCCGGGGAAATTCACTATCGACTTGATCCCTAAGGCCAGACTCTTACTTTCCAGCTTAGCCCTCTCGATCCCATCGCCCACAATCCTGAGCATAGATACCGTCCCGCTAGCCAGAAGAGCCACAGCTTCCAATAACACACCAAACGCTCTTTCCGGTACCAGCCTGCCAACACTAACAATAGAGTTGTAATCTCTTTGTGTGCCTGCTGGCGGCTGCAAATATGCAACTTCAATCCCATTATAGATCACGAAAATTCGATCTAAATGCCAATGCAAAAAATCCGCCCAAAACTGGGCAACTGTCCTCGATATAGCAACGAAATGAAACCTACGTTGAAGAGGAATAGTTTCCAAAACGCGCCCGACGATTTTTTTATGGTCCCATGACCAATTCCAGGGTAATGGATCATGCAAAGTCTTTACAACTGGCATAGGCCGTCCGATAGTGGCGAGTCTGAGCACCATGTCCACTAATAAGTTATTTGAGTGCACTAAGTCAAACCGCTCCTCTTTCAATAAAGACCGAAGATTTGCAACTACTGCCAGCAAACCTCTGCCTACTCGTTTACCTAATGGAGGAAGCAGATTGTAACCTTCGTTAGAGCAAAATCTCAATAATTCTTGAGGTTGCTCATACAAGCACATCAACGAGACATCAAATTCTCCTGCCAGCCCCTTGGCCAGACTTCTGGTCATACGTTCACACCCGCCGCCGTCAAGCCCAGGAGTGAGGATCAGGATTCGAAACTTCCGAGCACTCATCATTTCTCCCTAAGCAGCCCTATAACTTGCCTAACATGCTGCTCCCAATTGAATCTAATGTGTGACTGAGTTGCATTATGGACTCCTCCTCCCTTTCGCTCATTCGGCCTGAGGTCCAGGAAAGCCTTGAGCGCTTTACTGCAACCCTCAGCATCTGCCGAAGGCCAGTAAAAGGCCGAGAGTCCCTCAAGCACTTCTCGAGATGCAGTCTGTACTCCGGGCAAGCGACTGTCCGGTGCCATTAACCAAAGCCCGCAGGCTGCTGCCTCAATAAGCACTTGCCCCAACGATTCACGAAAGGAAGCTAAGATCAACGCATCAGAAGCTGCCATGTAGCGCTCCGGAGACTCAGTTGTACCTGTAAAACATACTAATTCAGGGGCTATCCATCGGTATATCTCCCGACGGATCAATGCCTCCTGTGCTCCTCCACCGACTACAATCCAAAATGGCTTCTCATCGAGTCCAGCTATAGCTTCAGCTACGAGAGATAAATTTTTTTCCGGAACCATACGGCCTACACTGATCAAAACAACTTGCTCACTGCCCAGTCTAAGATTGGTACGGATGGTAGCCCGTGTGTGATCATCAGGATGGTAACGGCCCGTATCCACACCAGGAGGAATCACTGCTACCGAAAAATTCCTCCTGGTATGGACTTCTCTTAATTGATCAGCGAGTGATTGACTAAAGCATACGACTTTCAAGCTTCTTGTTAAAGCCTCTCCCTCAATTTTACTCAATCTAGCTAGTAATGATGGGAAAATTAACCACCGCTGCGCAGCTACCTTGGGCTTCCACCAAGGTAAAGCTTTGAGATTATCCAGATAAATATGTTCAATCACACAGGCAGGGTGAAAAATCACAGGGGTTTTTGGCCAAGCTTCCGTTGCTGCCCAAGCTCCCACGGCATCTCTAGACCATACTATGTCATAAGAGCCATCAGCACCTAATTTACAAAGATTCTCGATAATCGATTTCTGTAAGCGCTTGACTGCATGAGCTGTCCAGACATGGAAATGATGTGGAATCAGGTACCCATCAGGAATCGTTGGAGTACCAGTTGGCTCATAGCTGGCTACAGTAACTTCCCACCCAAGCCCAATCAGTGCTTGTCTAATTGCAATAATAGCCGAGCGAAGGCCTCCAAGTACACCCAAATGACTAGCCAATAGTAAACATCGTCGTGTCATTAAATTAACGCCCTGTACAAATTTTTCAGGAAATTCCTGAAGACTGTAAAAAGCTACCTGTCACAGAAATGAGCCACACATTCCACGACATATGCCTGCTGCTCTTTGCTTAGTTCGGGGTAGATGGGCAGGGCCACGGTATGTTTTGCCGCAGACTCCGACTCAGGGAAATCGCCTTCCCTGTAAGCCAGATCAAAGAAGCATTCCTGGAGGTGGAAGGGGACAGGGTAGTAGACTTCGGTGCCGATGCCTTTATCCTTCAGGAAGGCCCGCAGTTTATCGCGATCGTTCACCCGGATAACGTATTGATTGAAGATATGGTCGTATTCAAGGCCAGCATGTCGAGGGCTTTTAGTGCTTGTGTCTGTGCTGCCGGTTCCTGCCTTATAAACACGCTTTGGTGTTGTAACAAGGCCATCCGTCAGCATCCCTGCCTCTTGCATCAACCCGTCGTAATGGTCAGCATTCTTTTGTCTGGCCTTATGCCATTGGTTCAGGTAAGGGAGTTTGACTAAAAGGATGGCAGCCTGCATCGGATCGAGCCGGAAATTTCCGCCTATGATCTTGTGGTAGTATTTGGGCTTTCCGCCGTGTACGCGAAGGATGCGAAGCTTGTCGGCCAAAGCGTCATCCTGCGTGACCACCATTCCCCCATCGCCCATGCAGCCAAGGTTCTTGCTGGGGAAGAAGGAGAAGCAGCCCATCGCAGCCATGGTGCCTGCCTTACGGACGGTCCCGTCGGGCATGGGGTATTCCGCGCCTATGGCCTGGGCAGCATCCTCGATCACCGGAACGTTGTACTTTGCAGCCACGTCCAGTATTCCACTCATGTCGGCGCATTGTCCGTAGAGGTGAACAGGGATAATGGCCTTAACCCTGGAGACGGAAAATTTTCTCTTTGAAATATCACCTGTCACGCCTTTTTCCAGAGCCTCCCTCAAAAGGGCAGGATCGAGGTTATAGGTCACAGGATCGATATCAACGAAGACAGGCTGGGCATGCAGCCTGGCGATGACTCCGGCTGTAGCGAAAAAGGAATAGGGCGTCGTGATTACCACATCTCCCGGCCCGACGCCGAGGGCCATTAAGGATATGAGCAGAGCGTCGGTTCCTGAAGTGACGCCTACGGCGTGTTTGGCATTGCAGTAGGCAGCGATGCGCTCCTCGAGTTCCGCAACCTTGGGACCCATGATATATTGGGTTGAATCCACGACCTCGGTGATGGCTTTCAGGATATCGTCTCTGAGAGGGGCAAGCTGCGCTTTTATATCTAAGAGCGGAACATTCATTTTGAATTACTCCTTCCCTTATGTATTACGAATTACGGATTATACAAATCCATACAAATTTATACAGATTAATACAAATTGATATGGATTTATACGGATTTATACGGATTACAGGAGGGATATGGCGCTATGGGAACGGAAACGGTTATTCGGGGTATGCAAAAACTCTCGCC
>JBFMGO010000105.1:0-21131 GCA_040752695.1 bacterium
CCTTTAGCGCTAAAGATCAATTGCGCTTGAGTAACTACTACGCCATCAACCGTTACCTTGCCGTCCATTATTCCTCCGGTACGTATGATCTTTACCGGAGTCATTTCGATGATCAGGACATCGCCCGGAACTACCGGCTTTAAAAATCTGGCTCTTACTCCTCCAAATAAAAACGAAGGCTGGCTTTGTTGAAGATGCGCATATGATAGTTTAAAAAACACAATCGAAGCCTGGGCCATAGCTTCTAAAATCAAAGCTCCCGGCATCACTGCTTCTTCAGGAAAATGTCCCTGAAAAAACACTTCATTACCGGAAATATTCTTGATGCCGGTGATCTTTTTCTCCGGCTCGTACTCTATGACCTTGTCCAGCATGAGAAAAGGAAACCGCTGGGGCAAAAGCTTTTTTATTTCCTCGAAGTTAAGCACCATCTTGAGAGTTTACTCCTTAGAGGAGAGCAAATTTTTTACCAAATCTACCGTCTGCTGTAAATTATTTAATTTAGTCAATTCTTTTTCAGTGATTCTGATCCTGTATTTTTTTTCCAATTTGGCCAGAATTTCCAGCGCCGTCATGGAATCAAAGCCGAGATCCTTTACAAAGTCGATGTCACTTCCAATTTCTTCTTCATCCCTTTCCGCTATTTCAGCGATCATGGTCCGGATCTCCTGCTCAAGATTTTCCACATTTTTCCTGCTCATAAAGCGTTTCCTTCCTCTTGTTGATACTTTCCTCAGATGAAATGATAAGTGAAATATAATTGCCGTTTGGACTAAAGGAATTGATCATTACCCTGCTGACCCTGGCTTTTCTGCATTGCCGAGGAACATAGTCCAGGTCGCAGGCCGTATCTTTCTCCTGGTAATTGATCGTTGGCGGGATAATCCCCTTGTTGATAGCTAAAAGGCCGGCCATTATCTGAAAACTGCCTGTTACGCTGTAGCCTTCCCCAAGCATGGATTTAACAGCGGTTATGGGCAGTGTCAGGGCTCTCTCGCCAAAGACTTCCTTGATGGCCTGTGTTTCCAGCCAGTCACCCAGGAGAGTGGAATTTGCACTGGCACAGATAAGATCTATGTCTTGTGCACTTACATGGGAATCTTTCAAAGCACGCTGCATGGCCTTCACTGCGCCATCCACATGGGGGTGATAAATGCTCGAATTTTGGGATGGGTCAAAAGCGCTTCCAAAACCGGCTATCTCTCCATACACCTTCGCACCTCTCTCCCGGGCATGCCGGAGGTCCTCGAAGACCAAAAACCCTGCTCCTTCTCCTAAGATCAGCCCGTTTCTCCTCTTATCAAAGGGCATGGATTGCTCCACTCTCCCCTGTTGAGGATTTGAAGCTGACAGGCATCCATTTTTATAAAAGCCCAAAAATGTCTGCTGGCAGAGCTCTTCCACTGCACCGGTCAAGATGGTGCTTACCCGGTTCAACCGTATACAGTCACAGGCATAGAGAGCAGCATTGAGAGCTGAACAAAAACCGCTTGAAATCGTGGCGTTCAACCCTCTGATATCAAACATGATTGAAGCCTGACTGGCGGGTGAATTGATCACGGTATTGGGAAAAAGCGCCGGATTTACGTACGATGGGCCGTCAATCAGGGCGGTCTTATCAAATTCACTGATGCTGTGGACACTCCCCATCGTCGTTCCCACTACAACGCCGGTATCATACGTATTGGCCTGTCCAACCTCTAATGCGCTATCCTCCAAGGCCAGACGAGCAGCTACATTTACCAGTTGAGTACTTCGATCGAGGGATCGTAAACCCTTTTTTCCCAGGAAACGGGCAGCATTAAAATCCGTGATTTCACCTGCCTTCCTGGAGCTGTATTTGTCGGTATCAAACATCGTGATAGGCCGTATTCCAGATACGCCTTTTGTTAAGCTTTCCCAAAACTGATCCTTACCCGTACCGTTCGGTGCCACTACTCCGATGCCGGTAATTACCATGCGGTCTTTTTCAGGATCGCGAACTCTCCTGCCGGAGAAAAGCAGCTTCTGAAATTCATCCATCTGCATCCGGCGGTCAAACCGCCGCCGGTCCCGGAAGGTGATTGGCACCTGCTGCTTTCTCCTGTCCTGCTTTCTTTTCTCTTCATCCATAAGGTTTTTTACTGAAAAGTTTTTTATCGAAAGAATCCGGTTACCCATATGAAAAATGATGGCCTTAAAATTATTTACTTAATAATGCAAAAATCAGGCCAATAGTTCTATTGTGTGATATTATTATCGTATTATATTGTTTTTGCGTCAAAATTTAAGAAGGAAATAAAATCAGGAAGTTATCCACAAAATTCAAGCGTGAATTTTGATCCGTGATCAAGGGTACTTTCTCCGTGGACATGCCCGTTATGAAAAGCCATTACCTGTTCAACAATATTAAGTCCGATGCCGGGGCGGGCAACCGGATACTTGCTGAAACTCATGAGGGGCTTGAAAATATCCTGCAGGTTGTCTGGTTCTATGCCGCATCCATTGTCAGTAATTTCAAGATAGATACGCTTTTCCCCCAGGCGGGTCTCGTGCCATGTCTTAAGCTGAATAATCCCTTCCTCAGAGAAATTGCCCTTATCCAGACGGCTTTCCTCAATAGCCTGCTTGGCATTAACCAGCAGTTCCTCAATGGCGATTTGCACGGCGTTCTTGACCATATGAAGCCTGGGAAGTGTACTATCCAGGATGGTAATAATTCTTATCCCCTGCCAATTCCGCCGAAGTCCTCTTTTGATAAAGGCCCTGGTAAAATCGATGGATAGAAGAACCACTTGGTTGAGATCATCAAATTCCATTTGCGCCTGGAGTCTGGGGATATCAAAATCCGTAAGCCGGTATACCTCATCGATTCTCTGCATAAGAGATTTGAGCCGGCTGAGCTGGAGAGTAAGGTTTTCATCAATATTTTTTTCTCCAACCTGTTTGGTCAAAGCTCCCATGACCGATGAGAGCCATTCATTGAGTCTGAGACCAAAATGACCGATAGCGGAAAGTTTTTTCTGTACAGCAAGCCTTTTGAGCATCTGCTCGTTTTCTTTCTGAAGCCGGTCTCTTTCCTTTCTTATGTAATACAGCTCAACAGCCTGTTTAACCAATATTTCCTTATCCTCGATGGATGCCTGCTTGGGAATGAAGCGGTATATTTCACCCTTATTGATAGCTTCAATAGCGGCCTCGAGATCCGTATACCCGGTGATCAATATCCTGACACTGTTCGGGGAAATCAGGCGTGCTTCGGCTAAAAAGGCGGAACCCTCCATTTTGGGCATTCTTTGGTCAGAGATGATTACTGCATACTCTTTAGATCGGATCATCTCAAGAGCTTTTTCAGGATCATCGGCAGTCTCCAGACAGAAAGTATCCTCAAGGTAAAGCCGAAGGGATTCCAATACTACAGGGTCATCATCGATCAAAAAAACTGGGTATTCCAGGTAATTCAGCTCATTTTCTCTGTGATCCACCAAATTTTCTATTTCTCCTCGCAAAAGGCAACAGCATAATGAATGGATTATACGTTGCCCGTCCCTGTTTTATTCTGCGTAAGTCAGGCAGATATAACCGTTATGCGTGTGCACTGAGCGGACATAATCGTTACGCAGACATAGCCGTTATGCAGACATATATTCACTCTACCTAAATATTCGCTCTACCGATATAACCGTTATATCGATGAAATTATCTCTTATAGCAAGAGCATAGGTTATACTGAAAATCTTTTCGGCTCATCATACGGGCAACTTCAGCCGCGTCTCTCATTTTTTTCAATCGCATAACCACTTCTGCCATTATACTACCTGCGACCGGCATGATAGGCGATTTAACAGGCGATTCAGGACACGCGCTGGTAATTTCCCCTATTCTCTCGGTAAACTTTCCAAAAAGTTTTCGACCGGAGTGGCCGATAACTATGACGATCAGTAAAATGGCACAGAGCATTTGCAATTGCCCTATTCTGATGATGGACGATGGTAAAACACTATGCGGTTATATTCGATTCTATAAGGTACCTGACGTGAGAAGAGCGGATATCGTTAAGGGCATTCACCAGCACATTGATGTACGGAACCTGGCTGACTTTGTCACCGAGGCTGTCCATCAGCTCTTATCATGCCCTGTATCGCTCTTTTTGAGAGACCCGAAGAAAAAAAAATTCGTGCTTCAGTCACAAAGAGGCATGAATATCCCGGAAGATCAAATTCCCGATACGGGAGGAGCGATCGTCCAGTGGTTTATGTCCACCAATAAACATTGCCTGACGCAAAAATATGTTCTTGCCAAAAGCGGCCTTCCGGTCAAAGGAGAGGATCTTCAGGAATTAGAAAGTCTTGGTGCCCAGCTCTGCCTGGCCTTAAGATCGGCTGATGATGAGATCATCGGCCTTTTGAATATCGGCAAAAAGCAAAACAGCACCAACTACTCGATAGGGGAGGTAAAGGCACTGAAGGAAATAGCCGGGCAGGTTGCCTTTGCCATTGATAAAATCGGAGCCTACACCAAGATAATAGAAGAGCGAATCTATGCGAATTGGGGGAAAATGGCTCTTCAGGTGGCCCATGATTTAAACAGCCCGCTGAATAATATCAATGTATTTTTACAGCTTTTAGCCCAGGACTCAAGATGGAAGGAGGTGGTAGGACCGGATCTGGCTGACAGGTTCTTCCCCATTGCCTGGAAAGAGATCGAAAGGGCAATAACCATCATCAAAGACCTGCTCGTATATGCCCGCCCTGTCAGGACAAGGTCTTTTTTTCTGCATCGGCTCCTGGATCAGGCCCTTGAGATTTGCTCTGTGCGCCTTCAGGAAAATGCGACAGATGTACAGTGTCAATATCATACTGGCGAGATACTCATCGCAGGTGAGCCTGAACAGTTAACCAGGGTATTTGTGAATCTAATCCACAATGCCATCGATGCTATGGAGGGAAGGGCGAAGAAAAAGCTGTCTATCCGGACGGAAAAGGAAGGTCAATCAGTGAAGATTTCTGTGCATGACACAGGAAAGGGAATCCCGGAAGAAATCAAGGATAGTCTATTCACACCATTTGTAACGAGCGGGAAAGAGGACAGACTGGGGCTGGGATTGTCGATTATCGAGCATTTTATTGCCCTCAATGGCGGGAGTGTCGAAGTCGTGGCTGGATGTGATGAGGGGACCTGCTTCGTGCTGAGATTACCTGCGGAAAAAAGAGAAGCACACAGGCAATTGGCTACTTCGGTTGAAGTTTACTGCATACCTCAAACCGGAATGCTGAGAGCCAGTGATATCAGTACCAGCGGCCTTCGCCTTTCCTGCCACAAATATATTGCTCCCAATCAATTCATGAAATTGTTTCTTAAGTTGCCGGATAATCCCTCGCCCATTCCAGTTTTGGGAAAAGTAATGTGGACGAGGGAAATGTATGGCCGTTGCAGCCTGCCGTATGATGTCGGTCTGGAATTTGTTGATATCGGGAAAGAAAGCCAAGAGCGTATTAAAAAGTGGATGGAATCAACAACAGAGGTTGATCAGCGCTTTGCTCGCTCATCATGACGAAAGTAAGGAACTGATTTGAGCAGCCGGCAGAGAGTCTTGAGGAATTTCGTGGAAGAGAGTCTTGAGGAGTATCGTGGAAGAGAATAACGTTCCATTTCCGAACAAGGAGATTCCAGCGTGGAAAGGGATAATCGGAAGGTCCCGCTTATCCTCATTGTCGATGATCGTGAGGAGGACAGGGAAGTACTCAGTGGCATTCTGAAGGGCCGGTATGATGTACTGCCGGCCTTGAACGGCGAGGAAGCCCTGAGGGTAATACCAGTGTATCATCCTGATCTTGTGCTGCTGGACCTTAACATGCCGGGAGGTCTCGACGGAATTCAAACCCTCCAGGAAATCCGAAAGCAGGACAGGAATTTACCGGTAGTCATCATTACCGGTGTAGGCACCTATGAAAGAAATGTGGAAACCTATCGGCTCGGCGCAAACGATTTTATTGCGAAACCGTACAATATTTGCCAGTTACATGAACGCCTTGAAAAAATCCTTGCAGAGCGGGAAAAAAGCGGAAATGAAAACCCTACGGGCGCAATTTGTTTGCCCGTGGAAGAGGAATTTTTTAAAAAAGAATATCTTAACATGATTCAGGCCTTATGTGAATTGATCGAATTGAAGAATCCCTATACCTACCGCCATTCACAAAAGGTAACGAAATATGCAGTTGAAATTGCTGAAGAAATGGGCCTCTCACACGAGGAGATCGACCAGGTGAAACAGTCAGGACCGATCCATGACATCGGGAAAATAGGAATCAGCGATGCCATTCTCAATAAGCCGGGCGGTCTTACCGACGAAGAGTTCAAGGAAATTAAACGGCACCCGGTTCTGGGCACCAGGGTGCTCAAGCACCTTCGCCTCTTGCAGCCTGAAATGGCCATCGTAGAGCACCACCATGAACGTTGGGACGGCAGAGGGTATCCGGATGGACTCAGAGGAAACAAGATCCCAAGAGCCTCACGGATTCTGGCAGTGGCAGATTCCATCGATGCTATGCTATCCAATCGGCCTTACAGGCCGGTTCAGACACTGGAGTATGCCATATCGGAATTACATCGCTGCTGCGGAACACAGTTTGATCCGGAAGTAGTGGAAGCTTTTTTGGCTGTTTTAAAGCGGAAACCTGATATCATAGAGATTGATAAGCCTCTCTGATGACCGAAATAACAAAAATAACAAGAGGTGAAATCAAAATAGTGTATAAAAAACAGGACTGCTGAATACTATCACCCTTTTGCGGCTGCTCACATCCTCGATGTACCAAATCCTGCCTTCATGACATAAAGTTGGAGGAGTTCCTCGGCGGTGAGGTCCATGTTCAAACGCGACACTGATAAAAGATAATGAAAATTCCCCACCGATAAAAACCATCGATTCAGGTAGATGCAGAGGACCTGGTGTATGAATATCTTCTCAACTCGGGACCTCCTTGTGTATGATTTCTCACAGCACTCTCCTCCTATGAACTCAGTAAGGCGTTTCCTTAACTTTTTCACTATACTAGAATTCTATTATATTTTAACAAGAAGATATTGTCGTGGCTGACATTGGTATCGTCATAGATCAAGCTCCCTAACCGGTATATTTTTTGCTCTATTCTCTTTAGATGTGCCCGGTAAAGGCCGCTTAAGGTCAGGGGAAAATTTAGACAACCAAGTATTATCATCCACTATGCTTTCGCTCTTTTAGTCAATACAGAGCCACTTATATTTCAATCAATTACTGAAAAATGCGAAAGTATGGTAATCCACACACATTCATTATCTGTAGGTTAAGGAGGAGTAAGCGTATGAAAGGGAGAGGGGAAATTTATGCAGTTATCTTGGCTTTATCTTGGTTATTCATCGTAGCTATCCCGCTGTCTGCCTCCATAATGGAGGGGGCGATCGGGGTTCAGCAGACAGATACCTTTCCCATCCGTATCGACCGACCGGGAAATTATGTACTGCTGAGTAATCTCATTGTGTCAACTCCTGAAACCCCCTGTATTCAGATCAATGCCGATGATGTCATTCTTGATTTACAGGGTCACAGCCTTACCGGCCCTGACGGGGGGCAATCCCAGGCGAGTGCCGGAATACAGTCCTCTTCTGGTAACAGCAATATCGCTGTCAGGAATGGGACGATAGAGGGATTTTATTATGGTGTCCATCTTACCGGCGCCAACCACGAGGTAGAGAAGATCACTATTTCTTCCTGCGATGTAGGGATTAAGGCTGAATTTTCCATCATAACCAACTGCACAGTCCATGGTAACGGCTCCCAGGGGATCGAGGCCAGGGAGTGCAGCATAATCAACTGCACGGCTAACCAAAACGGGTCCTATGGGCTGAAGGCTGAATCATGCACCGTAATCAACTGTAGTGCCGACCAAAACGGTTCTCATGGTCTCTATTCTCTTGGTAAATGCCGCCTTGAGGGATGCGCCATGATAAAAAACGGCCAATATGGCCTGTATCTGAGTCAAGACCATAATTATGCCAAAAAAAATATCCTCAGCGATAATACCTCAGGAGGTGTTTATATGGATGGTCTTCACTACCTTTCAACCAGCGATGATAAGACCAGTAATAAAAATAATGAGAATAATTAAGGATTAAGACCTTATCAGGGAAGCCGCTATAGCCGAACCTAAGAACGTGCGGCAGGAGAAAGACTTATGATCAGGAAAAAGAAATTGATGACAGGGAAAGTTATATGTATCGGTATTTTTTGTCTGCTGTGTATCTGGGGAATCCCTGAAAAAGGATATGCCGGTCCTGGGGATGCCGCCCATAGCGCTCATTTAACCCTGGACAGGGGGCCGCAGTTGGAAAATGACTGCTCAAGTTGTCACACTGCCACACCTCCCGATGCGGGCAATGTGAATTATGCACTGTGTATTCCCTGTCACAGTCCGGATGGAGCCTACGATGGCATGGACGATCCTTCCATAGGTGCCAGAAATAACTGGGGAGCCGGTGCTTTTTCAGCCATTTATGAAGCCGACGGATCTCTCAAGGAAGGAAAGGGGAAATGGTGTGTCGGCTGCCATGACGATGGCAGTTGTGTAATCCGGAATGTGGCTGCACCCAATATTGCAGGCCGTTCCATAAGCGGAGACTGGCAAGGATCCATCACTCTGGTTTCCAGTGATATACCGGGTGCCGAGAACCTGTTGGATGGTGACACCGGGACGGGAAATACGGGCAGTGGATCATATCTGATAGTCGATTTTAGTGAGACCATAAGTCTTTCTCATCTCAGGCTTTATACATCGCTCGCTTCAACAAGCCACTGGGAAGTCTACGGAGGAGATGATCTGATCGGCTGGACCAGAATTGTCTTTGGTCAATCGGTGCTCTTTTCCGCTCCCACCTGGCAGACAGGACCTCTGGATGGATGGAACGAGACCAGACTGGATAGATTCATTCCGGTTCGCTATCTCAAGCTGGTCAAGATAAGTCCGTGGCCTTTCCTGGCGAACGCGCTCGGTGAGCTGGAAATTAAAAAGGATATGCAGTATGGGTACTACGTAACAGGCCATAAAATCAATTGCCACTCATGTCATGATACAGCCGGTGTTCATACCGATGAAACCCCCCAGACCTACCAGGCTGACCTCGATAACTATCAGGCCGGTTACCGGCTGAGAAGTGTGGAAGTGGAGGGGCAGCTTTTTCCTCCCCTGGAAATTCCCCGCACAGGCTGCAATAGCGGAGAGTATCCCAGAACCAGTAACGATTTCGCCCTGTGCTTTGCCTGTCACGACAAATACAAACTCTTGGGAGATGCATACGGCACGGGTGATTTTTTCCAATATCCTTTGCAGACCAATTTTAGAAACGACGACCATCTTGATGCCAACCAAAAGGTAAGCAATGAACATCTCCGGCATTTGCGCGGCAGGTATTACTGTGGAAATGGCCAGGATTGGGATTCCGACTGGGATGGAATCGCCGATTCACCGCAGAGCTGCACGACCTGCCACAATGTTCATGGCTCTCCCGCACCGGTTATGACCAGGCGAGGGGAACTGGCCGGCCCGACGGGAACTGCTGCTCCTCACCTTAATCTCCATTACCTGGATGCGGAGGGGAATCCAGATCCGGACCTTTCGCTGGTCATGGAGAGCACCGGAGGCAGGACACAATTCTATGGTCCGGGTCCGGGAGTCGTTGAGAAAAACTTTACCTGTAAAATGTGCCACAATGACCAGATGATCTACCATCGCGACCCCATACCCTCACCCGTTGCCGACTGCCAGAGTTGTCATGCCGAGGGAGTGGAATCCTCCGGCAGTCACAGCACTCATCTTGGGGCCGATTTAAAGGGTCCGAGCCTTGATTGCGGCGACTGCCATGCAGCCGGAGGCGGGATCAATCCGCACGGTGTGGAGTCGGTCTTTGCTGATGGCAAGTCACTGGAGGAAACTGAGGTTTGCGATAATTGCCATAGCCCGGCAGGCGCCTATGACGGAGTGAGCGATCCTGTTATAGGGGCAAAGGGTAACTGGGAACAAGGAGTGTATCAAGAGAGCGAATTGCAGGCCGGCAAGGAAAGATGGTGCGCTACCTGTCACGACAATGCTCCGGCCAACAGCCAGATCGACGGCAGTGGTATCTTTGCACCGGTCATAGCCGGGGATGATTCCAATTATGGTTTCTATGTCAACGGGCACAAAAGCAGTCTGTGTTCTGCATGTCATGATGTGACAATAAAACATGTCGACGGAAACTGCCGGACCTATGCCTTCAGCACTGCTTACTACGGTCCCAGTCAATCCGGTGTCGCCTATGCTTCAGGCTACCGGTTGCGGTATGTTAACGGCCAAGTGCCACTGATGATTCCAGCCAACTACAGCATTACTTTCAGCTACAATTCGCAGACCATGAAAGACAATGCCTTCAGGCTTTGTTTCAGTTGCCATGACGATGCAAAGATCTTCGATAACACGCCTGGCGATGGCCTTGACACCAACTTCAAGGCCAGTCTGCCGAGCCCTCCCAGGAACTACTCATACGCCTGGGGAAGCGGCGCCGATACCAATGAACATGTTTCCCATGTCTTGAACTATACCGGACCGTTCGCGGATTCCGATTGGGATACCGCCACCAACGGGCCAGGCGGATCGAATGGGAGGGATACTATGATGGCGTGCTCGAACTGCCACAATGTCCATGGTGCCGCTGTGACGCATGGCTCGACGAATGAGCCAATGATCAGGGATGGAGGGCTGGCTGGAAGAACCGGATATGGATTCAGCTACGTGGTTGAGGATGTTGCCAATGGCGGATATCCGATGGTGACCTCTACCGGTGCTACTCAGGCAAACAGTGTCGGAGCCGTCTTCAGGAACAATACAGCTAACATGTGTGGAGGTTCAATGTGCCACGGTAATCCCAACCCGCCGCCTGGCAGCAGTTATAACGCAAGTGGAAGTAGCTGGGGGACGTACCTTGAATACTATCGGCCTCCGCTCCCACAATAAGATTATCGGTATTTACTTCCATACAGGGTAAATCCGAATACAAAAGCACAGAAGCAACTCACCTCTAATGAGGTAAGGTTGCTTCTGTGCTTTTTTTTATTTGAATATCCAAATCGTTATTCCTCCCTCCGTCCTCCCGGTTGCTGGCATCCACAGAATCCTGCTGCATGGCATAAAGGTGCAGGAGTTCCTCGTCGGTGAGGTCCGTTTTCAGCCGCGAGGATTCATCCTTGACTTTCGTGAGCAATTCGACCAGAAGATGACCCTCGGTCTTGAGGCCAAGGCTTTCCAGCTTGTGCCGGAGTGCACTTTTGCCTGCCTTTTTACTGACCAGGAATGTGCGTTCCATACAGACCTCCGCCGGGTCGTACGGCTCATAGGTTGAAGGGTGCTTCATCAGCCCGTCAAGGTGAATGCCCGATTCACAGGTAAAAATATCTTTGCCCACAATGGGCTTTCTGGGAGGAATGTCACTCCCGGATGCCCTGGCCACGTAATCGGAAAGGAATCGCAGGGGCTTCAGGTCATAGGTATCGACACCCTTCCTCTTGGCCATAAAGGTTATTACTTCTTCCAGAGCTGCATTCCCGGCGCGTTCGCCAATTCCGTTGACCGTGACATCGACAAAATCCGCACCCGATGCCAGAGCGCTGACTGCATTGGCCGTAGCCATGCCGAAATCGTTATGGGTATGAACGCCAAGATCCACCTTGAAAAAGGCTTTGAGCCTGGTTATCGTGCTCACCATAGTCAGAGGGTCCATGATTCCCACGGTGTCGGCAAAACGGATTCTGTTTATACCCTCCTCCTGAGCTCGGGAGCACACTTCTTCGACAAAAGCAAAATCAGCCCTGGAAGCATCTTCAAGGCCAAGGGAAAGATAACAGGAGGGCGCGGTATCTTTAGCCTGCTTTATGCTGTCACTGACCCTGGCCAGGACCCATGACCTATTCCTTCCCAGCTTCTTTTTAATATGAATGTCGGAAACCGGGATAGACATGGACAAAATGTCAGGCGAGAGGTTTAAGGTTTCATCGATATCACTGGCCTGACACCGGCACCATAAGGAAAAGAGGGGAGTGATGCTTCTATCCCTGCCCTGCCCGAAAAGTTCCCTGACCTGCCTGAAGAGCTCCCGTGTTTCAGGATTCATGACGGCAACCCCTGCCTCTATTTCATCGATCCCTACTCTATCGAGCAGGCCGATGATATGAAGCTTTTCTGCAAGGTTAAAATAGACGTGCGCCGACTGTTCCCCTTCCCTCAGTGTGGTGTCGATGATACCTTTCATGGCTTGTTGCTCCTTCGCTTATTGCTCCAGTGTCTGAGGCTCCTGCGCTTGCTGCTCTTGCGTCTTCTGCTCTTGGGCTTATTCCCGTATGTATCGCACTTTCGCTTATGACCCCCTCGCTATGGACACATCTTCTCTTATTTACCGGATCCTTACAACTCTTGCCACACAAGGGGTGCAGTGCTTCAGGAGGAAAGCAAACCCATATGTCATCATAGAGCCTGAAGTGAAAAGAGTCAACAGGAATGATCGCAAATAACTCCATACCGCCCAGGTCAATGGTTATCCTGAAGCTCACAAGGCCAGGGATGATATGCATGATTTTTCCACAAATCGTGTTCAGCGGCTTCGCCAACGATTCTGTTCCTGCATCTCCTCCTGCTCCTGATCCCGGTCTTGGTCCTGATCCTGTTCCTGGCCTTGCCACTCCCTCTGCACCGACCTCTCCCCCTGCTCCTCCTGACCGTGACAGTATTACGGCAATTTCCTCCTGCTGCCCGCTCCGGGCTTTGATTCTGATTTTTTCAGGATGGAGGCACATGGTTATCTTTTTCCCCTTCTCAAAAATAGGGTACTTTGCGGCCGTAACCAGAAACGGTTTGCGGAGCTCTTCGTTATTTACCCTCAAAAGCGCCTCGTGTTCTCTTATTTCAATCACCTCTGTTTTGAAAATATTTTTAGCGCCAACAAAACGGGAAACAAATTCGGTCCTTGGATGATGAAAGATTTCATCCGCAGTCCCGATCTGTTCTATCCTGCCATGATTGAGCACAGAGACACGATTTCCGAGCAACGTGGCTTCACTCTGGTTATGAGTAACATAGAGCGTCGTGAGCTGCATTTTTTGCTGGATACTCTTCAGTTCATCCCCTATCTTCTCTCTGGCCGGAGCATCGAGGCTGCTCATGGGCTCATCCATAAGCAGTATGTCAGGCTCGGTAACCAGCGCCCGGACCAGGGCCACTTTTTGCCTTTGTCCTCCACTCAACTGATGGGGAAGCCTGTCCTTTTCGCCTGCAATACCCATCATGTGCAGGTAGTGGCAGACCGTTCGATTTACCACGCTCTCTTTGACTCTCCTGGCCCTGAGACCATAGGCTGCATTACCGTAAACCGTAAGATGAGGAAAGAGGGCATAATCCTGGAAAACAAACCCGATTTTTCTTTTTTCCGGAGGGATGGCACTTACCTCACGCTGATTTATGAATATGCTCCCCTCATCCGGCCTGACCAACCCTGCAATTAAAGAAAGGATGGTAGTTTTACCGCTGCCGCTTGGACCGAGCAGGACTTGAAATTCCCCCTGCTTAACTTCAAGGTTCAGACCGTGCAGTATGGACTTTCCATGATAGCACTTTGATATTTCCTGCAAAAGAATGCTCATAACCTAATTCCTCAATCTATTCAGCCTCATTTCTCTAATTTATTCAGCCTCATTTTCTGTTCAACATCCCTTTCTATTTATTCAATGCCGTATTTATTCACTGCCTTATACATTCACAGCCTTATCCATTTGCAGCCTTATCTTCTTACCATCGTCTGTTCATCTGCCCCATGGCCCGTGATTTAAAGATTAAGAGCGAAGTAAAGGAAAATATGGTCAGGAGCAGGGCAATGGCTATCGATGCGGATGACTTTCCCGACAGAGCATTCATATATATGGCTATGGTCATGGTTTGAGTTTTCCACGGGATGCATCCTGCAACCATAGACGTAGCACCAAATTCCCCTAAAGCCCTGGCCCAGGTCATAACCATGCCGGCATAGATGCCGTTTTTAGCCAGAGGGAGGGAAACATTCCTGAAAGTATAGAATTTCGATGCTCCCAGAGTCGAAGATGCCTTCAAGATATTTTCATTGATCGATTCAAACGCCTGGCGGCTGGACTTGATTAAAAATGGAGCAGAGACAAAGAGCTGGGCCATGATTATCCCCTTTTTGGAAAAAACCAGATCAAGGCCATTTCTGCTCAGGAAGCGCCCTGCCGGGCTGTTTCCCCCCAGAAAAATCAAAAGAGCCAGCCCTGCCACTAAAGGCGGCAGGACAATCGGAAGGTCAATCAGAGTATCGATGATTTCTTTCCCCCTGAATTTCCTGGTTGCCAGGAGATAGGCAACGGGAATCCCCAGGCAGAGAGCCAAAAAAACTACGGCCAGCGAGGTCTCAAGACTAACCAGAATGGCTGACCAGATAAGAGGGGATTTAAACTGGCCAATCAGCTCTCCCAAAGGCGTAACCGTAAACAGCGCAAGAATGGGAAACACGATCAGGCAAGTGAATATTCCTGCTGCACATGATATGGCCAGATCAAAGGAAAATCTTTTCATAGGGTAATCCTCTTCATGGTATTAATCACGATACCATCTACTTCTCCCTTTTGCATCTTTACAAGAGGTATCTTCATCTACGTTTCTTTTTATATCAACATCTTTCTGTTTACATTTGCCTTCGCATTTACCTCTGCATTCGCCTCTGGCCTGCCTTCTGCTTTTCTACATTTGCCCTCTGTATCTTGTGCGACTATTTTGCTGCTTCAAAGCCGTATCTGGCAAAGATTCCTTTCCCCTCATCGCTTAAGACTAGGCTGATGTACCGGGATGCCCATTGGCTGCCAGTGCCGTTATCAGTGACGTTACTTTTATCAGGTGCAGCGGCATTATCATTGCCTTTTGCCATCTGGCAAACCGGGATCATATTGATACAATTATATTTTTCAGGGATTTCGATGATTTTCACCTTGCCCGATTGGACGGCATCCGCCCTCCAGACAATGGAGGCATCAGCATTTTTCTCTTCGACCCACAGTACCAGTTGCTTGACAGTTATACCTCTGGCCTTTATGTTCATTTTTGATTCATCCAGGCCGGCCTTTTTCAATATTTCCGTAGAAGGCCCGCCTATGGCGGCAGCTTCGGCATCGCCCAGAACAATTCGATTATTCAAGTCAGCCAGATCATGTAAGGATCCTATGGAACCATTCCCCTTTTGAGTAATGATGACCGGTGTATGATAGGCAATAGGGGTATAATCATTGATGTACCCCTTTTCCTTCAAAATCCTGGCCCACTTTTCGCTGCCAGGAATAAAGACATCCGGGCTCTGGCCGACCAGGATTTTATTGCCGAGTCTTCCACTCCCTTCATAATCATAAATCACCTTTACTCCATAGCGCTCCTCAAATTTTTTCCCTATTTCATCCAAAGGCGACTGCATCCCTGCACCGGCAAAGACCAGGATCTCTTTAAGCTGCTTTTGGGCAAAGCTATCGGGTACGGACAAAAGTACCGCTACCGCCAGAAAAACCATGCCGAGGTTGCTTAGCTTGCCTAACATGCTCGACGTACCTGATGTACTCAATGTACCCGTCATGCTTTGTGTGCTCGATTTTTTCATGACATTTTTTCTCTCTATATCCTATAATTAAGAAACCTAAAAAAGGTAAAATCCCCCCCGGCCCCCTTTCGAAAAGTGGGGGCAATTTGGCCGCAGGCGGGTCTTTCCTCCTCTCTCCCTGAAAGAGTGATAGATTCCCTCTGGGAAAGGGGAAGAGCTTCTGATTGCATTTTTTCAGTCCAGGAGCAGATGCGAAGCCGGTTCTCCGCTCTCCAGCGCGTCCAGGATTTCATCTACCTTTTCCTCTGTCAAGTCCGCATACCAGTACCCTTGAGGATAGATAACCATGACCGGCCCATGATCGCAGAGCTTAAAGCAGCCGGTGTTGGTAATCATGATGTTTTCCATTCCCCGGCTCTGGATCTCCTCATCGAGGTACTGAATAAGTGAAGAACCGCCTTTCTTCTGGCATACTCCCTTGGGTTCTCCTGCCATACGAGAGCTGCTGCAAATGAAAATATGGTACGTCGGCTTTTTCATGGCTACTTTCTCCTTCTCCTTAATCTTTACCTTGGTATAGAAGCAATGGCACCTGCATAGATTACCGGTTCAATGCCTGATTCTTTTAACTTGGCAGCCGGGACCTGACCTATTTTATTGACATAGACTTTCGTGCAGTCCTTGAGCAAGGCAAGTATGCGGCCGAACTTTTGCTCATCGAAAGAATGATGGGGATCACCCACGGAAAGCGGCTCCGACTGCCGGTCCTCCACGAATGTCATGGTGTCGCCGAAGTCATAGATTAAAAACCGCCCTGCCTGACCAAAGTGCTCATCTACATTCTTGCCATCTTTTGAGACTACAGCAATTCTCATTTTCTTCATACTTGATATCTCTCCTCTCTCAAGCTTTTCTCTTTTATCCGGAGTTAGTCTTCTCCAAGTCTTCAGCAGCAGCCTGCGCCGCTTTTGCTGCATCCTGCTGCCTTGGTACAACTGATGCGGCGGCTTTTGAGCCCTCGTATATCGCCGTTGTGGAATATAGCATCAAGCCCCTGGTCGATAAACCCGTACATCTCTATCGGGCGAATTCCGCTCTGCTCGAGGATAGTTTTCGGAGATTCACCTATGCCGCTCGCCAGAAGAGCCCGGCAATCCTTCAGGATATGAGCAAGGGCCAGCCATCGGGCTTGGCCGGACCCTGGGCTGGGAGTCGGTCTTTTCTCCATGAGGGAAAAGCCATCATCGGTCTGGCCAAAGATCAAAAGATGGTCCGCCTCGCCAAGATGGAGATTGACCAGCATGCCTTCCTGAGAGGCTACAGCTACAAAGGGCCGGTCCTCTTGCGGATTGAGCGCAAGGGTACTGCATGCGGTCAGGCACTCCCGTAATTCCGCTGTCCTGTCTTCATCCAAAAGCCCTGCGGCATCCGCCCGGCAGCGGGTGCAGTGGTGCAACTGGGGAAGGTACTGTGCAGTCTGCTGCCGAAGTGCGGACATCATTTCCGGCGTTGGTTCCGAGATATATTCGAAGGGAGTGTCTGGACTGGGATACACCGGCATGCAATTAAAGATATCCACGCCAAGCCTGCCCATGAATCGTGCCACTTCAGTCACATGGTGATCGTTCTTTCCCGGAACGACGATGCAGTTGATCTTGACCATAAGCCCTCGCTCCTTCAGCCCGCGGATTGACTCAAGTTGGCGACCCAGAAGAAACTCGGCTGCGGTTCTCCCCCGATAGACAGTGTTGCCACTACGGACCCAGGCATACATCTTCTCTCCTACGGCAGGATCTATGGCGTTTATGGTCACGGTTACATGGCTGACCTTTAATGCTGCCAGATTGTCGAGGTAAGGGGGCAATTCCAGCCCGTTCGTGGCCAGACAGAGAATCAATTCCGGAAACTTTTGCCTGATCAGGCTGAGCGTCTCAAGGGTTGCCCTGGCGTTGGCCAGGGGGTCTCCGGGACCTGCTATCCCTGCCACCGTTATCCTCGGCTCCCGCTCAAGAACCTGTTCCAGATACCGAAGTGCCTGCCCAGGAGACAGTACGGTGCTGGTAACACCCGGCCTGCTTTCATTTACGCATGCGTATTGACGGTTACAATAATTGCACTGAATATTGCATTTTGGCGCTATAGGAAGGTGCACCCGGCCAAACCGGCCCTTTGCTTCGATCCGATAGCAGGGATGTCGACTAAGATCCATCTCTCGTTCTCCTTATTTATACCTCATAAGCTCATTGCCATAGCTCATTGCCATAAGTATCCTTCACATTTGGGTTACTTCACATTTGAGTTACCTTACATATGGTTTACTTTACATATAGGTATAGCCCACGCTTGAATCGCTTTGTTTTTTTTCGATAACGGTATTGACGATCTGGTCCAGCAGTCTTTGGGCTCCCTGATATCCGAGGTGAAGGATTCGCTGTCCGCCGATACGGTCATGAATCGGGAACCCTACCCGGATCAGGGGGATATTGAGCTTTCTGGCCAGAGGATAGCCTTTGCTGTGGCCAATGAGAATATCCGGCTCCAGGCTGATCGCCTCTTCCGCAATCTGGTAAAAATCCACCCCCTCGCGCACCAAAGGAGGAACAGACAGATTTCCTGCACCGATGGCCCGGATGCTTTCCTCGAACCGCCCGCTGGTACCTCCTGAGGCGCACAGTACAGGGACTATGCCTGTCTCGGCCAGGAAGGAGGTCAGACCGACCACCAGATCCTCCTCTCCGTAAATGATGGCACGCTTGCCAAAAAGGTATTTGTGAGAATCGACATAGGCATCGATCAGTCTTCCCCTTTCCATCTGGTAACACGCGGGGGAAGAGCACCCTGACAGGTGTTCGAGGACCGAAAAAAAGCGATCGGTTTCATGTATTCCGATTGGAAGTCCTAACGAGTACCTTTCCACATCGAACCGTATCTTGAGATATTCTGCGGCAGTGATGGGAGCAAGTGAGTTCAGCGTCCGGCCAAATTCGATGCTGGCCTGTGCTCTGCCCATTTCCCGGATGTCCAAAATGGGGGTGCCGCCTTTCGGTATTTTACAATAATCCTCGAGAATCGGTGCGTCCAGGCTTTCTGAAATATCGGGCAAAAGGGTATATTCAAGTCCAAATTCCCTCATGATTTCCTTGAGATGACGCAGGTCTGCCGGCGAGACAAAACCGGGCAGCAGATTGATTCTGCCACTTTTCTCACCCTCTTCAGCCAAAGCCTCCACAGCCACCCTGACCGTTCGATGGAACCCATCCATATGGGTCCCGGCATAACTTGGCGTTGATACGGAAATGATGAAAGGATGCTCTCTGCCTTTTGTCTCTTCCCCACCAGTCTCTTTCTGATATTCCTTCAGAATCATCGGCACGTTATCTCCGATGGTCTCGGTCAGGCAGGTTGTAGCGATTCCGAGGAGCTTCGGCCGGTACTTGGTGATCACATTGCTTATTCCCTTTTTCAGATTTTCGGCTCCGCCATAAATCGCGTTTTTTTCCCCCAGGGATGAGGATGCAATGTCGATCGGCTCATTAAAATGACTGATAATGTAGCGTCTCATGTACGTACTGCATCCTTGCGAGCCATGGAGGAGGGGCATGGCTCCCTCTATGCCCCTCAGGGCCAGACAGGCACCCATGGGCGTGCAGAGCTTGCATGCGTTGACTGTGGAAACATATTTTCTTGCCGTTTTTACTGGCATCTTAGAGCTCCTCCTCTCCTCTTTTCATCCATGCTATAATTTCACCATTCTCTGGTTTCACCAGGCTTATGATTTCACCCTCTTGCGGCCTGGTACAAACTGCCAGACCGGGCTCATCACCGAGCTGTATATCTCGCGGGTAAAGTTCAACATACCCACAAACCCCTCCAGTGCTTCTTTTCTCTCGTGATTATGGTCACAAAAGGGAATGCCTAGTTTATAGGCAATAGGTCTTTCCTTAACACCGCCCACAAACACATCCACCTCTTTTTCCTGAAGAAAAGATGCCAGTTCCAGGGGGTTTGAATCGTCTACGATGACCGTTCCGTCTGAGGTGATCTCCTTGAGTTCCAGATAATCTTCTCTTTTACCTGTCTGGGAGCCGACCAGAACGACCTCCATGTCGAGCATCCGAAAGGCCTTAACCAGAGAGAAAGCCTTGAAAGCCCCGCCTACATAGATAGCGGCCTTTTTCCCTTGCAGCGCCTTGCGGTACTGCTGAAGCTGCGGATAGAGAATTGCCAGTTCGTCGTGGACCAGCTTTTTGGTTCGCTCCATAATGCCCGGGTCACGGAAAAACCTGGCCACTGCATAGAGGGATTCGGTCATATCCTCTACGCCAAGGTATGAAACCCTCAGGTACGGGATTCCATATTCTTTCTCCATGTCCTGGGCCAGGTAGATAGTCGAGCCTGAGCACTGAACCACATTCAGTGCGGCCCCATGTGCCCGGCAAATGTCATCCACCCTGCCGTCGCCCGTTATATTGGCCACCACCTGTATTCCCATCTTCTCGAAGTATTCGCGGATGATCCAGATCTCGCCTGCCAGATTGAAATCGCCCATGATATTCAGGCTATAAGGACTTATCCCGGCTGGATCACCTGTACCCACCAGCCGCCGAAGAGCTGCACAGGCGGCCATATACCCGTCGCGCTTTCCTCCCTTAAACCCTTCGGACTTTACCGGGATGACGGGGATACCCGCATCTTGCGATATCCTTTTGCAGACAGCATCAAGATCATCGCCGATTATTCCAACTATACAGGTGGAGTAGACAAAGGCTGCCTTGGGGTGATAGCGGTCGATAAGCTCGGTCAGTGCTCCGGCCAGCTTTTCCTCACCTCCAAAAATGACATCTCTCTCTTGAAGGTCCGTGGAAAAGCTGAGCCTGTGGAGTTGGCCGCTCGAAGACAGAGCCCCCCGGATGTCCCAGGTATAGACCGCGCACCCGACCGGCCCGTGGACAAGATGCAGGGCATCGACAATAGGATAAAGAACCACCCTCGATCCGCAAAAAACGCAGGCCCTTTGGCTGACTGCACCTGCCAGACTCTCCCGGTCGCACTTCATCCGGAAAGGTTCTTCCCCCTTGTAATAAACCTGATCTCTTCGTTCAGCAAGAATCTGTTCCATGGTTGTTTACCTTTTTGACTTATCCTTCAACTATCTGCAATTGATTACACAATTGATTACAGCACCAGTTCAAAACGCTCTTCCGGATCGTCCCTGTCCCTGCGGTCAAGGAGAGCATCGAGCATCTTTTCTAAAAGCCGTATTCCGCCCCGGTATCCTACGGTCGGAAAGTAGCTGTGCCCAACTCTGTCCAGGATCGGAAACCCGAAGCGTACGAAGGGGATATCCTCGGCCCTGGCAATATACTTACCGTAGGTATTTCCGATCAGAAGGTCAACAGGCTCGTTCTTGATCCACTGATGAAGAAGGAAAAGATCTCCGCCGCTTCTTACCTTCGCGTTGGGTACGACGTCTTTCAAAATCCCCTTGATCCTGGAATCAAAGC
>JBFMGO010000106.1:0-21053 GCA_040752695.1 bacterium
GTCAAAGTCGTATTCATTTTTTTTTGGTATCGTCTTCAGGAGATTGCCTCCGAGAGTAAGGTAAAATCCTTTGGTTGAGATGGACAGGATGAGAGGTTTTTCCTGCTCCTCCTCTTGAGTCACCTGCTCCTGGGCTGAGCGAGCGGAGTCTGCGGGCTGAGAGGGGAGGGAAAGATTGATCACCGAAGTCTGAATAAAAACAGCCGTCACCAGCAGCAAGGGAATGATATTAAGAAAGATATTCAAAACCGGTGTCAGGTAAAGTTCTACGGTTTTATTATTTTTTCGTTTTTTTAATGTCAGCCGATCCGCCATGAATCCTGTCCTTATGTTCCAGCGAATTGTCGCTCCTGTAGTTGTTGCTGCCCGATGGTTCTGTTACCTGATGGTTCTGTTACCTGATGGTTCTATTGCCTGATGTCATTGCTGCTTAAGGAAATTGATCAACTTCAGGGAGAATTGGTCAATATCATCAAGGATCTGGTCAGACATGGAATTTAAAATAGAGTAGCTGATCATGCAGGGAATCGCTACGATCAAGCCAAAGGCAGTGGTATTGAGCGCCATGGCAATCCCTCCGGCCAGCATGGTGGCTTTTTGAGCCGCATCGACATGGCTTACTGCCTGGAATGCCTGAATGAGCCCGTGAATAGTCCCTAAAAGCCCCATCAGTGTGGAAATATTGGCGATCATATTGAGATATTCCGTTCTTTTGGAAATACGGGGCAACTGTTCCATAGTGGCCTCGTCAATTGCGTTTTGGATTTCATCCGCATTCTGGCCGTGTCTCTCCAGGACAGCCTTGACAATGATCGGAAGCGGGGCTTTTGATTTATCGCACATTTGGATAGCCTTGTCGATTTCCCTGGATTTGATGTGTTGAAATATCCTGGTCATAAAAGCCTTCGACTTGATTCTGAACTGAAATCCAACCTTATAGAAGCGCTCGAAAATAATAGCCAGGCCAAAGACCGAAGCGACCAGGATAGCGTACATGAAAAAACCGCCCTGGATGAAGAAAAGCTTTATCAGTTGAAAAATGCTCATTTATTTCTCCTTGTCCTCCTCACATACCTATAATACAAACGTTTTCATACACATACGCTGGCATACACGGCCTAGTGCCTATGGCAGGTGATGCAGAAGGTATCCACGTCATACCCTTGCCCCGAACGCCCGCCTGCCGGCTCCTCTCTTCCCTGTGTCTGGCCGTCCTGCGGTCTTTTTCCCCACGACTGGCTCTCCAGTGGTCGGCTTCTCCACGAGCCCCACCCCTTAGGCCTGGCATTCCAACCTCCCCCCTTAAGGCGGCTCCCGGCCCCTTGCGGCTGCTTCCCCTGTGAAAGCATCCAGGGTGCATGGCACTTCTGGCAATTGCCCTTACCCTCATTATCCTGAGACTGAGACTGATGAGGAGACTGAAAAACCGTCTTTTGGACCTCCTTCCAAAAGATGTGGTAGTAGCGGGAGGGATGGCACCGGAGGCAGCTTTGGTTGAGCTCTTGAAGCAGCGGCGAAGTTGAGCTGCCTGCTCTGGCGGTGGATGCGCTTTTGGGAATAGCCATTTCAGAATAATGGCAGGAAACACAGCTTCCCTCTTTTATCTCCGGTTTGACTGCATAAAAAGAAGATTTGAAAAAACAAAAGCTTATTTCTTTGGCAGATGCTGTCATGCTTTTAGCTCCTGTTGTTTCATTGAGGTCATCTGGCGCCTTTGGCAGAAAGTATTCATCATGTAATTTCATTTCTATCTTAAGGTCAGCGCGGGGAATAACATACATGGTACTTGGTTTGCGGATACTCCCCTGGATTTGCATCTCCTGCATGTCGATTCTCTCATGCTCGGCATCGGCCCCGGAGGACCCGGATGAATCAAAAAAGGCAGCCGCACTCCTTTGCGCACCGAGGAGAAAGAGCATACTAACGAGCAGTATGCGCAACAGGCTGCTAAAAGCCGAAAGGGTACCGGTTATTTTTTGAGTGTTCTGATCCATTCCCTTACCTCCGAAGACCTGGGACCACCCGCCTGGCAATAGTGCTGGTAATTTTTTATGGCCTCTTCAGGATTGAACAGATAGAGGTCATACAGGATGCCGAGATTCAAAAAAGCCTCAAGGCAATCGGGTTTGACCTGTAGAGCCTGCTGATACTGTTCCCTGGCCAGGTCGTACTTGCCGCTCGATCGATAGATCGCCCCAAGATTAATGTAAGCGGGATAATAATGGCTGTCCTTTTCTATGGCCTGCCGGTAGGATGCAAGAGCCTCCTTGAGTTCTCCCCTTCTCTCGTGAGCGAGGCCTGTGTTATTATACACTTCAACCAGGTTGGGGTCCATTTTTATGGCCTTTTCATATGAGGAGAGAGCATCCTCATATTGGTTTAGCCCTAAGTAAACATTGCCCAGATTTAAATACAACTTAGAAGAAGGTTTAATTCGCAGGGCACTTTTGTATTCTCTCACAGCCATATCCGGCTTGCCCACAGCTTCGTAAACAGAGGCCAGCCGCACCATCGTCTCTCTGGAATCGGGAAGTGCGGCCAGGGTTCTGTGGTACTCGATAATAGCTTTTGGATAAAGATGCTGCAACCGGTACAAATCTCCAAGCCCCTGGTGAATCTGGGGAATATTCCCTTTTTGACTCAGGGCTTTCAGGTACTCGTCTTTAGCCTGCGTATAGTGCTTGAGCCGGGCATAGGTCAATCCCAGGTTATAATGGATATGGGGATCATCAGGATCAATTGCCAAAAGGCCTTTCAATTCGGTGAGGCATTGCTGATAATTGCCGTTCCGGTAGAGCAGATTGGCCCGGTAGATCCCTTTCCCGACCGGACTGTGAATTTTGAATGTTTTCGTACATCCGCCCCAAAAAAGGCTATAGACCAGGACGCACATCAAGACCCGGAAGATCAGGCGGTTATTATTCAGCTTTTTATGGTAAAGAGATAGAGTCTGCATCATTCCCTCAAAAGAAGCTGGTCAGGAAAATTCAAGTCAGATCGATCCCTTGCCAGCGGCCTTTCTTCATTTCGCAGATACCGTGCCGGTCGCAAAACGGCCAGTCTCTGGTATGAATGCCCGATCCAGGGATTATACTCAATTTTACTGAAAAATGTCTCAATATTTTTTCTGTACATTTCAACAGCCTGATTTTGATAGGGCAGGGCCTTCTCCATGAGAGCCATCCGGTAGCTTTGGGCCTGTTCTTCATCGAGGACTTCAGGAACGGGAGCCTCTTTGATGAGTGAATATATTTTTTCATACCGTTGACCTGCCTGCCAATAGTCCTTGGTCAGATTCTCTTTGGATGTCGTGATCCATGAATCCTCGTTGATTTTGTTTTTTTCTGATAATTGTATGTTTTTTTGATAGAACAGCCCCGCTTTTTCCAGAAATTCGATAATCTTCTGCTGAAGTTGAATGGTAATGAGCAGGGAGGCAGAGTCACTGCCTTGCGCCTGGTCTTCAGACCGGCTCAGTTCATTTTCCTGGAGTTGTTCAGCGAATTTATCCATGGCCAACCCCATCTTGAAATAGGCCTGGGTGGTCCATTCGGCGATTTTGAAATCAGCGGCCCTGGTATATTTTTCAAGCACTTTTTTGAGCAGATCCAGTTTCGCCTGCATACCTTTATCGCTGATTTCCTGCACTCCGACCCTGTCGTAAGCATCAAAGGCCATTTCCGCCATAAGAGTCTGGGCCCAGGCAGGGTAATAGGGAGTAACGGTGCTGTCGACCGCTTTATACCGCTCGTAGGTGTCCAGAACAACCTGAAAGGCAGCCTCGGCCTGGCTGACCGCGTTGCTTTTCATAAGTGCATATCCCCGCCTGAAATTGACTTCAAGGGCTAAAGAGGGTTCAGGCCGCAGGTCGGTCTGATAGAGGCTGAATACCCTGATAACGTTTGACCAGATCTGCGCCTCTTCGTATAACCTTCCTGCCTTGTAGAGGGCTTTTGATGATTCTGCGAAGTGAGGATAATCGACATACAGCTTTTCGTAACTCTGGGCCGCTTCTCGAACCTGCTTGCTTTTTTCCTGCTCAAGAGCGATGTGCAGGAGAGACTGGGGAGCATATTCCGAACCGGGATACTGCTGGATGATCCGGCTATAGACCTGGCTGGCCCTCTTGGACAGACTCTGTGTCTGGTAGATCCTGGCTGCTTCAAACAGGGACAAATCGGCAGTCTGCTCGCTGGAAAATGCATCTGCCGTGGCCTCGAACTTTTCCGCAGCCTCAAGAGGCTTTCCTTCTCTGAGGAGCAGTTCGGCTTCCTTGTAGCTCGAGAGGGCCATCATTTTGAAAGCGTTTCTGCGGGTTGATACAATCTCGACATCCTCTTGCTCTTTTTTCTCTTTTATCTTCTGATCACAGTCAGCCACAATTTCAGAGTATACCTTGGCTGCAAGGTCGAATTTTTCCTGAGTAAAACGGGCCTTGGCCAGCATTTTCAGAGCGGAAGAGCGGATCGCGCTCTCTTGAAAGTGCTGGATGATATACTCAAAAATACCGATCGCCTCCTGGGGATAGCCCTTCTTTAGATACAATTCTCCCTTCTTATAGAGAACCTCAGGCAGATGCTCATGCCTGGGAAAAGATTCAAGCAGATAGTCGCAGGCTGCCAGGAATTTTTTCTCCTCAGGTATCCATTCTTCTCCTTCTCCTGATCTTTCTCCTTCTCCCGCTCCTTGAACTTCTGCACTATATGCCGTTTCACCTTTTCCTCTATCTTTTCCTCTCTTTTGTGCTTTCGTTTGTGTTTTCGTTTCCTCTTTGTCTTTCCCTTGCCCTTCTGCCGTAACTTCTGCTTTATCTCCGGCTCCTGCTTTATCTCCTCTTCCCCTGGCTTCTTTCACCTTATCTCGTTCATTCTGTTCAATCATTTTCTCCAGGCAAAGGATTTGCTTATAGGCGGCGTCCTCGGAAAACTTGTGGAACTCCTGGTTCTGCACCACCCGCTCGTATTCGGAGAGCGCCTGCCCGTATTGATTCGTTTTATACAGGCATTCAGCCAGAAAAAAGGTAATGGTATAGACCTGCTCGGCGCTGGGGAAAAGGCTCAGGTTTTTCCGGTAAAACACGATCAGATCCTGGTAATCCTTTTCGTTCTTCGATTCCAGGAGGTATAAGGTGGTGTTACGGATAGATTCGTCGATGAGAGACGATACCTGCTTTCTGGCTGCTTCATCCTTATTTTCCCGCCACCACGGTGTGTTCTCGCCGTAATTGGTCACCAGCCGCTCTCTGGCACTATTGGCTGCCCTGGGAAGGTTCAGCTTGAGATAGCACTGCTCGATTCTGGACTGAAACACGGGATTTTCAGAAGCAAGCGGAAAGCGTTTGATTACCCATTGATACGCATCGATCGCATCCTCGAATCTTTCCTGGTCGAACAAAAGCCTGGCCATCTCTTTCAAGACCCGAAAGAGGTAACTCTTCCCCTCAAGCGGGGAGAACGCCTTCCTGGCCTGTTCCACGGAATCATATTCACTGCCCATTTTCGCCAACTGGTAGGTCATCTCTGCCAGGAGGGGATCGTTTTGGGTACGCACATAATCATCGGCCAGGGAAATGAAAAGGTCACGTGCCTGAAGGTCCTTTTCCTGCTTGTAAAAGGACCAGGCCAGCTTATAGAGGACATTGTTCCGGTAATGATCGGGGAGTTTTCCGGAAGCTATCGCCCGGTTGTAGTAATCAGCAGCCTGAGCGAACTTATTCTCGTCAAAAGTGATTTCTCCCAGTCTGACCAGGACCTCAAGTGCCAGTGAACTATGAGGAAATTTCTGGATCAGACGCTGAAAAAGATCTTTGGCCAAAATGACCGCACCCTGCTCCTGATAGGCATAGGCCAGGGCATAGAGGGTTTTTTCCGTATAATCCCCTTCGGGAAACTGTGACAATATCCTTTCGTAGAGTTTAATAGCCATGTCGTAAGTGGGTTTGGTTTCCAGGATAAAATCAGCCGGATTATCCTTCCATTTCAAGAACTTGAGCCGCTGCTGGAAATCAAGGGAGGACTTGAGATAAGAACACTCGGCCATTTGAAATAAGATCTTTTCAAGGTACGGACTTTGCGGGTACCTCTCGGCAAAAGATTCATGTGCCACAATCACTCTTTCCAGGGTATCCAGAGTTTTTGGGTTTTCTGCTGCGGACGGTGAGAAGGTTTCCTTAAATTTTGCAAGCCCAATCTCAAGGTCGGCCCGCTCCTGGATCTCTGAAAGTCTATTGCTGACCGTGCTTAAACCTTCCTGAACATCATTTTTAAGCTGAGTCAAAACCGCGCCCTTGATTTCCCTGAGCACTCTTTCCTGATCGAGGATTTTTTTAAAGGCAGCCCGCCTGACCTCTAAAAGCCCTTTTGACTGGTCATCCCCGGAGGACTCCTTTTGCGGCTCGCTCATAAGCCCGGATAAGATCTGTATCTTTTTCGGGTACCCAGGCTCAGGAGCCAGAAGAAGATCTTTCATGGATCTGAGGGTTTCTTCGATCTCCAAAAGAGCATTCCAACAGGACAGGCTGGCTTTTGACTTGAGATAATCTCCTACCTCCCGGTACAAAAAAGAGGCCGGCGCAGACAGGGGAACCGAAGCGGAAGCGTAAACAGAGGAAGCGTAAACACTTGAAGGGTGATCAGGCAAAGGGTAAGCATCCAGAGAGCAATCGTTCGAAGGGTGAGCATCCAAAGAAAAAAGCAGCAGATTTTCCATCTGCCCCTGATCCTTCCGGAACTGTTCGATAGCCGAAAGCGCTTTCCGGCATCTGTCTGTGGATTCCTGATACAGGGCATACGCATCTTGATATTTTCCCATATGCAGCCGGTTATCGGCCAGGCTGAACCGGGCATCGGAGAGAAACCGGTTTTCCAGGCATTTTTGGCTCACTTCATCCACGATCTCTTCGACTTTCTCTTCATTATGCAGCTTGAGAAAAACCAGCCCCTTTCCGGTCAGGCCGGACAGATAAAAGGGGCTTGTTTCGGGAATAGCTTCACATTCCTCCATGGCTTTCTTATACTCCCCTTTTTGGTACCATATCTTTCCCAAAAGAAGATGAGCGGATTGAATAAGATAGCCGGCATCCGCATCAGAGCCAAGAATAAGCTGCATATTGCCCATGACCGCCGTAATCCCCGGATAGGCGGCAGAATCCATAACAGATCCGGCAGAAGCCGTAAGATGGGCATCTTTTACCATAGATCGGCCAGCAAAAGGGACCGCAGTGAGATGGGCAGGGGAGGGGAGACGGATTATTTTCCCCAGTGCGTCGGCCGCAGCGTCATTTTGCTGAACTGCCAGGCAGCACAGCGCAAGCAGGTACTGAGCAGCTCCATAATAAGGTGACTGCTGAGAGATTACCTGCAGAAGACTCGCGCTTTGGGAAAATTGCTTTTCCTGATAATACGATCGAGCGGCCATATAACGGGCTGGATCGAGAATTTCGGCATCTGTTCGAGATCCAAATTGCTGGAAATCGGCTGCCGTAAGATTATATTGCCCTGACAGGTAATGGGCCATTTCAGTGCGAAGCATGGCAGCATAGCGGTAATCGCTTCCCGGATACTCCCTGCGTAACTGCTGATAAGCCCGAATCGCTTCGGCATACATCTTGAGATAAAAGAAGCATTCCGCCCTGAGGAACAGTCCCTCAGTCAAAAGAGCCCTGAAAACACCAGGGCCTGAAAGAGCCCCACCGGGAGGAGCCCCGGTTTTGGCCCCGGTCACAATTCCAGGCGCAGTTCCGGCCGCCCCGCCGGACTGACCCGTATCAGTCTCTCTGAGGCTGCCCGTACCAGTCTCCCTCACGCTGGAAGATTCTTTCAAAACAGCATTCAGGCTTAACAGGCAAACAAGATATTCCTCATTGAGAAAATGCCCCCTGGCCGTTTCCACATCCATCTGGAGCTTTTCCACGCTCCCGGCTGGCGGGCTATCCAGAGTCACGGCTTCATTGCCGTCATCGAAAACAACGACCATGGTCAAGGCCCGATCGATCGGCCAGGAAAAACGAAAGGAACATTTCTTGACTATCCGCGTATCGGAAACTGGCTTTTTATGCAGGCAGCGGGAATCGGAAAGAAAGGAGCACCCTTTCAGGTGCGCGGCTTTTCCTGTCATGGTTTTTTGTTCCCTGTCACCACCACCACCATCACCACCATCATCATCACCGCTGCTGCCTGATTCGCCTGATGGTATCTCCTGAAATACAAAGGTGAGGCGAAGCTCATGCTCTCCGTCCGGTATATCCGATATGACAAACTCTTTAACCGTATTTCGATAAAAAATTCCGGAATCCTCAAAAGAGAAATTATAGTGAGTTAATTCTTTGTCAAGATGTGTAACCACATCAGTCAGAATGAGATCACAGGAAGCACGATTGCGAAGGGAGAGACTGATTCCATCCTCCGTCTTTTGTGGAAGGAAATCCGCCATGTCCTGGGCCAGGTGACCTGCTGTCAGGCCAATCGTTTTTTTAAGGCTGTCGGTCTGATCGCAAAGCCTGCTTTTTTGGGTTTCCTGCAGGTCGAATTCGGGAAGGTTCCATTCCCTGGCCTCTGTCAGTATTGTCAGGCTTGGAGAAAAGAGGCAAAGGATGAGGACCAGACTTACTTTATTGAAGATAATCTTGGCGGTCCTGTTTTTCATTGATAACTTAATATACCCTGGCAATTTTTACGACGAAACTTGAAAACACCACAAAATGTTGATTCCATCTTCCATGGGGGGAACAGCGCCTGATTCCTGGAGATAACTTCCACCTTGGGCTGCTTTCTTTAAAATGCCCGGATGAGAAACTCCTCATGTCCATTATAAGATCTCTCTCATCACTTTTCTCATCGGCTGGCAAAGAAGCTGCTATCGCCTCACCCTGGATGTTCCCATGCCTCAACTGAAAAATAGTCTTATTATTTCAATATGGTAACATATCCAGCCGATAATAGCAATATGACAGGCAGGGTAATGATTCATATATGAGAGATGGCACGCTGTTAAAAGGTGTTGATTATAAGATTTTTTCCCTTCATACAATCTGTCTTTCCCGTTTCACAATCTCTGGTAGGTAGTAATCTTACGGCAGATTCTCCGAAAGACTAGCAGAACTAACCGCTTGCCGCCACCGTCAGGTAGCGTGACTGCCTTTTTCCGAGCTCAAGTGGCGGCGCGGCTGAAGCGGGGCGTTAGCTGGTTCTTAACCATCGATTGGAAGGAGTAGATCAATCATGAACATTGCCGAGAAACCATTGGCTATTATTCTTTCTCGTAACTGGTGGGTGTTACTTCTGCGTGGCATTATCGCGATCATGTTCGGCGTCTTGGCCTGGCTGAAACCCGGAATCTCGCTCATGGCGTTGGTATTGCTCTTCGGCGCATACACCCTGGCGGACGGCATCCTTGGGGTATGGCTCGCCATTGCGGGGCGCAAGGAAGACGAGCACTGGTGGATACTGCTCCTCTGGGGATTCATAAGCATTATCGTTGGAATCCTGACGTTCCTAACGCCCAGTGTCACCGCGTTGGCACTTCTGATCTATATCGCAATCTGGGCGATTGCTACGGGCGTTCTTGAGATCGTGGCCGCGATCCGCCTGCGAAGGGAGATAAGGGGTGAGTGGCTGCTTATTCTCGTCGGCATTGCATCGGTCATGTTCGGCGCCCTTCTTATGGCGAAGCCCGGCGCGGGCGCTCTCGCCCTGCTTTGGCTGATTGCGACATATGCCGTCATCTTCGGCGTCCTTCTCATTATTCTGGCGTTTAAGGCGCGCACATTCGGTAACCAAGTTGCACTCCATAAGGACCGAACAATAAATGAATTCCATTAGCATTTAACCGAAAGGAGAAAAAGATATGAATAAGATGTTGGTAGCTTTTTTCGACACGGAGCAAGGAGCCTACGAAGGACTCCGCGCGCTCAAGGATCTCCATAATGAGGGAGATATCACGCTGTATGCGACGGCAGTTATTACGATGGATTCCTCAGGGGCCGTCGATGTGAAGCAGAAGGCCGACGAGAGGCCTGTCGGCATTGCCGTCGGCATGTTAACCGGCGGCTTGGCCGGTTTGCTGGCAGGACCGGTCGGGGGTGTTGTTGGGGCCTCGGCAGGATCCCTGGCGGGCTTGATTTTCGATCTGCACAGATCGGGGGTCGATACCGACTTGCTGGATGATGTATCGGGGTTCCTGCTCCCGGGCAAGGCAGCCGTGGTCGCGGAGGTGCAGGAAACCTGGAAGACTCCGGTGGATATGAGACTTGGGGAACTGGGTGGACGCATCTTTCGGCGACCACGTTCTGAGGTCGTCGAGGATCAACTGGTCCGGGAATCTGCCGCGCTTAGTGCCGAAATGGAGCAGATCAAGGGAGAGTTGAGGCATGCGAGTGCGGAGACCAAAGCCAAACTTCAAAAGGAACTCGAAGGCGTCAAGACGAAGATGGAGGCAGCGGAAACCCGTGCCAAGACGAGAGCGGAGCATGTGCAAAACGAGCTGGATGCAAAGGTCACTGCCTTGCAGGACCAGATGAAGCAGGCTGGCGATCGGCAAAAGGCGAAAATCCAGAAACACATTGAAGAGGTCAAGGCCGATTATGCAGTGCGTAGCGCCAAGCTTGAGAAGGCCCGAAAGCTCATCAAGGAGGCATTGTAAGGCTTAGTACTGATCGCCTTAATTCCGCGACCAGTTAGCATGTAGTAATTCTTCGTCGTTCCCGCCTTCGCGGGAATGACGGTTAGGCAGTCTTTTCTTAAAAGTGTCCGCAAAAAGGACAGGTTCAACCGGTCGCGTATTTATGGCGACCTGTACTTAGTGACGGTCCTAACGTATAAAAGTGACGGTCCTAACGTATAAACCGGAAGTGGTTGCAGCGGACGGCGTCTTTGCGTCACCGCTGCAACCACTATGTTGAACTAAATCCACTTAGCATCGGCACAGAAGGATTCTCCAATAATAAAATAAATTTCACAATTTCACTCCGCATTGTACATGAGAGCAAGTCCGCATGGGTGATGGAATCCTGTATATATACCCCTCCCGGAGTTATTAACCCCATTAACGTCTGATAATGGATATTATGTTAACTTTGAGAACCCACTTGAAGCAGGGGGGGAAAAAAGAATACATTACAAAAGTATAGATTGTTTTGACTTAATTAATATGTCAAAATAGATTGGAGTATAAAGTATGGCTTTTATTTAAAGTATAGCTTTATATATCGAGGTGGTTGACAATGAAAAAAATATTTCTTTTCTCAATAATGCTTTCCCTCGCCTGGATTTTGGCTGCCGCAGGATGCAGCCGCTATCAGGTGAGGATTCCTGCACTTCCTCTTCGTGAAGCTGACCTTTACCCGCAGGAGCAGAATAAAGACGGCCTCATCGTGGCTGCGGATGATTATTTCGATGTAAATAAGTCGCATCAGGCATTTGGCGTTAATTTCGCGAAAGAAAATATTCTGGTCATCGAGGTTATTGTTTCAAATAGAAGCAATGATGCTTATGCCATTCAGAGCAACGAAGTGCTGTTACTCAGGGATGATCAGGTCATCTATCCTCTTCTGGCCCTGGAGGTTTCATCTGACGAGCAGTTAACCGAATATCTGAATATGGTCGAACTCAAAAATGTGGTTGTTAATCCGGGAGAATCGGCCCACGGCTTCCTCTATTTCCGGTTGCCGAAAGAACCACTGGAAGACGAGCGGACCCGGTTCTCGTCCATGTGGCCTCATGCCTACAGACTGCGTGTGGGAGCGACACAGATAGAACAAAATTCCAGGCTGGTATACACGATCAGCTTAAGAAATATGTAATTTATGATCTAAATAGCTCACTTATGAAATTGCAACCCCCGGCCGCTATTCATTCCATTAGCCGGGGGTTTTTAAGCGATGCTGGTGATGCGTTAATCAGTGATGTATTAACCAAAGAGGACCAAAAGGGCAAAATCCCCCCTCTTTGCAAAGAGGGGGGATTTTGATTGCCATTTTCAGCCATCGAAACGAGATCTCGATATAGGCTTTTTATCCGCGCTTAACCGTCAGGTTTTTTAAGGAATGAGTACGCTCGGCGGGCTTATAAAAGATGGAAAAGTAAGCCCATACAGGAGTGTTATCAGCGGAAGTGGTGTAGACAATATCACAGACGTTGCGGGAGAAAGAGTAGTCGTGGCTATGGGAGCGGTAACCGTCGGTGCTAAAGCTGCACCTAATGTTGCACCTAAAACTGCAGCCTGGGAATTTCGCAGATAGGGAATCTGGCCAAGGAAGCCGGAAAATGCTCCCCAGGGAGGAGGGAAGGGATCTGACCATCGAGCGAGGGGATTGACCCACGGTGAACGGGGACCGGGAGAGAATCCAAAATAAGGAGCTGTCGTGTATCCAGCCGCTCCAGGGCCTTGAGTCCAGGGAAACCATGTCCCGATGTCCGGGAATAGACCGCCCGTTATTCCTGTCAATACCTGGGTACTGTGCCGCTTTTCCAATCTTTCAAAAAAGATGTGGGCCATGTGTTACCTCCTTTTTCACTCTGTAACCTGTTTATTCGCACTCTCATTCATGAACGAATGCCACTTGTAAATCATGCCGCTCGTCCTCGGCCTGGATGAGTATGTCATCTCATATGACACCTATCATTCCAAAAATCTTACGAAATATTACGAATAACTGACGGCCGCGGCACAGTTTTTACCCTGATATACCCTCTATTCAGGTTTCGGCGATATGCCCTTTATCCAGCCTTCCGCACCACCCGTTTATTAAATTGAGCATTGCCACTTACACCTTTTTACACCTTTTCCAGTACAGGAAGCAAAAAATAAGCGCCTTTTGCCAGTTTTTCCTTGAGAAACCCGGTGTATCCCATCCAGTAAACCGGATCCTCTTCCCGGTAAAACCGCACATACAGTTCTCTGATGCGATACATAAAAGGGCCTGTCCCAAGCCCCTTGAGGCAATTCGGATTGACCTTGCCGATCACGGTCTGCGGCTTGAACCGGCAAAGAAGAATATCCCCCTCCCGGCTGATTTCCACCTGGACACCGGCGTAAAGGCCCGTACTTTCCTGCCAGGCATCGAATCTCAAGCCAAATTCCCGCGAGATGAGCTCCCTGCCTGAAAAGGAAAGAACAACCGGCATCATCTGCTGGCTCTGGCTCTGCGGTGACTGCCCTGTCCGCTTGCCGGTATGCCCTGAACCTTCGGCACCCGCCCCGGACCACAGGGAGCGGATCACCCGGTGCCTGGCCCGTGTAATGCCCACATAGCCGATATTTTTTTCCTCCCGGCCTTTCGGAGAGTGCTCCCAAGAGGAGGGATTGGCAGACCCGCCGAAGGGGAGAAGGTAGACCACATCGAATTCCAGCCCCTTGACCTTATGCACGGTCGAAAAAATTATCTCGACACCTTTTCCTCCATCTTTTTTTTCTTCTTCTTCCTCCTCCCTTTCTTTTCCTTCCCTCCCCGTGTTTTCCCCGGCAAAGCTCAAAGAACTGGAATTCACTCCATGCTTCCTCTTTCCGAGCGCCTCTTCGATAAGATAATCCTCAAGCTCGATTCCATCGATCCGGCCACTGTCTCCGATATGGCCGCTATCTCCTGCTCTGGCCGGATAGCCAGCCGCATAGCCGCCTGAATAGCTGCCATCTCTTCCCATTTCTAAAGGTTGTTCACGTTCTCCCCTCTTGAGAAAAAGGGGGTCGGGGAGGATTTCATTTTCCTCCTCCGGCCAGGTCCGGATATCGGCAAACCCCTTTCCACGGTCATCGAGATAGGTCAACATAGCCATAGGCTCCCAATCCCGGTACGATCCGATATAACCGGGAATCATACCAAGGCTCCGACAGCGGTCAAAAGCTGCTTTGATGGCTGTCTTGTCAACAATCCGCTGAGCCTGACGTTCTTTCCTGGCAAGGTCCCGGATGGCCTCAAAAATGTCCCACCTGCGCCAGAGGGGGAAATTCTCGTTCAGTGGCAGACAGCGGCCAAAGGGGGAAAGTTTCCGGCGAAGATGATAAAAGGCCGCTTCCACCTCCTGGTTGCTGCGGCCAAGTATGGCTATGGACAGGTTTTGTGATGCTGCCTGGCGGCAGGTTGTTATGCAGGCAATATCTTCGGCAATAGGCTCGTAGATGGCCCTGTGAATTTCCTGCTCCGATGCCGCGGGGTCCACTTTTCTGGTTATTCCTCCCGGGAAGCCAGACTCTTGCCACTCCTGCGCCCTGGGCACGGCATGCACTCCCTGCGCCTCTTGCACCCCCTGCCCCTCCAATGTTCCCTGCTCTCCCTTATGCTTATCCTCCTCCCGGCCGGGGCGGTGAACCCGATGGGTGAATGCATAATTTTCCTTCACATACTCATCAAAGAACCGGCACAGCTCACTGCAACTGCGATAGTTTTTGGTTAATTCCCTTTCCGTGAGGCCGATTGATTGCTCTTTCAGGAAGGCGCTCAAAAGATCAAAGCTTGTCTGCTTTTCCTTGGGATACTGGTAATGGAAGATGTCCTGCAGGGGATCTCCCACCAGAAAAACAGTGAGATTTTCCTTATGGGATTTTAAGATAATCTTTTTAACAAATTCCAGCCTCTCGGCCAAAACATCCTGAAATTCGTCGATCAGGAGGTAGTGATAATGACGGCTTGAAAAAAGCTCAGCAGCTCTTTCCATGCACTTTTGGTGGAAAAGCTCGGTCTGATTTTCCTCTCTTTTTCCCCCCCTCCCCTTTTGGTCCTGCACCTCTTCCCTGATCCTGACCATTTCATCCTGCCCCAGTACTTTCCGGGCAAATCCATGAAAAGTGAAGATGTTCAGCCTCCTCCAGTCGTTTAAAAGGTCAAATTGCGGCTGATGGGCCCGAATCCGCTTTTGCAGCTCCACCACTGCCTTTTTTGTATAAGACAGAAGCAGTATGTTTTCTGCAGGAACGGCTTTTCGAATCAGAAGGTCCAGCGCAGCATAGATCAAGGTCCTGGTTTTCCCTGCACCGGGACCAGCCCTCACCATCAGTGATGCTCCATTGCCGAAAGCTTCCACGATTTTCTTTTGTTCATCATCGAGCTCGCGGTCTTTCGCCTCACGGTAATCCTTCTCCTTGCTTTCGGAAAAATAGCTCTTTATACGAAGGCGCAACCGGTCATGCTCAGGTTTTTGCAAAAGCGCCAGAGTGTGCTCCGAAAACCCGGGAGAACGGGCGGAATGAAGGCAGGTAAAATAATCGGCAATTAACTGGTCAGCCAACTCCCGGTCACCCTGAGTCAGAACTGAAAAGAAAATCCTGGTGAGAAACTCTTTCACCCTGACCAACTGGTCAATTTCCCTGATCCTGTCAAGGCACGCCTTGTTCCACTGATCCAGAGGTCTTACGGTCAGGCGGTAGCCAATCTCCTCCTCCTGCTCGAAGTAATGGATGTATCCAAAAACCTTAAGCAGCGAAAGCGCCCGCTTCATCTCTTCCAGAGAGTGGTCCTTGTGGAACTGCTCATAGATACTCAGGATACCGAAGGATTCGGGCCTCAACCCGCTGCCGGCTCTTCGGCGGCTGCCAGGCGAATCCGTGCTCAGGCAGCCATAAGGCTGCCTTCTTTCGATATCAGCCGGGCTGCACTGGTGCAGGTACTCGTAAATCTCTTCAGCCAGGCATATATCCTGCCCGAAGTCATGCTTTGGATTCACCTCCAGAATGCGAAAAGCGAGGCTTTTTCTCTCTACCGGATTTTCCGTCCTGTACATTATAATCTTATGCCTTTGCCAGAAGCGGAAAAGATGCCCGATCCTTCGGGATTTTTTTACCAGGTCGTGCAGCATCTTTCGCCTGTGCTTTTCCAGCCACTCCTCAAGACGCGGATAACTTCCGGAAAGATGGCCAAGGTCAAGCTCGTAAAAAGGAGTATCTATCACGTAACCCGCCATAGCGCCGTCCATATTATGTTCATGATCCACCCCCTGAGCCACGCCATCATGTTCATGATCCGCGCCGTGAGTCACGCCGTGATCTACTCCATAATCAACGCCGTGATTTATACCGCGATCCACGCCGTAATCTATTCGATGATCTACGCCGCGGTCTACGCCGTGATCCATCCCATGGTCAATCCCACGGTAGCTGTCGTGCGGTGTTCGAAAGAAACCCTCGCGGCGAAGCTCTTCCAGCTCTGCCGACTCCTGACCCCAGATCCGGTTTTTCTCCTCTTCCGAAAAGAACACTTTTCCGTCCGGCCGGTACTCCCGGATCAGTGCGGTAATCCTGTCCACCAGATCTGGCCAGGAAATGGATTGCTCCCTGGCCAGGTACTTTTGCTGCACTTTTTCGAACAGAATACGGCCAATGTGCAGGGGGAAAAAGAGCGGGAAAAAACATGTCCGGTCCCCATGCTGGCCCCAAGACAGAGCTTTCGATGGATCAGGATCATAAGCGCTGCCCTTTTCCGATCGGGCAGGCAGAACAAAGGATGTAGGTTGAATGCCCCGGTGGGAAATAGTGATGAGCCCCTTTCGCTGAAACTGAAGGAGGTCAAGATAGCAGGCTTTTTCGTCTCCATCGTACTGTCCGACCAGTTCCTGGAGAGAGAACACCGCCCGGCATTCCCTGCACAATTCTCTTTGCCATGCCCGATCGAGAGGGAAAGCGGAAGGATCGGCAGTGAGGTCTATTTCGAGGCCAAATAAGCGGTACTCGCCCCAGGCAAAGATTCCCGCCTCATATTGAGAGAGCCAGTAGAGGGCACTTCGAACCACAGCCTCTTTCCTCCTTTTCTGGGGAGCTGGAGAAAATTTGGATATACCCGACAGGCGGTCATCGAACCGGAAATCAAGACCATGAAACTGCATGGAAAAGGTGGCATCCTGAAGCGATCCGCCTTTGAAAACCTGCTCCATCAGTTCAGAGCGGATGTTTAGCACAGCCTCCCTGGTCACATCCGCTCCGCAGTCGGTTTCCTGTTCCAATTCGATAAGTCCACCGCCGCCTCCTTCACCCACTTCTTCACCCCCTTCAACAGGCTCCTGCGGTTCAAGGAGGACATAAGCGCGGGCAGGTGGATGGAAGCGCTCCCTCCTGCGGGCTGCCCTGCCGATTTCCTGAAGATAATCCTCCAGGGTTTGCGGCCTCTGATAGTGAATAACCAGGGATATGTTCGGTATGTCCATACCCATGCCAAACGCCCTGGTAGCCACCAGGACCTGAATCTCTCCGCTGGCGAAGCGGCGGTAGATCATCTCCCGCTCCTCCACCGGAATTCCGGCATGAAAGCAATCGAAGTGCAGGGGCTCACCGCCCCGCATATCTTTGATCAGTGCCTCGTTGAGCATTTCGGCCAACTCTTCGGTGCCGTGCTGCGACTGGTAAAAGATAATGGCCCGAAAGCGCTCTGCGTCCAGATTCTCGCCAATGATTTTCCTGATGGCCTCGATTTTTGCCGCCTGTATGTCGAGCGGCATGCCTGCCTGATCGCCGCTTATCGCCTGTATGCCGAGCGGCATGCCTGGGTGATCGCCGCTTATCGCCTGTATGCCGAGCGCTGTACCTGCCTGATCGTCTTGCGGCATACTGGCCTGCGCGTCTTGTGGCACATCTGCCTGCGAGCTTTGTGGCGTTATCGCTCCCCCGGTTTTTTGTCTTTCGTCCTTTTCGCTCCGGCCCTGTGTCCTTCCGATGAGAAAGATGTGTTTTTCGATCCCAGGCCGCAAGGGGACCCGGTTTTCCGGATTCACATCCTTGATTCCTGTTTCCTTGATTCCTGGTCCTCCGGTTTCTGTTCCCTCGGTTCCCGTTCCCTCGATTACTGGTCCCTTGACTCCTGGTCCCTTGATTCCCGGTCCTCCGGTTCCGTTTTCTTTTGATTCTGTCGACCCGGTGTGCCGGACTTTATCAGCCAAAAGGCGCATATTGGTTTCCGTAACCGTAGCAGAAAAAAGAAATCCCTGCACCCGGCCGTAAATCTCGTGGAGTAACAGGTCCTGGTAGCAGCACAGGTAATCGGGCCGGAAATGGTATCCCCAGTCGGCTACGCAGTGGACTTCGTCAAAGACGACAAATTCCAGCCCTTCATCCAGGGCTGCCCTGCGCTGTAAAACCTTTCGAAAGGCGGGAGAGCGAAACCGCTCCGGAGTCACGTAAATGATTCTCAAAGTACCATCCTGGATCTGATGGTAATACAATTGTACCTCTTCCCGGTCCAGATCCTGATGAAATCCGGCTACAAAATCGAACATGCCAAGAGAGCAGAGCTTGAAAGACTGTTCCTGAATCAGGGCCTTGAGCGGGGAGATAATCACTACCAGCTTGCCCGAATAGGCGGTTTTGATAATGGCCGGAAGCTGAAAGATCAGCGACTTTCCTCCTCCTGTGGGAAGAGTGATCAGCCGGTGACGCTGGTCCTTCGAGTCGAAGAACTGCTCCACGTTCTTCTTCTGCGTCCTTTCATAATGCTCTGAAGAAAATTCTCCCTCCCGGAAAAAAACCGAGCGAAGCAATAGGTCGATGTCGCTTTCTTTCTCAGGGCTATCCTTTTCTTCCCAAAACTTCGGGTTAAAGAGCTGATTGACTTTTTCCCGCAAATCCGCGTCACATTCCGCATCAGGCGGCAGCGGCCAGTACCGGGTCTCGATGTCGGGAATCCGGTAATCAAAAAACAGGACCTGCCCGACACCTTCAAATAAACGCAGGTAGAAGGCGTGAAATTTCCGGAAGACAAGCTCCAGGGCATGGATGTCTCTGTCCTGTTCCAGCAGGCCATGCTCCGGCAGTTCAGGACGACTCCGCACCTGAGCGGCGGGACCATATCCATCCCCTTGCCTCTCCCCGTGCCTGCTGAACAGGCTATAGGCAAGGGGGATACGAAACGGCAGGGACTCGAGAAGAAGGATTGGCCGTCTTACGGGCAGTGGCAGGGAGACCTTGACGGGCAATGGCGGCAGGGAAGTATGATCTTTGCCTGCTGCGCCCGGCGAGGCAGAGCCCGGTATAGAGCCCACGGCAGAGCCCGGGGCAGGGGGGGAATAAGCTCTTTGCCAGAAAGAAAAAGCCTCTAAAACCTCCGGCAGGGCAGTGGCAGGGAAAAAGCACGCTTCCTGCTTTCCTTCGAAGAGTAACTCCAGGTTGCGGAAAATTCCGGTCCTGCTTACCCGGCCCCCGGTTATCCGGGTTTCGTCCCTGCTAATCCGGGTTCCGCTGGCCAGATTGACCCTGGCAAGATTAACCCTGATCGACCTTTCTCTCAGAAACTGGATCATTTCAGGCCAGGGGTCCCGGCTGGCATACTTGTGAGGATCGTACAAAAAGACTACCCGCTCCCCCTCCCCCCGCACCTTGTGTAAGATACAAAGCAGCACGGTAGTGTAAAAAAGATGATGATACGGAGAATCAGGTGAAACAAGAGATGTGCGAACCTGTGGCATAACCTTGATCAGCCTGGGGGATGATACCTGCGATATCGCTTCCTTCCGCATTCCTTCCTCCTGCGGCCTCTCCTCTCGCATCCCCCTTTTCTCTTGCATCCCCTCCTTCTGCGGCGCTGCGGCCGGTTCACCTGTGCTTTCGGTGCTGTCTGCGACAAGCCAGGGAAAGGACTCAAGGTGAGGATAGAGGCGGACCTCGCCGGTTAAAACATGGAGGAGAAAAAGGGCATTCTCCCACAGAAAGTTCCCTGCTGTGCTTCCGGACTCCCTTGTCCCTTCAGCCAAACCAGGAGTACCGGGCGCACCGGCTGTGCCTCCGGATTCCCTTGTTTCTTCAGCCAAACCGGAAATACCAGGCGCACCGAAAGAGCCGGACACGCCGGATGGAAAGCCTTTGGCCTTAACCTCGCTCCCTCGTAAATAGAGCCAGTTTCGGCTGGAGCGATGGAGCAGAAAGTTAATCCTCTTCCTCTTGTGCATCTTTGCTTCATCCAGCAGCCCCGGGTCTTTCACCAGGAAAGCTCCTTCGTCTGAGTCTGAAGACCATTCCATCCGGGAAAGGTAGAAAGAACTATGGTCCGGCCACTTGAGGCTTTTGAACTCCTGCTCGGTCAGGCCCAAAAAAGGTAATTCTTCCATAAAGTAGACCGTGCATGCAGCCTCTTCGCCCGGCTCTTTTCGGGATTTATCCTTGGTGAAAGATAGCAACTCTTTCTGAGAGAATTGCAGTTTTCCCTGACACCACTTTCGATACGGAATGGGATGCAGAAGATATCGTGAGAAGGGAATTCCTCTCTTCCTGCACTCATCGAAAAAGGAGTGGATAAAAGCAGCACCAAGACCTTTTGTTCCTCCTTTTGTTCCTCCTTGAGGCTCACTAACGACCATTGAGATGGTTTTTTCTTTATCCAACAGGTGTTCGAAGATGCCCAAAAGAGCGAGTCCCTCTTTCCGCACTCCCTCTTTCCCTATCCCCTCTTTTCCATCCTCTTTTTCCCGCTCCTCTTTTCTCTCCCCGCTTCGGGTAAAGCAGTAAGGAAGGCGGCCTTTGAGAACTACATTCTTTCCCTGAAAAAGGTTGACTGCGGCCACATCGTAGCCCGGCATAATGAACTCTTCCGGCCGCAGCTCATAGAGCGGGACCAGGTCCTGGTCTGCCCCTTTTAATCCTCTCAAGCCCGATGATTCGGGCAGAAAAGAAGATAGCTCCCAAAGGGTTTGGAAAATGGGCAACTCCTGCCGGATACGGCTTCTGACTTCTGCGGATTTTGCTTGCAGCCTGAAGATTAAGGAAACAAAGAGGCGGACATTCCGATATACGTCCTCGTGCGCCCTGTGCGGGCACCTCAACCGCAGATCCGGCCAGAGAGGATGGGCAATGGCTGATAGCTCCAGCGTATCTATGACCCGGTCATCAGGAATGGTAAGTCCCCGGTTTTTCAATATGGCGAGGTCATGCTCCCTGATCTGGTGCCCCACCCAGTAAGGATTGTCAAGAGCATGGACCTTGAGAACTTCAAGGCCAGAATCAGTGCCCCTCAGTTCTCCCTGGCGTCCCCCCTGCCCTGCCTCTTTGCCCTGTTGTCTCCCCTGCCCTGCCTTTTCTTTCCGCTTTGCCAGTCCTGCCTGTTTTTCTCCCTGCCCACCCTGGCTTCCCCACCCCAGTTCTCCCGACCC
>JBFMGO010000107.1:0-20655 GCA_040752695.1 bacterium
CTCAGCGCCGCGCTAACTCCCTGCACTATATGTTCATCCCCGAATACCGCGAAACAATCAGATACCTGGAAAATACACTCGAAGAAAAAGAACGCGAAGAATTCTTCCAACTCAAACGCGCTAAGGAATCCTCGTGGTAAATACGCGACCGGATAGAAGCGGCAAGTAACATGCAGGGTGGAGCAAAGAGCACATCAGCACTCATTTTCTTCCACAGGATATTTACTTCTTCCCTCACAGGATATTTACTGATGAGGCTTTAAAGGTCAGGAAGACGCGGGCACCAATGTCAAGACCGATCTCTCGCAGGGAGTGCGCAGTGATAAGGACCCTGAATGTTTCCTGCGAGCGGATTTCAAGAAGAACCTTTCCTCCCTGCTCGATAATCTGGGTGATAACTCCCTCGAATCTGTTTCTGGCGCTTGAGGCAAACGGCTCTTTCGAGACAATGATATTTTCAGGGTCGATAGTCACATGGGTCGAGTTCGCGGCCGGTGCATCAGAGGAAGCCCAGATGCGGATCGCTCCGGTGTCGAAACAGATGCCCTCGGTTGTCTGCTGAAACTGGCCTGAAAAGAGGTTGTGCATGGCCGAATTCACGAAAGCGCCATCGAAGAGGGAAAAAACCATATCAGCCAGCCGGTAAGCCTGGGAAAGATTGTGAGTGGTCATGACAACGGTGGTCCCCCGTTCCCTATTTATTCTGGTGATAACGCTCTCGAGTTGATGGATGTGGCGGGTGTCTACATTGGCGGTAGGTTCGTCGAGAAAAATGATGGCCGGATCCAGGGCCAGTGCCCTGGCCAGGGCCACCAGCTTGGTCTCTCCACCGGAGAGTTCCCTGGCTCCCCTTTTTTCAAACCCCGGCAGTCCGACCCAATCAAGTGACTCCTTGACCTTGGCATCTCGAACCTTGCGGGGAAGGCTGCGGGTACGCAGCCCATAGGTTATATTTTTAGCCACTGACATGCAAAAGAGATAGGGGTCTTGAAAGACCATGGTCATTGACCTTTGTACGGTCAAACGAAAGCCTTTATCGCTATCGACAGAGCGCCCCTCGAAGAAGATTTCTCCGGCAGTTGGCCTTAGAATGAGCCCCATGATGGAAAGAAGCGTAGTCTTTCCGGAGCCATTGGGGCCGATCAGGCTGTAAATCCGGCCCTTGTCGATGGAAAGGGCAGCAATGTCCAGTACCTTTCTCCTCTGGTAGGTATGGGTGATGTCTTTCAGCTCCATAATCTTCATTCGTGCGCTCCCATGTGCCTCATGGTGCATGATCATTGGCCGCTTGTGGATCTCTTGTGATATATGTGCAGTATGTGGTTTCGTTCTCTCAGCGGTGCATGCCTTTTTTTTGAAGGGTATGGAGGAGGATATTGATCGAAAACACCACCAGGAGGAGAAAAAAACCAAGAGCAAGCCCAAGCCCGAACTCCCCTTTGCTGGTCTCGAGGGCAATGGCTGTAGTCATGGTCCGCGTGTAATATCTGATATTTCCGCCCAGCATCACGGCCGACCCCACCTCCGAGACCGCCCGGCCATAGCCGGCGATAATGGCCGCCAAAAGGGCGAACCTCGCCTCCATCAGCACGGTCCATGCCGTGCGGATACTGCCCGCACCCAGAGTACGGGCAGTGAGCGCAACCCGCTGATCTACCGACTGAACCGCGGCTACAGTCAAATTGGTGATCACGGGCAGGGAAAGGATGAATTCTCCCACAATGACCGCCTTTGGCGAAAACATCAGATTCAAAAACCCTAAAGGAGCGCTCCGGGAAAGAAATGCATAGCAGATGAGACCCACGATGACTGTAGGCAAGGCCATGGCCGTATTAAGCAGGGTTATGAGCAAAGATTTGCCCCTGAAAGATTTCGACCCTGCCAGAAAACCACAAGGCACACCAATCAGTACGGCCAGAAACGTAGCCCACAGGGAAAACTTGAGGGACCGCAGCACAATGCCGTAGATCTCCGGATCAAGAGAAAGAATTAAATGGAGCGAATCCCTGAAAGCCCCAAGCAAAAACCCCATATTTACCTCAACGATGGAAGAATAAAAAAGTTATCATAATTTATGGATATTCATAAAGTCAAGGAATTAATGAAGGATACTTGATATTTTACAGGAATACTTGATATTTTACCATGTGATGCCTATGCGTATATTTGCGATGATCCTTTTTAGGCAGTTTAAATCACCTTGACACCGAAGGTAATAGAATATATAATAACCTCACGCTTTCTTTCATTTTGAATCAAGTTTACTATGATTCCTGCATCCCTTTTAAAGCCCAATCAACCGAGTAAGGCCTAAAGCAATTTACGGAAGAGTCCCCAAAAAGCGCGAAAGAGTAGAAGAAGTATAATGCAGGGTAAATTCCCAGGGTGGTTACAGAAAAAACCGATCAATGTTGAGCAGGTTCATACCATAAAATCGTTGCTGCGCAAGTTGAAGGTCCGCACGGTATGTGAACTGGCCCGCTGCCCGAACACTGGGGAGTGCTTTTCTAAACCTACAGCGACCTTTATGATTCTTGGAAGCCGCTGTACCCGCAGTTGTAAATTTTGCAATATCCAGAGCGAGGTTCCTGAAAGTCCTGACTTCGAAGAACCGGTGAACATAGCCGAGGCTACGAAGGTGCTGGGATTAAAGCATGTGGTCGTTACCTCAGTAACCAGAGATGACTTGGCCGATGGCGGAGCATATCATTTTGCAGTCACGCTATACCAGATAAAAAAACAAAACAAGAATGTGACCACTGAGGTACTGATACCGGATTTCATGGGATCTGCCAAGGCTGTTCGAACTGTCGTGGATATGTGTCCGGATATTCTCAATCACAATGTGGAGACTGTTCCACGGCTCTATGAAAAGATCCGGCATAAGGCGAATTACGATCGATCCCTAAAACTGCTGCGCGCTGTCAAACGAATGAATGACAAGATCAGGACAAAATCCGGTTTAATGCTCGGGCTGGGCGAGAAAGAAGAAGAGGTTATCAGTGTCATGAAGGACCTGCACGAAGCGAAGTGCGATATTTTAACGATTGGGCAGTACCTTCAGCCCAGCAAAGACCATATTTGTGTTCAAGAGTATATAAGACCGGAAGATTTTTTGCGGTATAAGGAAATTGCCACGGATATTGGCTTTTTGCATGTTGAATCCGCACCTTTTGTACGCAGCTCCTATAATGCAGAAACCATATGCAGAAGGTAATACAAAAATCAGCGGGATCAGGATCCTTACCACAATAAGCGGGATAATATGTAATTTTTTATACGGGATACGATAATAACTCAACAAAAAACAGCAGCAGGAACAAACTGGATGCAGAGGGTAGCACAGGGTTTTTAAGGGCTTAAGGCTCACGTTTTTAAAGTGCCCTCTTCTTTTTCACACGAAGTTATTAAAAGAGGCTCGGATAGCATGGGTATCGATAGCATGGATATCAAGGTAGGTCTTATCGGACTAGGCACTATCGGTCAGGGAGTAGTCAAGATATTGAGGGAGGAGGGAGAGGATTCGCACAATCTGATTGCTCATCTGGGCGTTCCCTTGCGGCTTAAAAAAATCGCGGATATTGATTTGAAAAAGGCTCAGGGGCTGAACTTGCCTTCTTCGATGCTGACAACCAGGGCAGAGGAGATCCTTCAGGATCCTGAGATCCAGATCGTCATTGAGCTGATTGGCGGTTATGAGCCTGCCAGGACTTTTCTCCTTCAGGCACTTGAAGGGGGAAAGCATGTCGTTACGGCAAACAAGGCCCTTTTGGCCAAACATGGAGAGGAAATTTTCCAGGCTGCTGCGGCCAGGCAGGTTGATATCGGCTTTGAGGCCAGTGTCGGTGGAGGTATCCCGATTATCAGGGCCATTAAAGAAGGGCTGGCAGCAGACCACATCAGGTCTGTTTACGGAATCATGAATGGCACGGCCAATTATATCTTAAGCGAAATGGAGAAGGAGGGCACATCCTTCGATAGTGTTCTTAAGGATGCTCAAAGTCAGGGTTTCGCTGAGGCAGATCCCGCGTTCGATATCAAGGGGATTGATACGGCACATAAACTGGCCATTCTCGTCTCACTGGCCTTCGGCACCCGGATTTCTCTGGAGCAGATTTTTACCGAGGGTATCGACCGCATTACGCCGCTGGATCTTCAGTTTGCCAGGGAGTTGGGCTATAAGATCAAGCTCCTGGCTCTGGCAAAAGATGTCGATGGTGAAATCGAGGCCCGCGTTCATCCGACACTGCTTTCCGCGGGTTATTTACTGGCTACGGTGGCCGGAGTTTACAACGCTATCTACGTGGTTGGCGATCGGGTGGGATCTACCATGTTTTACGGCATGGGTGCGGGCGAAAGACCCACGGCTTGTGCCGTAGTAAGCGATGTCATGGATATTGCCCGAAATATCCGAAAAAACATTACGCGGCGGATAACTCCAACTTCTTTCTGCGAAGATTACATCAAAGAGAAAAAAGTGAGAGATATCAATCAGATTGTCTCATCTTATTACCTCCGTTTCTTCGCCCTGGATAAACCTGGTGTATTATCAAAGATTTCCGGAATACTTGGCCAGCATAACATCAGTCTTGCTTCGGTTATTCAAAAGGAACGCCGAATAGGAGAGGCAGTCCCGATCGTTATGATGACCCACGAGGCCCTGGAGCATAATATCCAAAATGCTCTCAATGAAATTAACAGCCTCCCTTTTGTAACCGAAAAAGCGAACCTGATCCGGGTAGCAAAACTCGACTAAAAAGCTAGATTAAGAGTAAGAGGTGGGAAAAACAAAAATGGAACAAATCCAACAACTGGAACAACTGGAACAACCGGCCCCGTCAAAGGAAGATACCATATCCCTCATCAGACAGATCAACCGGCTGAAGCAAGAGAAAAAGGCCGTTATTCTGGCCCATAATTATCAGCGGCCTGAAATTTTGGATGTGGCCGATATTCAGGGAGATTCCCTCGAGCTGAGCCGGGCCGCAGCCAGAACCGAAGCCAGGGTTATCGTTTTTTGCGGTGTCCGGTTCATGGCGGAAACCGCCTCTATTCTCTGCCCGGACAAGGTGGTCCTTTTGCCGGAAGCCGATGCGGGATGCCCTCTGGCCAATTATATAACGGTGCCTCAATTGCAGGCCATGCGGCAAAAATATCCTGAAGCTACCGTAGTCTGCTACGTAAATTCGTCGGCGGAAGTCAAGGCAGCCAGTGATATTTGCTGCACCTCGGCCAATGCTGTCCGTGTGGTGAACTCACTCGACGGGGTCAAACAGGTCCTGATGGTTCCTGATAAGCACCTGGCTCTTTATGTGTCCCGGCACACTGATAAAGAGGTCATTGCCTGGGAGGGTGGATGTCCTGCCCACTGTCAACTTCAAGTGGATGAAGTGCTGGCTATGAAAACCCTTTATCCGAAGGCGAAATTCATGGCCCATCCCGAATGCGATCCCCATGTTCTGGAGTTGGCCGATTGCGTGACCAGCACTTCAGGCATGCTCAGGTACGTGGACCAGTGCGGTGCCAAGGAGTTTATCGTGGGCACCGAGGAAGGGATGACTTACGTTCTGCGCATAGCCTTTCCTGATAAAACATTTTATCACTTTCCACACGCTATGATTTGCCAGGACATGAAAAGGGTTACCCTGGCCTCGGTAGTGAAAGCCATGGAAGAGATGCACTATGTGGTGAGTGTTTCGGACAAGATCCGAAAGCCGGCTTTAGCTTGTCTGTCCAGGATGATGAATCTCGGATAATGAAGACCCGGATGAAGACCGCCTTATAAAGACTCGGACGAAAGAATAGCGAGTGGATAAAGACCCCTGATAAAGAGATGGTGATAAATACTTTAGTAGGTGACAAAGACCCTAAGTAGGTGACATATACTCTATGGAATCAAAAGAGATAAGATCAGCATTTTTACGTTTTTTTGAAAAAAAGGATCACAAAATTTTACCCAGTTCCTCTTTGGTCCCCCAGGGCGATCCTACGTTGCTCTTTACCAATGCCGGTATGGTCCAGTTTAAGGATATCTTTACCGGCAAGGCACAGAGGATCTATCCCAGGGCGACAACCTGTCAAAAATGTGTACGTGCCGGAGGAAAGCACAACGACCTTGAGAACGTCGGCTATACCGCCCGGCATCATACCTTTTTCGAGATGCTGGGAAATTTCTCCTTTGGAGATTATTTCAAACAAAAGGCCATCGAGGTGGCCTGGGAGTTTCTGGTCGGACAGATGAATCTGCCTGAAGAAAAACTCATAGTTACGGTATTTCGGGATGATGACGAGGCCTATCGGATCTGGAACGAAGGCATCGGCCGGCCGGAAGAGAAAATCATCCGGATGGGTGAAAAAGACAATTTCTGGGCCATGGGAGATACCGGGCCATGCGGTCCCTGTTCCGAGATCCTGATCGATCAGGGGGCGGCCTTCGGCTGCGGCCGGCCCGGGTGTGCGCCAGGCTGTGACTGTGACCGCTACCTGGAATTGTGGAACCTGGTTTTCATGCAGTTCGAGCGCTCTAAAGAAGGGGTATTGTCTCCCCTGCCAAAGCCCAGCATCGATACAGGGATGGGCTTGGAGCGCGTTTCGGCTGTCTTGCAGGGCGCACAGTCGAATTACGAGACAGACCTGTTCTGGCCCGTTATCCGGTTCATAGAGGAAACTTCCGGCAGGGAGTATCAGGTCAGCTATTTCATGGCCAAAGATAATATCTCCATCCGGGTCATTGCCGATCACGCCAGGGCCTGTACCTTTCTGATCTCGGACGGCGTCCTGCCCGCCAACGAGGGCAGGGGCTACGTGCTGCGCAGGATCATCCGCAGGGCCGCCAGACATGGCAAGATGCTGGGTATCGATCAGCCTTTTCTCTTTCGCACCACTGACCGGGTGGTGGATACCATGAAGGATATATACCCGGAAACCGAGGAGCGGCAGAATCTGGTTGCAACAGTAGTCAGACAGGAGGAAGAGCGATTTTTGCATACCCTGGAGCGGGGCATGGCTGTGCTCGATGAAATTATGGCCAAAGCCAAAAGTGATGCCAGGCAAGGCAGAGGGGCCCATCTCGTTCCGGGTGAGGAAATCTTCAAGCTTTACGATACCTTCGGATTTCCTGTGGATATCGCTCAGGACATACTCAAAGAGAACGGCCTTGAATTTGACCAGGCAGGGTTCGATGCAGCCATGGATCAGCAGCGTCAGATGGCCCGAAAGGCATGGTTTCAGGGAATGGACAGCAAGGAGGTTTCTTCTGCCGTGCAGCAGGTGGCACTTAAGCTGCCGCCGACCGGATTCGTGGGGTATACCGATGAGGAATGTTCAGCCAGGGTTGTGGCCATCCTTCGGGATGGTGAGCGGGTGCAAAGAGCTGACCAGGGAGAAGAGGTGGATATCGTGCTTGACCAGACCCCCTTTTATGGTGAAAAGGGAGGACAGGTCGGCGATCAGGGTAACCTGGAAAGAGAGGGTGACCTGGAAAGAGAAGGAATGCGGGCCGAGGTCATCGACACAAAGTGTCCGACCCCTGCCCTTACCGTTCACCGAAGCAGGATCAGGAAAGGATCCGTTCAGGAAGGTGACGTGGTCAGGGCCAGAATCGATCACGAGCGCAGGCAGAGCATTGCCAGAAATCACACAGCCACACATTTGCTGCAGGCTGCCCTGCGGCAGATCCTGGGCGACCATGTCAAGCAGTCAGGCTCTTTGGTAGAGCCGGGCCGCCTGAGGTTTGATTTTACTCATTTTACCGGGGTCCTGCCTGAGGAACTGGACAGAGTCGAATTGCTGGTCAATGAGAAGGTTTTTGCCAATCTGTCGGTCCTTACCCAGCTTATGAGCCGGGAAGAAGCGGTAAAGGTGGCCATTGCCCTGTTTGGTGAAAAATACGACCAGGAAGTGCGGGTGGTCCAGGTAGGAGATTTCAGCTCTGAACTGTGCGGAGGAACCCATACGAGAAGTACGGGAGAGATCGGACTATTTAAGATCGTGAATGAATCGAGCATCGCGGCAGGCGTGCGAAGGATCGAAGCTATAACCGGATCGGGCGCATATCAGTATGTGCGCCAGATCGAACGGGAAGTCAAGAGTGTGGCCAGACTGCTGAAGTCGGATCTTTATGTCAGCCAGAAAGTCGAGCAACTGGTTGCGCAAAGCCGCCAGCAGGAGAAGGACATCCAGCGGCTGAAAGACAAGCTGTCGGTCAGCATCACTTCAGCCATCATGGAATACCGCAGGCAGGTGGATGAGGTCACGATTTTAGCCCACCATGTCAAAGAGATCGACCTGGATGCAGCAGGATTGCGCGACATGGCCGATCTTCTCAAAGGCCGCCTCCGCTCCGGTATTATCGTACTGGGGAACACGCAAGACGGCAAAGTGAACCTGGTGGCTATGGTGACCGACGATCTTTGCAACCGGTTTCACGCGGGAAAGATCATCAAGAAAGTCTCCGCCATTGTCGGCGGCAGCGGAGGAGGACGGCCCACGATGGCTCAGGCCGGGGGTAACAGGCCGGAGCTTTTGGATGAGGCACTTTTGAGCGTAGCCGAGATTATCAAGGAGTGACGTCCCCCCCTTTTCTTAATCAAGGAGATTAAGGGGGGTGAGGCGGGATTTTCAATCTGTTTTCAAATAGAGTTTGGCTTAAAAAACAGCCATGAGTCAGACTTAAAAAAGAGTCAGGGGGAAAACGATGAGTGAAGAGAGCAAGTTTGGTGATTTTTTTCAAAAGCTATTCTCTGCCGGATGGGGATTTATCACCTTTTCCGAAGAGAAGGCCAAAAATTTTATCGATGAAATGATCCGCAGGGGAGAAATCAGCCAAAAAGAGGGCGAGGGTCTTTTGAAGAATATCAAGGAAAAAATTCAGACCGGCAGCAGGGATACCGAGCAAAAGGTGAAGGAAATGATTCGCAAGTACACTAAAGCCTCCCCTGCTCAAAAAGTCCAGATGGAGGAAGTAATTGCTGCCAAAGCCCAGATTGACGAACTGAGAGTTAAAATTTCAGAGCTGGAAACGAGGCTGACCGAGCTGGAAAAAAAATGCCAGGAGGAAGGACCTGAAGAGCAATCCTGATTGCCTGGCCGGTCATGAGCATCTCCGGTCTCAACCAAACATATAAGAACCTTCGCAGGTTCCAGACCATTCTCAATGTCCTTTTCAAGAATGGTTTTGGACACCTCATCGAGCGAGTCAATCTGCAGCATCTTATCACCGCAGGCCGCCGGGTATTCGGACTCAAAAAATACCCGGAGTTGGAAGCGGACCGGATATCTATGCCTATCCGGGTGCGGATGGTATTCGAAGAACTCGGCCCGACCTTTATAAAGCTCGGTCAACTGCTGAGCCTGCGCACCGATCTTATCCCCAGGGAATTTGCTGCTGAATTCCGGAAACTCCAGGACCGGGTGCCTCCGGTTCCCTTCGATGAAATTAAAGAACAGATCGAATCCGAGTTGCGGGCTCCTCTTTCGGAAGTTTTCTCCTCTGTAAATCCGGTTCCCTACGGTGCAGCCTCTATCGCCCAGGTCCATGAAGCTGTCCTGCTCGATGGCCAGAAGGTCATGGTCAAGGTGCAGAGGCCGAAAATTGCCGACATCATCGATACCGATATCAGCATTCTTTTTCACCTGGCCTATCTGCTCGACCGCTACGTTCCGGAAAGCAAGGTGTACTCTCCTTCGGACATCATGGAAGAGTTTTCCAGGTCCATCAAACGGGAACTTGACTTTACCATCGAAGCCGGCAGTACCCAGCGCTTTCACAAAAACTTCGCCAAAGACCGGCATGTAGTGATTCCCAGGGTTTACTGGGAGCTGACTACCAAAAAGGTGCTGGTGCTGCAACGCCTCGACGGTATCCGCATCGATCGAATCGATACCATGCGGGCGCGAGGATGGGATACGGCCAAGGTTGCTTTGCTGGGCTCCAAGGTCTTCCTGAAGCAGATCCTGGAATACGGCTTTTTTCACGGAGACCCGCATCCGGGAAATATCCTGCTGCTGGATGAGGATGTTCTGGCTCTCATCGACTTTGGCATTGTCGGAAGGCTGGATAAAGAGATGAAGGAGAGTTGCTCAGCCATTTTCTTTTCTCTCCTGAACAAGGACTATGACCGGTTGGTTCAGGAATACATCAAAATAGGATTTACCTCGGCAGACACCAATATCAGGCATTTTCGCCGTGATCTTACCGAGTTTCTGGACAACTACCTCGATCGCCCCTTAAAATACCTCCATATCGGTGAAATTTTTGTCCATACCACGGAAATCTCCATGAAACATCATATCAGGATTCCCAAGGATCTCACGCTTCTGGGCAAGACTCTTCTTTTCATCGAAAGCATCGGAACAGAGCTCGATCCTGAAATCAGCCTCTTGGCTATATCCCGGCCCTATGCACAAAGATTGCTCACCAGAAGACTTCACCCCCGCCGCCTGCTCAACGAGACAAGGGCCAGTCTGCTCGATATTTCAGACCTCATCAGACCGCTTCCGCGCCAGTTGCGCACCCTGATCCAAAAACTCATCGATGGAAAACTCGAGATCGAGTTCGTTCACCTCGGCCTCGAGAATTTGATTCACGAGATCGACCGCTCCAGCAACCGGATCTCTTTCGGATTGATCATCTCCGCTCTGATCATCGGATCTTCCATTGTCCTGCATACCCAAATCGGCCCGGTCTTTTTCGGATTTCCCGTAGTAGGAATTATCGGCTACCTGTTTGCCGGAGTCATGGGTATCTGGCTGGTGATCTCGATCCTGCGATCGGGAAAACTGTAGAAAAAGCCAGGGAGCGGGGGGCCGGAGCCTTTCCCAAGTACGCGTCGCAATTAATACGCGGCCATCTGCCATCAGTAATCTTTGGAGGGATAATGATGCAATTAAGAGATAAGGTATATGATAAGGTAAGTAAAATGAGTATCAGTGAGTTGTCTTTAGTCTATGAACAAATAGAACTCATGGAGAAAATGAAAACAGCTTCACGAAGGAAAAGGGGATGCCAATACTCTATAGAGGAAATTCTCGAAATGACGAAATCCTCAAAAAAATCCTGGGCTGATGAGGTGAAAGCGCTTCGGGAAGAAAGAATATGAGCTATTTTTTGGACACCTCGGCTTTAGTAAAAATATACCATAGTGAATCTGGCACGAGCGAACTTTTAAAGATATATAAGGGAGGGCAATCTATCACCATTTCACAGCTCGCCAAAATAGAGTTTTTTTCAACGATGCATCGGAAGTTGAGAGATGGTGAGATTGATGAAAAAACACTCGGTGTTTTAATGGACAAATTTGAATATGACACTGAGGAAAGATATGAAAAGGATATAGCGCTTTGATTCCTGTTGACAAACAGGGTGCGGAAACGGGGCAGGTTTGAAACCTGCCCCGTTTGGTAATGATTCAGATCGTTATTCTGGGTCAAGGTGCCCAGGGAACCATTCCCTGTATCTACGGTTATCAGTGGAGTAGCGTTTAAATCCTTATCCGAAAAAAATTCCATAGAAAGCGTGTTATCATTCATTGCGGATCGAACCGTGAAGGCAGGAGGCGAGGGTTCTCCGATGTTGATCTCGACACCGGTCTTATTCTCCTGGGCGGCAAGAGACATGTTTCCATCTGCCGCAGGGTAAACCGTTACCTTATAGTCCTCGGCACTGGTGACTAAAATATACTTTCCGGGGATCAGGTCCGCTATCGAGAAAGCACCACCTACCGTCTGATCGGTATGGCAGGTGTTATCATCGAGATTATAAGCCAAGACCGTGGCTGAATTAACGAACCCGCCGCTGCTGTTCTTGACTGTGCCGGAAATTGAGCCAATGGTTGCACTAAGACTGAAATCCTGAGTAGTAGTTTCACCAGAAGTAATGACGATCGTGGACTGCTTCGCCGCATAGCCAGTGGCATTCACCTTTACGGTATACGTTTTCTCACTGATACCCCTGATCTCATAATTTCCCGAACTGTCAGTAAATGCCTTTTTTCCGTTTTCCAAAATGGTAACCAGGGCACTTTCTATGGGAGCTTCGGCACTCTCCCCGGTAACTTTGCCCTTCAGGATCCCGCCTGCACTAAAGGTAATATTCCGGGTAGCCGTGTTTCCAGCCGTCACGGTAACGTCTTGATACATAACGCTCGCCAGGTTCCTGGCATAGGCCGTCAGTGTATAGGTGCCCGCTGGCAGATTTTTAAATTTATAAGAGGTACCATAGCCAGGGAAAGCAACGGCATCTTTTAAGGGCGTGACAATGGGATTATCCTTTCTGGCTGCGTAAATGAGACACCAGTCCTGTGGAAACGAGTCGTAGCCGGAAGGCACTGTTATACCCCCTTCGAGGTTCCCCAGGTTTGTGGTTGTTGCGGTGAAATTAATGTTTTCCTCGACATCTCCCTTGGACAGGATCAGTCTTTTCCAGTCATGAAGAATAGCACATCCTCCTCCTGGGACTGTACTGCTATAAAAGGTATACATGCAAAGCCCAAGGTCTCCGGGGGGAAGAACCAGACTATATTTCCCAGGCGTCTCGGAAGGTGCAGGTTCAAAATAATCGCTATAGCCATCCTCAATATTTTCCAAGTCTGCCGACCCTATGAAGAAGCTATCAATCATGAGATAATCCTCTTCAGTATAAGTTTGCTCCATGGAAAGAGCCAGGATTCCAAAAGAGGGGTAGCCAAAGTCCTCGTAAATTGCCGTTTCTCTGTCAAGATGTGGAATTGAGCGTTTGGGGGCTCTGTCACGGAATAACTCAGGCAAGGGTAGGCATTTATGATAAAGCCAAAGTGTGGAAACCTCTTCTCATGGAGAATAGAATTACTTGGTGTCTCTGATCAAGGAGAGCGTGAAAGCGCATAAATACTGATAAACCTATCCCAAAAGTGTAGATATCGACATAGGCTCAGAACGTATCCCAAAACACCTCACTCCCCCCTTTTCTAAAAGGGGAATGGGCGGAACAAAAATGTCTTGCCCATCGCTTTAAGGATCTTGGGATAGACTCATAAAGTGAGGCGGATAGCAGAAGCCTCACTTTATGAGTTTGTTTCAATATAATGTAAGGAAAAATTTATACGACCATCAGGTTACGAGGATAGGACTGGCTGGTGAAGCTACCGGAGTTATGGCTGGTGTAGCTGCCGGAGGTGTCCCGATCGTAGTGGTAATACTGGTGGTTCCATACCCTCCCAATAGGCCGCTCAGTCCCATCAAACCGGACATGCCTAAAAGGCTGAATGGATCCATGCCATACAAGCCGCTATAAAGTCCCATGCCGTAGAGACCACCGTAGAGCCCCATGCCATAGAGACCGCCATAAAGGCCAAGACCACCATAGAGGCCACTATAAAGTCCCATGCCGTAGAGACCGCCGTAGAGCCCCCCGCCATAGAGACCGCCATAAAGCCCTATACCATAAAGGCCGCCATAGAGACCGCCGTAAAGCCCCATGCCATAAAGGCCGCCGTAGAGACCACCGTAGAGCCCCATGCCATAGAGACCGCCGTAAAGGCCAAGACCACCATAGAGTCCCATGCCGTAGAAGCCACCTAATCCATAATAAGCTTGAGCGGTTTTAGGGGTTGCTGTAGAAAAAACAAGGCAGGCTAGCAAGGCAATAAATACACTCAAAAATTTTTTTGAAATCATGATTTAACTCCTCTATAACCATCACTGAGAACCATGAATTAAGTAAAATAACCAGTGAAAAGAATATACTTTCTTGCGAGACTATCACCTCCCTCCGGGCGAACCTCCCCCCCTCCCAATACTATTAATGCAAGGCGGTTTCTTCACTTTGACCGGAAAGCCTCAAGGTGAGCGCAGAACATAAACTCGCTTCGGCGTCAGAAAGCAAAAAAGGACATTAATCAACTTCAAAGGAGTACTTTGTCTTCAGGAAAAGTCATTCGTCTTCAGGAAAAGTCAATAGAGTCAGGATGTAAAATGCGTCAATTTACATACCTGTTAAGTTACAACGATAGCATTAACTTACACGATAACAACACATCACACGATAATAAAGTTATGTATGATATGTCGATTTGTACGAACTCTCCAATCTACCGTCATTCAGCAGGTTAATCAACAATATATCTTCCGCATTTTGGGCAAACGAAGATATCATTACTATTATGTACGGTCGCTGCCAGCGAAGTGGACAACTTGATCATGCAGCCTTGGCAGACCCCATCTTTAATTTTAAAAACTCCGGCGCCGAATTTTTCAATTAAGCGGTCGAATCTGGCCACAAGCGCCTGGTCCAACTCCTCGCGGATAAATTTTATCTCCTTCTCAATCTGGGCTTTTTCCTGCGGGTTTATCTTGTCCTTTGTCTGATTTACCAGTTCCTGGAGTTTCCACAACAGATTCGCCCCCTGGATATTAGCGTGATCAGGAGAAATCTGCAATTCAATCTGAGAAAAAATTTGTGCTACCTGCTCAAAGGTTTGGGTTTCAAGCAAACTCTCTTTCACTCCGGGGTTGCTTAAAAGAAATCTGGCCAATCCACCAAACAGATGATTGAAAAGACCTGGCACCTGAGGCTTCCAGATAATCAATAAAATAACGTGAACAGGTTTATCATCGATAGCATCGAAATCAATACCTTCTTTGGTCATTCCGAGACATATGATCGGCCCATCCTGAGTCTTTATCCTGGCATGAGGGAACGCAAAGCCGCTTCCCACTCCAGTCGAAGATAAGGACTCTCTATCCAGAATTCTTTCGAGAACATTTTCATTTTCTTCAAAGTATTGAAACTCAGAGACACGATCCACCATTTCTTTCAGGATGGATACTTTGTCTTTACCTTGAAGATTAAAGATTACCATGTTTGGATCAATCAACTCAGAGAGCTTAGTGTGATTTAGAAACAATTGCCCGGCGTTCAAATTTAGGTTACCTCACCTTAAAATAAGTTACTTAAATAAAGGTTTTATATTTCAATCCTACACTTGGATTTTATCTTCTCATTGGTGGATTTTATCTTCTCGCTGGCTGATGCTTTGAGGAATAGAACAAGATCTTTATAAATAAAGAAAGTTACATTTTGATGGATAATTGTTTTTCGACCAAAGGATAGCTGTATGTCAGGTTCTCTGGATATTAACATACTCTACTAATGTGTATAAAACCTTGAGATGGGTTTAAAATTTCCTAAGCGCTTAAGCCATTAAAAATTATTTGCAATTTAAGCCCTTTGTTTCTAAATATATCATGAAACAGGCTGAAGGATCAAATTTTTTAATAAAAAAACACGAAATGAAGCTATTTTTACAGATAAAGTGTAATAAAATCAATTAATAAGTCAAAACATCCACAATTTATTTGAAAAATAATGAATTAGATTTTAATAATCAATATCTTAACATATAAAACAGAACTAGCTCCAAACTAGCCCCGGAGATAAATATGGCAACCAAAATTTATGGCAGTTCAGACGACCTGATCGAGTTTCGAAAGCGATGTACGTGGCGAAGTATGCGAGCATGGCACTAATGGTCGAGAGCAAGGCGTCCTTGGGAACTTGCATTGATGCTTGATTCCACTTGGCTATCTTAATCAACCGTCATTCCCGCCTTCGCGGGAATGACGGTTGAAAGCTTCGTTGTATTAGACCAATGATAAAAATTAACCAAAAGGACACTATATTTTAGCCGATAAGTATGATAAGAGGGGGAGAGTTACATTTTGGATAGAATTTGGGTGGAGTTAATAAGGTATTTCTTGAAACCAGCCACAATTATAAAGGTGACTACTCAGGTTCAGGGTTCAAAGGTTCTATAATGGGTGCCGAGCGATCAACCGTGAACCTGACAACCTATTCCTAAGTAGTTACTCATAAAATAAGTAATTATTGTAATTGATTATAGTTCTTCTACCAACTCAATGAGTTTTTGATGTTTTGATCACCAGATTATGACCTTGGAGAAATGAACATGTTGAGAATACAGTTGATGTTCAATAATGCACTGCTTAAAGAGATTGACAGTGACCATGAGGAAATTACTATTGGAAGGAATGCCGGCAACGATATTCAGATCGACAACTTGGCTGTTTCAGGAAAACATGCAAGGATTATCAAAGACCTGGATCATTATTATATTGAGGACTTGAACAGTACCAATGGTACGTTTGTTAATAGAGAAAAGATCAGCAAGAAAATTCTTGAGACAAATGACCAGATAACTATCGGTAAACACACCTTAATAGTTGCCATTCAAAAACATAGAGATAAGGATTGCGGAAAAGGAAAAGAAGTAGAGATGACCTGGAGGCTTGAGACCAGACAACATAAAGAAATGTTGAAAAGACAACCCGGATAAAGGTGGGTGGGAGGAGATTGCCCCATGCGAGGACATATACGAACCCTTCAACTCTCAAGCATTATGCTATAATAAATATGAAAAAAGTGATCAAGGCCATCCTGACCCTGATGGCGAGAACGCGGGATGCTATTGCGCTTGCACCAAGACTTGTGAGAAAACCTTTCGTTCTTTGCCATTGGCTTCTGAGTGCCCGCTGGGCTCAACTTGTTTTGGTGCTTGTGGTCCTGACCATGCCGAGCTTGGTTCCTTCTGCCGTGGATGTCCAACTTGAGAAACTTTATCCGCCGATCACTACCAAAAAGATATTAGGATTAATTAAGTATACCAAACCCGATCCACGCCTTAAGGACCGCCAAAAACTGGTTCGCATCGTTTTATGGACAGGCTCTGGGAGTCTCGTACTATACCTTTTATTGTTGCACATTCCAGATGCCATCAATCGGGCACATGCGCTGGCCCGGAAACATGAAAGTGAGGCTGATGCACTGGCCGAGTCTCAGCCATCGGCGAGCGTGTTGCACTATAATTCGGCGATTTCCCTTGTTTCCGATCCAAGATATGAAGTCGACCTGAAAAGTAAACTCAGAGCACTGGACAAGCGGCTCATCGAGATAAGCGAGCACAGATACGGAGTAAGCGCAAAACCAGAGTACGCAACCGAGTCGGCCCGGACCGTAAAGATGGAGATCGATGCAGAACAGCCTTCCGGTGAGGAAAGAGGGAAAACAATACAGACAATCCTGATAGAGGGTCCTGATGGTGTCGGCCCTGGGGGGCGCTACTGTATAAGGCAGGAACTTGGCCGGGGTGCTATGGGTATCGTCTATCGTGCTCATGATTGTGTACTCGCGCGTGATGTGGCCATCAAGCAAATTCCGGTCTACCTGAGCCATGATCATCAACTCATCGCACGCTTTCGGCAGGAAGCCAGAGCGCTGGCACGGCTGTGCCATCCACATATTGTTCAGGTCTATGACTTTGTTCAGGACGGAGAACAAGCGTGGATAACTATGGAACTTGTGGAAGGCGAAGAGTTAGAGAAGAGCCTGAGGGAATCTGGTCCTGTGTCAATCGGCGAGGCAATGGAAATAGGCGGCCAATTGGCAGAGGCATTGGCCTATGCTCATGAGCGGGGCGTGATTCATCGCGATTTCAAACCTGCAAATGTTCTCTTGACCCAACACAGATCAGTTAAAATAACAGATTTTGGTCTGGCCAAACTCGCTCATTCCAGCATCTATACCCAAGAAGGTTCCGTGTTGGGCTCCCCCGCCTATATGAGTCCGGAACAGGCTGCAGGCAGAGGTTTGGATGCTCGCTCAGACATTTATGCGTTGGGCGTTACCTTATTTAAGATGCTTACCGGTCGTTTACCCTTTGAGGGTGACGCGGAAAGTGTTATTGCCCAAAAGCTCACTAAGGGTCCACCTCCATTGTCAGCACTCAATGAGCAAATCCCTGAACAGCTTAGCTGCTTGGTGTTGCAGATGCTGGCAAAGGAACCGAACAAACGACCACTAAGTATGGATACAGTCGCTGAAGCCTTGAGAACTTCCTTCAAATGGGGCTAATATAAGCATATCCAACCCACTTGGTACACGGCGCATTAAATACGCATCCAGATAGTGTATAGTAATCCTTCGTCATTCCCGCAGAGGCGGGGAAAGACCGTCGCCGTCCGTATCGATGTATTCCAATCCTTCGTCATTCCCGCGGAGGCGGGAATCCAGAAAGCCATTGAAAAGCCTGGATTCCCGCTTTCACGGGAATGACGGTTGCTTAGACTGCTCCTTAAAAGTGTCCGTTCTATGGACGAGGTCAACCGGATACGTAATTCCCGTTGCCTGTACTTACCGTGAAACCCGACCTTGGATCTTGCAGGAACACCTTCCCCCAGGTTTTCAATTCCTCCCAGGCCACGATCATGATATGAATACATAATATTCGCTCATTATACGTAACATAATATATACCTGAAATCATTGTAAAGATCGCTGAATATGTATAGCTAATATACGTTAAGCCGCTACAAAAGAGATCGATTGTTAGATAAAATTCATACAACCAAGAATGAAAGGCGTCAAATAGAGCATAAATAAATCAAAAAAATAAACTTTTCTCACTAAAGATTAATTCTACCAATGTACGAAAAGATATTAAAATATACCCTAATTTTGATATTATTAACTTACTACCAGTGCAGGAGGCAAGGAGGAAAGGATGAAAAAAAGTTTCCTATCACTCATCGTAGCTATCTTATTAGTTCTCTCTCTGCATCAATACGCTGGTGCAGAATACTGGGAAAAGGTTGCTGACAAAGGATTTGGCGAACCGGGGAATGATTATGCCTGGAGTATGGCCACCTTCCAGGGGAAACTTTATGTTGGAACGCTCAACATATGGAAAGGGGCCGAAATCTGGAGCAGCAGCAGTGGAGAACAGGACAGCTGGAAACGGGTTTATAATTCACACTCTGGCATTCTCTCTAATGCCGGGATACGCTATCTGTATCCTGATGGTGATGAAGCCCTGTATGCCTGCGCTGCTAATCTGAACGGAGCCGAGATCTTACGGACGCAAGACGGAAAGCATTGGTCTGTGGTTGGAAAAAGAGGAGTAGGAAACCAGAAGAATACCAGCATCCGCTGTATGACCCGCTTTGGAAAATACCTTTATGGTGGAGCAGGTAACAACGGTGCCCAACTGTGCAGAAGCAAGGATGGCCTTGATTGGGAATTGGTCAAAACCGAGCCGAAATTTGAATCCACCAGGGTTTTTGATCCCAATACGAATAGCTGGGTTACCAACAATACCCTGATTGGGGAACTGGTAGTCTTTAAGGACAAGCTCTATGCCATTACCTGGACAAAGGATCTGAAACCTTTAGTAGTGATCGATACCATGAAGGAAGAACCTACCAAGGATTTAAAGCTTCCTCAATCTCCCGGTGCTTTTGAAGTATGGAGGAGCAGCGATGGAGTAAAATGGGAGACTGTGGTGGGTCAAAATGACCGCTATGGGAACGGCATGGGTTTCAGCCGTCGTGATCCGGATGGCATGAACAACGATATCGTTACTTCATCAACCGTTTTTAACGGCTGTCTCTACTTGGGAACACAAAACAGCGAGGGGAATACTTCTATCTGGCGGACATCCAATGGGACCGAATGGACCAAGGTCCTGGCCTTTTATGATCTGGGGGAGAGGTATAACTACTACATCTGGCGCATGATAGCCTTCAGGGATAAGTTGTTTATCGGCACCCTGAACGAGGGGGCGGTCGAAGATGCCGGCGTAACCGGAGCCCAAATCTGGATTTCCAACTCCGGTGATCCTGGATCATTCAGCAACCTTATCCATAACGGATTTGATGGAGAAACCCTTACCCTCGCCGATATAACAATGCCAAAGAACTATGGTATCCGCTGCTTTGGCATTCTTAATGATACCCTGTTTGCAGGCACGGCAACCATTATCAGTATCCCGGTACCAAAATATAATCCGGATGATGAGGTAACTATCGCCGGCAAGGACGTCGGCTGTGAAATCTGGAAAATGATCCCCTGAAAACCTCGCTCTATGAAGCGTGGCAATATCTTACGATGATATACCGGCTTCCCGCTCGATCTTATGTTTCAGTTCATGCTGATCATATGATGGAGAAGGGAAGCCGGTAAACAGGTAAGAGCGTTTACCGGCATTCCCTTTCAGTTCACTTTTCGATCATTCCTGGCAGCATCTTCTCCTTTTGTTCCCCTGATTACTCAACCTCTACGCTTACCTCAAAGGTACTGCTTACGCTTCCGGAAGAGCTTGTATACTCAAGTTTAATATTGGTGGTGCCAATATCGATGCCTTTAAAAATCCACTGCTCCATATAGCTATTTGTCTGGACCAGGTAAAATTGTCTGCTTTGCTTTTCAACAATATCTTCATCTATTTCATCCGTATCCAGGACCCATTGATACCCACCATAAGGGTTGGAAGCTAAGATGATACTGATGGTATCGCTCTCTTCAATGGTAACGTCATCGCCATTGTTGCTTACCGTAAGGGATTTATCAGCAGTCTGAAATTGCTGAGTAGGAGTCTGCGTGTAAGGATACTGCCCATAGGGGTTATACTGCCCGTAGGGATTCTGCGCGTATTGATATTGCCCATAGGGATTATACTGCCCGTAGGGATTCTGCTGCCCATAGGGATTCTGCGCGTATTGATACTGCCCGTAGGGATTCTGCGCGTATTGATATTGCCCATAGGGATTATACTGCCCGAAGGGATTCTGCTCATATAGATACTGACCGTAGTGAAACTAATGAGC
>JBFMGO010000108.1:0-20409 GCA_040752695.1 bacterium
TGATCTTTGCTTGCCTTGTGATCCTGCTTACCCTATAATCCTGCTGCTTCCCCTTAATCCTTTTTTTATTCTTTTATCATGTCTTCCTCATCTAACCTGAGGGACTTTCACTTCGGTTTGATCCTGAAAAGCCAGGAGCCTGTCTCGGAGTGATGGAATAAGAAATACCAATTCTTTCTCCGATGACCTGCCAGTTAAATTTTATCTAATATTATATTTCTATAATTTTTAATAATTTTATATTTAATATTAAAATCAAATACTTGTAGTGCAATGGATGCAAGGACGATAAACGTAGCGATTTTGCTATGCAGTTCGACAAATTATGAAAATCCCGATCCTATGCTCTTTTATCTTTTGGATACCAATCCCTTGAAACCGGAAGGGTGGGATCTTGTGAACCCGAATCATGGAGATGTTCCGAAAGACGATCCCTTATACTGGACCGAAAACCTTGATGAAATCTGTTTGGAAGATCTCCTCAAATATGATTTCGTCTTCATTTCAAGCCATACGGTAACGGATTTTACAGAAGACGATAATGCAAAACTTCAAGAGTTTGTTGCAAAAGGAGGATGTCTTTGGATTGACGATTGTGGAGGCATGGTTGTTTCGAATTTTTTCATAAATTTTGAATTTGTCGGCTATGTTGAGGAGAGTGCAAAGAGTGCCGCCGACCTTTCTCATCCGGTGTTTAATAGTGTATATCCCCTATCGAATGAAGAAATCTCCGTTTTAGGACAGCCAGGTTATGGAGGTCATATACAAAACTACGATCCTTCGTTTCAAGTATTATTAAAAAATGGAATCGATGATACACCGGATATGCTTATGAAAGAACATGGATCAGGTTTGGTGTTCATTTCTGCAGATGATTATGGATGTGCAATAAATGATTTCAGTGAGTATGATAATCCAGAAGATTATAAATTTATTTATAATATTATGAGTATTACCGGTCAGGTATTTCCTCCTTCGGAATGTTCAGAAGATGACTCAGGAGAGATGGATATTGAGGGGGCCGTGACAATGATAGGAAGAGAGGTTCGAATTCCGGTAAGGATTCAAAACGCGCCCAGTGACGCCTATTCCTTTGGCTTTGAATTTACTTATGATGCAGGTGTCCTGCAACCTGTCGGATTTGAGCCCGGAGAGTTGGTAGGATCTTTTGAAGCGGTCGAAATCGGCATGATCGAGCCGGGCAGGCTCATTGTAGGGGGATATTGTGATGAAGCCGCTATTGCGCAGGATTCGAGCGGCTACCTGGCCTGGATATCTTTCATCGTAATCGGCGGGCAGGAAAATAGCTGTTATCCATTCCAATTAGAGAATTTGAAAGATGATATCGTTCACTTTTCCACAACAGGCGGATGTTTGTGCATCCATGAATGCAATGGAGACCTGAACGACGATGGTCAGGTTACTCCTGCCGATGCTCTGCTCGCTTTCAGATGCTATCTCAGGACCGATTATTGCATCGGTTGTTCTGATGCAGACCGGAATGGCGAGGTAACTCCTGCGGATGCCCGCTGCATTTTCCTGAAATACATGGGAAAGCCTTCCTGTCTGGATTGATGCAGGAAAGAGAAATTGATTCACTGATGCACTGAAGATAAAAAGAGGGCAGGTTCCGATGAATATTCAGAGGATATGCCCTCTTCCTTTATCTTTTACCACCCAAAATATTCTGTGCAGTCTGCCTTTTGGAAAATGAATCACTCCTTGATTTTCTCATGATTCTTGATTATACTTTCCGCACCTTGTACGATCTGTTCTATCTTTCTTTGTCCTCTCACAGTCAAGAGAAAATAAGAGAAAAGAGAAATTGACAAAAATGCGCTTTCGAAATGTTTGTATTGAGGCATTTGGGATTGATTTGCCCGGAAATATCGTGACTTCAGCCGAGTTGGAAGAGCGGCTGTCGCCGCTCTACGACAGACTGAGACTGCCCTATGGCCGGTTGGAATTAATGACGGGAATCAAAGAACGCCGGTTCTGGAACAAAGGCGCTTTGCCCAGTGAGGGCAGTATCAGGGCAGGAGAAAAGGCCATAGAAAGGGCAGAGAATGCAGGCCCGGTCAGAGAGAAGCTGCAATGCCTGATTCATGCCTCGGTCAGCCGCGATTTTTTAGAACCTGCCACAGCCACTGTCGTGCATCACGCTCTCGGGCTTTCTCCGGCAGCCTTTATCTTTGACCTGTCGAACGCCTGCCTGGGATTTGTCAATGGAATGATCGTTCTGGCCAGCATGATTGATTCAGGACAGGTGTCAGCCGGCATGGTGGTAGCCGGGGAACATGGCGGACCTCTGGTCGAGACAACCATAGCCCACCTTCTTTCCGATCCCGATCCATCGAGGGAAAAGCTAAAAAGTGCCTTTGCCTCTTTGACCATAGGCTCCGGTGCAGCGGCAGTCATATTGACTCACGCCGGCATCTCAAGGACCGGTCACAGGCTCCTTGGGGGTGCAACCCGAGCCGCTTCCCAGCACAACGGCTTGTGTCGGGGCGGGGTGGGGGGGAGTGACAGCGCACTGGACTCAGAGAGCCAGCCGACTATGAGGACCGATGCAGAGAAGCTCCTCATAGCAGGGTGCCAACTGGCCGTAGAGACCTGGGCTGACACCAAAAGGTGCCTTGAGTGGAGCGATGGAGACGCAGACCGGTTTTTCTGTCATCAGGTAGGCACAGCTCACAGGAGGGCCCTGTTCAGCAGTCTTGAGCTTGACATGGAAAGGGATTTTCCTACCGTGGAATTTTTGGGGAATATGGGGTCGGTTTCCCTGCCGGTAACGATGGCTATCGGAATTGAACAGGGGTTTTTGAAGGCCGGCCAGAAGGCCGGGCTTTTGGGTATTGGAAGCGGCATCAGCTGCTGCATGTTGGGAGTCGAGTGGTAGATGGAGCGGAGGGGGCAGGTGAAGCAGTGGCAGATGGAGCGAGAGAAGACCAGGCTGTGGCAGGTGGAGCAGGGGCAGGCGAAGCAGTGGAACCTATAAACCCCGATGCGTGGAAAGAACTCTATCCCTTTCGTTCTCACTCTCTCCGTCTTGGTGATTACCAATATCATTACCTGGATGAGGGATCGGGTGAGCCTGTCGTTATGCTTCACGGTAATCCCACCTGGTCCTTCTATTATCGGCACCTGGTGACGGGACTTTCCGATGGCTACAGAATCATTGTGCCGGATCACATGGGCTGTGGCCTGTCTGATAAGCCTCAGAGCTATCCCTATACCTTGAAACAGCATATCGACAATCTGGAAGCCCTGATGGAAGTCTTGAACCTTAACAATATTACCCTGGCCCTGCATGACTGGGGAGGGGCTATCGGTATGGGGTATGCCGTCCGGCATCCTGAAAGGATCAGGCGGCTGATTATTTTCAACACCGCAGCCTTTCTGTCGTCCAGAATGCCCTGGCAGATCGGCCTTTGCCGTATACCTGTCTTCGGCCATGTGGGTATCCGCTGCTTCAACGCTTTTGCCGGTACGGCCATTTACCTGGCCTGCCAGCATCATGAGCGAATGACTCCGAAGGTCAGGGCCGGTTATCTGGCTCCGTATCGAAGCTATAAGAACCGGATCGCTCATCTTCGGTTCGTTCAGGATATCCCCATGCGGCCAGGGGATCAAAGCTACCCTCTCGTAGAGGCAATTCAGCAGCGCCTCTGCGAATTTCGCGATCGCCCCATGCTGATCCTGTGGGGAGGACGGGACTTTTGCTTCAATCACTCGTTTCTGGAAACCTGGCAAAGGTTTTTCCCCAGGGCCTATGTCCATGTATTCGAGGACGCGGGGCATTATGTCGTCGAAGACGCTCATGAGCGGATTCTTCCCCTGGTGAGAAAATTTTTAGGTGATAATCCCCTTCCCGGCCATCAGAACCATTCGCCCGAACAACAGGGCATGAAACAAAGGGACATGAAACGACGGGAAATGAAACAACAGGACACGACGATATGAATATCGCCTCTTACCTGCCGGAAAATGCCCGGAAGATTCCTTTTCAGCGTGCAGTGGTTTTCCCCCACAGCCGGGACGCACAGGGAAGGGTCTCCTATACCCATCTCACATTCCGGCAATTGAATGAGGAAGCTGACCGCTATGCTCATGGATTCAAAACCCTTGGCATCCAAAGAGGGATGAGGGTATTATTGATGGTCAGGCCCGGCCTGGAATTCATCGCCCTCACCTTTGCCCTGTTCAAGATGGGAGCTGTGCCGGTCCTGATCGATCCGGGCATGGGCAAATCGAATCTCTTGAACTGCATCGCGTCGGTGGAGCCTGAGGCTTTAATAGCCATCCCTCTGGTCCATGCGGCCAGGCTCCTCTTCGGGAAGTATTTCCAAAGCGTGCGCTATTCGGTAACGGTTGGATCGAGGCGCTTTCCGGGCGGCGGTCCCACAATCCATGATGTCCGCAAGCTGGATTCGAAACCCTTCGAGGTTGTGGAAACAAAGGATACGGACACAGCGGCCATTCTTTTTACCACCGGCAGCACCGGAAGCCCCAAGGGAGTGGTGTATCTTCACGGCATGTTCGATGCCCAGGTGAGGTTGATTCAGCAAGCTTACGCTATCGGGGAGGGAGAGGTGGACCTGCCCGGATTCCCTCTGTTTGCCCTGTTCAGCGCAGCAATGGGCATGACCAGTGTCATTCCCGATATGGATCCGACCAAACCCGCTCGGGTTAATCCTGCCAGGATCGTCGAGGCAATCCAGAATCACGGGGTTACCAACAGCTTCGGTTCTCCGGCCATCTGGAGGCGGGTAACCGAATACTGCCTCGATCAGGGGTTACAGCTTCCTTCCCTAAAGCGCGTTCTCATGGCAGGGGCTCCCGTGCCTCTGGCCATCCTTGACCGCTTTACGAAGATCCTCTCGAAAGAGGCCGATACCTACACCCCCTATGGGGCGACGGAATCTTTACCGGTCAGTTCGATCAGCGGCAGGCAGATCCTGCACGAGGCACAGGAAAAAATGCTGGATGGTGCCGGAACCTGCGTCGGATTACCTCTTCCCTCCATCAGGATCAAGATTATCGAGATCAAAGATGCGGTCATTCCCGCCTGGGATGAAGTTCGGGAGCTTCCCTGTGGTCACATCGGAGAGATTGTGGTCTTTGGCCCTGTAGTAACCCATGAATATTATAACCGCCAGGAGGCCACAAATCTTGCCAAGATCCGTGACGGCACGAATATCTGGCACCGCATGGGGGATGTCGGATATCTGGATGAGAAGGGCCTGCTCTGGTTTTGCGGACGGATGGCACATCGGGTAATCACGCTTAAAAGGACTTTGTTTACCGTCCCTTGCGAGGCCATTTTCAACCAGCACCCTCAGGTATTTCGCACCGCTCTTGTTGGAATCGGAAAAAAGCCCGATCAGCAGCCGGCGATCATTGTAGAACCCAAAGAGGGAAAAATGCCAAAGGGGCAGGCTGACAAAAGGCGGCTCATCGAAGAGCTGAAAGAGCTCGGCCAAAGAAGCCCCCTGACCCGTGATATAGAGATTTTCCTGTTTCATCCCTCCTTCCCGGTCGATATCCGGCATAATGCCAAGATCTTCCGGGAAAAGCTGGCTGTTTGGGCTGAAGAACAGGTGAAAAAAGGTGAAAAAAAGAGGTAAGATACATAAATTGAGATACGTAAATATGGAAATAATTAAACAGGAGATTGGCTTATTATGAAAGCCCTGGTGACTGGTGGAGGAGGATTTATCGGAGGGGCTATTGTAGCCAGGCTGCTTGAGCGTAATGATCGGGTCCGCGTGCTGGGCAGGCGAAAATACCCTGAACTCGCCAAATCCGGTGTAGAAATCGTTCAGGGGGATATCCGCAACAGGCAGAACGTAGAGGATGCCTGTCGAGGTATGGATTGCGTTTTTCATGTCGCTGCCCTGACCGGGATCTGGGGGCCGCGGGATGATTTTTATCAGACAAATGTCGTGGGTACGCAAAACGTTATCTCGGGCTGTCATACGCATGGGGTGAGGATACTGGTTTATACCAGTTCTCCCAGCGTAGTTCATGATCAGCGTGATCAGATCAATATTGACGAAACCACTCCTTACCCCAAAGAGTATCTATGCCCTTACCCTGAGACAAAAGCCATGGCCGAGCGGATGGTCCTTCAGGCGAACGGCAGCGGCAATGGGCAGGGGCACCTTTTGACCACATCGCTCCGCCCTCATCTGGTCTGGGGGCCGGGGGACACCAATCTCATCCCGAGGCTTCTTGACCGTGCCAGGAAGGGAAAATTGATGATAGTGGGAAATGGGACTAACAAGGTTGATCTCACCTATGTTGAAAACGTGGCCGAGGCGCATCTATTGGCTGCTGACAGGCTTCAATCCGCATCCGCGTCATCGTCATCCGTAGCTGGAGAGGCTTTCTTTATCAGTCAGGGTGAGCCGGTGCTCCTGTGGCAATGGATCGATCAGTTTTTGAAGAGAATGGGTATTCCGGGCGTTAAAAAGTCCATATCTCTGGCAACGGCTTATAAGGTCGGCCAGGCCATGGAGACCTTCTACCGGATCTTCCGCCTGAAAAGAGAGCCCCTTATGACCAGGTTTTTAGCCTCACAGCTTGGGACGTCTCACTATTTTGACATTTCGAAGGCGAAAGAGCGGTTGAACTACACGCCTTCCGTCAGTATGAAAGAGGGAATGGACAGGCTGGTGGCCTATTATTCCCGATGAGAGGAAAAAAACCGGCAGAAATAAGGGGAAAACGGGATTTTCTCTTGCAAGAGAAGGCTTTCTAATGTTATATTGTCTACTCTGGTAAATTTCCCGCCATTATGAGTAACTCCTTGGTAGAGTAAAGAAAAAATGTCTTATAATCAAGAAAGAGTCGTTATTACCGGGATCGGCTTAACCGCTCCTAACGGGAATTCTCTTCAGGAATTCCGGACGAATCTCCTGGAGGGGAAATCCGGGATTCAAAAATTTGAAACACGCTACATGGGCGAAGTCCTGGCCGGAGTCTGTCATTTCGATACGCTTAAATATCAAAAAAGAAAAGAGGCCCGGCGAGGGACGAGAGCGGGGTCCATAGCCATTTACTGTGCTCAGGAGGCGGTCAGGAATTCCGGCATCGATTGGGCGCATTTTGATAAATCCAGAGTCGGTATTTATCTGGGAATCACCGAACACGGGAATGTAGAAACAGAAAACGAGATTTATAACATTCAACAGTTTAACTATGATATACGATACTGGACCCACCATCATAATCCCAGAACCGTGGCCAATAATCCGGCTGGTGAATTATCGCTCAACATGGGCATCACCGGGCCGCACTACACCCTGGGCGCTGCTTGCGCAGCCGGAAACTGCGGCTTGATTCAGGGGGTACAGATGCTGCGGCTGCATGAGGTGGATTTAGCTCTGGCTGGCGGAGTATCCGAAAGTATTCACACCTTCGGCATTTTTGCCAGCTTCAAGAGCCAGGGGGCTTTGGCCAGTCATGAGGACCCGGCCAGGGCTTGCCGGCCTTTCGATCTTGACCGCAATGGTATCGTGGTTTCCGAAGGCGGATGCATCTATACCCTTGAGCGCCTGGAAGATGCCCAAAGAAGGGGCGCTTTTATTTATGGAGAGATCGTGGGTTATGCCATCAATTCCGACGCGCTGGACTTTGTGATTCCCAGCGGCGAGCGGCAGGCCGAGTGCATGGAATTGGCCCTTAAAAGGGCACATATCCTCCCTCACGAGATTGACCTGATCAGCAGCCATGCCACGGCAACGCCGGTTGGGGATATCGAGGAAGCAAAAGCCATGCGGAAAGTTTTTGGCTCCAGTGTATATATCAATAACACCAAAAGCTATATCGGACACACGATGGGTGCTGCCGGCGCTCTGGAGTTGGCCGGTAATATTCCTTCGTTTCAGGATTCGATTATCCATCCAACCATTAATCTGGAAAACCCAGACCCTGAATGCAATCTGAATAACCTGATCAAAATGAAACCACAACACGTTGATCGTGTGGATTATATCCTCAATAATTCTTTCGGCATGCTCGGAATCAATTCCGTAGTGATTGTCAAACGGTTCGAAAAATGGTAAAACAATGGGGTATATAGGTCAATGAGGAAGAACCTATAGCCAATCCAGAAAAGAATAAGGATACGGAGATACTATGACCCAAGAAGAGATCAAGGCCTCAGTCTTAGACATCATTTCCGAAATTGTTCCGGATGAGGATACGAGTCATCTTGATCCAGAGGTACGCATCAGAGATCAAATCAATCTGGACTCCATGGATTTTTTGGACATTATCATGGAGCTTCGGAAGAGGTATCAGGTGGATGTCCCGGAAGAAGATTATCCAAAGCTGGCCTCTCTGAATAGCTGTGCGGCCTATCTGGATCCCTGGCTTAAGGATAAATAACAAATATAATGGATTACGACGTTATCATCATCGGTGCCGGGCTGTCCGGTCTGGCCGCAGGGATACGGCTGGCTCATTTTGGCCAGCGGGTCTGTATTTTGGAAAAACACGGCAGGGTAGGGGGATTGAATTCCTACTATCCCATACAGGGCCGCATTACTGATGTCGGCCTCCATGCCATGACCAATTACGTGCCCAAATCCGTGAAATCCGCTCCTTTAGTCAAGATATTGCGGCAGCTTCGGCTATCCTATGATGATTTACAACTCTGCCCTCAAGCCACATCCCGCATCATCTTTCCGGAAAAGGAACTGCAATTTACGAATGATTTTCATTTCCTGGTCCAGGAAATTGCCGACAAATTCCCCGGCCAGGTTGACCGCTTCATGAAGCTCACCAGATCTCTGGTCAGCTATGACGACTTCTCCCTGGGAGAAAAATCAGTCTCAACCCGCACGGTCTTAAACTCTTTTCTCTCCGACCCTCTTTTGATCGAAATGCTTCTGTGCCCGGTCCTATTTTACGGAAGCCCGAAGGAAGATGACATTGATTTTTCGCAATTTTCCATTCTCTTTAGAAGTATCTTCACCGAAGGATTTGCCCGGCCCCGACAGGGAATGCAACAGATACTTCACCTTCTGGTCGAAAAATACCGGGAAAGCGGCGGAGAGTTGAGAACCCGCTGCCAGGCTCATCATCTCGGTATCCAAAAGGATCTGGTAGCTGAAGTGCACCTGGCAGATGGAGAGATACTGGGGGCGAAAACCTTCATCTCGAGCATCGGCCTTCCCGAAACACGGGCACTGTGCTCTCATTGGGAGCCTTTGGCCCAAGAGCCGGAGCCTGGAGAATTATCTTTTATCGAATCCATCCTGTTTACCGATGTTTTCCCTTCTCAAGCCCTTGGGTTTGAGCCTACCATTCTCTTTTATAGTGATAGCGACCGCTTTTGCTATAAGAAGCCTGACGGCCCGGTCGACCTGTCAAGCGGCGTAGTGTGCTGTCCCAATAACTACCAACTTACAGAGCCGATGCCAGAGGGAATAATCCGCCTTACTCATCTGGCGAATTTCAGCCTGTGGAATGGGTTTGATGCCAGCGAATACCGAATGGCGAAAGACCGCTGGGCCCAGGAATCAGTGAAAAAAGCCGAGCGGTTCATCCCCTGCCTGTCACAGCACATCAAGGCCCAGGATACCTTTACGCCCAAAACGGTCCTAAAATTTACCGGCAGGTGCAATGGCGCGGTTTATGGTTCGCCAGATAAGGTAAGTGACGGACGGACCCCGATCAAAAACCTCTTTATCTGCGGAACGGATCAGGGTTGGGTGGGAATCGTCGGCACTCTTCTCAGCGGCATTACCATTGCCAATAAGTATGTTTTGTATTGATGTGCAGCGACTTGCAGTGATTTGTAGTGGTAGGTTATCATTGCGAATCTTTGAAAGATCGGGTAAGATACCCATATCACCCATATCAGTATTTTAGTAAGATATAAAAAGTTGGATATTAACAGCAGATATGGAAATTAATGCATAACCAAAATATGAGAAACAGTTATGTATGTTGATTTAAAAGAATTATCAGCCCGCGAAAGCGAACGGGTGGAGTGGAAAGAAAATATCGCTGATATAGATGACATTCTTAAGTCTATTACAGCCTTTGCAAATGATTATGCAAACTTAGGCGGTGGATATTTAGTATGTGGTGCCAGAGAAGGCAAGGATGAGCACGGATTCCAAAAGGTATTTTATACAGGACTGGAGGCTCAGAGGCTGAGGGAAATTAAAAGCAGGGTCTTTTCAGAGTGCAGAGATAAAGTGAACCCCGAAGTGGTACCCTCAGCCGAGGAAATTTCAGTCCCCACCGATGATTCAAAAAGAATACTTATTTTTATTATTCCAGCTACAGGGTACGCTCATTCTTATAGAGCCCGGGGGAAAGATGCTTCTACATACTATATAAGAATGGGTGACAATACCATTGAAGCAAGAAACGGCCTGCTGAGAGAATTATTAATACAAAAGAAACAACTTGAACCCTGGGATAAACGAGTTAATAATGAAGCTACTATTCAAGACATTGATTTAGTAATCTTAAGAGACTATCTTCAAGAGATGGGTCTATGGTCTCCTAAGAAAGCCATAGAAGACTATCTTTCCGCAAAAGATAAGATTTCTGATTTTGTGCCCCCTTTAGCTGCCAGAGTTAACCTGACAAATGTTTTGAAACCAAAAAATTTTACTCTTTTAATGTTTGGCAGAAACCCTTTGGACTTTTTTGAAGGTGCATATACGAATTTTTCAATTTATAGAGGAAAAGATAGAAGCGAACCTACTGCGGAAAGACATCAGATTACTGGTACGATTGTCCAGCAGGCAAGAAAATTGATCGAGCTTTTGAATGCCGAATCATATGTAGCTTTTGATAAAACTGCCGCCATTCCTAATCAGGTTAAATATCCTATCAGAGCTTTACAAGAGGCAGTCGTCAATGCATTAGTCCACAGGGATTACGAATCATCTCAGCCTACACGGGTCACCGTTTTTATTGACCGAATTGAAATAAATTCTCCGGGAGCGCTGCCAAGAGCTATTGATAAGCAAAAATTTTTATCGGGAAAGGCCCACCCTCATTGGCGAAACCAGACTTTAGCCTATTTTTTTAATAAATTACAACTTGCACAAGCTGAGGGGCAGGGAATACCGACCATTCTGAGAACAATGAGAGAGGAGGGCTGTCCGAATCCAATTTTCGAACTCGAAACGGAAAGTGTTATCTGTATATTACCAGCCCATCCAAGGCATCAGATCATGCGAGAAATCCATGATATCGAGAATAAAATAGTTATTGGAAATTATGTCGAGGCTTTTAGTAGAATAATGGAAATCCTAAAAGAAGATCCGTATAATTTCAGAGTATTAGATTTATTTTGCGAGGTAAATAACCTTCAAAATACCCAGGAGAAAGTTTATCACTTTATTAATGAAAATAAAATTGAAATAGAAAAAATTAATCCTAACAGCCTGATAAACATTGCTGAAACACTTTCGTTTGTTAAAAATAATTCTGAAATTTCTGAGTTCGCAAATAAGATATTGTCTGTAGCAAGCTTAGGGCAACTGGAAGAGAAGTTGATATTAAGATTGGCAATTAACCTTAAGAGATTAGGTAAGGACGAGCAGGTTATTGAATTTTTGGATACTATTTTCAAAACTCAACCCTATTTAAGTAAAAATTCCTCTTTGCTCGAAGAAAGGGCAAGAGCCAGAATGAATTTAGCAAAAATATGTATTAATACAGGCTGGAATCGAAAATATAGTGCAAAGATGAGAGCAAAAGGATGGGAAGAATGCAGGAAATATTTAAAAGATGCTGAAAGCGATTTAAATTTAGCCTTCCAAAATGTCCAGAATCCTATAGAAAAAGATTATATACTGCAAGATTTAACATTTCTAAGGAAGATGAAGGAAAAATCACAAAAACCTTCCCAAAGCAAAAAATAGAGAAAACTTGATACCCGCCAACGAGACTTTATCTGAAACTAACTCCGATATCAAGATCTTACATACATCAAGGCATTAGAAACGTCAAGACCTTACGAAAGGCGGCGCATATTCGAAGGGGCGCCGCACCTGCGAGCCGTGACCAAGAGTAAGGAGCATTTGAACGGGCCGAATCCTTTCGTCAACTGCCCAGACATCTTCAGGTCTCATGTTTCTTATGGCATAAAACCATTCACTGGATTGGAAAAATCCGGGTGTATTCACCACCTCCAGGCTGATCTTCCGTTCCTGCTCGAGCTTACTCCAAATTGCAGAGCCTGGTATTGCCCAATACCACTGAAGATATACCCTCACCCCGTAATCGAGAATAAGATTGGTTATAAAATCGAATGTTCTCAGGCAATCTTCGGTCGTATGCCAGGGGAAGCCGATGATAAAGCTGAAAACCGCCCTCTGGCTGAGGTTGAATTTTTGAAGGTGTAAGGCCGCCTGTTTAATCAGTTCAGGAGAGACGGCTTTATGGATTTTTTTCGCTTCACCCTCGCTGCTTACTTCTGCACCAACCAGAAGGTCACTGGTAAATGGTTCTAAAGCTTCAATAAGTTCCAGGTCCTGCAAATCGACTAAGGCGGCATCATAAGTCAGCCTGTGACGGAACGAGTCTTCCGATAAGGCTTTGCATATATCGATGATTCTTCGATGGTCGGTTGTAAAGGTGTTATCTACGATGTTAAGCTTTTTAAACCTCGTTTTTTCACAATACGGGAGTGCATGGACCAGTTGTTCCAAAGCGACTTTGGCTGAATAAGACCGCCAGCTATTTTTCCCGATAATTGAGCAAAATGTGCAGCTATTTCGACAACCGCGCGATGTTTCCACCGGCATGGTACAGTATTGTGAAGCCGGGATAAGATCATAGGCAGGGTGCCAATCGAAGGTGGTAAGATCGTGTTCTTGTACGACCTGAGGTATTGTGCCGTTCTTCGCACCAGCGCCGTTCTTCACACCAATGTCATTCTTTATACCAGCGCCATTTTTCACACCAGTGCCATTCTTCACACTGCCTTTGCACAGGGAAAAACCGGGGATCGTGTTTTCCTTACCCGGTTTGAGTGTTTCGCCCGACCTTAAGGTTTCATAGACAAGATGGATGTAATTATCAGCCTCTCCTCGAAAAAGACCATCAAAACATTCGCTTACCATTACAGACTGAGGATAGTAAGTAGCGTGCGGCCCGCCTATGCAGGTTTTGATACCGGGATTGTTCTCCTTGACCTTTTTGGCCAGGGTTCGGATGACCGCCCAATTCAGTGAGTTAGCGCTAAAGAATATTACTTCATAGTGAAGAAGTTCCTGGATAACCTCTTCAAGTGAAATGTGGGGAGCGGCTACCCAGTCGAATACATCACATTGATACCCCTTACGCCTCAGGTGGGCTACCAGCAGGTATACTCCAAGCGCAGGACTATCCCGGTAGGAATCCTGCATCACAGGAATCAAGGTATTATTATATAAAGTCATTACTGGACAACTGACAAACACGCAAGGTCTCGAAGGCATTTTTTTTATCCGGTCTCCGCATTTTCGGGTCATCCTAAAAGAGCGTTTGCCGTCTGGCTTGCTCTTCCGGCAGGATATTAGCGCTTTTCCTCTCCAAAGTGGTTGTTTATCCTCTTTGTTGGAGAGGAAAAGTGCTTTATTTTTCACTCCAGCCCAATACTGGGTCACTGTTTTACATTACCGCCGATGCCTCTTCCTCGAGCGCATCCTGAAGGTTGCCGGAGCCGACAACCGTTCCGATGATCACCGCGGCTATGACGAGAGGCGCAGGTGCCTGGCCGAATACTTGAGCCTGCCCGGCGGCAGTGAGCTGTTTCTCCGATGCCCTGTGCCCCAGGGCCACCAAGATATCTTCATCCGTGATCTTTCCGCCATCTCCAAAGGTAATTTCAATGCCAACCTTAGCCAGCATACCTTGAAAATCTTCTCTAAACTTTTTCGCCAGTTCGGGATCTCTTACCATGTCTCGGGTCAGATTCGCCAATGCTTCCTGCGAATAAGCATCCGAGAAGGCGAAGGTCATCTTGGAACCGGGTAATACAAAAATTTTTTTTGCTCCCTCTTTTTTCATAGTCTTTCCCTCATTATATGAATTGCTGGAAAAAACTCATTACGATTAAGTTCTTTCCATTACGCTTTTCGTTTAAGCAGTTCTTTTAATCCAGTGTACTTACCACTTTTCTTTATTTGATGTCGGTATGTTACTGGTAAAATCGCTATGGAAAAATTCGACTGTGAAGCCGTGGAAAGAAATGCACATTCCTGTTATGGTTGTTTTCGTATTCTATGGATTGATACCTCTTTGTTCTGATATTTGCCCGTTTTTGTTATACTTGTTACTATAATGGAGGTAGATAGTATGAGGACTGCTGATCCAGCACTTAACTCGATCCCAGGACATTCGACAGGTATGGATCATTAGGTATGAATCCTTAACTGATAGAGTTCGCGATGAAAATTAGTCGCAATTTTTTTGCTCACCTTTTTTCTTTTTTAAATATGTACAGGGGGAAAAATGGACGGTATCAATATCATAAACCGGTCTCCTGCTATTGAAGAATACCTCTTTCTTCGAGATTCAGTTGGCTGGGGAATACCTGATGAAGAAGCAGTAAAGGAATCGATAAGAAATGCCTTATTCTCTATTTGCCTTGAAAAAGATAATAAACTCATCGGTTGTGGGCGTGTTGTCGGGGATGGAGGATTATATTTTTATGTCCAGGATATTATTGTCTTACCTGAACATCAAGGAAAGGGTTATGGGAAATTAATCATGGACGAAATAATGAGTTATATTAACCGGAAGGCAAGAAAGGGAGCATTCATTGGATTATTTTCTGCTAAAGGCATTGAAAGGTTTTACAGAAAATATGGCTTTATAGAAAGACCTGGCGATAAGTTTGGTGCAGGTATGTTTTTTGTTATAAAATGAAGCTATAAATTACCTCAGAATCGAGCCTTAGTTGTCCTTTCGCTAAGCACGTAGAGCAGCAATCAATCCGTCAATCGTAGCTGCGGCTCCTGGTAGCCACTTCGAATGACTGATGGCCACTTCGAATGGCGCATTTTTTTTAGCGATAGGCCCATTGAGTACAGGCAGCAGTGGGAATTACGCAGCCGGTTGTTGTAGGGGCGGCACCCTGTGGCCGCCCACGATGGGGCAAGGGCAGGCACAGGGACCTCGATATGGCCGCGTATTTACCGCTTACCTGTGCTTATCTCCCTGTGCCTTCTGGTTTATTGTTGCCCGGTTTATTGCTGCCTTTCCCTTTGCTGGGCAAATATCCGGAAATCCATATCTTTTGAGAAGATATTGTGAACATATTCCAGGGTTGACAGAAGCTTTTCATCGATGCAACGATCCTCAACCTGCTGAAGAAGCTTTTCGCCCCAATGGATATGCCGCACAATGCGCATCTGCGAGTAGTGGGCTGCCTGTTTGGTATCAATCAGGAATCCCCAGTCGCTGCTCTGGGCCAGCATCAGCTCCCGTGCCGCCTGATTGAGTGCCCGCTCCTCTATGCCTTTGGCCTTGCTTTTCTCCGTAGCCAGCTTGCGCATCAGATCGATGAGCCTGAACAGGTGCCGGTATATCCAGTCATTCGGGTGATCGGACCGGCTATTGAGCCAGGTGGCAAAGTAGTCGCCTTCCCCCCAGCTTGATATTCCTGGAGTGAGACGCTGATGGTGGTGCTGCTCGGACAGATACTCCGACGGGGTAATCGGCCGCACCGCGGTTTGATCATAGAGCATTCTCCTCGATACCAGTTCCAGCCAATACGGCCCCTCCTCCCACCAGTGGCCGAACAGTTCACCGTCATAGGCGGAAAAGAATATCGGCTTGCGGTGATTTTTCTCCCAGAAAGTGCGGGCCTGGGCTACCCGGTCATGGATAAACTGGTTGGCGTGTTCGGCGGCAGCCTGGGCTGCCCAGTCAGGATGGTAATAATCCTTCTTATCCAGGGGCACATCCTTGCCGGTAACCCGGTAATATTTTAACCCGCTGTTTCTCCGAACTCCGGCGATCTTGAAGTATTCGGGGATGTAGTCCCAATCGGCATCCCAGACCACGTCCCTGTACCATTCCTTATATCTCGGATCGCCGGGAAAGCCATGCCGTCTGGACCAGACCTGCCCTTTGGTCTTGTCGTCGATGCCAAAGATGCACAGTCCAGAGTTGGTGATTACCGGGGCATTGATATCATAGAAACACCGGGTGTCTCCCTGGCGAAAGGCATGGGTATTGACTACGGTCCAGCAGATTCCTTCAGCCAATAAAAATTCATCCAGGCCTGGATTATAGGCATTCTCCGGCAGCCACATCCCTTTCGGTCTTCGGCCAAAGACCCTCTCGTACTGCCGGATAGCTGTATGGATCTGAGCCCGCACAACCTCTGGAAAATGAAGGTAGAATGGCAAAATGGCATGGGTGGCAGCACAGGTAATGATCTCCAGTTTCCCCTGATTTTGAAAATCCCGAAATCCCCGGGTAATGTCTCCGCTGTAGTCCTCGAAAATTCTCCTGGCCTGAAAGAGGCGGTGGAGGGTTTGCTCCACAGTCTGTCGGAAGGGCTTATCCCAGGAGTTGGCGTATTCTTTTTCCGTAAAAGCGATCAACTCACGCAGGTGTATGCGGTAGCGCTTCTGGAGCAGTGGGTCCTGGAGCATGCTGATTAAGGGGGGGCTCAAGGATATCGTCATCCGAAAGTCCACTCCTTCTTTTTCCATGGTCCAGAAAATCCGCAGGATCTGGGTATAAACTGAAGTAATGGCCTCAAACAGCCATTGCTCTTCAAGAAAAACATCATGTTCAGGATGCCTGACAAAGGGGAGGTGATTGTGCAGGAGCAAAACCCAGTAGCCTTTCTCCTCTTCCACATTGAGAATCCGGCCATGTTTCCGGTACCAATAATAGTTGTACCTCCACTTGTCCTCCAGCATAGTCACTTCATGAGCGGGATCGGGGAGAGAAATCTCTCTCCAGTCAGCGTATCGTTGCTCTTTCTGCTCCTGGCCCCGTGGCATCCTGAAGCGGTTAGACCGGGCCACCATCTCGAAATTCATCGTGTTATAGGTCTTATAGCCGAGTTCGGCCACATATTCATGATCAGGAAGCAGGTTCAGCCAATAACTGCTCTTATCCCCCAGGAAATCATCGACCTCGAACTTGCTATTATAATTGAAGCCATTAAATTCACCCTGTCCATCGACTTGGTAAACGCGCATTACCAGGTAATTCCGGTTAAAGAAATCTTGCCCCAGCCTTTGCCTGAGCTGTTCCCTGGTAGTTTCCCCGACTTCGTAGATAGCGCAAGCTGAACGAGGATCTTTGGGCAAGACCCAGAAGTATGTTTCATTATATTTTTCCTTCAAGGTAGGTTCATCCTGCACTATTGAAAGGTCTACAGCCTCGAAGACTTTCATAACCGCCACGCTCCTCATGTGTATATCCTAAATTTTTATCCTAATTTAACCTTTTATTTTCCACTTAACCTGAACTGCTAAAAAATAAAGCAACTCCTCAAACCCTATGCAGTTTGAGCGACCTTGTGAGTGACCTTTCGTATGCGAGAAACCTCTTCAATGATCGCTAACAGAACTGCGATAAGCGGTTTAGATTCCTCGTGCTCTCTTTACGATGCAGCCTCTCACGAGGAAGCCCCTGTGTAGTTTCAAAATAAATATTATAGGGCTAGTTATTCTTTTCGGCAGAATTCCCTGGTGATTTCGGAAAAATTTAACAACACACGAATATTTTTCTCTCTTTATACTGATTATATTTTTGTAATTTTATCGTAACATATTGATAATTAAAACATAAAAATGCCTTGCCTGCCACTGGAGAAAAAGAAAGAGGAAGGCATAGTCCACTATCCATGGGTTCCCCCATGGATCCGCTACAAATACGAATGAGTGACAAAAATCGACAGGCAGGAGCAAGGCCCGGAAAGCGGCAGAAATGAGGGTTTTCGCTCTTGAGAACGGACATTTTTACAACTTCGTTTACAGAATGGTAATCGAGGAATTGCAATTTCGTAACTCTGCCCCCTCTCCCGTTTCCTGGAGGAGGATCGACAACACTGGAATGATGACCGTAAGGTGTTATAAATTAAGGTCTCCAATGATTCATTACCGTTTTATTCAGGTTTTGGCGTCGAAGGCATAGTTTATGCGTTATGAGAAAGTAAAAGACATTGAGATGAAAAACACCCTGATAGGTTCAATATAACCTTTAGTTAACCCAAAGGAGGTATATCCAAGATGGAAGCCTTATTGAACGTTATGGTCAGTCTATTCGGCAGTCTGGAGATCACCATCCCCATGAAACAAATTGCTCTCTTGATCGCGTTAAGCGTGATTTTAATTCTGTTGGGCAAATTTAAATCCGCTTTGGTAGCTAACCTGGTCTTTATCTTTGCCTGGACCTGCATAGCCGGTAGTTCCATGTCGGGCAAATATACCATCAATAATATTGTCCCTTTTGCCAGCAGCTATGCGGTGATTGGCAGTGCAATCTTTTTCGGTATTGCCCTGATGATTTTCTATGCCATATCTGAATAGGCCATATCTGAATAGGGTATAATTCAGAAGCCAGAATTCAGGATTCAGGATTCAGAATTTAGGAGTCAGGAGTCAGAAGTCAGAGAGGTAATCCCCTTCTTGTGAGTGGCCGGAAAATGTACATGGGATTCTCCTATGAGTCGAAATGACACAAAGTTACATGAGCCGGGCACGGAGAAGGGATTCACCTGCCACAAGGAGTCAGGATCCAGTAATCAGTGATCAGTAGCCAGTAATAGCCGCATCTTTCCCTTAGCAAAAAAAAGCCGCCTCTTCCTTAAGTTCTGGCTTCTGGCTCCTCTCCCTCACTCTGACTTCTGACTTCTGACTTTTGGCCTTCCAGCTTCAGGCTTCTGGCTCTTCTGCCTTTTGACTCCTGACTCATCACTCCTATTCTGATCCCTGGCTCCTTTGTCTTATCCTGATTTATAACTCCTGCTCTTTCGCATGAACCTTGGTCAGCAGAAATCCTCCCAGGAGGAAGAAAATAACCAGGGAAACAATCCCATAGCGGCTTGAGCCTGAAATCTGTCCGACCAGCCCGAAGAGGGCTGGCCCGATGATTCCGGCAAACTTAGCACTGATATCATAAAAGGCAAAAAACTCCGCCGATTGGCCCTGGGGAATCATTCTGCCGAAAAATGACCGGCTCAGGGCCTGGCATCCACCCTGGACCATGGCTACCAGAATAGCCAGCATCCAGAAGTGCAGGGGAGTGTGCATGAAATATCCTCCTACGGCAGCCAGGGTGTAAACAGATAATCCCAGCAGAATACAGGTTTTTGTTTCCAAAAATCGCGTTGCCCAGCCGAACAGAAGCGTGAAAGGAATACCCAGGAACTGGACCAGAAGGATGGCTCCGATGAGGTGCTTTTGAGCGATTCCGATCTCTGCCCCGAAAATCGTAGCCATAATGATGATTGTTCCAATTCCGTCGTTGTATAGCCAATAGGCCAGCAGGAATTTCCACGCCTCGCGGTATTGCCTGACCTTATGGAAGGTGTTGGAGATGCGGCTGAATCCGGCGCGGAGATGATTTTGATCTAGCCGGACACCGCTGCTTCGCGGCTCTTGAACCTGGATGAAAAGAGGCACGGAAAAAGCTGCCCACCACAGAGATACGGTCAGGAATGAAGCTCGTGAGCCCCACTGTGCATCAGCCAGACCGAACCAGCGAGGCTTAAGAATCATGGCCAGGTTCAGGGTCAGCAGTAACCCTCCACCAAGATAGCCAAGGGCATAGCCAAGACAGGAGATCCGGTCAAAGTCTTCTTTTTCCGCAACATAGGGCAGCAGGGAATCGTAAAATACATTTCCACCACCAAACCCGATCCTTCCCAGGATATACAGGCACGATGCCCATAACCAATCCCCCCTGCCTATACAGGTCAAAAAGCCCGTGGAAAGAGTGCCAAGCAGGGCAAATCGAAAGAGGTAGCTTTTTCGTTTCCCGGCTACATCACCCATAGCACCGAGAATAGGGGATAAAGAAGCGATAATCAGCATGGCTACCGTATTGGTGTATCCCCAATAGCTGCTGGCCCGGTTTCCGGGAAGCGTTCCGGCAGCCACGGTGCCATAGTAGACCGGCAGCACGGCAGCCATGATAGTAGTGGCAAAAGCGGAGTTTGCCCAGTCATACAGACACCAGCTCAAAGCGGGTAATTTCCTCTTGTCCATGTGTCAGTTTATGCGTTAGCTTATACGCTAGCTTATGTGTTAGTCTATGTGCTAATCTATGAGTTAGTGGTTTCCTCGCTAAGTACACGGAGCGGGAATTACGCGGCCGGATAGATTGTCATCCACGCAGCACGTTATTCGTCATTCTGAGCGAAGGCTTAGAATCCAAAAAGCCCTTGAAAAGCCTGGATTCCCGTCTACACGGGAA
>JBFMGO010000109.1:0-20353 GCA_040752695.1 bacterium
CATCTGGTTAGGAACGTCGATGGCAACTCCTCATGTCACCGGGCTGGCTGCCCTTCTCAAGGCGCAGGACCAGACCAGAGACTGGAAGGCTATAAGAAACCTCATCCTGTCAACAGGCGATGCATCGAGTTCCCTTCATGATACCGTTACCGGAAAGAGAATCAACGCTGAAAGAGCCTTGACTGCTCCTTCCGATGCACGGCTTTTTGCTGTGCTGAATCCGGCTGATTCAGGCATGACCGGCAAATTATATGCACTCTATAGCCCTATTGACATCGAAGTGCACGACATTTCAGTCGCTGATCCGGCTGGTCCTGTAACCTGCACCATCAACAACACCGTAATAAACCTTTTGGACGACGGCATATTCCCTGACAAAGTCGCCGGAGATGGTGTTTTCACGGCCCGTTGGACACCGCCAAGAGTGGGTGAATTTTCACTGGTTGTGCAAAGCGGCTTCGACGGACAGAACACTGCGGTTAATGTCAGTGTCTGGCCAATGCCCCCGCGCTATACGATCAGTGAGATTCCCCATAGTTTCAACGACATCTCAACTACCGGTTGGAGGTTGTATATGGAGGATGAGGACATACGGTTTATACCTTTCCCTGCCACTGTCTATGGATGGCCCTCCTCTGGTCTTTATGTGAACGACAACGGTAATGTAAGCGTCGATACCTGGCCAGACTGGGAAAACTGGCCGCTTCCGACGAACCCGCTCATCGGCTATGGTAACGTGATAGCCCCCTTCTGGGATGATCTCGATCCACCGTCAGGAGATGATGTTTACGTTGAAATTCAAGGTCCTTTGGGGAACCAAACGCTCACTATTCAATGGAATGATGTTCCTCATTGGAATCTATGGCCAAGCACCAATGGGATTACTTTTCAGGCGATATTCCATGAGAACAATCCCGACATCGAATTCAGGTACCAAGATGTAGAGTTTGGCGACTTAAGCTATGACTCTGCCCGGTCTGCGACTGTAGGTATCCAGGGTTTTGTCGGGAGCGAACTCAATGCCACCCAGTTCAGTTACAATACTCCTTCTCTTAAGAATAACTACTCATTGCAGCTTACCGCATCAGAATTGGCTTATCCTTTGCTCAGCGTGGAGCCTGATTACCTTTATTTCGGGTATGTACTGAAAACGAAAAGCAATGATCAGCCGGTATACGTGTATAATAAAGGAAATATTCCTTTAACCCTTACCTCCCTCGCGATCAACGGCAGTAGTGAATATACCCTGGTCACTAAATTGCCTTACGGTGGTCTGCAAATTCCTGCTGGCGAGTATAGAAAGGTTATCGTAAGATACAGACCCGTTAACGATGGAGTGGACTATGCCAGCCTGATGGTGAGGAGCACCGCTGGAATATGCGCTCTGTCTGTCTATGGCGCGGGCATGAGCGCAGCCGATATCGATCTTTCAGGTGGCATGATTAACTTTGGAGAGGTCACTGTCGGCGATTCCTATGAACAAGAAGTAACGATCCGAAATAATGGGAATGCCGGCCTCAGGATAGACAATATCGATGTCCAACCCCCATTCTCTATCCCAGGAGCGCTTCCTCCTTATATTGTAGCTCCGGGTTCATCCATAACCCTCACACTGAGCTTCTCCCCTGAGTCTGAAGGCTCCTTCTCCTATCCCATGGCTATTTTCTCCAACGATCCGGATGAACCGGCGGTTGTTGTGCCACTGGCAGGAAGCGGTTCCACCTTATGGCCGTAATCTTCAATTTCCGATTAGAGGCTCATAAGAGGTAGCTTTTTTGGCATTTTGCCTTGGAACGGCTACCTCCAAAACTTACCGAGAGGCACCCGTACATTTTGCGGGTGCCTTTCTTTATAATAGAGAGCAGCAGCATGAAGTCCCAATGGAGAGTATGAAAAAAATTGCAGCAGGATATGGCATTATTTTTCATACTGCATTTATAACGTGTAAAATATCATGATATATTAATTATTTTAATTTAATTAATAATATATTTATTAAATTAATTTTAAATATATTAAATAAAATAATTATTTAAATATGGTATGTTTTTTGCATTATTTAAAAACCAAGATAGTCTTATTACCACATCAGCAACTGGAGAAAGTATTCTTATGAAGAATATCAAGAGAATAATAGCCTATTCAGGATTGTCTCTTCTCATCTGGTTTTTTGTTCTTCTTAACGCCATCTTTTTTTCCGCACCAGCCAGGGCAGAAACAGGTAAGGTCGTTGATGCGGGGCCATGGGGATTGACCTTAGAGTATACCGCTTTAGATCTTCAAGTCAGGGAAAAAAAAGAAGGCGATACGGTGTACCAGGTCTTGACCGTGGCCGGTGCAGGAGCAACTCAGGATGCGGGAAAACCGCAGTTGCCAGCTCAAGGCTTCTTGATGGCTGTGCCTCCACAGGCTGAAGTAAAACTGGAAGTTCTGGAGCAGGAGGTGGAAGTTTTGGACGATACACTCATATATCCCGCTCCCAAAAGGATCATTGTGACCGAAGGTGCACAAACTTTCGTAAGGGAAGATTTTGTCCTTGATCCAAGCTGTTATGGTCGAGCCTGTGATGCCCGGAACCGGAACGTTCAAGCCAGTGAAGTTCAAGATCGCTGGATACCGCAGGAGGCTTTTAGTATCGATCTTGATGGCTGTCTCAGGTACCAGAGAGTAGCTCGTCTTTCCATCTACCCAGTTCAGTATAACCCGGCTTTACGAAAAGCACGTTTTTACCGGAAGGCCAGACTCGGGATCCTTTTCGAGGAAGCCCCGCAAATTAGCATCCGGGAGCGTGACGCTTCTCCTGAGGATAAAGAAGGCTGGGAATCGATCCTTTGGAGATACAGAAAAGACTGTGAGCATATGCTGGAGCAGGCCCTGATTAACTACTCTTCGATCGAGGATTACCCCCGGATCTTCATCCCTCAAGGCTTTTTCGATGCGCCAAAAATAAGGGAAGAAAAAGAAAGGGAAGGAAAAAGAAGAGAAAAATCATTCGCTTATCGCCTGAAACCCCTGAAAGTTTCTCTTGAGCATGAAGGGATTTACCGCATTTTGGGATCAGATTTACAGACCGCTGGCTGGGACCTCCGTCTTTTGGTTCCCCAAAAATTAAAAATGTACCATCAGGGCAGGCAGATCCCGATCAGTATTTCCGGAGCGAAAGATGGGCTGCTTCAGCCGTCTGATCGGATAACTTTTTGGGGGGAAGCCATTGATTCTCGTTTTACCAGGACAAATATTTACTGGCTGTATCAGGAGGAGGAAGAAGGGGAAACTTTGCGAATCAGGGAGCAGGATGAATCTTTTGTCCTTCCGGCAGCAGGGGGGGCGGATTATTTTATCGATCACCTGCACCTGGAGAAAAATCCGATCTACTGGCAGACCCTCCCCGGCCCGATCCAAAAAGACCGCTGGTTCTGGGAGAGATTGACTGCACCGGCAACGGTTGATATGTCCTTCTCCCTGTACCGGATTTCTGCTCTTTGGGATACCGCTGTCTTGAGGCTTTTCTTCCAGGGGAAAACCGATGTCCCTGCCACCAAACCGGATCATCATGTGATCATTTCCCTGAACGGGACGGTAATTGATGATTGTTCCTGGGATGGGCAGACGGAATATCTTCACCAGATGACCATATCCACTGCACTTTTGCGGGAGGGGAACAATGTGATTACCCTGAAAGCTCCCGACGATACCGGAGCCGCGGTCGACGCTTCTTATGTGAATTGGATCGAAGTGGATTATCCAAGATCGTTTATTGCTCAGGGTAATCAGTTGTTGTTTTCGGTTCAGGATGAAGGAAGGTATAAATTTAACATCGGAGGGTTCTCAAGAGGAGAAATCTTAGGTTTCAATATCACTGATCCTGAGAATATTCTGAAATTAAAGAACATTTCGGTTGAAACAGAAAGGGATTCCACTTTCAGGACTGCCTTTACCGTAGCGGTAAAGAGCGGTGAGCGGTACGCCGTTTTGAGTCCCGATGCCGAGAGGGTTCCAATATCGATTGAACCGAGAGGTTCTTTTGTGCCTGACCAGGAGGAGAGTGCCCTGCGCTCGGCTGAGAATGGAGCGGATTACCTCATCATCACCCATCCTGATCTTTTGAACAGCATCATCCCTTTGGCTGATTACCGGAAATCGCAAGGGCTGAGGGTAACGGTAGTGGATGTTCGGGATATCTACGATGAATTCTCCTTTGGAATCTTTGATCCAGAGGCCATTCGGGATTTTTTACGGTACTGTTTTCTGAACTGGACGCCTCCGGCACCGCTGTATGTACTTTTCGTGGGGGATGCGAACATGGATTATCTGGATAACTATGAGACCAAAAGAATCAATCAGGTCCCCACGTCCATATACTATACGACCGATGTTGGCGAAACTCCCAACGATAACTGGTTTGTGTGTGTCAATGGAGAAGATATTCTGCCGGATATGTTTTTAGGGAGAATATCGGTCAGGACGGCGGCGGAAGTTCGGGCTGTGGTGGAAAAGATTATTTCCTATGAGCGTCAGGAGAATCAGTCCTGGCATCAAAGAGCGCTTTTTGTTGCAGATAAAGCAGATCCCACTTTTAAAAGCATCGATGAGAGTCTTATACAGGGGTTTTTACCTTCAAACTTCGAGGTGCAAAAAGTTTATGCAGCCGACTATGCCAAGGCTGAATCAGTGGCCGATCAAATAAAGGAAAAAATCTCCAATGGGTGCCTGATTACTATCTACTGCGGCCATGGTAATATCGATAAATGGGGATCGACCTATTTTAAATTGAGTGATATTCCACAGTTAGAGAATATCGACCGTCCGACCTTTGTCGTTCCCTTGACCTGCCTGAATGGTTTTTTCCCGCATCCCAAGCAAGACTGCTGCCTGGCCGAAGAGTTTTTGCGCGCCGAAAAAAAAGGTGCTCTTGCCTGCTGGGCTCCAGTCAACGTGAGCTATCCGCCGGATCAAAAATGGATGTCCGGGGAATTATTCGATCTTATCTTTAAGCAGGGAAACAATATCCTGGGTTCCTGCACTGCGGCTGCCCGGATAAATACCTATATCCAGCATAAAATTTCAGGTGAGGCCGCTCAAGACTATCTGCTTTTTGGTGACCCAGCCACCAGACTACAGGGAGAATATGGGCCGAAGATGAATGACCTGGTTACCTTGCGGCAGGGGAGTAATCTGCTTGGCTTGCCGGGGCGCGTTGCTTCCTCTGCCTGGAAGGCTGAAGACCTGTTGGAATATGCAGCCAGGCAGGGGATTTGGGTGCGGAAAATTTCGGGGTATGATCCTGACCTTGGGATATGGCAGACCGGAGTCTGGCAGAATGGATCTTTGAATGGAGACAATTTTGAGATTCTTCCCGGCAGGGGCTACCTTTTGTATGTTGACAAAAGTGATGATCAATCACTCTCATTCCCCAGCACCGATTCTTACCCACGGTATACCTTACATGCAGGATGCAATCTGGTGAATTTTCCCGCTCCTCTTGGTGATTATACCTCATACGACCTGCTCAGGGAATTGGGCGAGGGGTATATGCTCGACCTTTTGAGGTATGAGGAGAGAAGCGGGAAATGGCAAAGAACGTATCCTTTTTTTGGCCAGCCCAGCGGTGAGGATTACCCAATAGAACAAAACAAGGGATATTTTATCTGGATGGCCAGAATCAGAAAATCCTGGAGGCCATACGTGTGGAACGGGAACCCGTAGAGTTCCTTCATTTTAACATGTCGATGATTCCTGAAATGGCACCTGACTCCTGACCCGCGCATGTATCATACACAAGTGTATATCTGTATATTTGCTGTCTTGCTCGTCAAAGCGGGAGCAGGGTAATTATGAAATTTATTTCACACTGTATGAAACATATTTCATGTTAATTAATTTTCTATTTATTAGATAGTTCAATTTTAAGTTAATAATTAATTATTAACCATTAATAGAAGTTATACCATTCTCTTGGCCATAAGATATAACTATTAACATGAATCTCTTAAGATACAGATTATTAGGGATACTTTAAAAAAGTTAAAGATCAGTTATATAGTATTATTCAGTTTAGTTGGTATGTTACTTGCTTAAATATAAAGCATAAGCTCACTATTTTTTTCTTTTAACAACTAAAGGAACAGCAAGTATCCACAAAGGAGGATCAAACGAATGAAGGAAGAAAAAGGACGTCTCAATAACTTGAATCAATCCCTGCCCGTATATGAACCGCCAACTATGATCACCTACTCAGAAGAGGAGTTGCTTGAAGAGATGGAGACAATGTCGGTTCAGGCTTGCACGAGTTTTACTTCAGCTATAAGCTGTTAACGGATATTACAAATAGAAATCTCTGTGTATTACCGTTGTCAGCAGCCACTATGAGGGGCTTGAAGTACGCGAGCGTCTATCCCGACAAAGAATTCTCCGTTCATAATCTCTCATTCCCCTTGGGAAAAGAAAGACAGAGGTATTTTGGGGTAGACTCTCAGTCTTGTGAGTCGCTCAATTGTTTTTTGTATGTAAGGCCCAAAAGCCATTTCGAGGAGCACAAGCGAAGGTAAATCTTGGAAGCTTCCCGCGATCCAAGATTCCTCGCTTTTCTCGGAATGACCACCGGATTCCTTTGCTCATTAAGACATCATTCAGTCTGGTGTGGAAAGGCTGTCGGGGAAAATGCTTTTCATCCCGGCAGTTTTATTGCTCTTTTGGATTACCACTGTTGTGGGGCTCTTAAGGAAAAATGTTTGAGCTAAAGATGAAGGTCAGTGATAAGTGACTAATTTTAAACCGAAAACTAGAGCTACATGCGTCGCAGCCGATGATCGGCATCGTTATATACTCTTGCATGCTGACAAACCTGTCTGGATGGTAATCAACGAAGTTGGACATAAAACATTCACTCTTTGTGACAGTCACAACAGTGTGGGACAGATTGCTCAACGGGTAAGTCAGACCTATGGTATGCCCCTTGATCTGGTACTTTCAGATGTCAAATTTTTTATCAGCCGGCTTGTACGTGAGGGCTTCATTCTTCCGCCCTGTCCACAGCAGTCATCACCAAAGCCTGTCGAGGGAGCGTTGCAGCCTTTTGAGGAAAACCGGCAACCTGTCGAGGAACCCCTGACAGTAAGAAAAGTGGAACTGAACATTACCGAAAACTGCAACTTACGATGCCGTCACTGCGCAGTTACCAGCGGGACAAAGAAGGAAGACCGGCTCACTCTCGATCAGATCTTCAAAATCGTAGATGAAGCTCAGGTCTTAAAGGTGGAGTCTTTAACCATAAGCGGGGGTGAACCTCTCCTTCGGGAAGACTCTTTTTCTATCCTTGCTTATGCTGCCCGGAGGATAACTACTACTTTGGCCACCAATGGGACTTTAATCGATGATAAGGCAGCCTCTGTTTTGTCTGATCTGGATCTGAAAATACAGATCAGCCTCGATGGTCCCAATGAGGACATTCATGATTTCATGCGGGGTGAGAATGCCTTTCTGAAAACCATGCGGGCACTTGACCTCATGGGCAGGCTGGATGTTGGAAAAAAAGTTACCTTTTGTGCAGTAGTCAGCAAAAACAATCTCGGCCATATCCCTGCTCTGCTCAGGTTAGCTTCAGAAAAGGGAGTATCAGAAATAAGGTTTATTCCTTTACAGAATATGGGTATGGCCAGATCGCGTTGGCATGAACTCGCCCCATCCATGCAGGATTATGTTGAATTCTATAGCTATATGTACCAAAAAGCGTCAGCCGAGTTTCCGCACCTGCGCATAAGTCCGGGTTTTCAGGGATTTGTACTCCGTCATCCACCAGGTCAGGATTCCTGGTGCCAGATTGGGCGCATATTGACGATCGATGTTCGGGGCGATATTTACCCCTGCTCACTGTTCATGGAACCGGCATTCAGGCTCGGTAACATCCGCAAGACAAGCCTGCAAAAGGCCATTGATTCACCAGCCATGAAAAGGATACGGGAAATATGCCTTTTGCGCAAAAGCTCAATCCCTGAATGCCAGCGGTGTCCATGGAGAAACTTCTGTCAGGGTGGGTGCCCCGGCAGCGTATATCAGGCAAAAGGCACTTTGCAGGCGGTTGATGATTTATGCCAGTTCAGGAAGCAATTTTATGCACAAGCCATTTTCACCCAGTCAGACAGAAAATCACGTCCACTGTCAAATACAGCAGGTGAAAGAGATGGAAGACACAAAGGAGATGGTGAAGACAGGGGAGATGTAGGTGGTTGATTTTGTTGATTTAAAATCCATAATGGCCAGCGCTGATGTTCACTGTACTTTTCAGTTTCTCGATTCTTCTTTTACTATCTGCACCAATCAGCTCGAATCTTTAGTCTACTTTCGTAAGATGTATGCTGACTTTTCTTCGCGAACCGACTTGGTACATGATGGACGGGGAGCCTACTATGTAATCAATGAGCCGGCGCTTTTGGCAAAGCCCTTTATCTATGCAGATGAAAGAATCTACTCCTGCCCGGCAATGGATATGCTGCCCGTATATGCCTATTCGGTTATTACCAATTCCATCATCACCAGGATACAATCACATCTCATTTTCCATGCTGCGGCTGTGTCCTGGCAAGATCAGGGAATCGTTATCCTGGGTGACTCCTGTCAGGGTAAAAGCACCCTGACCCTGGAACTGATCAGGCGGGGATTTGCATTTCTGACCGATGATATGACCTGCCTTTGCCGGAAGGATGGCCGGATCTACCCTTTCTCCAAAGCGCTTGGTTTGCGTCAGAGTGCGGTCGGTTTATTCAAAGGATTCAGCGAAAGCACGTTTGACCCTTCATGTGCAATTCCCGGCAAGGGAAAACTATTCATGCACCTTACGGATATTCCTGAAGCTAAAGTCAGTAGCCCGTGTCTGCCACGATTCCTGATCTGTTTATCTCCATGGCGGGGAGAAGAGTCTGGATATGAATCATCATATGCCCCTCCCTATGAAGCTCAAGGGAAATGGAGGAAAGACCGGGGCTCCCTTCAAGAGGATAAAAAAATTCTCTACCTGGGTGTAGACCGATGTGAAGATGGATTGATTGAGGGGCTTGGAGCTCTTCCTGGCGTGGAAAAGTGTGAAGTGCGAAAAGGGAGTCTATTTCCTGTGATTGAGCTTTGTTGCAGGCGGGGAACGTTCCTGTTGCCGGAGATTGAAAATCTTTGCTCTCGGTATAAGGTCGCACTTATCCATATAGCGAAAAACGACAGGGGAAGTATCGATTATTTATGTGATCCGCACCTTGAGAGAATTCCAAAACCATTGGCACTGAGAAGGCTTCTTGGGGGCTTTCGAGGTGGATGGACGGCATCGGTGCTCAAGGAGACCGATCGCGGTATTGCCCCTTTGGTATTCGAATTGGGTAAGATACTGCAAGGGATGGAATGCTATCGTATGGTTCCGGGGGAACTGGGGAAAATGGCTGATTTGCTCTGTGACCTGGCTGCCGGAAAAAGTGGCAGAGCATGAGTACCACAGATCCGGCTGAGAGTATTTGGAAAGAATACTTAATAAGGATAATGATCATTATGGAAAAAGGATAAGGTTATGAACGGGCAGAACGAAAAAGGTGACGAAATAAGCAAGAAAGCTCCCTGCCGGAAGGATTCTCTTATGCTCAGAGATCTTGATGAAGAGACCATCTTGTACGACCCTGATACCAGGCAAATTCACATCCTTAATAAGACTGCTTTTTTGGTCTGGCAACTCTGTGACGGCATGCATTCCATCGCAGATATGACGGCAGCCATTACCAGGACATGCTCTCTGACTCAAGGGGAAATAGACAGGATCGAGCATGATGTCAGGTCCATAGTAAGTGATTTTGAAGCCCAGGGCATGGTGAAGTAAAAAATTCGGTTGAATGACGCGGCGTGAAGATCATAATGGGGGGGAGACTGCGCATATGGCAATTTTAAGATACGAGGAATACAGGATGCAAAGTAGAATGAATGAATTCAATCTGATAAAGGAGGAATAGGCAATGAAAAGGCTTTCAGGAGAACCTTTGAGTTTGGTTCTTGGACTAACGACACTGGTCGTAGTGTTGACTGTATATATTCCACAGGCAATTTCCGGAACGATACTGGTACCCGGTGATTATGCTACTATCCAGGATGCTGTGCATGCCGCTGTCAACGGTGATGAAATTGTGGTATCTCCGGGAATTTATTATGAGAATATTTCCATCCCTTCAAAAGATATTACTATAAGAAGCACCAACCCGGACGATATCGATGTAGTACGAAATACCATAATCGATGGGAACAGAGCCCACAGTGTCGTTACTTTTACAGGAAATAGTGCATGTCCCGCACTGAGGGGGTTTACCGTGAGAAATGGCCAAAGTATCTCCGGCGGTGGAATCGATTGTCATGCATTGGCATCACCGACAATTGCCGATTGCATTATTACGGGAAATGAATCTACCGGCGTTAACGGCATAGATGGCGGCGGCGGAATTTACTGCTACTATAAATGTAACCCGAATATCGAAAGATGTATTATCAGCAATAATACGGCCAATAATAATGGCGGAGGCATTTATTGCACCGCTTCTTGTTCGCCGAAGATCATAAGATGCACTATCTCCGGAAATACTGCTCTGGGCAACGTATATGGTGGTGGTGGAATCTATTGTGGATATTTTTGCACCTCATCAATCGTCAATTGTATTATTACGGAAAACTATACCTTGGCCTACGGTGGTGGAATCTATACCAAGACCGACTCTGCAGCCGCGAAGACTGAAATCGTCAATTGTACGGTTACCTTGAATTCAGCCGATGGAGGAGGAAAAAATAACGGTGGCGGCCTCTTTTGCGCCTACAAGGGGACAACCGCCACCAATTGCATTTTCATTGATAACAGCAAGGGAGAAATCGGATACAGCGGTAACTATACCGTTGCCCCCACAGTCACCTATTCTGCTGTCAAGGGAGGGTATTTTAGCGCTGACAACAGTAATATCGACCTTGTAGACCCCTTATTCATAGCCCCTGGTCCAGGGGGGGATTATCGCCTGAGGGCCGGCTCTCCCTGTATCGATAAAGGTACCAATGTTGATGCACCCAGGTACGATCTCAATGGCGAAATAAGACCCCGGGATGGAGATGCTGATGGCCTGCCGGTCACTGACATGGGTGCGTATGAATACATCCCGTTCACCTTGATTGAGATGGATCAATTTTCAGCAGCAGCTTCGGGCGATCACATTACCATCACCTTTAGCACGCTGAGTGAAATCGACACCGCAGGCTTTTATATCTGGCGTACTCAGGCAGGCTGTGAAGAATATACCAGACTCAATCCTGTCATCATAGAGTCGATCGGCGGACCCGCTTTACATGCGGAGTACTCTTATGACGATGATACAGCCTCTCCCTCGGTTATGTATTATTATCAACTGGAAGAGGTGGATAATAGAGGCTTGAGCACTTTCTTTGGTCCCATTAAGCCGGTCAGCCTCCAGGCAGATGCACCCCGTGTGGATTATCTGTGGGGATACGGGCAATTAAAAGACCTGCAATCCATGTTATGGGGCATTCAATATCCTGCTCATAACCTTTTTTCATATTATCTGTTTTGATATACGATATCTGTCAACGGCCTTGTCCAGAATAGCCCTCTTCATGGAAAACGGATTGAAAAATTGTTCACACGATCATTCCGAAAGATAAGTCGACCGTATAATCAGTTCTATTTATGTATGCAGCTTGACAGGCGACTGAAATCCCCTTACCCCTTCCTATTCCTCCCCTTTGGGGAAAGTGGCCGGGTGAGCCCCCCTTAACCCTCTCTCCCCCCTTGGGGAGAGGGTGGGGTGAGGGTGTAGGATACTTTGATGGCCTGTTTGCCTGCCGGGTACTCTTTAGGGCAGACAAACAAGGGGATGCATTTTACCTGTCAGGATGTAAGATCAGATTCAAAGAGCAGATTCGAAACCTGGTATGAGTACAGAAAAGGTAATTCAGATCATGGAGGCCGGGCTCCTGTCGGCTAAAAAGGTGTGTCTTTCCATCAGTGGCTATAGCATGTATCCCCTGCTTCAGCCTGGGTCTAAGATCATGATATCCACTAATCTCTATCCTGACCGAATCCTCATCGGCGATATTGTGATTATTACCAGCCGAAACTATACCGGCATTGTGGCTCATCGAGTGATATGCATTCGCAGAAGGAAGGGAAAGCCGGTCCTGTTTATTACCAAGGGGGATGCGAACAGAAGCTTTGACAGAGCGATAGGCCCTGATCAGATATTGGGGAAAATCGTGACTATCTCAAAGGAGAATAAGTCCATACATCTGTCCCGGTCCTACTGGCGAGCGGCAGGCGTTTTGATTGCCGTAAGTTCCGGTATCTGTGGCCTTGTGCATCAATGCATTGATACTTGTCTTTGCATTGATCGCTGCAATTTTTCATGCGGTCTGGCAAGAACAAAAATCAGCCTGTGGGCTCACAGACTCACCAGCCATGCTCACCGCATTTTTTTACGGGCGATTATCCTGCCCCTGCAATAGTCCAAAAGCCTGAAATAGCGTCTATAGAGCCTGTAACACAGCGGTAAGAACTCACCTTCTGTTTTATACTCCAGTAATTTACCTGATAGAGCCGATCTTTAAGGAGATGTCAACAAAGAGCCGGCATTCTCCTCATTGCTCGAAGAAATCATAAGAACAAGTATAACAATGTGTTATAATATACAATACAAAGAGTTATCTTATGAATGAAAATGGAGTAATCGTGGCCGTTTTTGGTTCTACGGCTCATGTTGAGATGGTTCGCAGTCCTGCATGCAGGACATGCGGCCTGTGCACCTCATCGCTCGATGAAAAAAAAATGGTCGTCGAGGTTAAAACCGTACCCGGAGCCAAAGTGGGCGACCAGGTAGTGATAGAGATTAAACCAGGCACGGTAATCAGCTCTGCAATCATACTGTATCTGATACCATTGGCGGGTTTGTTTTTTGGTGCAGTTTTGGGTGAGGCTTTTTTTCACCGGGAAGAAATGTCACTCCTGCTCGGCCTGGCTGGACTTGCCGGATCACTCGCCCTGGTTGTTGTGATTGACCGGAAGCTCAAGAAGAGCCAAAGATTTCAGCCGCGAATTGTGGAGGTCATGAAATCATGAAAGTTTATACTTTTCGAAAAGGGGGGGTCCATGCCGAACCTGCGAAGGCACTGACTGCCAGCCTTCCTATCCGGCAGGCACCCTTGCCCCGTCGGGTCATCCTGCCCCTGGCCATGCACACAGGAGCGCCTGCTGTGCCAGTGGTTGAGCCAAAAGATCAGGTGAAAACCGGCCAGTTGATTGCCGAGGCCAGAGCGCAGTTCTCGGCCCCGGTCCATGCTTCCATCACCGGCAGGGTTGTGGCTCTTGAAAACCACATCCATCCCCTGGGAGGAGAACTCCCGGCCATTATCCTGGAAAGCGGCGGTGAGGACCATGATGAATGGGACCCTGCCATACGCCCTCATCTGGACTGGCGAACCCTCCCCTCCCACACCCTGCGGCAGATGATCAGGGATGCCGGTATTGTAGGTCTGGGAGGGGCGGCTTTTCCCACCCATATCAAGCTTACTCCCCCTGAGGGAAAGGGCGTAGAGATCCTTATAATAAACGGGGTGGAATGTGAGCCCTATCTGACTGCAGATCATCGTCTGATGCTGGAGCGGTCAAAACAGATCCTCCAGGGAGTGAGCATTCTTCAAAAAATTCTCGGGGTGAGTAAAACCTTTGTGGCCATTGAGGATAATAAGCCTGATGCCATTGACAGGATGGTTCTGGCATCGAAAGAGGCTGAAGATATCGGCCAGATGGCACCGGAAGTGGTCGCAGTAAGGACGAAGTATCCTCAGGGGTCGGAAAAACAACTGATTGAGGCTATTACCAAAAGGCAGGTGCCCATTGGCGGTTTGCCCCTCGATGTGGGAGTGGTAATTCAGAACGTGGGGACTGCGGCAGCGGTTGCAGAGGCAGTAATCAGGGGTGTTCCCCTGATTCAGCGAGTGGTGACGGTAACGGGCCGCAATATCAGGCAGCCGGGAAATTTCCAGGTGAGAATCGGCACTCCGGTTGCTGATCTTATTGCCCTGGCTGGCGGATATTGGGGCAGGGCAAGGAAAATCATCATGGGTGGCCCCATGATGGGCGTGGCGGTCTTTACTGACCAGGTGCCGGTGATAAAGGGAACATCAGGCATTTTAGTCCCACACGAGAAGGAGATCCGCGCTGAGCAGCCACGGCCCTGCATCCGCTGCGGCAAGTGCCTCAAGGTCTGTCCCATGCGACTTTTGCCGGGAAGGTTTATCGATTTCATCGAAGGCAAAGAGCTTGATGAAGCTCAAAAGAAACATATTTTCAATTGCATGGAGTGCGGGGCCTGTACCTATGTCTGTCCGGCACACCGGCCAATCGTGCAATGGGTCAAATTCGGTAAGGCGCAGATTCGGCGAAAGAAAACGCAACGAGTGCAAAAATAATTACAGCCAAAGTATAATAATAAACCGGCTGATCAAACGAATGGTCATATGACCCGAAAGCCCCTTTTGGCATTATGGCAAAAGATGAAGAAAATATCCTCGAGGTAAGTATCTCTCCTCATATTCATGCCGGAGTTGATACGGGAACCATAATGCGCGACGTTCTTCTGGCGTTGGCCGTGCCTGGTTGCGCTTCAATCTACTTCTTTGGCCTGTCTGCCTTTTGGCTGATTCTGGTCAGCAGTCTGACAGCTTTGGTTACGGAGTGGGTGTTTCAAAAGCTGACTCGGCGCAAGATCCGTATCCAGGATCTGAGCTGCCTGGTCACAGGAGTATTGTTGGCCTTTTGTGTACCACCCGGTTTGCCTCTTTGGACTATGGCTGTGGGCTCGATGTTCTCCATTTTGGTAGGCAAAGAGCTGTTCGGAGGGATCGGTTATAATGTGTTCAATCCAGCCCTGGTGGGACGGGCCATCCTGCTGGCCTCCTGGCCGGTGGGAATGACGAGTTGGAGGCAGCCTTTGCGAATGATCACCGGGCCAGTCGATGCCATCAGTTCAGCCACACCGCTGTCGAACGCCAAACTGTCGGGAATATTCACTCCCTTCAAGGACCTGCTGCTGGGGCAGGTCAGCGGCTCTTTGGGGGAGACTTCAGCCCTTTCTCTGCTCATAGGTGCAGTCTACCTGTTTTACCGCAGAGTGATCGACTGGCGGATACCCGTAAGTTACTTGGCAGCCGTGAGTGCTCTGGCTTGGCTGCTGAGGCAGGACCCCGTCTTTCACCTGTTGAGTGGAGGGCTTTTCCTCGGAGCCTTCTTCATGGCTACAGACTATACGACTTCACCCATTACGCCTCGGGGAAAATTGATCTTTGGTGCAGGCTGTGGCCTTATCACCGTGCTCATCCGCCTCTATGGAGGGTTTCCGGAAGGGGTTTGCTATGCGATTCTTTTCATGAATTCCCTCACTCCTCTCATCGAGCAATTCACCGAGCCCCGTCCCTACGGGAAGGTGTAGGGAACTTGCCCGCGCTCCCACACAAGGAGGGTGGATGGCTGCCAGGCTGTTCGTCTAAGAGCCTTTCTTGGTTTGTCTGCGCTCTCAAGGGGGGTGCCTCCTTCGGGTCGCCCGGTACATCTCGCCTGGCATATCTTGTCTGGCACATCGTGAGCCGGTCTATTTTTCATTGATCGAGCAGGCAATGTTTAGTACTATTATCATAACCTGAGAAACCTGCTCAGGCAATGATGACTGCTACGCACACTCAATGAGGAGAACCTGGCCATTACGAGCGTATATAAGCAAACCGAATCAGCACCTGCGGATGATTCACCTCTCCTTTCAGGAGAGGAGAATCATATTCACTGGCAGCTTTGGCTCAAGGACAAAAACCTGATTGTAACGATAACCGCTCATCGCTCTGAAAGCCCCTGGCTTCACTGGGGCGTAGCTTACGAAAAATGGGCAGATTGGGTTGCTCCCCCTTCTGATATCTGGCCTTCGGGAACACGGGATAAAGGAGACGGTATGGCTGTGCAGACCCCCATGGCCCTGTCCGCGGCCATGTCCATGTCAGATGGCGTAAGCGGTAACGATAAGAGCGACAGCAATGAGAGCGGTGGTGAGGGAGGTAGCGATAGGAACGATAACCGCTTCTTGGTAACCATAACCATCCCCAAGGATCTGAATATAAGACAGATCTTCTTTGTGCTCTATTTTCCCCGGAGTAATCAATGGGATAATAATCATCAGCAAGATTATGCCATCCCCTTGCCCTCAGATCCAGAGCTTCTTCTCCCGCTCCTTGAGAGGGACGATCTTAAGGTCCGGTCGCTGCTTGGCAGGATCCTTGCCAGAGAGAACCGAAAGTCGTGGGAGATGGGAATGCGCCTTGAATTCATCGGGCAGTTGCTGAGTGAAGGTGAGCCTTCCGAATCCGTGCTCAGCCTGCTGGAGATTTACCTGCACTATGCATCCCAGGGGCATCTTCCCTGGAGGCGGCACTATGACCGCCAGACCTCTGTGCTGGCTCCCAAGATTGTGGGGCTTGCCCTGAAAATATCCGCGATGGTTTCCTCAACCCCTCGATTGTTGACTTTCTGGCTTCGAATGATGAAAAATTTGCCTTCTTCGAGCAGGAATTTACAGGACATCGGGTCAGCTATCCGGCTTAAAATTTTAGAGTGCAAGGACCACCAGAACCGGCTTATCTATGATCAATTCGTGTCCGAATTTCACCAAAAGCTGCACAATGCCTCAGGTCCTGAAGACATGGCCATCAGCCGTGCCTACCTGGCCTTTTTGGACTCCGAAGGGGATCTTGACAGCTTCCTCGGGAGTCTGTGGCAGGCAGGGCTGGCTAAAAAAGAAGAAGCGCCGGAAAAAGAAGGCGTTCAGCCGGAAAAAGGTGACGGGGAAGTGATCATCCCCCTTTTAGATCAGTACGGGGATTATCGCTCTATTCATCATCTGCCGACCTATGAGGCCAAAAAGGCCGAGGCCACCAGGAAAGTAATACGAGAACTTTTGACCCTCCTTGAGAACTTTTACGGAGGGATGGAAATCGAGGAGGCAGCCGCCCTGGTTATGCCCGAGGCAAGTCCGGACATCCAGCAGCAGTTGCAGGGCCTTCTGGCCCAAAAGGAGGAGTTTGAAGAGGAGCTTGAAACCAATCCTTCCGCTTCTGCTTCTGCTCCTGCTTCCTCTGCCGCTTCTGTTTCTGCTTCTCCCTCCTCGACTGCCGCCCTCTCTCCTTCTTCAGCCCTTGCTATCATCGTGCGGCTGTCACGCCTTCGAAGTCAGCTCTCCGGGCAGGTCACGTCATCATCGCCTCTGGCAGTGGAAAAGATCCGTGATTTTCTGCATCTTGACCTGGTCATGGAAGATTATGCCAAAGCACTGGCCAATGCACTGCTCAATGATTTGCCTGGCCGGGAGGGTTATTGTGGAATTTCGCCTGAGCATCTCGAACTTTTACAGGCTCTTCTGGCTCATCTTTCTCCAATCTGCACTCCAGTCTGCCAGATGGAGGAACAGCAGATCGCGGTAGTTCGCAGGCACCTGATACAGTGGAGCAGGAAAGGTCATGATATCCAGTGGCAGGGCAGGGGAGGTCACGGTATGGAACTTGATTGGTGCCTTCAGGGCAAGGCCATTCTCGATCGTCTTAACCGGATAATCCTGCAAAAGGTCGAAATCAGCATGGCCTTATACCAGCCCAAGGCTGAACTGCTCGGCCGCTGCCTTGGAGTCGAACCCCACGTATGGCAGATATTCACTGAGGAAACCTTGCGCAATGACTGGTTATTTCTTCTATCCCGGCTGGTGACCCGCGTCCAGAAAGCCCTTCGCCAGGCAGCCGGATGGAGTGCAACCGAAGTGCTTGTGCCCGGTCGGGTTCAGGGGATCGTAACCAGAGCCTACGATCTTTCATCCTTCACCTCCTCAACCTCTTCGACCTCCTCTCCCTCCTTATCAACAAACCCTTCAATTCCTCCTGGTGCCCCCAGGATTGTGCTCCTTGAGCATTTGCACGGCGATGAGGACATACCGCAGAACGTGGCTGGAATTATCAGCCGCACATCGAGGGACAGAATGAGTCACTTCGGGATCAGGGCCAGAGAGCAGGGAGTGGTCTGGATTTATCTTGGGGAGGAATCGGACTGCCGGGAGATTGAAAAGTATGAGGGACAGTGGATCAGGCTTTCGGCCAGGGAGGACCGTTTCGATTATACCCTGATCGAAAAGCCCACTTCTTGGGCCATGATCACCCCCGCCATCGGGGAAAGAGAAAGGAAAAAGATCTGTTTTCCCGGCGTGCGCCTGGCTGATTCACTCACCTTTGTGCTCCCTGACCGCTATGAGCTTTCAACCGTCGGCCCCAAGGCATGTCAGCTCCGGTTATTGCAGGAGCGGCTCGGCGGGCGGGTGCGGGTGCCGGATTCGATCAGCGTGCCCTTTGGCATTTTCAACCAGATTTTGGAGAAAAATCCCCGGATACATAAAGAATACCGGGAAATAACCGCTGATCCGGCCAAAGAGCCGTCAGGTGAATTATCCGAACGCCTTCGTAAGGTGCGAAAGCTCATTGAATCGCTCGATATCGATGAAAGTTATAATGCGGCTCTGAGAATGGCGGTACAGGAAAGGATCGGGCCTTGTTCCCCCCTGATCGTCCGGTCCAGCTCCAACGCCGAGGATCTGGAAGAGTACAGCGGTGCAGGGCTGTACGAGTCATACCCTGGTGTGCCTCTGAGCGAATTGCACCGGTTTCTGAAGAAGGTATGGGCTTCCCTGTGGTCGGAGCGGGCGGTATGGAACCGCATCAGGGCAGGATGTGACGTTTTTCCCGAGGACGTGCATATGGCCGTGCTGATACAGGAGTTGATTGTGGCTGATTATGCTTTTGTTGCCCATACCCGCCATCCTCTGACCCTGAACCGGGAGCAGGTGTATATCGAAGCAGTACAGGGGCTGGGGGAATCTCTGGTCGGAGGGTCCGAAGGACAGGGATACCGGTTTGTTTATGACCGGATGTCAAGAGAAGTGAGTAGAGTGGGCTATGCCAGCAAGGGGTACTCCTGGCTGATTGGTGCCGACGGAATGCCCAGGAAGGCCATAGCTGACTACTCCAGGGATTTTTTGGCTCTCGGGAGAGGGAAGAGAGAGACACAGACAGGGACAGAGACAGAGCCGGAGTGGCAGTCATTGATGCGCCGGATTGCTGAAATCGCAGTTACGATTGAAACCGCCTGGGAAAATCGACCTCAGGACATTGAAGGAGTTATCAAGGGCAAAGAGGTTTTTATTGTTCAGACCAGGCCGCAGATGTAAGTCGGCTGTACGCCGGGTATGCATTGGCTGTATGCCTGGTCCGCTAACCTACGAATCAATGGAAGAATTACCCAAGATATGGAGAATCATGAACATGACTGATGAGTTTGTCCAGATTAAAGAAATTTATCCTCCCCTGGGATCTTCACGTAACCTTTACATGTTGGAGCCCTTTGGGGTAACGGTGCGGGTCATACCTCTCCTGGCCCCGCATTGGTTCCAAAACCTTGTGGTTGAAGTCTGGACCAATGCCATCGACAAGTTCAGCCCGGATGGAAACTGGCATGGGGTTCCCATGCACATGAATTCCCCTTCGTCAGGAGACACCCCAGGCACTCCAGATACACCAGCCACTCCAGGTACACGAAGTACTCCAGGTACTTCAGGCACACCAGGTACTTCAGGTACCCCAGCCACTTTTGAGTATCACGCATCCTTTTTGGCAACAGATCAGGGCCGTTTTGAATATACTGTCCGGATCGGCGTTAAGGAGGGCAAAGAGCAGCATCCTTCCCGATGGCAGTGGGCCGGTGGGTATGGGCAAAATGGGTTTTTGACGGTCCTGCCTCCCTCACCGGTTATGAGGTGGACTCAGGGGCCGCAGGCCGAAGAGATTGCTCCCGGTGTATTTGTCGGCAATTTCATCGCTGCATCCAAGGCCCGTGATCTCGGTTTCCAGGCCGTATTGAACATGGCTGAGGAATTGAATCTTGGCTTTCCTCCTGACAGCGGTGTGGAATACAAAAAGGTCGGCCTGTTTGATGGAGCACATAATCCGATCCCTCCGGAAAAAATTCTGGAGGCTGTTTCGTGCATCCGGCAGCAGGTCAAAAAAGGGCACAGGATATGTGTCAATTGCCGGGCAGGGATCGGCAGGTCCGGTTCAGTCGGGATTGCCTACCTCTACGCTTCCCATCCTGACTGGTCATATGACCAGGCGTTGCAGGCAGCCTGGAGTAAAAAACCGGATATCTATCCCCATAAGGATCTGAAAGAGACCCTGGAATCTCTTTTCCCCCGCACCGGAGACATCTGAA
>JBFMGO010000110.1:0-20174 GCA_040752695.1 bacterium
ACGTACTCGTAGATGTATTTGGGATTGTGTTCCAGTCCCCGCGCTAATTCCTCGATTTCAGGAGTGATCTCCGTCTCTGAGATAGCCGGGCCGCTCAAGAGCATCTCTCGAGTAGTTGAGGGTGACACCGCGAGTACCTGTCTTGCTTCCTCTGGCGAAACCGGGGGTGCAGTAACCATTTTCCAACCCGGCTCCGCTCTACTTCTTCCCGGAGCAAAACTCAAGACACACACGGCAGCAAAGGCGATGAGCATCGTCCGAAAAAATAGGTATCCGACCGATCCAAAATTGTCTTAGCTCTAATAACCATTTGGTAATCAAATTACGAAATGATATTTTGAGATAAGAAAAAACGTGAGTTCGCCATAACTAAAATTCCATCATTTTAGCAAGTTCTAATTATACCAGTGAAGGTTCAATGACGTTTTTAAGGCAAATAAATATAAGCTATGAGTCCAGAGATCATGTTAGCTAACAGCCTGAATTCGTGGTGTAAAGTTGCTGTAAAGTTGATTAATATAATCCGGGGACCCAGGCGAGACTGCAACACGTCGACACACCTGGCCCCTGACTGGTTGGGTGTTGAACGTTTTCTATTCTATCGTATAGGAGGGAGATGTCAGGTCTCGAGTGCGCCGGGCGAAGTGGGCGCTGTCCAGCAGGTAGGTTAAATACATCCAATCCTGAATCAGTCAAGATGAATCCCCACGCCGATCACAATAAGGAAAAAGGAAAAAATCTCCTCCTAAAAGCTCCACGAAAGGGCCAGGGATGTCAGGGTGGCGGTATCGTCAAAATCATCGCCGTTGGTGAGTGTTCTTTGTTCCTGGCTTAAGTCCAGGTGCAGGGTATCCAGTTCGTCGCCAACCGCGACGCCGATGCCATAGGTTATCCCTTTGACATCCGGTCGCCAATCTTCGCTTTGCCCCTGTGCGGATGGCTGAGAGGTGTAATAGCCAAGCCGGAAATGTGTGCTTTTCAAGAGAGCGGTTTCCCTCAGGATCGAAAATTCGAGGCCGCAGGAGATTTTTCTATATTCACATTTCTCTCCCCCTTTGCTCGCACTTCCCCAGTCCGTGTTTCCATACTGGGCGGACAATATCAGCACAGAACCGATCGAAAAAAAGTCTTTTATCAAAGAGAGCCCCAAGTCGTAGCTTCTCGGTTTATCGTAGAAAAGCAGGCCAACGGCTTCGTCGCTGTCGGATCGCATGGCGGCAGAGCCGATATCCGTGGCTGATTTTAAGCGGTATACTCCTCCGAACCTGAGCTTATAAGGCCAGGGCTCGGTTGCGAAATAGGTAAACAGCGCTCCGATTGAACCTGAAAAGCCGCTTGCGCCTTTTTTGCCTACCGAATAGCCTTTCCCGCCCGGCGTGGTCTCGGAATCTCTGAGATATATCTTCGAGCCATCAATCCCTATATGCACCCATTCGAGAGATCCGCCGAATTTCAGGCTGCCGTCAAAACTCGATACGGCAAAAGGGACAGAGATGGTCTGAATAATTTCATTCACCTTACCCCATGCGCCATTATCGCTGTCAGGTTCAGGAGCCCAATATCTCACGGTGTATGGCGGGTAGTAAAATAATCCGATTCCAAATTCGTCAAGGCTGTATTCACCCCCCATAAACCATGCAGTGCTCCCTGTGCCGAGAGATCCGCCATCGTTACTCCTGGTCATTGCCTGAGAACATTCAAGGGTGAGGTTATGCTCTTCGCCAGCGACTCCGGCAGGGTTATACCAGACAGCAGACGCATCATCGGCAATTCCCGTAAAAGCCCCACCCATTGCTTTTGCCCGTGCACCGGGATAACTCATAAACGGATCGGCAAGGGCTTGAGATCCGGTGAGGGGTACTATCAGGGGCAAAGTTGTGATAACCATGATAACGATGATAGCCATGATAACGATAAAGAAAGCCGTGGAAGAAATCCTGAAATTCGCTCTCCTCTCCAAACGCATACTCTCTCTCCCTTGGGAAAATTATATATTCGGGCATTAAAAATTTAATAGATAAAATTTTAATAAATCATTAAATACTATATTGAGTAGTATAACCAAAATCAGGCATTCTATGCAATATATTTTGATGCGTAGTATTGTTATTGACCCCGTTGGGATTCCATGTCCATTATTGAAGTTCGAACAATTCAGTATTGAAGTATGAACAATTCATTTATCTTACCGTGGTTGGCCGATGGAATTGTCGTAGAAAAATATTCAAAGCTTTTCCAGTAAATTTTAACAGTAATATTTTCTTGATTTTAATTTCAGACTTCTATATTATATATAATAAATTTATTTATTATATCCATTGATATTCTAAATATATAATTTAAAAATCAGCTCTGCTCAAAAAATTAAGTGAAGCTTACCATCTAACCTTGGAGAAGTGAGGATGATCATAGAAAAATTCACCGTGAAAGCCCAGGATGCCATTGAACGTGCTTGCCGTCTGGCGGTTAAAAGGGGGCACCAGTATGTAACGCCCTGGCATCTTCTCTTCAGTATGATCGAACAGGGGGAGGGTCCGGTCCGCCGTTTTTTATCTGAATCCGGTGCCGATTTTAAAACCCTCGGCGCACGGTTGGAGAGCCGCCTCCTCACTCAGACGAGGGCACTTGCGTCTGCCCAGCAGACACCCATTAACCGTGACCTGGAAAGAATTTTTATTCATGCCCAGGAGGCTGCGTCGAGAGCGGAGGATACCTCTATCGGGATCAGTCATATCCTGCTCGGAATGCTCGAAGCCGAGGAGATCGCTTCAGCCCTTACGGAAGCAGGGGTTCGAAAGAGCGAGTTGATTACCCGTCTTAAGGAGGCACCGAAAAGCCTGGACAGAGGAGGAGAAAATGCTGCCGGAGAATTCGAATACCTGACCAGGTATGCCACTGATCTTACGGAGCGTGCACGGCAGGGAGAATTGGACCCTGTGATCGGCCGGGATGCTGAAATCCGGCTGACCATACAGGTCTTAAGCCGCAGGTTGAAAAATAACCCTGTCATTATCGGGGAGCCTGGTGTCGGAAAGACAGCTATTGTGGAAGGGCTGGCTCAAAGGATCGTTCAGGGGGATGTACCTGGTAATCTCTTGCATACATCCATCCTCAGCCTCGATATGGGTCTGTTGCTGGCCGGTGCAAAATACCGCGGCGAATTCGAAGAGCGGTTCAAACAGGTCCTCCAGGAGGTAACCGATGCCGGGAATGTCATTTTATTTATTGATGAGATTCATACGCTGATCGGAGCAGGCGGAGCGGAAGGGTCCCAGGATGCGGCCAACCTTCTCAAACCGGCACTTTCAAGGGGGAAAATCCGCTGTGTAGGTACCACTACCCTTTCGGAATATCGAAAGCACATTGAAAAAGACGGGGCACTGATGCGCCGCTTCCAATCGATCATGATTGAAGAGCCGGACATTGATGAAACCATTTTCATCCTGCGCGGGGTGAAAGAGAAATACGAGGCACATCACGGCCTGCGCATCCTCGATAGATCCCTGGTGGCAGCAGCAAGGCTGTCGTACCGTTATATTACGGACCGGTTCCTTCCTGACAAAGCCATCGATCTCATCGACCAGACAGCGGCATCGGTGCGGATCGGCCAGTCTTCCAGGCCGGAAGAAATCGAGGCCATAGATCGTCGGATCGTTCATATGGAGGTCGAAATCAGGGCTCTTGAAAATGAACAGGATAAGTACACCGCTCACGGAGGCGAGGAAGAGGGTGCATCCATGAAGGATGAGAAGAGCAGGGAGCGGCTTATTTTCCTGAAGCGGGAACTGGAACCCCTGAAGGAAAAGAGCAGGGAGCTTACACAGAAGTGGCAGAGAGAAAAACAGGCCGTCAATGCGGTTTGCGAAGCCAAAAGAGCACTGGAGCAAGCAAGGAGGGAAATGGAAACGAAGGTCCGGGAAGAGGATTTTGCACGGGTTGCCGAGCTGCAATATAAAATCATTCCCGGATGCGAAAAGGTTCTGGCTGAGTATGCAGATGTTTTCGATGGTGCTGACAGCCTGGAGACAAGGCACAGCGTTGAGATAAGGCACGGGGTTGAGGCAAGGCACAGCGTTTCCCTGCCCGTCAAGGATGCCATAGATGATCACGATGTTGCGGCTTCGGTTTCACGCTTGACCGGTATTCCTGTCTCCCGGATGCTGGCACCGGAAAAAGACCGCCTGCTTCACCTTGAGGACCATTTGCGGCAGAGGGTGGTAGGTCAGGACGAGGCACTCACGGCAATAGCCAAAGCTGTTCGCAGGTCCAGGGCACAGGTACAGGACCCCAACCGGCCCATAGCCTCTTTCCTCCTACTTGGTCCATCGGGTGTGGGGAAAACGGAATCAGCCAAGGCGCTGGCTGATTTTCTGTTCGACGACGAGGCAGCCCTTGTGCGGATCGATATGAGCGAGTTTATGGAAAAGCATTCCGCAGCCCGGTTGATAGGCGCGCCTCCAGGCTATGTCGGTTATGAGGAGGGTGGTGTCCTGACCAACAGGGTCAGGCAAAAACCATACTGCGTTCTTCTGTTTGACGAGGTGGAAAAGGGACATCCGGATGTCTTTAACCTTTTCCTGCAATTCCTCGACGATGGGCGGCTGACCGACAGCCAGGGTCAGGCCGTGAATTTCAAGAATACCATCATCATGATGACCTCAAACCTCGGCTCGGCCTCCATTGAGCCTGTCGAGACCTGCGAGCACGTGCAGAAAATAAACGAGGAGATTATGCAGGCAGTGCGGTTACATTTTCGTCCGGAATTTTTGAACCGCCTCGACGATATCCTCATTTTCCGGCAGCTCACCCGGAAGATCATGACGACCATTGTTGACATTCAGCTTAACCGGTTGAAAAACCTGCTGCAAGAGCGCGATATTCAACTTGAGGTAACAGATGAGGTCAAAGAACTTTTAGCCAAAGAGGGTTTTAACCCGATTTATGGCGCACGGCCTCTGAAAAGAGTTATTCAGAGTCGGATTCAGGATTCCCTGGCTGAAAAAATTATCAAGGGAACTATTCAAGAAGGCGACACTGTGGTGGCTGAAGCAGCCGGTGATGAATTGATCATCATCAGAAAGATTGCTGATACTGCCATGGGACGCGGCAGAGCGCGTCCTTCCATCATCGGGTCATCGGCTCTTAAGGTGTCAGGGTCATCATCCCTTCAAGAGAGCCTTCCAGACGGCCTTGCGGGCCTTCAAAAGGGTCTTCCAGACAGCCTTCCAGAGGGCTTTCAAGACAACCGATCCCCTGGCGATGAGTGTCATCATGAGATCTCCAATTATAATGACAAAGGGTAAAACGGCTATGCAGTCCCTGAAAAAAATTTCTGCGGTCTTTCCATTTTTAAAGAACCTCTTGGACATGTCGGCTCGTGTGTATTGGCTCTATTGGGTGGCAGGACAGGCTCTCCTTTTGATCGGCCTGGCGGTGTTTTTCATTATGCGCCGCCGCTCAAAAAGAGCCGCTGCTCAAGGCCAGGAAACAAAACAGAATGTATTGACCAAAAGTTGTCTGGTCAGAATATGGAAAGAATTCCTGCATGATCTTCCCGCAAAATTCCGCCGCTCTATCGTCCTCTATCAGCCCTTTGTGGTTCTTGGCGAATCCGGGGCAGGCAAAAGCCTTTTAATAGACAACTTCACGGACTGGCAGGGTTACGCCAATAAATTTTATCCAAGTCATACTGCACATCCGCTTTTGCAGATTTATCTTGGCTCAAAGCTCATAGTGCAGGAAATCTCCGCATCGCTTTTAACTGATAACTCAAAACAGGCACGGGTGGCTCTTTTGAAACTCTGGAAGCCGCTCTTTAAAGAGAAAGAACCCATTGTGGTCATTGTTCTCGACGGGAAGGCTTTACAGGCCGGTACCCTGGAACCGTTAAAAAAACTGGCCCAGATGATACGGGGAAAAATCAACCTTATCACTCTGATTCGCCAAGAGCCGGTGAAAGTATGCATTTGCCTGACTCACATGGACCAAATAGAGGGGTTTACCGAGTTTTCCGGTTTTCTGCGGCATAATAATATCCCTTTGCGGCTTGAATTTGCCTCAAAAAAGGATGTCCAGAATGGGGAGACCTGCCTGGAAGCCTATGAAAATTATCTGAGTCTTGCCCTGACAACCTTATCTGCCCCGGCCTATATGAAAATCATATCCTTCTTCCGTTCCGCTCCTGATCTTTTTGCAAGCGTATCCGCGTTTACAAAGATACTGCAAAGCTCCGATCCATTGCTGCCCGAGCCTGAAATCATCCGCTTAAGTCTGGCCTCTTGGAAGGGGGAGGGAGAAAGGAGCGATGCTTCCAATCCGTTTGCACTGCCTGCTTCCATGACAGCAATCAAATACGATCCCCTTCTCAAACATAAACAGGCTGCTGCTGCCGTATTCATGATCGGGCTGATCTATCTGGGTTCAGGGTATCTTTACGAACGTCATCTTCTCGTCCAGAATGAGCGGATTCTGGATACCGTAGAAGCGCATCAGCCCACTCTCGGAGGCCGGCATGACGAAAAGATCCATCAGCTCCTTCTCGACTACAACGAAAAAGTGCACCCTCTTCAGGCCGTTTTTCCCGATTTCTTTGCCCGTGTCAAAGAAGAGAGCCGCCAGCGTTTGCTGGAAAATATCCGCGAACTCTATTTGCTCCCCGACCTGAAACAGGGCGCATTTGATGAACCCGAAAGATCGCTCTATCTTCTTGGCCTGATCTACGCCTCCCGCTCCGATGATCTGGGCAGGTTTGTTCTCGAACATACGTCGCAATGGAAGGAAAGGTTCAACTTTCCCGAACAGTTCATCAAAGATTATATCAAATACAATAACGGCCCACGGGAGATGGCCTTCTCCTCTCCCCTTATCATCCCGCCCCCGTCCCTCAACCTCCATCGATGGACCATGTTCTTCCACAAAGCCGTCAATGCTTCCAAGAAGTCTTTTCTCACCCGTTCCGAATTGCAGTCGCTGCAAAACGAGGGCGCCCTGATTATGGGGGAGATCGGGGAATACGAACAGTATGATTTCAACATAAAGATGTGCGAGCTTTTAAAAGAGTATGTCCCCTCCATCTCACTGACTCTCGAAGCCCTTAAGGAAGCGGACCTGAAGGACAGGAAACAAAAGTCCTTACAGGAATTTCTCGCCTTTTTTCAAGACCTGGACATAGACTATCCCGAAGTAAGGGGCTTGACTATCCATCAATTTCTGGAAAACATCAAAACCATGAATGCGCTCAAAAGAAATAAGTCGGAAATCTGGAGTCAGGAGTTAAATGCGGGGAGTCAGGAGCCAGGGAACGGAAGTCAGGAGGAGGGAGTCAGGAACGAGGAGAAAAAATTTCAATTCACCTTCGATGATGAAGAGTTCACCTTCAGTGCAAAGAAATGGAACGAGCTGATCCATTGCAGCCGGATGACCCTGTTCATGCAGGACTTCATGAATAAAAATATGATGCATACCGGCGGACGGCTGTTCTTTCAGGGAGAAAGTACCTTTCCCGATCTTTTGATGAATCCGGGCAACGATGGTCACCTCTTTTTCACCGGCAAGGGGAGGGTGGAGGGCATCTATACCAGGGCAGCCTTTGATGACGCCATCAGGCCGGTCCTGGCCGAATTGCCTGATCTATTGGGAAAACTGCCCGCTGCCAAAGAGGTAAAGATGCTTTTTTCAGACTTTATTTCCAGGGAGGTCAAAGCCTACGCCGAAGAATATATCTTCGCCTACCGCACCTACTACCAGCAGTTCGAGATAAGTTCCTCATCTTTAAGGGGGCTGCAACTCGTATTGAATCAGATTCAGCAACCGTTATCACCGTTTCAGGATTTTCTCCTGACCATCAAGGAAAACACCAGTCTGAACCTCGAAGATAGTATCGATTCAGGCGCAGGCCGTTATCTTCAGACATTTGCCTTGAAACTGCACACCTTCGATTTTATCCAGAATGTGATGCTGGAACGAAAGGGAATATTTCCCGAACTCGAAAAATACAAAGCCATTTTAGCTCAGATGCAGGAGGATCTGAAGGGTGATAAACCCTTCGTGGCCAAGAACGAAATGGATGATTCGAACGAATTGAAACGCCAGTTGTCACCGTTGGGGCGGATCAGTCTGGCCATTTTTCGAGGAGAAGAGGATTCTTATCTCAACATGGTGGAGATGTGGTTGAAGAATGTCGAGGTGGGCCCTGAATGGCAGGATATCTTTCGGGCACCGGTCCGCGATGCCTATCGTCTGGGACTGAATGAAGTGCAGGCCATGGTGGATAAGGTGTCGAAAGAGCTCTGGACATCGGATGTCCAGCCGGTCTTGCGCAAATTCCCCTTTAACCGGGAAGCAGCCAACGAAGTTACCCTGGCAGAGATGGAAAATTTGGTCCATCCGAAGGGCAAGTTCTGGAAAACCTTTCAAAAATACCTGGCGCCTGTTTGTCTGAAAACGGGCAATACCTGGATTCAGCGAGCGGCCAATAGCAGTCAGGACATCGGGACAGTGCAATTGCCACAGAACATGCTGAACACAGTCAATGAAATCCTGCGGATCGGCAGAACATTGTGGGATGAGAACGGGATTCCGAAGCCTTTGAAATTTTCCATCAAGCCCTTTCTCCTTCCTTCGAGTGAGACAGCCGGCCCGGTTGCAGTGCTCTCATACCTGAGATCAGGCAAATCCTCAGTTTTCGGGTTTAATCAGCAGCCCGCCTGGCATGAGTTCGAGTTTGAATGGTGGAAAGAGCAAAGTGCCATTGTAGGGGTAGAATACACAACTTCCATTAATTCCCGAAAAAAATACAGGGCCATCACCGCACCGGAATCCTGCTGGAGCCTGTACCAGCTTCTGCGTATGGCTGATACGGCGGGTGAGAACCTGTTTATGTGGCGGATCAAAGGAGCGACTTTCGGCTACAGTGCAAATCTGTTTACTGTTAAGTTTGCCATGAAAACCGATCCATGGTCTTTATTCCAATTAGCGCAAGAGAAACCTCCAGGATCAATGGCCCAGAAAGAAAATACAAAGCTATAGGAGTCATGCAACATGTACTGTATCGGCATAGTGAGGAACTTGCGGATGAGTTTTCAGAGAAGCTTTCAGAGAAGCTTTCAAAGGAGTTTTCAAAGGAGTTTTCAGAGAAGCTTTCAGACGAAATTGCCTGATGTAAAAGAAAACCAAACGAGGAACAAGAAGGCATTACTTCTTCTGTGTCTTTGTAGTTTCATGGTGGCGGCGGGCTGTAGACATATGACCCTTACCCTGAAAGCCGATTATAACGCTAACAGAGGACTGCCTGTTTATGTTTTAGTTCGTTCCGTCAACGAGAAAGCCTTCCTTACGGAAAGTTACCAGGATATCAGCACCATGATTTTTAAAGATCCTCCTGATCCAAGCGTCCTTCATTATCAGGTGCTCCTGCCAGGCCAGAAACAAAAGATAAAGATAGAAAAGCCGAAAAACGCCTCGGTGGGTGTTTACGGGCTGTTTACCGAACCGGATGAAGAGTGGAAAATGCTCTTGCCCCAACCCTTTCGCTACAGATACCTCCTCACCCTGGAGAGGAATAGAATGGTGGAGACCACCCATGATTGATGCCGTAAAACAAGGATCAGGGATCAGGGATCAGGAACCGGGGAAAACACCTGCTGGCGGTCTTCCTCACCGCTATTCCCTGTCACCTGGTCTGAACATGAGCCTGATTGAAAGGGAATTATCCAGAAATAAGGGAGAGCATCCGGGAGAACTGGCCTGGCTTGAGGAAAGCTACCGGAACTTTTCAGCCTTCTTTCATGCTCTGAAAACCACTCAGGATAGATTTTCCCCTCTGGCAGGAAAAAGCGTACCACTGAAGCGGTACGATTTTTTTTATGACCTCATTACCCGGCACCAGGGAATGACAACCCCCGCTTTTCGCTGGTATGACCCGGTGCAGGGCTGGCAGGAGATTTCCTACGGCGAACTGGGAGCGGCTGCAACAAAAAAGGCGGCCTTTTGGATCAACTCGCAGGTCGAGGCCGGTCAGCACCTTTGTATCATGCACCCTTTCGGGGCGAAGTATGTCATATCTCTTCTGGCAGCATGGAAGATCGGGCTGGTGATTTCTTCCCTGCCGCCTCAGGGGAACCGCTTTTGGCAAAGGCGGCTGGAAGCATTGAATCCGGATCATATCGTAAGTGAGGAGATCTTTTCTCCCTTTTTGCAACCTTGGCAAGAGCGTCTTTTGCCGGAAGTTCCGGAAATCGCGGAAGTCTCAGGAATGAGTTCAGCAAAAAGCGGCATGGCAACCGGGCGGGCAATTTCCGCCACCTTCCCTGCAGGTGCCGTTATCGCCCTGTGCTTTGATCCTTCCAGTCAGACGCCCCACATCCCGGTGGAGTTGACCAGTGATGCTGCCTACCTTTCCGGCCTGCGGGATGGGATGATTGCCTTGAACCTGCGGCCCGGCCAGGCAGTTGCCGCTCCGGGGTTTCATTTTTTCGAGACTCAGCCGGCCCTGGTAATAGCGAGTCTTATGACTGGCGGGACGTACATTCATCTTGAGGTGGAGGATATCGCCAAAAATCCGAAGCTGCTGACCGCGTATCCACTTAAGGCTATAGGAGTCAGCAGCAGGGTGCGCGATCTTTTGTTCCGGCATCCGGTGGAAGCTGGAACCTTCTGGCACTCCTGGTTTCGAAATCCCGCTGAATCGTTTGATCTCGATCAGTGGCAGTCGTTTATCCAAACGGTAAAACTGGAAGAGGCATATGCAGGAAATCTGAAATGGGATGCGGCCACGGGCGGATGCTCTCTGTTTTCCGTAAGACGAAAAGGGCAGGCACATGCTCATGTGCTGCCTTCTGCGGGAGGACCGTGGCGCCTTACTGACCTTTCCGGCAGCGGCCATGAGGCTTTGGGCGATTGCGGCCTGTTTTCACCATCGGCCATCGACGGTAAAGAAAAAGAGGTGAGAGCCGGGGCGAGTGTTCTGGCCAGAAGACAAAAGGAATGGTTATTTGTGAAATCTCTCGTATCCGGCCGTGAAGGCAGAAGGTATCCGCAAAACGAGATTCTGGAAATAATCATGACAGCCCCGGAACTGCCGTATTGCTCATGCTGCTCCATGGTGGAGGCACCTGCCCTCGGCGCAAGTGGTGATTTCATGTTTATCTTGCTCATTTTTACCGCCGGTAGGACCGGTATGGCGGGAAGGACCGGTATAAATGAAGCTGATATCCATAAAAAAATCATGCGTAAGATTGAAAGAGAAATGGGCAGGGAATTTCTGCCTGATCGTATCCGGTTTTTACCCCTGTTCCCTCGCTTTGATCAGGGAGGGAAAATCGATCATGAGTGGTGCAAAAGCCAATACCTCAGCGGCAGCTTTTTTCGCAAGTCACAGCGGGAGATTTACCGCTGTCTGGCGCGCCTGCGCAGATTGGTGAGGGAGGCTAAAGAAAAGGATGAGAGGGGTAAAACCGTGAAGGGATGAAAGTCCGCTCATCACCCGTTAATCGCGTGTTATTAAAGAAGGAGAAAAAACATGGCAGTCCAGGATCAGATTCCTAAATCACGGCTTACCCTCAGATACAGAACGGAGGTCAATGGCCAGCCCGAAGATATAGTTCTTCCGCTTCGGCTTCTGGTTACGGGCGACTTCTCACAGGGAAGTTCCAAAGACAGCACATTCGATCTGGAGGAAAGGCGAATTCGCAGTGCGGATGGGAAGAATACGGATGCGATCATGAAAGATATGGGTATGTCCCTGAAATTCACCGTACCGAACAGGATCGATCCGGAAAAAGAGGAGGATCTGCAAGTCGAAATTCCCATCGACAGTATGAAATCCTTTTCACCGGACCAGGTAGCGAAGAATATCCCGAAACTGAAAGGCCTGCTCATGTTGAAAGAACTCCTGGAGGAGGTTCTCTCGAATGTTGATAACAGAAAAGATTTCCGCAATCTTCTGGGAGAATTATTCAGTAACGAAGAAGCTCTGTCAAAAATGGTAGCGGAGCTGAAGGGCTTTGAAAGCTTCAAGTTACCCTCACCCCGGAATGACTCCCGGAATGATTGAATAAATTTGATTTAATATATAATATTATTTAAATATTAATATAATCCATAATTGGAGGAGAAACGCACATTATGGCCGACGCAACCCAACAAGCGGTGAAAACCGAGGGGAAAACACAAGAGCTGAGTCTGAAACGCTTCTTGTCAAGCATGCGCCTCTCTACCGAGATCAATGAGCCGGTCCCGATCATTCAGGATGATCTTCGGGTGGTGAAAGAGGATGTCAGTGATGAGGACCGCTTCATTTCCGGTATGGCTGCTTTGTTACTCAACATTGATCCAGCCGTAAAACGCCTCGACAAGGGAATGGTGCTGGAAGTGATCGGGCGGATAGATGAGATGGTGAATGATCAGCTCAACGAGATTATTCACCATGAAAAATTCAAGCGAATGGAGTCCAACTGGCGGTCCCTGCATCAGTTGATTTTAACTACCAATTTCAAAGCGAACATTATGATCGACATCCTGGATGTGAGCAAGGATGAGCTCTACGAGGATTTCGAAAGCAATGCCGTGGATATCCTGGGCAGTGCCTTTTTCAAGAAGGTCTATGTGGCCGAGTACGACCAATTCGGCGGCAAGCCATACGGCGCCATAGCAGGGCTGTATGAGTTCGATCACACACCGGGAGATGAATTCTGGCTCCGGATTATGGGAAAAATCTCCGCTGCCAGTCATGCGCCATTCATCGGTGCGGTATCGAGCAGATTTTTCGGCTGCAACAGCATCGAGGAACTGGCAGCCATCAAGGATCTTGAAGGGCTTATGAACCAGCCCAAATACGGCTCATGGAACAAACTCCGGGATTCGGAAGAGGCTGCCTATATCGGTCTGGCGCTGCCCAAGATCATTATTCGCCTTCCTTACGATCCGGATACCAATCCCTGTAATAATCTATCCTTCAGAGAGAAAGTACGGGGTGACAGCAACGAGGATTACCTCTGGGGAAGTGCTGTGATTCCCTTTGCCCAGAACATGATCCGCTCCTTTGAGCAGTCCGGCTGGTGCCAGTATCTTCGCGGGCCGAAAGGCGGGGGGCTGGTAGCCGGGCTGCCGGTGCATATGTTCAATATGCGGGGGGAAGACGAGATAAAGATTCCCGTTGAGATGGCCATTCCGGATTATCGCGAGCTGGAATTTGCCAATGCCGGATTCATGCCCCTCGTTTACCGCAAAGGCACGGCGGATGCCTGCTTTTTCAGTTGCCAGTCGCTCAAGAAGCCCAAGAAGTTCAAGGACCCGAAGGACTCGGAAAATTCCCAACTGGTAACCAACCTTTCTTATACCTTTTCCATTACACGCATTGCCCATTATGTCAAGTGTATTATGCGGGATAACATCGGCAGTTCGGCAGATGCTCCTTATATTAAAAATACCCTGCAAAATTGGATATTTCAATATGTTACCACGGTTGTGGACCCGGATGATCTCACACTCCGTTACTATCCATTCAAGGCCGCTTCAGTCACGGTGGTTGAGCGGGAGGGTATGATAGGCTGGTATGATTGCTCCATATCCATACTGCCGCATATCCAGTTTGAAGGAATGGATGTAGAACTCAAACTGGATGCACGTCTTTAATGAAAAAACAATAACATAGAATAAGGAGGATAATACTATGGCTGAGTTATCGTACAGTTGTAGTGTGTCTCAGGGATTTAATTTCGAAAAAGATCAACAACCTTTGGTCGGGCATATCAATACTCTTAAAATTGGTGACCAGGAGCTCAAGTCGGACCTTCAGTTGACCGATCCTCTGGATGTTTCCAAAGTACCACTTTTAACCGTGTTTGGAGTAGTCAACTCCATTTACTGGGCAGGAGGCTATTCCGATCCGGTGCAGTTCAGTTGCCAGGTTTCCACAGCGAATAAAAACCTCCTGGCAACACTCCAGCATAAGAAACTGAGCAATACTGAAGTCATCTTCTCCTTTACGATCTATGACTACGATCCCACTGCCAAGAAATACTACAAATGCTTTCATACAGATGGTAAGCCGCTGGAGGGCCTTATCTATAAGTCCGGCGGCAGCTTGGCCATGAACATGTATACGGAGCAATCAATGGAGGTTCCCTCTCCGAAAAACTACACTTTTGCCCTTGGAGTCATGCCTAAGGATAAGGATGATATGGCCATACAAGTGGCGATATCCGAAACCGACAAGTTCGCCAAGAAATGGGGCGTCGGAGTGGTGGCATCTAAAAAATAGGTATGTTCGATCGTTCACAGGAAAACCGGGCGGGCAAAGTCAGGAGCAGGAAGAATACTCCTGACCCGCCCCCATCTTGATTAAAGGTTATCATAGTTATCAAAAGATAATAAAGCAGAAAAAAGCTATGGCAGAAAAACTTGCTCGTGTTCGATGGGAAATGGGACAGACACTCCTTCCTGAGCACTTCCGTGCTCAGGAAGAAGCGCTGATCACTGATACGACCTTGCGGTTTCGTACCAGGGGCCTCCCCGGCTATGGAATCGCGGAGCTGAAATGGAACGATACACTCCTTCGGGAAGGTATCCTCATGGCTCATTCCATGACTGTCATTTTGCCTTCTGGGCTTATGCTGAATGTGCCTGGGAATGCCGGAGTGTCTTCCTTTAACCTGAATGTTCCCGGCATGGTCAGTTTGCCGGTATATCTGCATGTGGTTAACCCGCTTTCGCAGGATAACGGCGGAGATGGCCAGAATGCGACAGGAGAAGATCCTATCGTGAGGGTAGTTTACCAATTGATTCTCTCCTCCGATCAGGCTTATCCCGGTGCTCTGGAAACAATGAAAATTGCCGAATTCATAAAAGATCCTCAAGGGGTCTGGCAGCAGTCAGGAAGCTTTATTCCCCCTCTGCTCCAAGCAGGCACTTCACCCTACTTAAGATCCGAATTTGCCGAACTGACTCATCTTCTGGAGCTTTTTCACTATAAGTTGACCCAGGAGGTTGCTGCCAGTTACTTGAGCGGTGAGGGACTGTTCAGCGCCAAGCAGTGTCTGAAAGCTGTCTACCACATCGAGAGGTTTCTGGCTAATGTTTGTGGTCAGATTCATATCCATCCGTACTATGTCTATGAGGCATTGAAAACCTTCTACACCGAGGTCTGCTTTTTCAGGAATACGACACCGCAAAATACTGCTGATCCGTATAACCATGACCAGCTTGCTCCCTGCTTTCAGAAAATCCTGGAACCCTTAAAAGAGCAGATGCAACTTGTCCAGGCCAGGTCCCCTTATCGTCCCTTTGAACTCAAGGATGGCATGTACCGCATAACCTTCCCTCCAGAGCTCAGACAGGCCAAAGAGATTTACTTCCTCATTCAAAAAGATCATGTAAATATGAAAATTTCCATAGAAGATCTCAAACTGGCCAGCCTTTCCAGGTTATCTTTGGTGCACAGGCTGGCGCTCCAGGGTATACCTTTAAAAAAAATCGATCGTCCGCCATTCCAGCATTCCTTTGGTCCGGAAGTCGATTTCTACCTGGCAGCTTATGGAGAGGAAATGGACTATGCTATCCGCGAACTGTCTGTGGCGTTTTATCATCAGGACCAATTTAAGGAAATGAACTTTTATTTCTACTGGCGGCTGGAATGAGGAAGGATGAATGAGGGCGGATGCCGGGTACGGAATACTGGATGTTGATGGATGCGGGATACGGGTGCAGGGGAGGCCCGGCTAGGCATTACAGGCTATGAGATAAGACCATGAGATACGGCTATATGATATGAGATACGGCTATATGATAAGACTAATGAGATGCAGGAGGGTCCGGATGGCTTTTTTTAACAAATTTACCTATGGCTCCAGGGCAAAAGAGGAAAATGAAGAGCTTCTGGCTATTGTGGAAAATCTGAATAATATTCTCAACATCAAAAAAAATTATGGCTCATTCCTGACCGACCTTGGCATCCGCGACATGAATGAATACACCTCCAGGGACCGTATTACCAAGGCTGTGATGGAGGAGGTGAAACAGAATATCGAACGGTTCGAGCCGAGGGTGAGGATTATCGGTATCCAGGAAGAACAGGGCGATAATCCTTTTATGATGTCATTCAGTATTGAATGCATGATCAGGCAAAATTCGAAATCTTTAAATATGATATTCAATTCTGTTCTCAACAACTTTCGGATAGCTAATCCATAAAGCCAGTTATCAGTTGCAAGGCATCAATTGCATGCCATCATCAGGTATCAGTTGCACAAGCCATCAGGTATCGGATATCAGCTATCAGGTATCAGTAAAAAACTGAGAGCTGGAAACTCATAACTGATAACAGTCCTTACACCGGAGAGAGAAAATGTTTACCGATACTTTAGAACTGAAATTCACCTTAACCGCTGGTGGAAAAAATTTTAAGATACCAGCCGGGGATATCAAAGCCTTCACTATGGATCTTCATCCATACGGCTTTACCTGCCAGGTGAATTTTTGGGTATCCAATGAACAGAAAGCCGATGACTTGTTTCCCTTCTTTGTAAGACCCGACCTGATAAGGGCGAATCTGGAGGTGGTTTCCTATTACAATCCCATGCATCTGGCTCTTGAAGCCTTGAAGCTTCAGGGGCTGGTAATGCAAAAATCCATTCTCAACGAGCGCACTATCGAAAATGTCAATCTGCAGCAAGACCCTGTCATTTACCGCTACTACCAGATCACCTTTGCCGATCCTGCCTCTGTTTTATGGCGGCAGCATTTTCCCTGTGATTTACTGACCGACAAGACGGTGAAAGACCTTTTGGATGCCCACAAGGGAAGCGAAGTAACCTTGAAATACGATTGGGACGCTCTGGATAAGCAATTTGCCATTAATACGCTGGCCTTGGGAGTAGAGGCAAATCAAGCCAGTTTCTATGACTTTGTCCTCTGGTTCGTATCCACTATGGATGGTGTCCTGACCTATGACTGCAACGAGAATACCTATACCCTTTCAAAAACCAAGAAGGAGGATGGTCAACCGGCTGAGCTGGCCGAGCTGGATGTTGAGAGTTTGCAGATAGAGTTTCCAGAAACGATCAGGCATAGTGCCGATTTACTCAATGCCTGCTCGGAAGATCCAAGGCGCGAGCCTGTCGAGCAGTCCCAGGCTGTCAGCGGTGTCCGGCATGATTACATTGGCAGATTCGTAATCTCTTCCGATTTCGCAGACCGCAAAAACCTGGAAAGCCAGAGGCTCAAGGTCCGTGAGCATGAGCTTTACGCTGTTTTTCGCAATTTCCCGCTCATTCCCTACCGGCCCGGCTGCCTGATCGAGCTTGCAAAAGAGGGCTGGAGCAAGAAGCTTTTCGCGCAAGGCAAGGTCTACCGGATACGGGACATTTCCTTTGCGGCCAATGCTGCGCAAAGAGAGGTTACTGCCGGTCACAACCTGCCGTATGGCAAATTCGATATCGATATGAAGTCGCGGCTCGAGCTGAAAAGTGAAAAATGGACTGACCTTCCCCAATTCCAATTACCCCTGTTTCCTCTGTGCGTAGAGGGGAGGATCAAGAGTGAAATAGGCGAAGACAACGAAAACACCTATCAGATCTACCAGGACCGGGAGACATCGCTGGACCAGTACCGGGTGATTATTCCACTTTTCGATAACCAGGAAGTGGTTGTGCCGTTTGCACCCGATTTCCTGATGGGGCACTTTTACTTTCCTGTTTATAAAAACGCACGGGTCCTGGTGGCGATCGGGTTTCACTCGGCCCGGATCGAGCAATTCCTTGACTGGGGTCCGGGGGCCAGACTTCCCATGGACACTCAGGGAAATCATATCTTCCTGGGGAAATGGAAAGATGCCAAAAACCAGACTTCCATCAACCATGTGTATGTGGATGAAAAACCGGTGCTCAATGTAAAGCGGACCTCGGAGGTAGATACTCAGATGGTTAAATTGGAAGAAGGCAGGCTGGTTATGGAAGTAAAAGAAGAGGAACAGTAGGAAAAGGTATCAGTTTTAGGGATCTCCAGAAAAATAGTCGCTTATATATGAGAGATGACATGCTGTTAACAAATAGGCACAAAAGGGCAAAGGCACAGAGTTTTTTATCTTTTTTGTACCTCTGAGCCTTTTTAAGGAAGTTGACTATCTGATATGAATGATAAATATAATAAAATAAAATACATATATGGACTTTGATTTTAGACTCAAATTTTATCCAAGGTCCATATATATATCTATATACAATGTCTTACTACCAAACGACACATAGATAAAGGAGGTCAAAATGCCCGTCATCTGTCAACAACTTATCCCAGCCAATGCAGGCTTAGCCACTTACAATGTTGCCAAGGAACTTGCACGTCAGACAGTAGCCCAATTTGGTGCTGTTCGTTGGATAGGTGTTGGAATTGCGGGTGCTTCTTGCTGTGCTGCCCTTGCCATAAATCCTGCACCGGCGGCTTTTTTTCCTGCAGGAAATCCCTTGATGGGTTTTCTTCCTCCCCCCGCAGGGGTGGGAGTCATTTCGGTACCTAATTTTGGGGTTCCAGCATTACCTTACGCAATTGTTTATGGAAATTCCCAGTTGGCTCCTGGCGGATTGGCGCTAGGTCCTCTCGGAGGACATGCTGAACGAGCTGCGCTTACAGCTTCAGTTGCAGCGGGGATGCCCCTTCCCCTTTATTTATTACCAGCAGGAGGTCACGCCGTATTGTTTGTAGAGCTTCATCCATGTCCTGGTTGTCTGACTTGGTTAAATGGAGGAGGTGGTGGTGTTGGAAACCCTTATAATGGAATTATTAATACAGGAGGTGCTACAACCTTAGATGTATGGTGGAAGTGGCCACATCCCGCTGGAGTTGGGCAAATGAACATGTTCCACCAGCAAGGGTTGGCTGCTCAATTAGCGCAAATTAATGGGCCTACGTGGTAAGGAATGGTGATTAAGGAGGGAACCTGTTGCACATAAAAATGTTGCACATAAAAATAGGGGAAAATTTTCTGTAAAATTTGATATTTTGGGGATCAGAAATCACTTTAGCAGAGGAGATCCCCGATGTTGTAATACCATTCGCAAGTAGTGGAGTTTCGGAAAAGACTCCACCGTATATTTACTTACAGATTATATAACTCAATTTGGACTTGAAAAAAAGAGTGCAAAAAGTAAATTTTATTAAGGTATTTATATTAAATACCTTGAATTTTATCGAATTTTCTAGTTATCGGACAGTCTCAATTACTTCCCTTGGGTACACTAATTTCTGGGAGATTCCTTAGTTATCAGCTATCAGTTATCTGTAAAAAAAGAAAAATAATAACAGAAAAAAATAGTAACTTTTTAATTGATAACTTCTTTATATGAAAGACTGATTTTAATCATGAGCAAACTTGTTTGCCGTATAGAACTCGATAAAGACAAAGGGATCATCCTGACCGTTGAGAACAAGGACGGCAAGATCACCCAGACCGCTGTCATGAATGGTGAATCGATCACCATCACCAGTAAGGGAGAGCAGGACACCAGTACCATTATCCAAAAACCGGACAGCATCGCCATGAAATGCAAAACCTTTACTCTGGAAGCCGAGACTATAACCTGCACATCGACCAAAGATACGCTCCATAAGAGCGATCAAAAATTTACTATCCAGAGCACCGGCGATATGACCCTGAAATCCAGCGCAAAGCTGACCGAAGAGGCGACAAGCGATGTCACGGTATCCGGCAGTAACGTTGCCGTTTCAGCTACGGGCAATGCCGAACTTTCCGCGAGCAATACAACAATAAGTGCCAAGGCCAAGATGGAAGTGAAAGGTACCAGTCTGGAGCTGTCAGGTTCCGCCACAGCAAAAATGAAAGGCGGAGCTGCTACTGATGTGGAGGCTGGAGGAATAACGTCAATCAAGGGCGCTTTGATTAAGCTTAACTGAAGCGCTTTGATCGAGTTTAACTGAAGCGCTTTGATCAAGCTTAACTGGAAAAAAAGAAATTTGCGATGTTTTTAGTCAAATCGCTCTTATATTAGGAGCCATCACATCTTTTCTTTGTCATTCCCGCGAAGGCTTAGAATGCAGGAGCCCTGGTATACTGGATTCTAAGCCTTCGCGGGAATGACGGGATTTGAAGCCTTTGGTGTGTTATCTTATAAATATGAGCGAGTCAAATTTAACCGGGAAAAGAGATATTTAGTGAGGCATTATGC
>JBFMGO010000111.1:0-19912 GCA_040752695.1 bacterium
CTTTATATGTGATTCTCCTTTCTTCTTCATTTCTTCAATTCTGTTAACCAACCGCTTCGAGAGTTTTCCAACAAAATTGCTTTTCCTCTTATTTTCTAATACCTCATCGATATCACCTTTACCTATTACCTGATAATTACTGTCCAAGTCGATTGCATAAACCTTACCTGCCTTTTTATCAATGACCTTAGCTCTATACACATTTTCCGGCTTTAAAGTGACGATATTGGTAACCTCTAAATTCTCTATTGGTATATTCTCCCTTTTAGAAACCTTGGCTAATATATTATCTTTAAGGCCGTTTGCGATACTTTCCGTTCTGGCGGCATTTCCAAAATAAAGGCTGACCAGGACAGATACTACCATTACGCTTAAAATAAAGCTGCTTTTCTTCCTTGACATGTTATATACCTTCCTTATCATATTTTAATTCTACGGAAAAATTTATTCCTACGGAAAAAAGCCAATTACAGACTTACCAAAACCCGCTTAAAAATAATGTATTATCATCACCTCCTTGTTTTGAAATGTGCACCCATATCTTATAGTCGAGGCGCCACAGATCAACACCGCCCGGTTGAGCGGCCCGATAGAGTGGTCACCAACAACCCCTATACGGCCGCATCCCCTGGATGGGCACACACCTTGAAGGGGTGCCCATGGAAGGAGGCAAGATTTTTCGCTGCGGGAACTCAAAATCCCCATAAAAACAAGGGAGATGAAAAAACCATGTCTTGCAAGGCCACACACAGAGGGGGCCGGCAACCTGCTGGCTATCCCGTATGAGTGTATGAGTGCCAGATGGTACCTATGCAAGCTTCCAAATTAAACCGGCAATAAATTTTATTAATTGAATATTTAATAAATATTAAAATTTATCTTAGATATTTTTAATTTTAAATTATACAAATACAATGCCAAAAGCAAAATAAAGAAAAATAAAAATATATTTTTATTAATTTACAATAACTTACGAGAAGTCAAAAACCAGGGTGGTGTGGATTTTCAGAGGTGATAAAGGGATGGAGGCGGCCAACTTCTTGACCTGTGGTCAGAATTATGGCCTGTTTTTTTCAGTTAATATACTGATTATAGAGGCTTTTATAGCTTAGGCCAAAAAGTTGCCCCATAGGCCAAAAAGTTGGCCTCTTTGCACCGCTCCTACTCGATGGATGGGATGGAAGTTCCTCGGCGGGTGCCCTGCCGGTCCTGCAAGCATGGGTTTTTTCCCTAAGAGGCTATCTAAAAAGTATAAGAGGCTATCTAAAAAGTAGCAGGTGAGGTAGAATAAACACGCATTGTTTCAATTAGTTATAAGGTAGAAATCGATTTAGAGTGATTGAGCAGCCTGATCCTACTCCCCAAGATCCCCCCAATTTGAGTGCGGATAAGGGTTATGACTACGAGGAATGCCATAAGGTGGCAATAGAGCATGGCTATGTTCCCTATATCCGCTCCAACAGGGGAAGAGAAGAAAGCCAAACAGGAACATCCCGACTATAAGCCTCGTCGATGGGTAGTTGAAGTGACCCATTCCTGGCTCAACCGCTTTCGTAAGATCTTGGTCCGTTTTGAGAAAAAACTTGATCGTCACCTCGGCCTGCTTCAATTGGCTTGTGCTTATATTGTCTTCAAACGGGCTGAGACTTTTTCAGATGATGTGCTATGGACACTGGAAATATTAGGTTATCGACAAAAGCGAAATGACTTACCATTATTTATCACATAATAAATATCACATAGAAAAAAACGAGAACGGCTACTCACCCAAGCACCTTAATCCTCGTTGTAGTATTATAGCGGTTTTCAGTTGCATGTGCTACATATACAGGTTATTCTTCTAAAAATATCAATGCAATACAGTAGCTTACCCAAGTGCAAACCGCTATAAATAACCACTGCCTATTCAAATAACCACTGTCTACTTTAAGCAAACTACTTCGCTAAAGACCATGAGGCAAAAGTTCCGATAAGAGGTTGTACAATCTGTTCTCAAGTTAAATACAGTACACGACAAAATACAATACACGATAGATGAAATATGCAGCCAATCAGGTGTTATTCTGAAATTTTCGGCATGTCATTCGAGGAATGACAACTGCACTGATAATTTCATTTATGAATGCCCCTCACCCCAGTCCCCTCCCGCAGGGGGAGAGAGAGATTAGGTGCGCCCTATACAGGGAAAGCGAGATTAGGTGCGCATCACACAGGGGAAAGGAGTCGCCCCTCGTAAGGGGAAAAAAACAGGTACTTAAATTGTCAGGGCGAGAAGAGTATGTGGGCAATATCGCATGGATTACCAAGGTAATCCAGTAATCAAGCTCATGCAGCATTATCAAGCCAAGGCATTGTAACGGAACTGACAGGCAGGCTAAACCTACAGGCAGGTTGAAACCAGCAGGCAGGTGAAATAAGCAAGCAGGCTAAACCAGCAGGCAGGTGAAACTATCAGACAGGTGAAACCAGCAGGCAGGCTAAGTACACATCGCGGGAAATACGCAACCAGATAGTGTGCGGTAACCCTTCGTCATTCCCGTGAAGCCTGTCCTGAGCAGGCTTTAGGCGGGGAACGGGAATCCAGAAGCCCTGGAAAAACCTGGATTCCCGTCTTCACGGGAATGACGGTTGGTTAGACTTCCCCTCAAGAGTGTCCACTATATGGACGAGGGCAACCGGTCGCGTATTTCCCGCGGCCTGTACTAAGCCTAAAGATTATTGAAATCAACAGATAAGCATAAGGAGGCGGTGATAATTGGATGCGAAATCCTGGACCCCGTACGGGCTTGCTCTTCTTGATTTCCTGAACGGCAAGACCGCAGCACAGATCATTGTCCATGAAGCTGATGGAAGAAAGAGGAAGATGCCGGCAAGCACCTTTTTTCGGACTCCTCCGGAGTTTCCGCTTTTGGAAAGTACCGCCCTAAGCCTCTGCCGGGGCCGTGTCCTTGATATTGGCGCGGGAGCCGGATGCCATAGTCTCGCCCTCCAGGAGCAGGGTTTTTCGGTATGTGCCATCGATATCTCTTCAAAAGCAGTGGAAGTTATGAGGATGCGGGGAGTAAAAGAGGTTTACTGCACTGATATCTTTAACTTTAAAACAGAAAAGCCATTTGACACGATTCTCATGATGATGAATGGCATAGGAGTAGTCGAAAACCCTGATGCCCTCGGTCTTTTTCTGAATAGTGCTCACAGCCTGCTTAGATCGGGGGGACAGATCCTGCTGGACTCTTCCGATATGAGGGATACCGCCAGGAATGTCACGCCTTCAGGTCTGTTATCCTATCCAGACTCTAAGCAGCAGGCATCGGCTCAACAGGCATCAGACCGGCAGGCACCGGCTCAACGGGCATCGGACCAACAGGCATCGGACCGGCAGGCACCAAGTCAACAGGCATCAGACCGGCAGGCATCGAATCAACAATCGGGCCGGTATATTGGAGAGGTAAAGTTTCAGATGGAATATAAGGGGAAGAAAGGGTCCCCCTTTTGGTGGCTGTTTGTCGATCCCGATATGCTCACGGAGAAAGCCTCAAAAGCAGGTTGGTCCTGCGAGGTCATCTACCGGGAGTGGGATGGGCACTACCTGTCCCGGCTGCTTTCCCTTTAGGAGCGTTGCGATCAGGAATGTTGTGATGCAGACAGAGGGCGCCCAGACAGCCGTTCCCATCCGGCCAGTCAGCCAGGAGGGTGGCCAGTAGCGGGAAAAGTGGGCAGTCAGTATTTTCTCTCTTTCCAGTCAGCCTCTATCCGGTCAGCGCTCCATCCAGTCAATCCCTTCCGGTCGGTGTCCATTCGGTCAGCTTCCATCCGGTCGGCCAGAAATGGCAAAAGCTCGGTTAAATCCTCCAACACCTGTCCACCGCCCTGAATAATCCGGTTGTACCAGTAAAGGCCATCCCCATTTTCCGTAAAGTCAATCTTTTGGCCATCTTCGATCCCATGCCGCAGGACTACCACCAGCTTGTCCATCTTGAGTGCCTGCACCACAGCCCGGAGGTTATACACATTTCCTTTCGTAAAGGGCTCAAGGGGATCTGTCAGCGCCCATAGAAGAGGTCCTCCCTCGCTGGTCCCTCCTCTCTTCCTATCTAAAACATACCCATCATTTCTAAAACACACCCATCATTCCCCCTAAAATCGTATCGAGCCACCTATTACCCTGTCAATCGAATATTGAGGGGTAACTGGTAAGCTTTCGCTCAGAATGACGCGGGTGGGCAAATTGAGCCCAAGGGTCATTACATTACCCATCAATTGGAACTTGACAAGCTACTTGGCCGGGATAAAGGAAATTTCAGCAGATAGGTTCCTGATAAATGCAGCCAGTAAACGAGCCGTATTTTCCAGATCCTGGAGAGAAACAACCTCAACAGGGGTATGCATATATCGGCAGGGAATACTGACCAATCCAGTCGCCACTCCGCCTCTGGCTAATTGGATAACGTTGGCATCGGTGCCTGTGCTCCGGGGTACCCCCTCTATCTGGAAGGATATTTCCTTTTCCCTGGCTGCCCGGACCAGAAGGTCGAAGACTATGGGATTGATATTTGCTCCGCGTGTAATCATTGGCCCTTTTCCAAGAGCAAAATCGCCCACCTTTTTCTTTTCAATGCCTGGCTGATCTGTGGAGAATCCTACATCTACGGCAATCCCAATATCTGGACGATGCTGATATGCACTTGTGGTGGCGCCGCGAAGGCCGACTTCTTCCTGCACAGTGGCAACGGAAATCAACTGCCCGCAAAAGGGCTTTCCCTCTTCCTTCAATAACCGCAAAGTTTCCGCAACCACGAAGGAGCCAACCTTATCGTCCAATGCCCTGGAACAGATAAGGCCGTTTCTCAAGTTTTCCAGCCCTACGTCCATGGTGACAGGGTCTCCGATGAGGATCACCTCTTCGGCTTCCTTTTTATCCCTGGCTCCGATATCGATATAAAGGTCAGTGATTTTGGCAATTTTCTTACGCTCTTCATCTTCCATCAGATGAATCGGTTTTTTCCCGATAACGCCTAGAATCGAGCCTTGTGACGTATGGATGCGAACTCTATGGCCTGGGATCAGATGGGCATCGATTCCACCGATAGCTGAAAAATATAAAAAACCCTGATCGTCAATATACTGAACCATAAAACCTATCTCATCACAATGCCCGCAAAGCATGATTCGTGGCCCGGCATTCCCTCCCGATAAGATCGCTGAGACGTTTCCCATAACGTCAACAGTTACCTCTTCAGCATAAGATTGAACATATTCCCGGTACACGCGCACTGCTGGTGCTTCAAATCCAGATGGGCTTGGAGATTCAACCAAATTCTTTAGAAAATCAAATGATTCCTGACGCATAAGCAGCCTTTCCTCGATTTTTAATTTTGCATCTATGGTAGTGATCTATACTTTTGCACTTTTTGTCATTCCCGCCTTCGCGGGAATGACGGGTAGTCATTACGAAGTTATTGGTATTTCAATCACTTACTAAAAAGTGCAAAAGCATAGGTAGTGATGCCAATACTATTTACCTGATAATGCTCCATGAGCAAGATTGCCTCGGTAACACTGAATAACCTTGATAATATGGGCACCTGTTTTGCACTGTTGAGTATCTTTACCTACCTACTCTCTCACAGCTATTGAGAATCTTCTCCCATAGTTATCGAGTATCTTCACTCTCCCGCCTGAAAAATGCAGTCATGGTACCATGCTTCCTTTAATTCAGCAAGTCGAAACTATCCGGTCCCTTATTCTCTTGCCCCTCAACCTCATGAAGGTTGACAAAACCTATCGATCTCAATTATCATACATATACCTGAAAAGGGTAGAAGTCATTAAAAGGGAAACGATTTCATTCTGTTAGGCAATGCATTCTCAGACAATACGCCTTCTCATCACTTCCTGCATTAATCTCATGCTGCCGATCGAAACAGGAGTGAAGAATATACATAGTAGAAAAAGAGAAAAGCGAGTCTTCGCACCCATGGGTACTCTTTCGGAATTTACCTTTGGGATGATGGCGACAGGCTTCCATCCTTGCGGCCTCAAAGGGACTGCCGTCGTCCAATCCCTTACTTGGCGAAAAGGTATGAGAAGAGGAAGGGGAAGTATCGAGAAAAGGGGGAAGATATTTGGGAATAAGCTCAAATAATAAGGACAATATGAAGAATAGAAAAAATCGGATGGATATGAAAATGAATATGAAAAAGAAAAATAATAATGACATGCCAATAATTCAAATACGAGCGAGGGGAAAGAGATAATACTCATGCCGAAGCTAAAAAAAAGTATAACGACTATTTTCAAGATCGCTTTTGCTTCCGGCTTGATCTGGTACTTGATCTCGAGCGGCAGCCTCAATATTCAGTCAATGGGCAAAGCCCTGACGCACACCTTTTGGTTTTCGCTGGTCACTTTGCTGATGGGTATGCTCGTATTCATCACTTCCTATCGATGGTACCTGCTTTTACTTGCTCAGGGAGTAACGATCAGTTTTTGGAAGACCTTGAGTTTGAATTTTATTGGGATGTTTTTCAATATTTGTCTGCCGGGCTCCACGGGAGGAGATCTGGCAAAATGCTACTATGTGGCATCTATTTATCCGGATAAGAAAGCATCCACGATTACTACGGTTCTGATCGATCGGATTTTGGGACTTACCGGATTGATTCTGGTGGGGGGGATAGCAGTGCTTGCTTATCCATCGATCAGCCTGGGCGGAAGCAGAATACTCAGGGCTTTCAGTTCTACCATCATCATATTCGGCCTCGGAACCGTTGCGAGCCTGATTATACTTCTCAATATTCCTGTTTCTTTTATGGAGACCTACCTGGAAAAGTCTTCCCATCTGCCATTGAGAAATCTGTTACTGAAGTTTTATCAGGCACTGCGGGTCTACCGGAATAAACAGTCTGTCATCTACTTTGCAATTTTTCTTTCCACGCTGGTCCACACGACAATTGTTATCTCAAGCTTCCTGATCGGCAAGATTATTGGATCAGCCATAAACTGGCGCTGCTATGGAGTCATTACACCAATGGGCCTTCTCGCTGGCGCTCTGCCCATTGCTCCGGCAGGTCTTGGTGTAGGTGAGGCGGCCTTTGAGTACCTCTACCAGCAGGTAAATTCACCAATAGGGGGTGAAATTATGGCCCTGCTTCACATGGTATCGATTTTCTGGGGACTGGTAGGGCTCCCCTTTTATCTCTTAACCAAAAAAAGCCCCCTTCCTTCCACCGGCCAAATCTGTTCAAAGAAAAGTTTTAGTAACGAATGGTAGTATAGATCAGGTAATAACGGATCGTAATAACGAATGGCAGGAGAGAATGGTAGTAGAGAATGGTAACGAAAAGTGATAATGTAATGGTGAAAAGTGATAATGGTGAGATGATGAGTGATTGGGTCCACATTGAAAAAAACCAAAGGCATATAGCTAGAGAGAAGGCAAAAGCCAGAGAACTTCGAAAATCTCAGTGGTGGAAGAATAAAATAGCGGCTGGCCTCTGCGCTTATTGTCATAAAAGGTTCCCGTCACAAGAGTTGACCATGGATCATATTGTACCCCTGGCCCGAGGTGGACGAAGTACCAAGGGAAATGTGGTACCTTCCTGCAAAAGGTGTAATATTGAGAAAAAATATTATACTCGTGCCGAAATGATAATGGACGAATTAAACGATACCTCTCCTGAACCACCTGATGAACCACCTGAACCAGTTGAACCGCCTAAACCACCTGGATCTCTTGAACCACTTGACCCTCCTGAATCTCCTGGCCCTCCTGAGCATCCTGAGCCCACGGCATCAACCGCATCTCCTGACCCTGCCGCACCTGCCGGATCTATCGAACATTCTCCTTCAAAGAAATAGCATTTTTAATGAACATTATGAACCATGACCGCATTCGTTCAAATACCACGAATAACGGGTACTGGACAATGACAATGAAAGGCAAACGAGGCAGCGGGCAAAAAGGAGTAATTATCGTCTTACACGCGAGGCTCTAGTTAGTCCCAGTTGAGATTTCCTGCAGTTTCCCCAGTTCCTGGAAGCCTAAAATGGCATTTCCGCCATTCTTTTTTACCTGGTATAGGGCTTTGTCTGCAAAGTCTATGAGTTGTCCAGGAGAAAAAACCTGGTCATCCGGAATTGAGGCCAGGCCAATGCTTATCGTAATATGGGTACTTATGCCATTATATCGGAACAGGTAGCAGGTGATCCGCTCCTGAATCTTCTGAGCGATTGTGAAGGCCCCCTGATAGCCGGTATTCGGGACGAGAATGCCGAACTCGTCTCCGCCATACCGGGCTACAATATCCGTTTCTCTCAGCGGGTGCCTGAGCATGTATCCTAATTTTTTTAATACAAAATCACCGAACCGATGACCGTAGGTATCATTAATTGATTTGAAATGGTCTACATCCAGCATGATACAGGTTAGAGGCTCTTTATACCGTCTGGCTCGTTTGAATTCGATGTTTAATCTTTGGCGAAGATGCCGGTAATTAAACAATCCGGTCTGGCCATCGCGGGAGCATTGCCTCTTCAATTTCTTAATGAGGGTATTGAGCTCATTATTTACTTTCATCAACTCGTTATTCAAGATTACGTAGTTCAAGTACTTAATCAGTAACTGCTGATAATCAAAAACTCGAAGAGGGAAAGAGTTCTTTTCTTTTTGCTTACTTAGCTCTATTTCCAAACTGCTCATGCATACCTCTCCATTCGGTAAATCATCGCAGATATCCTATCTGGTGCGTTTCTTCTTCGGGTGACATCCATCGCAACGCGTTGGCCCTGTTGGCTTTCCCTCTAGCTTTAAGTTGCTGTGGCAACCTCTGCATCTATTCATGTAAGCATCCCTAAGAGGGATCCCCTCTCCATTTTGTCCTGCATGGCAATCACTGCATTTACCTGGTATTTTGGTCTCTGTCTGGTTCCATTCGTGATGACAGGCCTTGCAGGCAATAGAAAGATCGAGAGCATGCCCTCCGTGGTCAAACTGAACCCCTTCATAAATATCCGTTCTATAGGTCCCTTTATCAATGAATATCTTCTCTGGCATATTTTGACCACTGGCCCGGCTCTGTATTCCAAAACAAATAACTACTAAACACAATATCGTCCATAACCATGCACTTCGTTTACACCCCATCTCTCTCTCCTCATCTTGTCTTGAGCCTTTCTCAAAAAAAACGGCCAATGACAAGATCTTAAGCCCCCATCCTTAACCTGTCCCCTCTAACTATGCTTTGCCTATTTCATATTGACTTCAGCTTGTCCTTACAAAGAGCAAAATTGATACCAGTGCTTAGCACGATTTAAAAGAGAGATTCCGAGAATTTCCGGCGTAAGGCCAACACCTGCTATTCCGCCCGTTCGTTATTTACTATGATATTTCTCATCTCCTACTGAAAAGGTATCAGGAAAATATCCCCTGCGGATAGAAGCGGGAAAGAGTATAAAAAATATTTCATCAGGCATAATTTTTCTGTATGGTCAAACCTATACAGGCGGCAAAACATGATGTCTTTACCTGTTCCAACAGGGGCCCCTCTCTTTCCCCCCTCCATTCCTTTGAATGATTGCATCTGTTACCGAATGTTTTGGGGTAGCCGCTTATTCTTAGAGCGAACATAAGAAAACCGTTTTAGTCTTGGTAAAAATCGAGTATAATAAGAAACTATTTCAAAATAGCTATACTTTTGCATTTTTTAATAAGTGCTTGAAATACTGATAGCTTCGCACTAACCATCCGTCATTCCCGCGAAAGCGGGAATGACAAAAAGTGCAAAAGTATAGAAAATAGGATCTTATATGAAAAATCCCCTGTCCTCTTTTATAAAAGGGGAAAAGAGATGCTTTGAATAAGGAGGGGGGGAAGTTTCTTGGAAAGGGAGGAAGTTTTTGCCTTACATTGGGTGGCTGGTATTGCACCCTCAATGCCGAAACGAATTGATCTGCATCCTGTGGCTGTTTCTTACGGGAGTGAAAATGGAAGACCTTACTTACACCAGCTTTAGGGAAGTATTGGAGAGCAAGGAGAGACTTCTGTGCATAATACAATACGTTTAATCTCAGTTCCTTTTATCAGTGCCTTGATCGGTTGGTTTACCAATTACCTGGCTGTTCGTATGATCTTTCATCCATATCAGCCCATTGGTTTTGGACCTTTTAAAATTCAGGGGCTGATTCCGAAACGAAGAGAGGAACTGGCCGTAAGTATTGGAAAGACGGTTTCAAGCCATCTCGTATCCCATGCGGACATTACCGATGGTCTTAGGTCGGTCGATATTGATGAATCCTTTCAGAAAATTATTGACGAAAAAATGGAAGAATTTATCAATCGGAAACTGCTTTCCTTTAATCCAATGGTAGCAATGTTTATTAATAATGATATCAAAACCAAAATCAAGATGGATATTATTTCCGAACTGATACTTTTACTGCCTGAACTGACTGAAAAGTTTGCCAGCGGCCTTGAGAGCCGCCTTGATATGCAGTCCTTGGTGACTGATCGGATCAGGTCCTTTGAGCTGGAAAAACTTGAGCGGATTATCCTGGAAATATCATCACGTGAATTAAAAGCCATAGAAATCTATGGGGGGATCCTGGGATTCATGATCGGACTTATCCAGGTAGGTTTGATTGTCTTGTAAAATCCATATATTATCAAAATGCCGGCTTATGGGATCGTGGATGCAGGGATATACCCACTACCTTGGCATACTGATACCAAGGATACTGATACCAGGCAACCAGATACCGGGGATGCTGACCCCTTAAGGAGATGACTGCTGAGGGCGCCGGCTGGAAGCCAGCGGCAATGATCTATCAAGGGAAGCCCTCGGCAATTATTCATATGGGGGTACGGAAAATATATGTATATCTTGTTGGCACCAAAAACTGTGCAGGCGATTGTCGCATCAAAAGCTGCGCATGCGATTGTGCTGATTTCGATCGATTGAATGCCTTGGTTTTCCTTTCTTTTTCTGAGATATGGCATCCTGATACAGATTAATTAATATCTGGTAGTTCTTTTCACTCGTATATTTTTCTTCATATTCTGTTCTGGCCTTTTCTCTCATCGATGTCAAAATATCCCGGTTTTTCCAAAGCCATGAGACTTTCTCTGCCAGCCCCAAAGCATCCCCGGTGGGAAAGAGGCATCCGCTGGTGCCGTCGATCACCAGGTGTTCCATCCCTCCCAGATCACTGGCAATTACGGGAACTCCATAGGCATAGGACTTGATAATGGTAGTTGGGAAGGTTTCATAGGATTCTTTTGGGAAAACAAGCAATAAGGCGTGGGACAGATGATGCATACAGTCCTCCTTGGACTGCCAGCCTAAAAAGCTTATGTTTGCATTATTGGAGCAGACATCGAGCACGTCCTGCTTGAGCGAGCCATCCCCCAGGATTCTCAAGGGAATATCGGGAAGAGAGGACCAGGCACTCAGGAGCGTGCGAATTCCGTTTTCTTCAGTAAGCTTTCCGAGAAAGAGAACATAATCTTCAACCTCTCTTGATTCAAGCAGTCCTTCATCACTCAGATGGGGTTTCACGACCACTTTATGATCTGGAAATCCATAGTCGATCAGCCGGTCCTTAATGAACCGGGTTGGGACGAGATAATAATCAATGCTTCCATGGTGAGCTTTTTGGCTCCAGTGATCTCTGATCATTTTCACGACGTCTACTGTCTGGGGTTGATTATCCCGGCAGCATTTTTGCTGCTCATCTCCTTTCAATAGTGCTTGTTTCATGCATGAAATGCACAGTTTGTTCGAATAAAAGAGGGTTGATTTTGGGCACAATGCTTCATATCGGTATAAACTCTGAATGAGCGCGATATCCAATTTCTGACAGGCGTTGTACAGAGACGCAGATTCCATCGAGGTTGCATTATAGATATGGACCACGTTCGGATGGTGTTTGTGTATCAGTTGGATGACCGGAGAAGATGACCGGTCTCGCCAGTTGTTGTGCCTTCCTTGCAGATGCGGGCTTTGCGGCATGTGGTACCTGACGATAGTATCGTTTTTTTTATTTTCCTGCCCAACGCAAATTATCCGGTGGCCATTTTTTCTCAATAGCCTCTTATCAGCTTCAGCAACCCAATCTTTCCCTCCCTGCGATTGAACATCATGACATACTTGCAAGATCTTCATGTTTGGACTCTCCGGTATATTTTGCACATTACAACCAAGTCAGAGATCAATGAGCTACCCACTGGATCTACGAATAACTTTTTCAGGTTTTGATTGTGCGCAGGTTTATATAATTAATATAAAAGTTAGATACATAATTTATGTAGATACATCGGTGGGATAACTTAAAATACGCTACGAAAAATTTCGGGTCCCAGCGGAATTTATGGTAAGCTGGTTAACGTAACACCAATAACGAGATCCTCGAAATGAAATGGAAAACCTATACAAACCCCTCCCCCTTTTTTCAGGGGGGAAGGGTTTGTATTGCTTGTTGAACAAGTAAAATGAATTCCAGGACTTTATTCTAGGATTATATTACCTGCCGCCTACCCTCCTTTCTTTGATCCTCTATGGATGGACATGTTTTTTGATCACTATTCAACTTATGCAATAAGCCTGTTATTTTCTTTTTCAACCCAACTTCTCGGAATATCACTTCTCTTGAAGAATCCCCTTCTCTTGCTCTATTCTTCTCTTGGAATATATCCCTCTCTTCTAGCCATCTCTCTATACTGAGAGACGAAGAGACTATCCCAAGACCTCATTTCAGATGAACGGTTTCACCTGTGGCCGGGATGAACGGTTTCACCTGTGGCCGGGAGGTTTGGGGATGGCCACTAAATCAGCGGTAGTAAGCCAGTGAGCCCAGGGAGAACTGCTGTTGTAGTAGGAAGGAGAGCTGTAGGAACAATGGCAGTAGGAGCGAGTGCAGGAGGTACAAAGGCCGTCGTTGTCGTTGAAATCGTAAGGGTTTGAGTATAAGGCTTCGTGGTCGCTGCTGCGACGGACAATAGTGCCGGCAGGAGCAGGGCAAGTGAAGTGGGAGCTACAGTCGGAGCAGGGACTAACGCTGCCGTTGGCGCAACCGCAAGTCCGGTAAGAGGTATGGCACTGACATTTACTACAGACAGTGCGGGATTAAAAATAATAGTGATGGTCGCTGCCGCGTTTCTCACTGGCCTGGCAGCCATTGGAGCAAGAAGAGGTTGTGGAAGAGCAGTTTGGAGAGGGGGCATGCCTAATGGCCAGGGTGCAAAAGGTAGCGGTGGATAAAGGGGGGGGACTGGGGGTGCATAGAAAAAAGGTGCCCGGGCTCCAAAAGCTCCTGGAAATGTTAACATCTGAGCTTTTCCGGAACTGACTGCGAATAACATAATTGCTGCTGTTATAAAGAGTAATGAGATCCACTTTCTCATTTTGGGTTTCCTCCTTCATGGTAATGTATCCTGGGGTTTTTAAAAAAATGTTTTTAATGAATAGTTGGGCCGTAAAAGCTAAATAGTAATAGTAGGGGATGTTCTCCTCTTCCATCTCCAATAGAGACTTTCATGTATCACCTCCTGTTGCGAAAATTAAAATGTGGTTAATCCGGAGTGTTGATAACTCTCCTGTTGTCTAATGACATCCATAAGCGCTCGGGCTTGCGTGTTGTCCGGCTCAAGTCGGATGATCTCGCTTAATTCTTCCAGTGATTCCCGGTAATTTCTCTGATACATGAGTGCCAGAGCCAGGTTATAATGAATTTTCGTGTTCTCAGGGGATATCTTTTTCGCTTTTTGCCATGCTTCTTTTGCTTTTTCAAGATCTCCCTGGCGGTAATAGGCAGTACCCATATTGATCAATGCCTCCGAATGTGACGGGGCTTTGTCAAGGATCTTCTGCCACGACCGGATTGCCTCTTCAATATTTTCCTGTTTCAGATAGGCAGTGCCTATGTGGAGGTAAGGCTCTTGCGCATTTGGATCAATCTCGATGACTTCTCTCCAGAGGGAAATGGCTTGTGGATATTCTGATGCCTGAAAGTGGACAGCAGCTAAATTCATCAGTGGTGTGGTATCGCGGGGGGCAAGCCGATGGGACTCCTCCCATTCTTTTATCGCCTCTTGTGCCCTGCCCAACTCGTCATAGAGGATGTGTCCCATGAGCTGATGCGCTTCCAGGTTATCCGGGTCGATCTCCACCGATTTTTTAAGGTTGAAAAGCGATTTTTCAAAGGACCGCAGGTTGGAATAAGTCTTCCCTAATGAAAGATAGATATCCGCTCTGGCCTGTCCTGTTTTCAGTGCAGATTCGAAGGGAGCAACCGCAGCTTCATATTCTCCCAGCGTAAAGCAGGTGAGGCCAAGGTAGTTCCATGCATCCTGGTTGTCCGGGAAAAGTCTGGTTGCCTGCTGGTATTGCTCCTTAGCCTTGGCCAGTTCGCCCTCTTTAAAATAGATCGTTCCCAGATTGACGAACGCCTCTGAATAGGCCGGTCTTATCGCAAGAGCTTTCTTAAAAGCATCTTCAGCCTTGTCATATGAACCTTGCGCCAGATAGAGACTGCCGATATTGTTAAGGGTTTCCGGTCGGTTGGGATCGATCTCAACGGAATGCAAAAACTCCCTGAGCGCCTCGTCCAGCATGGCTTTTCGGAAATAGACCACTCCCAGATTATTGTGTGCCTCGAGGTGTTCAGGCGTAATCTGCAATACCTTCTGAAAATCTGCACTTGCTTCTTCCATATCTCCTTTTTCAAGGGCTATTTCGCCTAAAAGATTGAGTGCATCACTATGGTTAGGATCAATCTCGATGGCTGAACGCGCGGATGAAATGGCCTCGTCGATAAGCCCCATCTCTTTGTAAGTCGTACCCAGGTTATAGTAGACATCGATGTACTCGGCCTCTTTCAAGGCTATCTTGAACTCTTTTACCGCATCTTCGAATTTCCCCATTTCATGATAGACGACTCCAAGATGATTGCGAGCGTCCATGTAGCCAGGCTGGAGAGATAAAACGCGGAGGAAACTTTTATGGGCCTGTTCGAACTTTCTCATTTTTTCCTGTATGCAGCCAAGGTAGAAGAAAGCTGAGACATTTTCCGGGCTGGCTTCCAAAATTTTTTCAAACTCGCTCTCGGCAAGTTCATAGGACCCGAGGTAATAATAAGAAAGCCCCCGGTCGATCCTCTCAATCAGTTGAACCATATCCTTTGGGTCGGGTCTTTTTTTAACCGCTTCGGTATCCTTTTGGACCATGCGAAGGTAGCCCAGGCTTTCAAGCCGACGCAAGACGGCCTCGTCCTTTATCATGCCTGACTCTTTTTTTCCCTTCTGGAGTTTTTCCTCAAGGCCGGACAGCTTTTTTTCCCACTCCAGGGCAAGCTGAGGCTGATCCGACAAGAGATTCTTTTTTTCAAGGGGATCTTCCGACAGATGATAGAGCTCGGACCTGGGTGCCTTGACATATTTCCAGTCACTTGTTCTTATCCCTTCGATTTTGCTCCACCCGAAATTAAGTTCCGGATAGAGAGTTTGGCAAAAGATTTCCTGATGAAGGGGTTGACTTTCCCCTCCGAGAAGGGGAACGAGACTTTTGCCAGGCAACTGGTCGATAGGGACAGCGCCGGGCTGAAGAGAAAAAAGATCCATAATGGTCGGGAAAATGTCCAGAGTGGTAACCATCGAGGTTATTTTTGTTTTTGCCTTTTGAGACGGAATGAGCCCGGATGGAGCGCTCATGATCAAAGGAACATGGAGAGTTGAATCATAAATGAAAATGGTATGCGTAGGCTCATTATGCTCATATAAGCCTTCGCCATGATCAGCGGTCAGGATGATGAGCGTCTTGTCCGATACTCCCATTTCCTTTAATCCATGGAACAAATCTCCAATGCATTTATCAGTATATGCAATTTCACCATCATAAAGGCGTTGTTTATATTCTTCCTTGAATGGAGAGGGGGGAAGATACAGAGCATGGGGGTCGAAATAATGAACCCAGAGGAAAAAGGAATGGTTATGATTTCCCTTTAGCCATCGCAAGGCGGATTGCGTTACTTCTTCAGCCCTTCGTTCGCTATCCAACGGCCCTGCAACTCTGTTTTTTCTGGGAAGAGAGTCATCATATAAATCGAAGCCCTGATCAAGACCGAATATGGAATCCAGAACATAGGCACCGACACAGGCACCGGTAAGATACCCCTTCGATTTCATGACCTCTGCAAGAGTGGTTATCTTTTCTCCCAGAATGAAAGTTCCGTTGTTCATGACGCCGTGTTGAAGTGGATACAATCCGGTCATGATCGAAACATGAGAGGGTAAGGTGATCGGCACCGGAGTGATGGCCTGAGTAAAGAGGATTCCTTCTGACGCCAGGGCATCGATAGCCGGGGTATTCACATCCTGATAGCCATAGCACCCGAGGTGATCTGCCCGCAGGGTGTCTATGGTAATGAGAAGAAGGTTATAGGATGGTTTTTTTGGTTCATGAACTGCGGCCCCTGCTGCTGGCGTCGTAGAATTTATCAATGACCATAGAAGTGGCAAGACCGATAAAAAGGAACACAGAAGAAGGAATGATGATGATCGCTTAGCTTGGCATTTTCTCTTTTGCATTTTGGGGATACCTCATTTACCCAGTAAGAAATTCCACATAAGTCTAAAGTCTCGGTATGATTTTGGATACTCGGCAGGTCAGCTATCCGGCTCATACCAAAACTTTTAGACTTATGGGAAGTTAACTCATAAATAACAACACTTCTTACGCAATACAGCCTTAAATAAGTGTCACATTGAAGACACCGTAATCCAATATCGTGCCTCCCGATGTACCAACTACCGTGTAAGTACCTGAGATGGTGGTTGGGGAAGTAAGAACACCATCGAGGTAAATATTATACCCGGTACCTAAAAATCCGCTTAAGCTGATCGAATTATTTGCCTCTACACCAACTACATTGAACAGGATGTCTGCATACCGGCTTCCCTGAAGAGTGCCGGTACCGGTAACATTTCCCAGTACCGGGTCTACCACGATGTTTAAGCTCATCGGCCCTGTATGCCACAGTACAACAAAGGCTATGTAGTTACTGGTCCATGTGCCGATCCAGCTCCCTGTCTGGGCTGCTGTGCGCATAGGAAGACCAGCAGCAACTGTTGTGGGAAGAGCGGGTACCGGAACAGCAGAGCTTATAGGCAGCGGCGGCAGCAGTGTGCTGACAGGCGGCAGTGGGCCGAAGAACATGAGAGCCAAGGGATTGTAGAGCAGGGCAGCACTGAAAGGATCGGGAGAGAGAAAAGGGAAGCTCTCGGTAAAGGGATCATAGGGCAAGAGTGAAAAGGGACTCATACGGGTAAAGGCATTCGATCGTAAGCCAGGTGCTTCGGCTGCTGCGCCGGCAGGTGAAAGGGTCGGAATCCATGCCTTATTCAAGCACAAGCAGCACACCTGGATGCACGCTAACATATAAATAGATAATAAGATATATCTTTTTCCTCTGATCATAGCTGAAAATCCTTAAACTTTAGATGACATATATTTTCCAGAGGTTCATGGTAAAATCTCGCATACCTAAATAAGAACCGGCGGAAGAAGTGATAGCTCGAATACCCCTTCATCCAATATGGGAATATGCGTACCAGTTACCGTATAGAAGCCTGTCATAGTAGTCGGTGAAGTGAGGAGACAGGTCAAAATGATATCGTATCCTGTAACGAGAAGCCCACTGACCGTAATAACATCGTTTATCTTCACTCCCGTAACATCTGCTGGGGCGCTTGCATATCTGCTCCCCTGGAGGATACAGGTGCCGATTACACCCCCCAACAGCGGGTCTACAACGATATTTAAAGACATCGGGCCGGTATGAAAAAGGACAATAAAAGGAAGAAAGGTACTTGTCCAGGTACCGACCCAGGTACCGGTCTGAGAAGCCGTACGTACCAGGGTTGTGGTCGCGGCAGGTGCGGAAAGCACTGTCGGAAGAACAGGGGCAGGTATAACAGGCGTTAAGGGGCTGACGGCCGCTGTCCTGTAAAAGCCGGGAGTAAAAACAAGCGGATTAAAGAATCCCCCGTATCCTACGACGGTATTGAGAGCAGTGCCGGTGTATTGAGCCTGGCACGGAGGCAAATAAAAGAGTGAGGTAAAGATAAAAATCGATATATATAACAAGATATACTTTTTTCCTCTGATCATGGCTAAATCACCCTTATGTAAAAAGGTTAATATCTCTCACCAATCCTTTCGATGCATGGCTATATGATCACCGGTGCAAGGAGGGTCAGGTTGAATGTCCCCTCATCTACAATATCACCTGTAGCGGTTACGGTATAAAAGCCTGTCATAGTGGTTGGTGAGGTCAGAACACAGGTTAAAACAATACCAAGGCCGAGAGAGGGGATGCCTTCCAGGGAGATGATATTGTTTATTTTTACGCCGCTTACGTCAAACGGGGCAGACGTATATCTGCTTCCCTGAAGAATAGCCGTGCCAAGGACACTTCCAAACAGTGGATCTACAACGATATTCAAGGTCATCGGCCCGGTATGCCATAGGACAATATAGGCAAGGGAGGTACTTGTCCATGTACCAACCCAGGTTCCTGTCTGAGCGGCGGTACGCGTTACCGTGGTGGCTGCGGTAGGTACAGGAACCGCTGCCGAAGGAATAGACGGAGAGGTAAAAAGAGATAGTGGCGGGATAACCGGATAATAAATCGGGCTCAATAAAGGACTAAAAGGAGGATAGATCAAAGCCGCAAAAGGGTCAAAAACAGGATAATAATCAGCAGCTGTTCTCGTTAATCCGGGGAAAAAAGCTAGGGGATTGAAAAAATCCCCATATTCTACGGCGGTATTGAGAGCAGTGCTGGAAAACTGAGCTTCACAGGGGGAGCAAATCATGAATAAAGAGATAAAAATAACGCTTAAAGCAGGGAGAATGATGCCTCGCTTTCTTGTTCGCATTGCCAAATCTCCTTCATTTATCGACATAAACCTCTCAAAAACCCATACCTGAATAAGGTGTTAAATTCCCTTACTGCCTTATCTGATTGCTGTGCATAAAAACATAACGGTAAAGATTCATAAGGTTTCTCAATTCCTCAAGATTCAAGAAATTGAATCTTGAGGAATTAAAGAAATTGCCTCTCCTAGAGAGCTAAGCTTGAAAGATAAGCAAAGAGAATCGGATTCGCTACACTTAAGGGAGTAGGTGAATAGAGCGCTTGTGCATAAAGACTGAGGAGCCCTGCAACAATTGGAGTTACCGTGGCCGTAGGAGTGGTGGTAGTAGTAGGTGCAATTGGAGTGATCGTAACAGTACCTGTTGTCGGATTGGTAATAATAAGAGTTGCCGCTGGTGCCCTGGTTATCGGCGCGGATGGAAGAATATAAGGATATGGCGGGTATAGAACAGGAAGAACAGGGACCGGTGGTAACAGGGGCGGAGCATAGAAATAGGGTACTTGGGACATGCAGTTTGACGAGAAAGTAAAAGTAAAACTCAAACAAAAAAGAGCGATTATAGACAGAAAAATTAAAAATTTAGGGTTTTTAACTTTTTGCATCATCATAAATAACCCTTCCGTCAACTAAATTAATAGCGTTGATAAATAAGCAAAGAGCAATGGATTGGCCGTAGAAAGAGCAGAATGCGAATAGATTGCACCTGCATACAGGGTAGCCAGAACACCAAGGAGAGGTGCAGGCGCTGCCACAGTCGTTGTTGCTACAGTGGAAACGACTGTTGGCGCAACGATTGGACTCACTACCGTGGGTGCTCCGATGACTATAGCTCCCGCAGTCGGACTCACTGCCGTAATTCCCGTAGAGAGAATGATTGTGGCCTGAGGTGTTCTTATAAAGGGTACCGGTGCGAGTGGGAAAGGAAGAAGAGGCGGAGGCGGTGGCAGAAGTGGAACGGGAGCAAAATAAGGCATAATTGGC
>JBFMGO010000112.1:0-19728 GCA_040752695.1 bacterium
TCAGCTCGATAGCATATCTCAAAGCAGTACGCGGCATTATCTTCTTATTTCTTACCACATAATCAAATACTTCCTTCTGGTGCAGCCTGCTCGCTTCTTTGAGCAGCCATCCGTAACCTTTCTGTACCATATCATCCTTATCCGGCAATAGCAGTCCGGCTATCTCGAAAATATCTGCCAGGAACCTGCCTTGTCTTGCCGGAATGATGAGCGACACTGCTGATGCTCTTTTCATCCAGCGGTTCTCTGATTGAGCCCAGGCCTTAAGCTCGTTGATCTTTTCCGGATATTTTTCTATGAAGCTGCCGACAGTATGATTGCAAAGCGTATCACAGGAAGCCCAATTACTGATGTAATCTCGTATCCATCTGCCGAATAAGGTAATATCTTCCAGCTCACATCGTGTACAAACACGGTGTGACCAGTCACAGGCAATAAATGATTCTTCCATATAACCTGACTGGAATAGTTCTTCACATAAGGTAAACACCTCTGCCTTATCCAGCTTTTTTATCCCGTTGAAGTAATTTTTTGAAATCTTCCTGACAATGGCAGTCTTGATACCATAACATTTAATTTTTTCTTTGAAAAAGCGCTGAGCTGTGTTCTTTGTGTGCTCATCACTATTTTCTTTGAGTTCTGACCTTATCGTATCTAGAATTTCAGCCATTTTTCCCCTCTTTATATACCTAACCCCACTATGCTCTTTTTCCTGAATGTCTTTCTTTTGCAGAATCTCTTCTTATCCGATATCTCTTTTTATCCAAGGTGGACTTCAGGGTTTTCATTGACATTATATCAGGTCATTTGACCTGTGCAATAATTGCTACATGATTTTTCCCATATTTTTGAGCACATTTTGGGCAGGTCGTGTACCACATGTACCATTTATCGATACTCAGATTTTTGCTTTTTGCATATGCTTCAAAATCCGTGCACCACTTATCTGTATCTTTATATGGGCCTTCGTAAACTTTGCTTAAGAATTTTCCGGTTAAAGTCACATTATCTGCACCGGGTATTTCCTTGTCAACAGCAAGGTAGAGGTCCATGTTCCACTTCGAAGTATGGTCTGAAAGGCAAAGCCAGTCAGGGATTTTGGCATTCGCTTTTTCCACTTTTTCATTAAGGCGTTTCATGGCACTGCCAAAATTCATAGGTATATGGAAGATGGTGAATACTCTATCCCTGATGAACTTCTTGTGTTCCCAGTCAAGCAGCTTTCCATCCCAGGGCTTAGGGTCGAATTTTGGGCAACATTCCTTGTTTTCTCTGTTCATGTTTTCACCTCAATAATCTTATTTTGGGGGATCATAAATGCTCAAACCTGTTTGCCTACAATTTAGGCATTATCTCCTGGCTGATTTTTTTTGCCTATGCATAAACCTGCCAGAAAAATCGATACGAAGATCAAGAAGAAAGGCATCCATCAAGCATGAGCCTGTATAAATATTTTACCTGCTTCAACGAAGCAACTCAAGAAATAAGCACCATATTCCTGCTCAGGGGATTTTGCCGTTTTAGGGTGGCACAGTAATCTCATGGGCACTCCGCCTTTGGAATAAACAGCATTATTGGTTATTGACAAGCATTTATGTTACTATGTATAAGTATCTGGTGGTCTTAAGGAGGAGTGAGAGAGTGCAGCAGCATCTCAGAATAGTGTTTGTGGCATTCAGTCCCTCATATGCAAACAACTGGCTGGTTACTGCTTCTGTTTAACTGCTTTCGCTTCCTCCTTTAGTGAACTTCTCTTCAGTTTGCCAGGCTATGGATAAGAGCAGTTATGGATAAGAGCAGTTATGGGTGATACTTCAGCTACGGATGATAGATACTTCAGCCATGGATGACACTTCAGCCATGGATAAGAACTTAAGATATGGATAATGATCATATATGAATAACAACCAGAATATTCCTGATGCAGAACTTTTGCGTGAATGCTTAGAAGGTAAGGAATGGGCATGGAAAATGTTTCATACAAGATTTAATCCTGCTATCCAGGCTGCTATCAACCTTACAGCGGATGCTCAGGGAGTTAAACTTGCCCGGGAAGAAAGAGAGGACTGCAAACAGTCTCTCTGGTTTTCGCTGATAAAAAACAATTATAAAAAATTAGGGAGTTACCGGGGGATTAATGGGTGTACTCTGCGTTCCTGGCTCTGGGTCTGCGCTGTTAACGAGACCCGTAATTATCTCAAAGAGCGAAAAAAACATGCGCACTCTTCCCTTGAGGATTCTTCATCTGGCGAGAATCAAGATAATTCTCCTTTAAACCTAAGCCAGGGCAGGGAAAGTATTGAGGAGGAGATCGCCCAAAATGAGCTGTATGCGATAATTATCCATATCATTGAGGAGCATCTGACGACGCGGCAGAGACTCTTCGCTCAACTTTATTGGCTTGACGGGGCTTCTTTCGATGAGATTCGGCATATTATGCATCTTCAGGACCAGGAGCTTTACTTATTGAAGCACAGAACCCAGAAAAAAATTAAACAAATCTTAAAAAAACATTTTTGTCCATTTGATGACTGAAATGTAAGTGAAAGAAAAATGATTTCCTTTTGTCTATTCTCATTGATACCTTACATTAAGCATCATGCTCCTTAACCTGAACTATGAGGGTTACTATGGAAGAAAAGAAATTTGATAAGTTAATGAGGGATGCTTTTTCCTGGACGAACAGTCAGAGGGAAAAAGGTAATGACCTGAAAGGCAAGGTTAAGGCAGAAAAGTGTTTTTCTGAAGAAACTCTTTCTGACTATCTGGCTTCTCGCCTTCCTGCTGCTGAACGGGAGGAAGTTGAAGAGCATCTTTCCTTTTGCTCTGACTGCCGCCAGCTATCGATCACGTTAATCAGAGTGGAAATGAGGAGCAAAATCTGGAGAGTCGCATTAGCCTGGGTTAAGGGCCAGCTTGTTTCACTGCAAGCAGATGCAGACCCCTTCTCCTTTCAGAATGGCCCTGAACCAGTTCTGGTAAGAGGTCATTCCCCTCAGTCGGAAACATATTCAATGCCATCATTCTCCAAAATTATCCATGGCTATAGGATTACGGCTCAGATCGAAGGGGAAGAAGGGATATGTGAGCTTTATCTTGATGTTTCACCGCCAGCCGGTCAAAGCCTGGGGCCAGGGATGAGAGTTGATCTTTACCGGGCCGATCGGATCCGCCGTTCTTACTCAATGGAAGAAGGCGCAGTCCGGATAAGTGCAATTTCCCCTGGAGAATATGAAATAAAGGTTCGGGGAGGATCGCATCTGATTGCACTTCTGTCATTGAGTATTAAAGACACTGATTAATAAAGATACTGATTAGTAAAGACATTGAATAGTAAAGAGGGCTCAAGGAGTGAAGATGGGTGGAAAAAAAGTGAAGATGGGTGGAAAGAAGGTGGAGATGCGCGGAGAGGAAGTGGAGATGCGCGGAAAGGAAGTGAACGGGAGATGCGGAGTAAAAGAGAAGGCAGAAGATGATCACGGATGGTTTTCCAGTCAAAGATAAGCCCGAAAAAGCGCTCTGCCTCAGAATTTCCAGCAATGGTCAGGAGTTGAAAATAACCCTCGAAGAGAAATCCCAGAGAGAGGAGCGCCCCTTAAAGCAATATGTTCCGGCTCTCATTAACCTGAGCGACCTTCAGTCGCTTTCTCAGAAGGCATTCTCCATTCTTCATCGGCATACTTATTCAGGAAAGAACAGTAAGGGGTGTGAGCAGCGGCTCAAAGCAGTAGGGCAGGATTTATACGATTCTCTTTTTCCCTTCCCGATTAAGGAAAGGCTGGCTTCAGCAGGAGCGGGGAACTTATGCCTGGATGTCGATGATTCCCTGGTGGGGATACCCTGGGAAATCCTGCATGACGGTGAGGAGTTCTTTTGCCTTCAGTTCAACATGGGCCGGTCAGTCACTACTACCCAGTCTGTTCGCCAGCCTCAAGACCGGCATTCCGGGGCCGGAATCAGGATGCTGATACTGGCCGACCCAAAAGGAGATCTGCCAAGCGCCTATCAAGAGGGGTGGTTTCTTTGGCAAAAGCTCGATACCTGGAGTGATTCTCTCAAGGTTCTTTCTATGACATCCGGTATAACCTCTCAAGAGGTTCTTCGCCAGATTTCCCAGTGTGAGATGCTTCATTACGCCGGGCATGCTATCTATAACCAGGAGAATCCCGGCCTGAGCGGCTGGTGTCTTCAGGATAGAGTTTTGACTGCACAGGATATTATCCAAACCGCCGGGGGAAAAAAATCCTTTCCCTCCCTGATCTTCTCCAATGCCTGCCGAAGCGGACAGACCGCTGCCTGGCCCTCCGCAGAGCCTGACCAGTGGTTTCATCATGCTTCCGATCTGGTCAATGCCTTCCTAAGATGTGGAGTCCAGCATTATATCGGTACTTTCCAGGATATTGCCGACCCGGCCAGCCGTGCTCTGGCCCTCTCCTTTTACCAATTCATGATGAAATCCTGCTCCATAGGGGAGTCTCTTCGCCAGGCCAGGCTGAAGATTATCGATACATACGGACGGGATAATCTCATCTGGGCCTATTATATGCTCTACGGCGATCCGATGACCCGCTATTTGAAAAGGCAGGAAGAGGAGCCAAAGCCTGAACCGGCTCATTATGTGGACAGCGGGGACCTGATTGAGTCGCCTGAACCTTTTCCAAGAGGAGCACCGGACGGAGAAGTGCCATATGGAGGAGCGCCAGGCGGAGAAGCACCGGAGGGAGGATCGCAGGGCGGAAAGGCACCGGACAAAGGGGTGCTGCATGGAGGAGCACCAGAGGAAGGAACCTCGGACGAAAGGACTCCCCCTGATATCAGGCCGGATTATGCACCACCGGTCTCACAGCTACACGGTCAGGGAAATGAAAAGGGAGGGGGGCAAGGAAAACGGATATCGTGGGCACTGCCTCTGGCTGGGGGAGGAGTCTTAATCCTTGGCCTTCTTCTTATCGGAGCTTGGCTTCAGGGAACACGGCTTCAGGGAACGCGGCTTCAGGGAGCATTGCTACAGAGAACCAATCATCCCATTCATGTCACTGATTCTTCAAACTCCGGCTATGAGCCATGGGAAGAGAAGAAGTGGGAATTTGTCCGTGATACGCTTTTGAATCTGCAGCAAAGGTACGCTGATTGGAAAGTTCCTGGAAGCAGCTCTTCTCAGGATGCCCCTCTTACTCTCTGTATTGTTTCGGCTGTACCTGAGGGGATGAACGATCAGGAGGTAGACAGCCGGTTGACTGATGAGCGATTGACTGATGAGCGGCTGACTGATCAGTTAATCGAAGAGTTGCATCTTTTTTGGATTCATCAAACAGGATTTCGGGTCGTAGAGAGAGACCGGCTGGATTTTGTACTGAGGGAGCTGGATGTGGCAACTTCAAAAGTAAGTGAGCCGAGGTTACAATTTGCTCTGGGGAAGATTTTTGGAGCCAGGGGGATCTTGTTTGTCCGGGTTATCCCCAGGATCAACAGGTTTTCCCTCTCCCCTTTGAGCCGCAAGGCGGAAGTTTATCTGCGCTACGTAGACACCGAAACTGCTGTCATCCAGGCTATGGCTGCTGCATCCATCAAGGGTAGCGATGACCTGAAGAGAATCAGTCAAACCCTTGGAGAAGAAATTCTGCATAGCCTGCCGACAGCCCATAACCACTCCCTCTTCTAAAGAGGAATGGGGGGTATTAACATAAAATATACCTGTAGAAGTAAGATAAAATGAAAAAATCCATGAGGATCAATCACCTCTGTACATCTTCTCTGTGCGTACTCATCCTCTGCCTGGTCTTCTGGAGCTTTGTTTTCACCGGCTGTGCTCTCCATCCGCCTGAACCTTGTCTCAAGGAGGGCCGTATCTATGGATTGACCGATGACTGGATCATAAGCCAGGACTGGGATAGCTGTTACCGCCGGGCGATTTCCTATGCTCAGGGCGGGTGCCGTGAGCAGGCTATGGACCAGTTTCTTCAGGCCATCCGGCAGAGGCCGGATGATCAGTGGCGAGCCCGGACCTATGGCATGCACGTTCTGAATGAATATTTTCCCCATCGGGAGTTGGGGCTTCTCTACCTCCAACAGGACGATCTAAAGGAGGCTATCAGGGAACTTTCGATCTCATTGAGCTCGGCAGATTCAGCCAAAGCCAAGTACTACCTCAATCAGGCTCGCAGGCGATGGCTTGAAAAGACAGGCATGGACCATTTCCCTCCGGGATTCCGGTTCCCGTGGCAAGGTGCAAGAAAAGTTGAAGCGGTTAGCGACAGCGAAGCTTTTAGCGAGAGCAAAGAGATTGGCGAGAGCGAAGCGGTTGGTGATAGCGAAAAGATTGAAGAGAGCGAAGCGGCTGGCGAGAGCGAGGAGGTTGAAGAGAGCGGGATGATATATACCAACAGTTCTGCCTATCAGATCAATGGCCAGGCTGTAGACGATTTCTTTGTCTCTTCGATTCTGGTCGATGATCAACCTCTCTTCCTTGATCTTGCCCAGCCTGCAATCAGTTTTAAAAAGGAGGTAGCTCTTAAACCGGGCCTTAACCGCTTTCCCATGAAGGTAATAGATCTGGTTGGGCGTACGTATCAGGAGGAGGTCCTGATTTTTCTGGATCAGCAGGGGCCGACCGTTATCTTCAGTCCGGCGCATTTTCCGGAAAGACCTCCGGAGCATCTTGCGGAAAGACCCGGCCCCGGCAGTTCATCGTCAGTGAAGCAGGTTCCTGGTGGAGGGGGAATGCGGATCAGGGGCTTGATCTTTGATGATGGCGGCCTGGCAAGGCTGACAGTCGCCGGGGAAGATATCCCTCTGGTTCGGGGGTTGAGAATGAAAGAGTTTCAGGTAGAGACATCTTCCCTGCTCAGCGCAGCCGGAAGGGCAACCTTCTGGGCCGCGGATCTGGCAGGTAATATTACCAGCGGAGATTTATCCTGGATAGAGGATAGAAAGGATAGAGGGGATAGAGAGGATAGAGAAGATAGAGTGCACAGAGAAGATAGAGAGGGTAGAGAGTATAGAGAAGAGCATAGAGAACACGGAGAGAATACCGGCCAGCCTGTTATGGTTGCGGATAATAGTCCATTTCTGCCCCTGCCTGTTAAGGGAGAACTGTCCGGTGCATCACAGAAGGCTCCCGAAATCTTCATCAGCGAGTTTCCGTCCATCGTTTTTCAGCCGAGGGCAGTCATTCAAGGATGGATCGAATCAACCAGAGAGATTACCGGATTGTGGATCAATGAGCAGCCCGTATTCACGAGTCATGATGCTGCGGGCCTTTTCCAGACCTTGCGGCGGCTGTGGTATGGGGAAAGAACCCTCTTTTATTTTACCCGCCTCATCGATGGATTGAAAGAGGGAGAGAATCGCCTGACTATCAGGGCACATGATAAAGAGGGCAGATCAGCCAGCAAAGACATCATGATGGAATATCATATTCGGGAGATTGACCGGATCGGGAATCGATGGTGTCTGGCTATACTCCCCTTCACCGGACAGGCAAACGAGCCGCCTTTTTTGGCTGATCCCTTGCCAGCTTCCTTCACCTCGCTTCATGATGGTCTCCACCTTTCCTTTTTCCGAACCGGGCGCTTTAGCCTGGTGGAACGGGGAAGGATCGATGCGGTTATGCGCGAACTGGAGCTCCAGTCAAGTGAGGCGGTGGATAGAACGAGCGGGCCCCGGCTGGGAAATCTCCTCGCTGCTGAGGTTTTACTGATGGGTTCTTTCCGGGAAGAATGGGATGGCCGGGACCGGTGCATGGAGATTATTGCCCGGCTGGTGGATGTAGAGACAAGCCGGGAACTGGCAGTCAAGAGCGTCTATAACCGATGGAAGAGCAGCCAGGATGAAAAGTACCTGCTGTCTGGACTGGCTCAGGTTTTTCAGCAGGAGTTCCCTCTATCGCAGGGAAAGGTTTTGGACAAGAACCGGCAAACTTTTCAGATCAGCATGTGTTCCGCCGACTTGATCAAGCAGGGGATGAAGGTCCTGGTGTTCCGTCCGACGGAAGATTCTCCAAAAGATCTTTATGAGGGAGGGAGCCAACAGGGGAAAAATCGTCACGAGGGGGGCCATCCCCCTCCGGAAGGGAAAGCCCGCCAGATTATTCTGGGTGAGGCAAGGATCGAAGAGGTGGCAGATTATTTTTCGCTGGCTCAGCCCTCACTCGAAGGGCTTCTGAAAACAATCCGGATTGGGGACCTGGTGGTTACGAAGTAAGGGAGGAAGAAGAGTGAGTGATTTCTCCATACTTCTTCCTCATGTCTCTATCGGCGGCCGGAAAGAAGGAACTTGAGGGTTGAGATAAAGCAGCCTTTACTGCCTCTTCCGCCTGAAGGTGTATCGCTGGGTGTATCGCTGCCCGAAGGGGAAACAGGAGGTGATAGTGCAGCACCGCCCGAAGGTGTAGCACTGTCTGAAGGCGTGTCACTGCCTGAAGGTATGCCTGAAGGCGTATCCTCGTCCGAAGGGGAAACAGAAGATGAAAGTGGAGTTAAATGGAAATTCATGGCTGTTTCTTCCTCCTCGATGACGCTAACAGGAAAGCTTACAGACTGATAGCCCTGCTTTTCAATGGTAAGAGTGATTTCCCCTGATGGATGAGAAATACGGTAATATCCATTGGCGTCGCTTGTGGTTGAATAGTTGTCATTAGTTTTAAGGATCGCGCTGGCAATTGGTTTGCCGGAAGAGTTATCTATTACAATACCAGAGATAAACCCATTATCAGGATTACCAGGATCGTCCGGGGTACCATTATTACCATTATTATCAGGAGCATAAGGAGTATTAGGAATATCAGAGTTAGCAGATATATCTGTAGGGATATCAGTGGTGTCAGGGATATCAGTGGTGTCCGGAGTACCAGGCATAACAGGAGTACCAGGCACAACAGGATTATCAGGCACAACAGGAGTATCAGGCTGAGGCGGAGGAGGGGGAGTGTCTGGAGCCAAATCGAAGTTTACGCTTACTGCGGTAAAATCGCGGACCTCGACAGGGGAGCTTATGGGCTGATAGCCCTGGCTGGCTGCGGAAATCGCAAAATTCCCCGATGGATGAGGAATGAGGTAAAATCCGCTTGTATCGCTCAACCCTGAGCACCTGCCATCGGTTTTAAGATGTGCTCTGGCAATGGGTATTCCAGAGGGTTTCTCCCTTACATGACCGAATATAAATCCACCGCCCCCTGTTGGAGAGTATAAGGAAAGGTTATACCCGGTATCTTCTCCAAAAATGTTCGGATCCAATTGACGAATCATGAAATAATAGACACCATCCTGAGGGCAGCGCCAGGACCATGTTTTATTTTCACCCGAAAAGCTCCACTCCGGTCCGATTGGTGTTCCATTGGGGTCATGAAGCATGACGGCAGCGTCACACCTGCTGTTCTCATCGCAGACTTCGACGGTAATGTCAAATATATGCCCGCTTAATCCATAAAACATAACCCAATCCTGATCACCCGCATCATGGAAGTTATGGTGCTGGCCCCATCCGTTTTCAGCCCAGCCACCGGCAAAGACGATAGTCCTGGCCTGGCTCATAGAGTCATCGTCCTCGTAGATATCAGGGCCCAGCATCTTACGGACGACAGTCCGCTGAGGCAGGGACAGGTTGCCCTCCCGGTCAATTGCATACGCTGTCACATGGTAGTCCCCGCTGGTAACAAAATGCTCATAGGTTGCCTGGTAGCTGCTGCCGTCCGTGGAGGTCAATGCTATCTCTACGGGCATCGAATGAGCATCCGGACACAGAGGGAGGTTCGGATCGAGTGCCGGTGGGGTGATTACTGCCCAGACTTTATCGATCGTGCCCGTTGTCGTTATGTTCTCGACCCGGATAGTGGCAGATGATGATCCTTTCAGGGTCTGCTCAGGCGAGATACTTCCGATGATCGGGGCATCCCCGGCCAGAAGAATACCGGTTCCAAGCCGGCAGCGCCTTGCCAGACGGCCGTCTTTGCCTGGCTCGCTGCCCAGGCCGTTGCCATTATCATCCAGCACCGGCACCTGACCCCATGCAAAACCGATAGCAGCGCTGGCCGTATCAAATGCTTCCTTGACAGGTGCACCGTTTATGATCTTCTGCCAGAAGAAGGAGGAAAAAGAGATAGTCCCGCTACAGGGGAAGAAGGCGGGCTTATTCGGGCCTGTGCTGGCGATCAGGATTCTTTCCTTCTCTTTCGGTGGCGCTGATGGCGGGATAAAGCTCCCGGCATAGGAGGCATCGTAAATAACGGTCACCGTGCCTGGCAAAGAGCCCTGCAGGGTATCCAGCCAGGTGTCCAGTACAGAAGCGGAGAGCATTTGTGTCTTATTGATCCTGAAGGCTCCCGGCTCTCCCTCGCCTGTCAGGAAGATGATAAGATCCCGGGTACTGTTTTGTCCTGCCCATTCTCCAATGGCAGATTCCAGGTTATTCAGGGTCGGTAATGCATCCTGCCCGGTGAGATTGGCAGGGCCCAGAAAACAGATATCATCATCCATATATCCCTGGAAGATCAATGCCCGGTAAGCCAGGCTGGCACTCTTTCTTATGGCTGGTTCTAAAGAGGCCGTCGGGTCTTGTTCTGTAGCCACGATTATTGCCCTGTGCAAAAAGGGCCTTCCAACCGTCACGCTCGTGATCTTCGGCTTGGAGGTATTCCCAAGGCCATCCCTGGCATAGATGGCGATCTGATAGACCCCTTCTGCGTTGAAATCGTTATAGGTCCCTTCATAGCGGTTTGCCCCATTTTGCATATATTCCCCATTGCCCTCATTTTTCACCGCAGGCAAAAGATCGAGGGAAGGCAGATCCTGGACAGCATTGCCCGGTGATTCATGACTGTAATTGGGTGGCCTGACGATCGCCCATACATGGGCAATACCATGCTCGTCCGCTACCCCTTTTGCATAAAGAAGCGCAGAGGATGTGCCATGAATGGTTTGGTCCGGGGATACATTCTCTATTACAGGAGCATTACGCCCGGCAGATGGACCCAGGGAGGGATTCTGAGCGAAGATATCGTCTCGTATTGTATTGTCCTCCCCAGTGCCGTCAACATCCAGCAGGGGGTCCTGGAGCCCGGTGATGGACCTGCCGATGGCATCTTTCGTTGCGTCAAAAGCCTCCTTCAGACTGTTTCCATTGAAAATGAAGGTCCAGAAAAAGTTTGAAAAAGAAATCGAGCCCTGGTTTATAAAATAGGCAGGTTGCACAGGAGAAGTACTGGTTACGATAACCCGGTTCCTTCCTTGCAGAAAAGGGAGGAAGCTTCCTGACTGGCAGGCATCGTACATGACCGTCACGTGTCCTGCGGTCTTTTTCTGATAGACGTTTAACCAGGCGTTCAAATCTTGAGCGGGTAAGGTTTCGGCAGCACTCAGACGCAAGGTCCCGGTGCCCCCATGATCGACCATATAGACGGCTAACTTCTTTGCATCCTGAGCCCATTCAGTAATGGCCTGGCGAAGGTTACCGGTTGAGACTGCCCCATCCACATCATCCATAACACCGTTATCGTCCAGGTCAAGACCGGTTTCCGGGCTCAGGTAAAAGATAGTCTCCTTGGTAAAACCGCGATAGGTCAGGGCCCGATAGGCGAAGTTGGCACAAAGCTGAGTAGCCGGCCACAGATAATTGCCGGGATATGGGCCGCCACCGGCTATAACGATAGCCTTCGATATGTTTTCCTCCGGTTTTTCTTCACGAAAGACCTGAATCCGGTGGTTTTCAACATCCGAAACATATACTCTGCCATCCGTGCTTATTCCTATGCCTCTTGGATGAATGAACTGACCGGGACCATGGCCCCATTCTCCCCACTGGGTCACAAATTGGCCATCGGAAGTGAATTTCTGGATGCGCTCATTGTCTGAATCAGCCACATAGATAAATCCGTTGGAGTCGATGGCTATGCCCTCAGGAGTGTCCAGCTTGCCAGGGTCAGAGCCACGGCTTCCCCATTGGGTCACAAATTGGCCATCGGAGGTAAATTTCTGAATACGATGATTTTCTGAATCAGCTATATAAACAAACCCATCGCAATCAACAGCTATGCCAATAGGGAAGAAAAACTGGCCGGCGGCAGAGCCATGGCTTCCCCATTGGGTCACAAATTGGCCATCGGAGGTAAATTTCTGGATATGATTTTCAACGGTATGCGTCACATAGATAGACCCGTCAGAAGCAACGGCTATGCCATCGGGAGAGAAAAACCGGTCAGGAGAGCCATTGCCTTCCAATTTGGTTACCAATTGGCCATTCGCTTTGTATTTTTTGATACATAAAGAGCCTGAATCGACCTCATAGATAAATCCACTGCGATCGGCGGCTATACCAATGAAAGCCAGATTATTGACAGAGCCGGCGCCTGTCCACTGGGTCTCGAATAAGCCTTCAGGGCTAAATTTTTTGATTCGGTGGTTACATGAATCAGCGACATAGACAAATCCATGGGGATCGACAGTTACGCCAGAAGGGGAGTTAAACTGATCAGGTCCGGAGCCTGAACCTATCCATTCGGCTACCAATTGACCATCAGAGGTAAACTTTTTGACACTATCCTTGTAGGTATCAGCCACATAGAAAAATCCGTTCTTATCGATAGCTATGCCATCAGAACCGCCAGGATTTCCCCATCGGGCTACGAATTGACCATCAGAGGTAAACTTTTGGATACGATTGTTGTTTGAATCAACGACATACACAAATCCATTGGGATCGGTTACGATACCACAAGGGTGGGAGAACTGCCCAAGAGCATGGCCCCATTCTCCCCATTTGGCTGCCAATTGACCATCAGAGGTATATTTTTGGATATAGTGACCGGACTTATCAGACATATAGATAAAACCATTGGAATCGATGGCTATGTCACCAATAGAATGAAACTTGTCAGGGTCAGAGGCAAGGATTTCCCATTGAGCCACAAATTGACCATCAAGGGTATATTTTTGGATGCTTCCGTTTGACGCATCGTCAGCCACATAGATAAATCCGTTGGGATCGATGGCTATACCAGCGGGCAAGTAGGGTCGTCCCTGACGGCGTCCCCATCTGGTCACCAGCCGGCCGTCAGAGGTAAGCTTATAGATATCACCGGCTACCACATAGACAAACCCGTTGGGATCGACGGCTATGTCATCAAGCCAGCCGAAGGATATATCGGGGCGCCCCCATCTGGTCACGAATTGACCATCAGAAGTGAACTTTTGGATACAGCTATTGCCAGAATCAGCAATATAAATATTCCCTTTTCGATCTGCAGCAATTCCGCTGGGATATTTAAAGTACCACGGCTGGGGCAGGGATGGCCACATGTATTCAAGTTTGTACATTTCGTCAGATGCTGCACAGGAAATGAGAAATTCACAGCTTATGGCATAGATACAAACGGTTAGTGACAGCATGATCAAGGCCGATGTTCGAAAAGCCTGGCAGCGGCTTTTCCCTCGAAATTTTATCATGGGTCTGGTGGATGCTCCCTCTCTGTTATATATAATCATATCCAAATAATCCGGGGAAAATAAGATTCAGCAAGAAACAAAAATGAAAGATGAATCCCTTTTCTTTATTATACAGGATAGGATAAAGAATTTTCCATTCCCATAAGTATATAAATTCCTTCTGAGAAGCTATAATAAACTCCCGGTCGTTTTTACCCTCTCTCCGTGGTTTTTCAGGTTGAAAAAACTTAAAAATTTTTTGAAAGATTTCTCTTCTCACAATGTCATAAAGGTCAACTGTCGTTTTCCGAAGGACTTGAATTTTTAATTCCTTTGGAGAGAAAGGAGGTGTCAAGGATAAGAAACAAAAGTCTATAAATTTCATATCCTATCATCACTGTCAACCAAGAGAGAAAAAGAGGAGAACACATGCTGTAAAAATCCATAATGGCAGAATTGTACTGCTGAACAATGCTTATATTAAAGGTAAGTAACTTACTACCTGCAGCCGCACAGGCTCTTAGCCTGTGCGGCTGCAGATAATGGGAATGTAATTTCTGGACAGGCAGGCTGTACAGATATGAAGTAAGTACTGAATCTAATCCGAATGGCACTTACATAAGTAAAATTTGTATGAGAGCATAAAAAGAAAAAGCCTTCCTTATCCAAAAGGGAATAGATAGAGGCAAATCTAATAATCCCTTGTTCGAGAGAGGAGGCTCAAGATGTATAAGGATTAATTTTTATTTTGAGTTACGGAAAGGGTGAAGGTGGCAATGAATTTATCTACTCATAACAATTATAAATTTATCACCGTCCTAATTGCTCTTTTTTTGGTTTTTGCTTTTTCCGCCCCGAGTGTCGCACAATATTCCCTGTATCCATACAATAGCTTCTATGGAAGCATGCATGATGAGTCTGCCAGCTTTGCAGATTTTTATGATAATTACAACAATAGCTTCCACAATATATATAATGGATTACCCAGCATATATAACGAATTATCCAGCATGTACGGCTGGTTTAATGGTCCACAATATGGTGGATTATTCGATACCTGCAGCAGCAGTCGGCTTTGGGGAATCGGGGTCGGCAGCGCTTATAGCGGTGCCAATACGAGCTTTGGCAATCCTTACAGCAATTATAACGGTTGGTTGTATAATGCTCAATATAATGGTAATAGACTCTATAGCTATTATAATCCCGGTGTACCTCTACAAGGCAATTCTTCAGAGGAAAGTGAAACCAATACCTGCGAATGCCTCTCATGCCACAATCCACATGCAACTCCTCCGGCTCCCAGATACGATATTCAGGGCACACCGAAGGATACTCAACTGGTGGGAAAGGTGAGTATCGACATCGAGGGCATCCTCTCGACGGATGTAGACTTCTCCCAAAAAATAACGGTGCCTGCACACCGTCCCGATTTATTTGCACGGGGGCATTTCTCCGTGTTCGACCTGCTGGTATACCTTGACATGAACAGCGATAAATTCAGCATGAGCTATCACTTCGATCCAAACATGGACACCTACCTGATCGATTCAATCAATGGATCGGGAAACTGGTTCTATCGCATGAACTATGACATTGCCGGAAGCAGTGAACCCAATTATAAGGAACAGAATCATCGCATGGATTACTGCCTGGTCAAGGATAAAATGTTCATTCAAGTCAGGCAGTATAGCGAGGAGGAATTGCACATGCGGCATATCATATGGAAAACCGAGGTAAGCCGGAGAAAGGCGAACGGAGGAAAGGTGATCATTCCCGATGTGGTGATCTGGCCCAAGAATGAAGCCCCTTTAAGGTTCAGGAACATATTGGTGACCAGCCATGACCTGAGAAAAGACGTGTTCGCCAAAGGAGTATTGACTGCGGCGGACATCATCCTTTCTCTAGCCGACCAGGAAGAATTCTCCTGTTCCGCCACCTGGTACGGGTATGTCGGATCGAGCGAGGTCAAGGGATACTACTTCGAACGATTTAACGAGTGGGAAGCCAGCGGTATGTGCGGTTTTGCCTACACTTTTGGAGAGAGGATTTTTGAGCAAAGCTGCTGGCCCCCGTCACAATGTAACCCTCCAATACCGAGTCTGCATATCACTGCGGACATCCGGCTCATTCAGAATCCGGAATATATCCAATTTCGCTGGCTCGAGTCAGGACCCTGTGAATGAAGAGGGGAGCGGTTAATAGTGAGACCTGCGTTTTCATGCCGCCGCAGCGCGCTCAATCTATGGCTTGTTATAGTAAGATCTGCTAACCAGATCGCGTGCGTTATTGGGGGGGGCGAAAAGGCCCCACCCTGCATTTATTTTGAGTATAAGAAAGTTTTTTCTGATAATTTGTAATGAACTCCCGGTCGTTCTTCCCCTCTTCCTATGGTTTTCAGGCTGAAAAAAAATTTAAAAATTTTTTGAAAGATTTCTCTCCTTTAGATGTCATAAAGGTTAACTGTCATTCCTGAAGGACTTGGATTTTATATTTCTTTAAGGAGAGAAAGGAGGATGTTAAGGATAAAAAAGCAGAAGTCTTTGAATTTAATATCTTATTACCATTATCGACTAAGAAAGAAAACGAGGAGAACATATGTTGTAAGACACTCATAAGGGCAGAATTGTGCTGCTGAACAATGGTTTATATTAGTATAGATTTCCTCTAAGGCAAGTAACCTTACTACCAGTTGCCGCAGGCTCTTAGTCTATGGCTGCAGGTAATAGGAATGTAGCGATAACTTCGAAACAGCAGGCTGTAATATATCAAAAAAAGGAAAAAGAAATGAAAAAGCTCCTTTGCGTACTGGTTTTTTCTTTCGTTTTCATTTTTGGAATAAACAGAGCCATAGCAGCTATTCATTATGTAGATGAATACTATCAAGTTGAAGCTGGTGCCGGATGGAATTCGACCTTTGATTATCAGTATTCACTCCCTTTTTCGATCAATGCATATGATGGTGCGAGTTTCACAGGATACTATTTGGATCCGCTTGGTAGACTTGTCCCCTTTGATTGGGGATGGGGAGCATTAGGGACGGTATTTGCTGATGACAGCTCATTCTTGGTATCCGCAACTGCAGGATCTCATGGCTTTGAAGGCATAGATCCTGGGTCGCTTACTGTGGAAACATGGTATGATCTATGGTCAATTGTACCTGAAGGATATGGTTCTCTATGGGCAGAGAAAACATTTACTGCTGCATCTCCTGCCATAACTTTCTCCTTCGATTATGAAGTCAATACGGAATCTTATCCTTTTATGTATGTAGGTCTTTATAGTTATGAAGATGAAATTACCCTTTTTGATCTCCAGGTGAACCAAAATTGTACCGGATCAGTCAATGAACATTTCGAAGTGAAAGAGGGAGTTCAATATACTCTCGGTGTTTACCTGTTTAGCTACACATCAATTGAAATGTACAATCCTTTCCTGGAAGTAGCTTCACAAAATGAGAGCCGCATATACAACCTGCGGATAGAAGAAGTTTCCGATCAGGATGGAGACGGCTATGCCGCAGACAGCGGTGACTGTGATGATAATGATGCCAGCATCTATCTAGGCGCTCCTGAAATCTGCGATGGGAAAGACAATGACTGCGATGGGATAGTCCCGGCAGATGAAACTGACGGCGATGGAGATGGAGTCATGATATGCAGCCAAGACAACTGCCCCGATACGAGTAATCCCGATCAAAAAGACAGTGACGGGGATGGCATCGGCGATGCCTGTGATGTCTGTCCCAATGATGCAGCCAATGATGCAGACGGGGATGGGGTATGCGGTGATGTAGATTCGTGTCCTGCATCCGACCTCGGCCAGACTGTCAGTATAAATGGTTGTGATAGTGGAGTGAGTAACCAGCTCCTTGAAGGTGGATGCTCCATGAATGATCTGATTTCAGAATGTGCGCAAGGCGCTCAAAATCATGGCCAGTTTGTAAGTTGTGTATCACAGTTGACCAATGATTGGAAAGAGCGCAGCCTTATCAGCGGGCAGGATAAAGGTGCTATCCAAAAATGCGCTGCACATGACAAGTAATCTCATCAATTCAAATCTCTCGACAATGCAACGACAATTCCAAAGGAATAAACATAAAGGCAGGGTCAGCAGTGGCTCTGCCTTTATGCCTACTTTTTTCGCTCTTATGCGAAAGACGACACCCCTCCTAAACAGAAATTTCCATTTCAAAAAATGGACGATTACCATTTCAAAAATAGACGATTACCAATGGACGATGAGCGATGCATAGGCTGTATGCTCATGTATATCCTGTGAAAAATCGAGGTGTTGCAGGATGGAGTCTCCCACATCGTTCCCAAATCGGTATTGATAGGCGATATCGAAGACAAATCTCCCTGCCGCAATCCCTGTACCGAGGCTGAACCCAAAGTAATCGTCGGGGCTTCCTTCGGCTGGCGCTGGATCGTAGAAAATGCCACCCCGCAATGGTACGATGTATTGGGGAGCTATCCAAAGATATTCAGCACCGATGCGTACTTGAGTGGTAGGACGGATATCCGACGTATGGAAAGACTGTCCACTGATAGGTGAGGTCTGATTTCCATTGGGATCGGTGAGTATAAACCTGTTCCATTCCGTCCGGTAAATATCAACCGAAGCGGTAAATTCATCACAAAACCGATAAGCGATCCCGACCCCATAAGAGGCGGGCATGTCCAGCTTTTCTGTCTGGATCGAAGGCTCTTGGGGTGCCTGGCTTTCAGAGCCGGAAGTGGTGCTGTAAAACCGGGATTCCCTGTGCAGGTCGGCCTGAAAGGGAGTTTTGAAAACTGCTCCTATGGTCAGGTGCTTGTCAGCTTTCCATAAAACCCCGCAATGAGCATTCATGCCGCTGAGTGAAAACCGGTCTATGCTGCGTACTTCAAAGGAGGAGGTTTGCCCGTCGTGGGTATAGGTGCCCTCCTGGTGTGTCGTTTTTTTCCACTCGTTGCGGTAGAGCCCATCTTCCCAGATATTTACGGTCAATCCAAGGGAAAGATCCGGAATAACCTGAATGCAATAGGCAATTCCATGGGCAAAAAGGTTCCCCTCCTGATGACAATCAACGTTTTGATTTATGGGCAGGCCATCGTCAGAGTTCGATTTCAGAGGAAATTTCCAGTGCCGGGTGAAATCGAAGAGGTTTTGATAGTTCAAAGAGATAATCATGTTTCGGTTCCGAAAGGTGAAAGGGCAGGCTGCACTCAGGTAATTGATCTGGCTCTTTGAGACATCCGCGGATGATTCGGAACCGGACGATTCGGGGGTTGTTCCGAATGTATTCTCCTCCCTGCGGTGGAAGGCAGCTCCCACCAGGGAGATTTCGGGATGTTTGAGCTGGATGAGGCCGCCTGGATTCCAGGATGCGGCGGTGGCATCATCTGCAACGGCAATGAATGCTCCACCCATCCCGAGTGCCCTCGCACCTGAGCCGACAGGGTTCCACGAGGAAGGAATCTCAATCTTCGTGTCGTAATCAGCACCAAAGGCAGGATAGAAAAGGCTGCTGCAAACGCCAACAAGGAGGAGACAGAAAACAGCAACCAAAAACTTTCGAGCTGGATAAAGGCAGTGATTCATCTGTACGTCTCCAATGTTTTGGACCCGATAAATATATAAAATTATACATTATCGAAAAGGAATAGTTCAATTTGATCTTTCAGGCTGGTAAAATTTTAAAAATTTTTTGAAAGATTCTTCTCTCCCGATTGTCTCTGAAGTTAAAATGCTTCTCTTCGGGAAAAAGTGTGCCGATATCCTTACACCAGATCAGCGCTTCGAGCATTCTCCATCACAGTAAAGCATCTTTACCCGGAACCATGGACAAACGGTGCCGCTTTTGTTTTCCTGATCGCAAGGCCGGTAACAGCCATTCCTGCTGGGATTTTTTACGGGACATGACTAGAAAAGGATCTTTGTCCCGTATATGAGCGTACACATCTTAAGGTAGCATCTTCTTTGCATATGCTCTTGGTAGTCCTTGTATTTATTTTTATACGGTATTGTGTTTGATGGCAGTTGAAATCAGTTTCGCAACGGAGCTCTTCAGCAAGGATGGGAATAAGCCGCAGTATATCAGGAAGGCACCGTGAAAGAATCCGGCTGTCCTTTCCCGATCAGGACCGGCAGGTATTTACGTCGCGTAGTTTTTTCACCCTTAGAGAAGAACAAAGGCCCCTTAAGGAAGGGGGCGCCAAGGAAGGAGGATCCTTTTATGGCCCGCCGTTTTTATCGCAAGTGTGTCAAGTGTGGCAAGATCTACGATATCAATAAACACATCCGTAACTGTGAATGCTCTCAAGAGGGGTTG
>JBFMGO010000113.1:0-19427 GCA_040752695.1 bacterium
TGAATATGCCTTTAAAATCACCGCGCTGCATGGGTAAAAGCTGATCCAGAGCTTTCTGGCGTGCCTCTTTTGAATCGGCCAGAATCATCTCCTGGACAATGGGCAGCCGTTCTTCGCCAAAGAACATATGCTCGGTCCGGGTCAATCCGATTCCTTGAGCTCCAAAATCTCTGGCAACTTTGGCGTCCTCAGGGGTATCGGCGTTGGTTCTCACTTTCAGCGTCCTGATCTCATCGGCCCAGGACATCAGCTTGCCGAAGTCTCCGCTTAATTCCGGCTTAATGAGCTTGGCCTCGCCGAGAATAACCTCTCCGGTCGATCCGTTCAGAGAGATGAAATCACCTTCCTTGATCCTCAATTCACCCTGGGCTCCCTGAACAGTCAGGTAGCCGGCCTCTTCATGGATGGACAGGGCACCGCATCCGGCCACACAGCATTTGCCCATGCCGCGGGCTACGACTGCCGCATGCGAGGTCATGCCCCCGCGTGCCGTCAGGATCCCTTGAGCGACATACATGCCGCCGATATCCTCAGGTGAGGTCTCATTTCTTACCAGGACTACTCTCTCACCGGCCCCCGCAGCTTCCTGCGCTTTTTCAGCAGTAAAAACCACCTTTCCCACCGCTGCGCCGGGGGATGCCGGGAGCCCCTTGGCAATGACCTTTGGCTTGGTTTTTATATCGATCATCGGGTGCAGCAACTGATCAAGTTGTTTTGGCTCCACCCGCAAGACTGCTGTCTTTTTGTCGATCAGTCCTTCTTCCACCATGTCCACGGCAATTTTCACGGCTGCGGCTGCGGTCCTTTTGCCATTGCGGGTTTGCAAAAGGAACAGCCTTCCCTGTTGAATAGTGAACTCAAGGTCCTGCATATCTTTGTAATGATTTTCGAGTTTTTTATAGATACCTTCCAGTTCCCGATAGACTCCAGGCATCTCTTCTTCCAGTGAAGGGAGGGCGGACCCTTTCTTTTGGGCGATATTGATCGGCTGCGGAGTACGAATCCCGGCCACCACATCCTCTCCCTGGGCATTCATGAGGTATTCGCCGAAGAACACCCGCTCACCCGTTCCCGGATCGCGGGTGAAGGCCACACCGGTTCCGCAATCTGTCCCCATATTGCCATAGACCATGGACTGCACATTGACCGCTGTCCCCCAATCTCCCGGGATACCATGCAGTCTGCGGTAGGTGATGGCCCGTTCATTGTTCCATGAGCCGAATACGGCACCAATGGCCATATCCAGTTGGGCCCTTGGATCTTCGGGGAAATCCCTGCCCGTTTCCTGCCTTACCAGTTTCTTGTATTGAGCTGTAACACTTTTCAATGCATTTGCATCCAAATCCGTATCCAGCTTAACGCCAAGTTCGTCTTTTTTGGCCTGGAGGATCTTTTCAAATTTCTCGTGAGACACCCCCATGACAACATTACCGAACATATTGATGAAGCGGCGGTAGCTATCATAGGCAAACCGCTCGTTTCCGGTCTGTCTGATTAATCCCTGAACAGTCGTGTCATTGAGACCGAGGTTCAACACCGTGTCCATCATACCGGGCATGGATACACGGGCTCCACTGCGGACGGAAACCAGCAAAGGCCGCTCACGGTCCCCGAACTTCATGCCCATGACTTCTTCCATCCTGTGCAGATTCTCATCGACCTGAGGCCACAGCCCTTCCGGATATTGTTTATTATTCTCGTAATACTCTGTACACACTTCGGTGGTAATCGTAAAGCCGGCAGGAACCGGGATTCCAAGATTCGTCATCTCAGCCAGGTTTGCACCTTTCCCCCCCAAGAGATTTTTCATCTTAGCATTGCCTTCCGCGTTTCCCTGTCCAAAGAAATATACGTACTTATTGCTTCCCATGAATTACCCCCTTTCGGCTACTATCTTTGAGAAATCAACCACCTGGGAACATGCAGTCTTAACAGCCTTCAACAATGAAAGCCTGTTCTGCTTCAGTCTTTCATCCTTGGCCATTACTAAAATCTCTTCAAAGAAAGTATCAATAGAACACTTTAGCCCTGCCAGATTGTGTAATACCTGCCTGTAATCTTCTTGTTGCAATCCAATAGATACCTGCTCCTGTACGTGCTGCAATGTGCTGTAGAGCCCTTTTTCTGCATCTTCTTGCAGGAGAAAAGGATCCACTGCTTCAAGGGATCCCTGCGCCACAGGGGCTCCCTGTGCTCCAAGGGCTGCTCCCTCTGCACCCGCTTGTCCTTTGGGGATGATGTTTATTACCCGTTTCATCGAGGCCATCAGCGACCCGAAATCAGTCTCCTTGAGGAAACTTCCGGTCGCTTCGATTTTCATTTGCAGCCTTACGACATCATCATCTCCAGTGGCAAGCGCAGCCTCGATTACATCGTAATCAAACCCCTGCGTACTGAAAGCTGATTGAATCCGCTGCTGGAAGAAAGAAACTACCTCATGGTACACCTCCTCCGGTTGCCTGGTCAGTTTATCTCCCAATACATGTATGCCCTTTCGTATCAGTTCGGTTAACGAAACTCTATATCTCCCTTTTAAAAGAATATTGACAATACCCTGCCCCTGTCTTCGCAAGGCATAGGGGTCTTCCGATCCTGAGGGTATCAATCCGAGGCCGAAACAACCCACGATATTATCAATCTTGTCGGCAATAGCAACAAGAGCTCCTGCCAGGGTCTTGGGCAAATCATCATCCTGGCCCTTGGGCAGATAATGTTCATAGATGGCTATGGCCACCTCCGGCTTTTCTCCTGAAAACAAGGCATATTCTCTCCCCATGATGCCCTGCAGTTCGGGAAACTCCTTCACCATATTGGTGACAAGGTCTGCCTTGCACAGGAATGCCGCCCGGTCGGCAATCTCAAAAGTCTGGTTCTTCATCCCTGAATAGATTTTTTCCGCACAGATCGTTTCAGCCAAAAAGGCTACTCCCTTTTGAATCCTTTCGACCTTCTCATAGAGACTTCCCAGTTTTTCCTGAAACACTACCTTCTTCAAAGATTCTACGAAGGTCTCAAAAGGATTCTTTCGGTCCTCAAGGTAGAAAAATTCGGCATCAGCCAGCCGGGCTCTCAACACTCTTTCATTGCCAGCCCGAATCAGGCGGTAATCATCGATCTTAAGGTTACTAATGGCAATGAATTTAGCCATCAGTTTTTGATTCCGGTCATAGACAGGGAAATATTTCTGATGAGAGCGCATCGAAGTGACCAGTACTTCTTTCGGCAACTGCAAAAACCGGCTGTCAAAGGAGCCACAAATGGCTTTGGGATATTCGACCAGGTAGGTGACAAGATCCAGTAATTCAGGATCATTAGGGACGTGGCCTCCTTCTTGCCCGGCCAGAGCGGTAATCTGCTCTTGAATCATCTGCCTTCTTCTTTGCGGAGAGATGACGACCTGGGAATTTTCAGTTTTTTCAAGGTAGGAGGAAAATCCGGAAACTGCAAAGGAATGTGGGCTGGTAAACCGGTGTCCGCAGGAGAGATTGCCGCTTTTTACCGCATCCAGTGAGAAGGGAACAACCTCGCCTCCATAAAGAGCTAAAATCCAATGGATGGGGCGAACAAAAAGCATACTCCCCTCTCCCCAGCGCATCAGCTTGGGGAAAGAAAGAGAGGTAATCAATTTTAAAAGGATATCACCCAGAAGCTCATCGGTCGCCCGGCCATGGTGATGCTTGACTGCCAGCAGATATTCGCCCTTGCCTTCGATGGTTTTAACCTTGAGGTCTTCGAGAGGGATGCCCTGGTTTTTGGCAAATCCGATAGCGGCTTTGGTAGGCTGCCCCTGACTGTCATAAGCGATTCGTTTGGGAGGCCCGGCAATTTCCTCGGTAAAACTTTCCTGCATGTTTGCCAACTCCGGCACATGCAAAATCAACCGGCGGGGTGTTCCATAGGTGGCAATCCCTTTGGCGCCGATTCGATTTTTGTCCAGAATCTCCCTGGCTCCCGCAGCCAGCCGCTCCAATGCTCCAGCTATGAATCGAGCTGGAATCTCTTCAACTCCGATCTCTAAAAGCAACTCCTTCGAACGATAACCTGCGTTATCAGACATTTGATCCTGGGCTCGTGTTTGCATTTTTAGTCAGCTTTTTCTCTTCCTTCTACTCATGGCTTTAAAAGAGGAAATCCCTTTTTCTCCCGCTCCTTGAGGTAGTTCTCGGCGCATCGCCGGGCCAGATTTCTGATTCTGCCGATATAGCCCGTCCTTTCAGTCACGCTGATTGCACCCCTGGCATCGAGAAGATTAAAGGTGTGAGAGCATTTGAGGCAATAATCATAGGCGGGAAGAACCAGCCCCCTTTCGGTAAGCCGAAGAGCCTCCTGCTCGTACATAAAAAATGCATCGAAAAGCATTTTCATATCAGCTTCTTCAAAATTGTAGATAGAAAACTCCACTTCGCTTTGAAGATGAATATCTCCATAGCGAATTCCATGGGCCCACTCTACATCGTAAACATTGTCCACTCCCTGCAGGTACATGGCAATTCGCTCAAGGCCGTAGGTGATCTCCACGGAAATGGGTTTCAGATCGATGCTCCCGATCTGCTGAAAGTAGGTAAACTGGGTGATTTCCATGCCATCAAGCCAAACCTCCCAGCCCAGTCCCCAGGCACCCAAGGTAGGGGATTCCCAGTCGTCTTCCACAAAGCGAATATCGTGCTCCAAAAGATTGATCCCCAGACTCGCCAGGCTCTTCAGGTATTTTTCCTGCACATCCAGGGGAGAGGGTTTCAAGATGACCTGATATTGATAGTAATGCTGCAACCGGTTGGGATTTTCCCCATACCGCCCGTCGGTAGGTCTGCGTGAGGGCTCTACGTAAGCCACCTTCCACGGCTCGGGGCCCAGAACACGCAGGAAAGTTGCCGGATTGAAGGTACCGGCGCCTACTTCGATATCGTAGGGCTGCTGCAGCACACAGCCTTGTGAGGCCCAATAGTTAGATAAAAAAAGGATAATATCTTGGAAATTCAGGTTTTTACTCTTATCCATGCACATTTTCCCATAAATCTTGCAAATCAATTATTTAACAGAAATCCATCCTGATGTCAAGGAAATTTTGGAAAGTACGTATGATTTTCCATAAAGGCTCTCGCCTTTGCTTCATTTCATGGCCGATTCCAGTACAAGTTACCACCTCCTGATCATTTGATAACTCATGGATTTTATTGTAACTTATATCCTTAAGGCGTCCTTTCTTAAAGCCTTTTTCCACGATCTTAGCTGCAACGCATAGTAAACCATAGCTAAGAAGATAAAAAGTTTGCAATGAAAGTATAGCTTGCTCATCGAGCATAGAGCTATTATTAAAATTGATGAGGAATTACCATACTCCCTTAAAAGGTTTATAACTGATCGATTATCTATAACATCCCAGATCTTGAGGGCAATTTTTATAAGTAAGAGCAATAGTACATTACAAAGAAATGAACCTGATAGATAAAAAAAAGTATAATTGCTGAGAATAGTCGATGAAGTAAAAATTTTCAATAGATTTTTACCTAAATTTACTGGTAGGTAGTGCAGTACTGTCGCCAGGAGTAAATTCCTTGATATAAAGTTTACAACCTTTGAGATGACCGGAATATTACTGAATAAGTTACTAAAATCATTGACCAATTTAAGAATAAAAAGATTTACACCACAAAATAGTAAAAAATAGGGCGTAGATAACGGCCCTTTTACAATTTCAAAGTTAGACCATTCTATTCTTTTTGATAAATAAGAAAAAGCCAAAGATATCATAATTAAACATATGGGAACGAGATAGCCATTTTTATGGATAAAGCCATTTCGATCACGACGTGAATATAATAATCCTGAAATCACAAATATTCCCCACGGAAGGAGAGGGAACGGCCCGAGTACCAGCGAACTGGAAATGTTTGATACTACTTCATTTGGTATAATCAACATTAGAACTAAAAGCACTAACAACGTATAAAGGTAAAGGTCTCTTGTCGCTTTTATTTCTTTTTCAATCGCTGTGAGGATGATTTGCCAAAATAAGAGGAAAAAGAAAAATTCTGTTACAAAAAATGTAGAGGAATACATAAAAACATTGTGTGCAATAGCCATATAGGCAAAAAGCACTAGTATTTTTAATCGATCATAGAAAGCTTTTGATAAGAACTTATCCATAGTCATACCAAAGGCAAAAAAGAAGAATGTTGGAGCTGATTCCCCTATAAAGCTAAGGTAAGAACCTGAACTGCCTGGAATTGACCTTGCAAAATGAATTGAGGTCATAAGAATCAAGGCTATCGCTCGTATATAGTCTAATCCTAATTCACGTTCAGTAGTAGTATTTGGCATCTTTGTTCTCCAATGGAAATGAGCAGATAATAAGTATCATCGACCTTGATGCAATGGTTAAAGTAGGCGCTTATCAAAGGCTAAATACTCACTGCGTTAAATACGCAGCCAGATAGTACTCCTCTGAATATGGTGGCCGGGTGAAACCCGGCCACCCCAGCAATCGCATTTTGAATCAAAGGAAATGGCGCTAGATGTTCAGATTGCAACTATCGTACCTAATACTGGAAGGGAGACGGCTATATATTTATCCAGCGTAAAGGTGCCAATTATAGTCTCTCACATTGAAAAAGGCGCTCCCTATTTCCCTCCTCTTGCAGGTTACGGAAAAACAGTGCAAAGATATGTGTTATTCTTTAACCTTATGGTAGAATAGGAACGAAATTCTCTTTCTCCCCTTTAGGGAAACAATACGGTATGGAATATAAGGCGATCAAAACGATTATCTTCATCTGGCTGGCTCTCATGTGCCTGATGGATTATTTTGTCAGTGGCTGGCAGGGGCGCGTGTTATTATGGGGTATGTACGGATTGCTTGCTCTGGTCTGGGTCGTGCAGAACATCAGCCAAAAGCGGGGTTTTATACCGTTTAAAGAGAAAGGGATAATGGCTGTTCTTTATCTCTTTTTGTTCTGGGTATGCGTGTTTATCTTTTTTTCCCAGGACTCATTCCTTGGGGTAAGGAAAATGTTTCCTCTTTTAGCTGGTTTCTTATGTACCTATATCTTTTACGACTTTCTTTCACGCAGCAAAAAAAATAGAAAATTTTTTATGAACGTCGTTACCTTATTAACACTCTTCGTGTCTCTTTGGTCCACGATAGAGGCCCTTCAAAAAATCGCCCATGGAGAATCGTCTTTTAAAAATGTTTATGCAGGGTTCTGTAATCAGAACTTTTTGGGATACTTTTTATTCCTTTTCGCACCTCTCATGATTTCATACTATCTCGTCAATTCTCCTTTCAAAGGCAAGTATGCATTCGGACGGGTAATGTTCATCATGACCATAGGCTATGCTCTTATCGTATCTTCTTCCCGCTCCGCATGGAACGGATTCATCATGGCTATGGTGTATATGCTTTCCTGGAAAAGCAAGGTGTTGGGAGCGGGTTTTTTACTTCTCTCCATCATTCTCAATTCAGTCATCTTCATCGTACAGGGTGGGGGTATGTATGAAAATGCCTGGCAGGAGGTCTACAAGGACCGGGCTTCCGCCTGGGATATCTGCTGGAAGGTGTTCTCACAAAATCCACTCTCCGGCCTGGGCTGGGGAATCGTTCCCAAGGGGATTCCTCATGCCCATAACCTTTACCTGTCAAATGCCGTTCAAATGGGGATTTTTTCGGTCATCCTGGTACTGGCCTTTTATATCCTTTTTTTCTACAGATCAGCCCAGACTGCAAAAAGAATTACCGATCCCGAATCATTAGCACTGCTTCAGGGAAGTACATCCATTTATTTTGGCCATCTCTTTTACAACCTTACGGATCTATGGGGAATCATGGTATCCACCAGTGCAACCAGCGTTTCCTTTTTTCCCTATATTCTCATTGCCCTGCCCCTTTCTATCATACATTTCTGTCATCAGCAGGAAGAAGCTGAATCTCAGGACAGAGAAGACCGCATCATCTCGACCGCGGCATCATAAACTGCATCAACGCAAATGGAGCGGATACAGGAGAAATGACTGCACTGGTCCGTATTCTCATCCTTGCACGGCGTACAGGGCAGGGGATTTTGAACGATGCGGAACGTGCTTGCCCAGGGGCGAAACATCTCGGTTCTGGTCGGTCCCATGACGGCCAGGGTGGGTACGTCCAAAGCACAGGCCATGTGCATGGGCCCGCTGTCGTTTGATATGAACAGGTGACAGCGGCTGATCAGGGCCGCCATCTGGGTCAGGGTTGTCTGCCCGGCGGCACAAAGAGGCTTATTCTTCATTGACCGGATTATTCCTTCAACATACTCTTTTTCCGGTTTTGATCCGAAAAACACTACCTGCACGTTCTGATTTTGAATCAGAGAATCGGCTAACTGTGCGAATTGCAGCGCCGGCCATTGTTTTCCCTTCCAGCTTGCATTGGGATTGATGCCGATAAGCGGCCTTTTCCCATCGAAGCCCTGCTGAAGAAAGAAATGATGCGTATAAGAATTCATCGACGAGGGAGGATACAGGAAGGGGGGGGACTGCGTTAAAGACAGGCCAAGGCATCGGCCAAGGGCAAGGTACCTTTGAGTATCATGGATTACGGCTGGGCCGAGTTTCACAGGATGAGTAAGCAAAAAAGATTCCGCTCCGCCAAGGGATTCGCGGTAATCAAAATCGTGCGTATAGCCGACGCGGTACCTGGCTCCTGTTACCCGGGCCAGCCAGCTTCCGATAAGTACCGGGTAGAGGACAAAAGCCACATCATAGCGCTTCTTGCGTAAATCCCGCACCGTAGAGAGCGTCCTTGCGATGCTGCAAGAATCCGCCGCTATCGTCCGATCAACGTACGGCAGCAGCGTCTTGAACTCGTGCTGAAGGTTTCTTGCCAGCCAGACATCGATTTCCCCCTGCGGGCACACTGAGCGCAGCCCCTTGATGAGAGGGAGGGAAAGAAGCACATCGCCCAGGGCAAATAGCTGGATGACCAAAACCCTGTGGACCTGATCCAAAGGAATCAGCTCCGGGACATGCCGGAGCCTTGCCGCCGGAGAAAGCAGTGCACAGCCTTGCCCGCAAAGCCCCAGTACCGTGCTCAATGCCTTGACGCTTTTTTTGACCTGAGGAAGATTTCTCATGGCTGCAAAAGGAACCTTCGAATCTGGTTCATCATCTTTTCCTTTTCTCCTTCGAGAGTATGCGAGGCTGCGGTTTTGAATCCTCCTTCGGTGATCCGGTTTCGTAATGCTTCATCATCTGCCAGAGTACACACCGCCTGACCAAGAGCCCTTGAATCCGCCGGCGGTATCAGCATCCCATTGATCCTGTCCCGGACAACGTATGGGATTCCTTCAACCGCAGTGGCGATGACCGGTATCCTAAAGGCCATAGCCTCCAGGATCGTCTGCGGCAAACCCTCTCCAGTCAGGGAGGGAAGAATGAATAGATCATGATTCCGGTAGTGATCGAACAACTCAAGGCCATGCCTGACATAGCCCAGAAACTGCACCTTCTCAAGGAGCCCTCTTTCCTGAACATATTGCCGTAAAAACGGCTCCTCGTGCCCTTTGCCGATGATTGTCAGCGAAACCTTCCTGCCCTCCCTTCTGAAAAGATCATCCAGCGCCCGAATAAGATACGTAAGCCCCTTTTCAGGATCAAGACGCCCGATGCTCAACAGCCTGATGGGGCTGTCCGCCCGCCGCCGGGGCTTTTCGAAAGATCCGGCCAAAGCCAGATCCCGCTCTGAAACCAGGGAAATCACGACAGGAAAGACCAAAGGATGCTTTCTCCGATACTGGATGAACATCTCCTGCCCCACGGTAAAGATCAGCGTCTTGGCCGCAACTCTTTGCGAAAGCAGCTCGATCAGCCGTACCATAAAGACAGATACCGTGCGGTTGACACCCCGGCAGCGATGCCGGACCTGCTCTGTCAGGTTTTGACGGACCAGAAAAAAGAAAGGCTTCTGCTTCTGACGGCACAGGCAGGCGGCCAGGACTCCGAACGGGTGAGGTGCAGGCAGCCAGACCAGGTCCCACTGATCGAGGTTTTTCCTGAACATGCGCACCATGTGAGGCAAAATGATGGGAGCTTTTGCATAAAGGCTGTAAATACTGGGATAATAAGGAAATGGGCACACCCGATGTTTATGGGGATCCAGAGGGTATTCCCTCCCCTTTTTAACCTCAGGATAAGCCACTCTTCCACAAAAAGTGATCCGGTCAAAATCCTGATCAAAAGCGGTTACAAATTTGCTGAAGGCATCATCTAAGAAATATCCCTGACTATCCTTCCAGATAACCCAATCGTGAAACATGCCCAGATTCATAAAAGTACCTCTCTCACCCTCCTAGCATACCAATTTCTTTCCAAAAAGCAACAGGTATGCTAAAATGCAAATCTCATGCCATCTTTTGAACTCCCGGAAAGGGGGAAATTATTGCTTGCTCTTCCTCCAGGGAAAATGGTACATTTTTTTAAAAGACACCTTACGAGACACTAAACGAGACACTGAAAAGAGACTGGAAAAAGGCCAGCACGTGAGCAGGCCAAAGAGCGTGAAAAAGACCACCTTTTAAGAAAGCAGGTAAAAAGAATGCCCAAGATCAAAAACTTGAGACTTCCTTGCTGCATTTGTGAAAATCCCGACCCCCATAGCTATGAACTTTTATACCGGCTTCCCAGGGGGGAGGTCATCCAGTGCAGCCGCTGCAGTCTGGTTTACGTAAACGATATCCCCCCAAAGAGCGACGACCAGGGAGACAGCTATTTCGATTACTGGGGAATGAATGTTTATGAGGAATCGGAAAGGTTGTTCTATGAAGAATTCCAGCAGGCCCTTGAGGAAATCAACGGATTGAAATCCCCGCCGGGGAAACTCCTGGATGTCGGGTGCGGCCCCGGATACTTTCTGACGGTATCCAGGCGCTATGGCTGGGACCCTGTCGGTCTTGACATCAGCAAAGGAGCCGTGAATCTTGCCAGAAAAAGAGGGGAAACCGCCTTTGATTGCACCGTAGAGGAACTCGCATCGAAATACCCGGAAGGAGCCTTTGACTGCATCACGCTTTTCAATATTCTGGAGCATCTCACCTATCCGGCCAGTGCTCTTTTTGCCGTAAAAAAGCTCCTCGGGAAAAGCGGCGTCGTGGTTATTGAAACACCCACCGAAGACAGCCTTATCCGCAGGATTGCCCACCGCGCCTACCGGCTCAGCGGAGGGAGGGTGGATCATCTGACCAGGCAGCTCTATCATTGCGGCGGCCATCACTTCGGCTTCTCGCGAAGAACGATCAGCATGCTGCTGGCTCATCAGGGATTCCAGGTGGCGCACATCCAGCCGGTTCTCTCATCGCCCCGGATCGCTTTAAACAAGCGCAAAGTGGAATTAACCAAAGCGCAAAGGCCAGGTGAAAAGCTGCTCCAGTTCCTCTTGATCGGTTCGATCTCCCTGGCCTGGCTTGGATCGGCGGTTCTGGGGCCCCAACGGGTGGCCAACCGGATGCGGGTGTTGGCAAGGCCGAAAAATCCTTAACGAAAGAGAGTCGATAGTTGATTCAAAGATCAGTAATTGACCGGGTAAGAATCAATGCCTGGCATTTGCCGGGCATAGGTGAAAAGATCCTCGTCCGGCGACGATGGCGCGGCTCTTTTCACCGCATCCAGATAATAAAGGGTAAATTGACGCTCCCGCAAAAACGCAAGTTCCCCTGCCGTTACACTTTCCAGGAAAAACAGGTCCTTTCCCCTTCTTTTCAGGGCAGGCATCCGGCCATCGATCGTTGTTTCTTCAAGGGCAGATTGATGGAGAAACTCAAAGACCGGCTTATACCATTCCACGATTACGGCGGTTTTGTGATCTTTGGCCAGGCTTTCAGCAACAGGTAAGAGTTTTTGCGCATTCTGATAGACCGCCCTTCTTCTCTTTTCATTTTTGACCACTGTCCCATAATCAAAAGGAAGAATCCTTATCTGACCATTCGTTCTGTATGCTTTTTTGTCAACGGCAGCGATGGAGACTACCCCGTTGAGAAGGAAAAAGATACAAAACAGGATGAAGAGTTTTCGGGAAAATATCCTGTCCAAAAGGATCAAGCCAAAAGGAATGAGGGGAATCAGGTAGGCAGTTTCAGCGGGAAGCTTTAAAAAAAGGAGGCTGTAGCCCGCTACGATGAGCAAAAGGACCAGGGTATCGGAATCCACCTGCTGCACTTTTTCTTTTCTGCGGATTTTAAACATGAGGGAGAAAACTCCAAAAGCCAGGATCAAAAAGGCGGGAAATCCGAGCAGCTCGGACAGTGTCCGGTATCCCCACACATAGAAAGGGTCCTTGCTCGGCACATAGCTCAGGAAGGAAAGCCCATAGCTTGAGAATACCGGAGCATAAACCAAAAGGCAGGTCAGACCAAAGAGGAAAAGGGGAGAAAGCATCTTCCTGACCGTTCTTTCCTGGAAATACAGGTGCAGGCTCAAAGGGAGAATCATGAGCCCTGAGGTAAGGCGAAAGCCTACGGCAATTCCAAGAGCAACGCCCCCCAGGGAATACTTTCGGCGAAAAAACAGGCAGCAGGCCGCCAAAATAAAAAAGAGCGCCCACATATAGTCCATGGTACAGGAGCTTTGAATCCATACGATAGGGGCAAAACAGAATGTAACCAGAAGCCACCCCTGATTTTTAACCCGTAACAGCCTCAGGATCTCCCTCAAAGGGAAGACGGATAACCAAGAGATCAAAACCGTCATTGCATTGGTTGCCAGAAATCCTCCCGGTGAAAGGAGTGCACAGAGGATCTCGAATAAGGGGTATCCAGGTGGCCTTGACATCCAATATCTGACCGTGGCTAAAATCTTCCGGGCACTCAGCATGACAAAATAAGCATCCGGATCAAGCCCGTAACCGGAAAAGATATATGGCACTCTGGACAACAGGAAGGCACATCCTAAAATGGCCAGGGGGAAACCCGACAGGCTGACTGGGGAGTGAAGCCGATCTTCGTGCAATGATTTTTTCTCCTCTCTTTCTGTGTGCTTACAGTATACCCAGGGCCAGGACTTTTAAACAAGGGGAAAATGCACTATCCCGTATCTTACGCTCTGATGCGGCCTGTGGTGTCCAGCCACGGATTGAAGGTACAGTCTGGTAAAATAGTTTCATAGTATGAAAAAAGTATCACAACTAATGGCCTATATGTAAAATTATTCATATCAGCTCTTCCTGTCAACTGATACAACCTTATTGAAAAAACATGCCCGTATCGTAAAATATCGTTCTGGTATCCGGCTTGCATTCTCTTAAGGCCATACAAGGCGGTATCGCAATAGACTTTCGTCATATGCTCGATCGTAATGGTCTACTAACCATCAAGGGGGGGAGAAAAAGAAAAAAAGAAACTGGTCTTATGCGCTGAATCTATTTGTATTTTTTGTATTATGCGCTGATTTTATTTGTATTTCTTGTCTTAATCCGGATTAGGCCGGAGGTTTTATTTTCGTAAAAGGGGGAGCTTCGTGTTTCAAAGAAAAGTTTGTCTTTATCGCCTGTCTATCCTTTTTCTTGCTTGTCTATTCACGATGACTTACTTCACAGGATTATCCCACGCTCAGTATACATGGGGAAATTATCCCGCTGCGGGCTACACCTTAAGCCCATTCCTAAACAACCTGGCCAATCCATATGCCCTGGGTGTGCCTTTTACCCAATTCGGAGGTACCCAACTGTCTCCCTCTTATTTTTATTACGGACCAGCGGTATCTTCCCCTTTCAGGGGCGCGGCCGCGGCTGGCCCGTACTTTATCAATGCCCTGCTTCCGGCTGATGTGATTGGCTCCTGGTCCGGCACCTGGACAGATTCAACAGGACTGGCCACCGGGGACATGAGCCTCACCCTGGCCCAGGCACTGAGCGGCATATCCGGCACCTTAGCCTTGACTATAGGAGGGTTGGCACGATACGGATGCGCGGTCTCCGGAGTTATCGATGTAGATACTCTCTCGATATCCGGAACCGGCCTTATCTCATCCAAGTTACTCTTGCCTTATACCATTACCATGGACGCCAGCGTGGCAGGAACTGCCATGACCGGAACCTTTACGGTCACGGACAGACTGCTCGGCACTATTCTTCAGACGGGAACATTCACCGCCAATAAGTTATAAGGAACACTTTGCATACTGTCGGAAACAAGCTGCACATTGTCCATTTGGGAAAAAGAGCGGGAAGCATTATTCACTGATGCTTCCCCTCGTTTTTTTCAGCCCTGGCTGCATAAAAGATCAACATATCTGGCAGAGGGTCTCGACCTTATGATACTTCTGGGTTTCCGGCTGGATTGTAACATGGTTGATTCCAAACTCCTCACGAAGAATCTTGCAGGCGCGGGCCATGACTTTTTCGGCTTCTTCCAGGGAGCAGTTTTCAAGAAGAATGTGAAAGGATGCACTGATATGCCGGCTGGATATACCCCAGACGTGAATGTGGTGAACGTCCTGAATCTGTTCAACGGATTGCAGCCGGGTTCTGATGTTGACAAGATCGATATGGCGGGGTACTCCCTCCAGCAGGATGTTGAGCGCTTCATCGAGTATCCCCCAGCAGTTACCAAGAATGAAAAGAGCAATGGCTATCGAAAGAATGGGGTCCAGAATATAGCTATGGGTAACATGTAAAATGATGCCTGTAACCAAAACGCCTAAGGATGAAATTGCATCAGTGAGCAGATGGACAACGGTACTTTTCATGCCAAGGTCACTGGATGCACCGCTTTTTAAAAGGAGTACCGACAATGCATTGGCGATAAGAGCTATGAAAGCAACCAGGATCACAACACCCCCTGCAACAGGCTCAGGTCGTCGAATCCGCTCAATTCCTTTCCAAAACAAAAATGCGGCAGTCAAAAGCAGCAGGATTACGTTAAGGGTGGCGGCTATTGTTTCCGCTCTCTTAAAGCCAAAACTCTTGGTGTAGGTTGCTTTTTTCAGGCTGAACCTGTTGGCGCTTAAGGTAATCACGATGGAACTGACATCACTGAGATTGTGCATGGAATCGGAAATCAAGGCAAGGCTGTGGGAGAATATTCCGGCACATAATTCCACTGCGACGATGGCCAGATTTAAAATAAGTGAAATGATCAACCGATGGATATTTTGCACGTAAAGCTCTGAAGCGTGATTATTACACATGTTCCTTAGTCTTTGATACGGAGTTTAAATTTATCTCAGTTTACCTTTATTCCCTTCTTTTGTACAGAAAATTTTGGCTGTTCAGATTACTTTAAAACAGCTCGCAATCCAAAAACGAGGAGGTTGATTCATTGATTTAATGCTGCAAATTTTATAAACTATTCATAACATAACGGTCTTGTGATAGCATGAAATTTTTCGTTAAACGCTTACGAGCACGCAATAACAGGGAACCGTAAACCTTCATTGTACCTCAACGAGAAAGGATAGTACCATGGAATTGAAAAAGAGCGTAACCTTGGGTCTTTTCATAGGATGTTCGATTTTTCTTTTTCTGATTGGGTCTGTTTCGGCAGAAGATTATTACATTGAGAAGAACATCGAAACGATAGTCGATGGAAAACCCGTAGATGGTGCATCTTCCACCTTGAAGATGTGGGTGAAAAATGATCGGGTACGATATTTTCACGATCGGGATAAAGATAGTATCCTGATTATCCATATGGATCAGGACAAGGCCTATCAGCTCAATGAGAAAACCAAAACGGTGAAAGAGGTGAACCTGAAAGCGCAGTTTGCGGCCCTGGAAAAAGAGATGGAGGTATCCTCGAAAAAAACGGAAAAAACCAAAAAGGTCGGCCAATGGGAAGCGCATCAGGTAATTTTGACCTGCACGGCCAAGGGGATGTCTACAGAGATGGAGTATTGGCTCACTGATGCCATCAAGATACCCAGGGAAGTAAGGTCAAGAATGGCTGTCTATCTTGGACAGAAGAAAATCGTTGATGAATTGAACAAGTATTCCGGCTATCCGGTAGAAATCGATGCCCGTGTGGATAATAAAAAAACCATCGTCACCAGGCTGGTAAAGCTGGAAGAAAAGGCTTTCGATAAACAATTATTTGAAATTCCAAAGGAGTATAAGACAGAGGATACGACAGCCAAAGGAGCATTGGAGGGCACTTCTCTGCCTGACGGGAAAAAAGGGAACACTTCCACCCAGTCTCCTGCAGGTAAGGTACCGGGGAAAGAGGGTACGGAGAAAAGCTCTCATCAATAGGCAGCCGAAATAGACAACCGCCTACCCACCAGAATATGAGTATCCAGCCCCTGTCCCTTGGCATATCCGGCGCAGGGGCTGGACTTTTGCCCTATCCATAGTTTTTATGAGTCGAGCAGGTATTTTCCTGAATTTTTTCCCCTTCAATTCAATCAGTTACGCACAAAAGGGCTCTCCTCCCTCCACCGTTTATCCAAATGCACATTAATTATATGGTATATGAAAAAAAATGCATAACTCTACTGGCGGAAGATTTTGATTTATTATCAAATATTTAACCGGTCTTACCCCTTGCGTTTATCAGATATTCTATGTAAGAAAATACATACGGAGTCTCGATACTTTCAACGAAAATCCAAAACATTCGCTCGATTCGAGACAGCAATCTGCCTTAAAACGGAAATACCAGGAATTAAGAGCTCAGAATTATAACATTAAATCAACAAGTTAAAACTGTCCCTATACAAACGATGGAGAGAATTGCCAGCCCTGGGCATAAGGAGTAACCTTTAGCATGAATTTTGCATTCTTTAATAAAGCATAGTGTTTGGAGATGCTGTTAAGAAATATACGCTAATTAGCAAGGGAATTACGTACAAATTACAGCATCTTTTCATCACAAACAAACTGTTATCAAGAGGGCATGTTTTGCAAACTCATGCATGCATAATTGTAGAAAACAGTCGAGAACTTTCTGTGCGCTGCATCGTGAGCCGCATCGTTACCATGTTGCATTCATACCCTGGAAGTAATAGATCCCCAGCATTATAATCCCCAGCGCTTCAAAATATTATAAATCGGTTTTTTCTTTATTCACAAGAGCCACCCGACCGGCAAGGTGGGGAGGTATACATTGAGACAGATCCGTCTCGATGGATATCTATGCTCGTAAAATGCCGTAATTTCTTGAGAGCTTCCCATGCCTTTTATCGGCAGTTTCGGAATACTTAACCAGCTCCGGCAATTACGCACTATCTCATATTTATGCATACACATTAAGCGGTGACGAGATATGATAACATGCCTTAAAGTCGTACTATATGCAATCAGCTATTTATTTGTTTTAAAAGTTCTCTATTTCTCTTTGACTTTTTTGTTTCCGGCACCATGCAAGTGCACCATTTCTATAAAAGAGAGAAAGGGGGTGAACATCAACCACTTTCAGGAATAACTGAAAGAGAACAATAATTTTTATAGAAAGGGGGCTGATAAGGAAGCCATTTTATCGACGGATCAATGGACATCATCATTACGGAAAATCATTTTTACACGACCTTTCTTGCCATCCGCCTCAGGGTAAGAGGGGACAAAAGCAAGAGGTCCGCAAGGAGGTGTTCTTCGCCAGGAGCTGATAATAAGGAAGGTCACCGGTATTTTAGCGCGTGTGCTTTTTTAATACCGATGACCCTTGAGCTATACAAAAAGTTTGGATCTTTTTGTATGCAAAATATCTGCATGCAAAGCATATGCCAATATGTGATTTATAAATGGCTTGAGGATAGGTTTTTTCTATCGACGATAGCAATGTCTTGAATTGATATTCCTTCTCTTGTAACAAAGAACGGTAGTCTTAATAACAAGAGGTGAAAAAAAAAGCAGAGATTATTTCCTGCAGGCAAATTCCTTAATGCACTATCCAACAGGATATATATTTTATACACCTTCCTGTTCAGGTTTTGCCTATCCGATGCACCCTGCTCCCCTCATCGCTGTCTGATCTGCGGAAAAAGGAGTATGGTGGTTGGATCACCTTATTACGTAAGCTATCTTCATCAAAAAGGCTACCATGGAAAATTTGGATCTTGAGAGGTAATCTTTAGCGTAAAAACTCAAGAGGGGAGAGGAAGGTATTCCAGACCCTCTTCATAAAGTAAGGAGATTAACACTATGAAGAAATTCGGCTCACGAAAATACGTAGGCTGCTTCATTATTTCCTTGATTGCTGTTCTTTTCATTTCAACTCAGGTTTCTGCCCAGGTTCCCTACATTCCATACTATACCCCAACTCCGTCCTATTTTATTCCCCCTTATCTTCCTCCGGTTGCTCCAATCTATCCCACGGCTCCAGTTTTCAATCCATTCCTGGCGACATTTCCGACTCCTGTCACCCGCGTCGGAGCGGCGACGATTGTTTTAGTGCCTGCTGCAACTCCCACGGTTACTGCTGCCGCACCGCTTGGTACCCTTTCGATTACACCGACTACGCTGATACTCCTGACGCTCTTTTTATCTCTGGCAGAATAAGAAAGCTATTGCTTAGTATAGGTTAAGAAATTGAGGTAGTGTCCCCTTACAAGCAGGGGAATTACATCGAAAAACAATAATTTTTGGAAAAAACACAATAGCAGTGCGTGTTTTATCAATAAGAGAATCGTATTTATTGATAAATACCAAAATTAGAGTTACCCAAATGAGTATGGGGCACTACCGAAATTGATAAAGTCATGAAAATCTATCCCTGGCAATTGTGAAGATAAGGAGTTATTTATGATCAAGCGCAATAAGGGCTATTTTGCAGGTTTTAGTAAAAAAGTTTTACTTGTCTTTACCTTAATGTGTATCATTGTTTTGGGAATTGCTCTAAGGGATGGTTCGTGTCAATTTTTGAATCCCTATATTCCATTAATGCCTTTGGCTTATGCTCCTGTTCCCCTTCCACCTCCTCCGCCTCTTCTTCCTGTTCCCTTTGCACCGGTACCCTATATAAGAACACCTCAGGCTACCATTATTCTTTCTACAGGAATAACGGCAGTAAGTTCTACAGCAGGGACTCTGGTCGTCGGGGCACCAACCGTAGTTACTCCGACTACCATAGTGGCCGCTCCTACGGTACCAACAGTCGTTGCGGCTCCTGCACCTTTGTTCGCTATTTTGGGTACCTTATATGCCAGTGCATTGTATGAGTCTCCTCTTTCAATAGCCAATCCATTAATCTTTGCTTACTTATCATCTATCTTGATCTAATCAGGAAGAGGAAAGGAAAGCTTAATGGCCAGGCCAAAAATGGAGTATCTTAATTGATTTTTTTAAAGAGTTATTATGCAAGGAGTTATCAAGTATGCGCAACAGAGGTTATCTCATAAGTTTTAATAAGAAGTCCCTCCGCATCTTTATCTTAGTTTGCATCTTTGTTCTAGGGGTTGCTCTTCAGGAAGGCCTATGTCAATTTACCAGCTACCTTCCAGTTGCGCCAATTATGCCTTATTTTGCTCCCGTTCCA
>JBFMGO010000114.1:0-19353 GCA_040752695.1 bacterium
TCATCCACGCAGCACGTTATTCGTCATTCTGAGCGAAGGCTTAGAATCCAAAAAGCCCTTGAAAAGCCTGGATTCCCGTCTACACGGGAATGACGGTTGGTTAGACTTCTCCTCAAAAGTGTCCACTCTATGAACGAGGTCAACCGGCTGCGTATTTAATGCGCCGTGTACTTAGAGGCTATCCGAAAAGTCCTGTAACTGCTTATAAATATTGAGGTCACCCATTAAAGGGGTTGTCAAGAAAAGACACACCTCTCCCTTGAAATTTTTATAAAATTTTTTTCTTGGCAACTACCATCCAGCACATCGGCTTGGTCTCCTTTTTCGCACCTGTTCATTTCTTCTTTTTGGTTAGCGAATGCTTGTTACCAAATGCTTGATACCGATCCGCACCGGTCAAGTTATGTCCCATTGTTTTCAACTCTTCGGCAAGCTTGCGCAGGCTCTTGGAGGTCCATCGCAGTGGCGATTCGGGTTTTCCCCTGGTCACTGGTTCTATGAGCTTCTCCAAAGTCAGTGCGAAGCGTTGGATCAATGGAGGTTATGCGTTTGTGCCCTTCTCCTGGTTTTCGTACTCGACGGGAGATACCCTGCGAAGGTTTGACCTTTTGGGCATCCGAAATCTCTTTGCAGCCAGCGGTTATAGTTGGTCGAGATACTCCAGTAGCTCGTGATACGGCACTGATGCCTCCATACCTAAAGCTCATTGCTTCTGCGGCTAACGCAGAGACGAAGACGTTTTTCATCCAACAGAGGAGCAAGCAGTTTAAAACGTGTCTTGATCAATTCTGCTTCCAGAACAACAGTATAGCATGCCAGAACCAAATGTAAAGGTTATTTTGTTACAGGTCCTACTACAGCGAGACATCACCCAAACTCTCGTGGAGAGGCGGCAGTTCAGATAATACAAAAAGGGCAACATTTGTCATTCCCGCGAAGGCTTAGAATCCAGGCTTTATAAGGGCTTCTGGATTCTAAGCCTTCGCGGGAATGACGTATTGAAGGTCTCGCAGTACTAAGGAAAGTCAATCTGACGGTAGGTGATTCTTGAGAATTAACTTCTCATATTATATATTATATGGCTATTATACGGCTAATAGCCTTCCTCCTCATACAGAGTAATAGCCTTCCTCCTGGTCTTTTTCATGCGTTCGTTGGTTCATGGCGGCGGGATATGAGTCTCGCCGCCATGAGGGGAGAATCGTCAAGGAATAATCGTCTACGGAATCGGCTTTGCCACCCTGGTTTTCCCGTCTATTACAGCAATAATATATTTTCCGGAAAGGCTGGTTTGGGATAGATAAAAGAAGGGAAGGGACCTGCTCATACCAGCCCTTAGCCCTCTCCATATGGTGGTCTCTCTGAGAAGTGTTCCCAAATCCGTTCCATTATCAGAAAGATAGAAGGCCACATCGAAACTGCCCACGTTTTCGCTTCCAACGTTACTTACCCTGAACAGTCCGCGCAATAACCATCTCCTGCCGAAGCGAGACTGACAAAGATATATCCATTCTCCTGCAAGAGAGGATACAATAACATAGCCGGTTTTGGTTTCTGCATCGGTACCTCCGGGGCCGGTAGCCGTAAGGCTCACGGTATAGGTTCCCTCTGAGGTATAGGTATGAGCGGGGTTCATCTGGTTGCTGGTTGCCCCATCCCCGAAGTCCCAGAGCCAGGTATTCACCGGGCCTCCGCTGTTTGTGGCGGTAAAGGCTACGGCAAGAGGTGCCGCTCCACTTCTGGGTGCTCCTGAAAAATCAATCACAGGAGGAGCATACACAGTGATGTAGCCGGTTTTGGTTTCGGTATCAGTTCCTCCGGGGCCGTTAGCGGTCAGGCTCACCGTGTAAGTGCCGGGTGTAGTGTAGATATGAGTGGGATTTTGCAGTGCGCTGGTTCCTCCATCCCCGAAATTCCATGCCCAGGTAATTACAGGTCCTCCGGTGTTGGTGGCAGTAAAGGTTACCGTAAGGGGTGCTGCTCCACTTGTGGGGGTCCCGGAAAAGTCAATAATCGGCGGGCTGACTATGGAGTTAGCCAGGTTCAGTCTTCCGCTGGTAGCAACCAAACCGGTCAGGCCCGGCAATACATCCACACCTGAGAGTATCCGGTTAATCCGCTGGGAGATACTATCACCAGGATATTGAGCGGCAAGAAGGGCCACGGCACCGGTAACGTGGGGTGTAGCCTGGGATGTGCCATTAAAGTAAGCATAACTGTTGGAAGGTCCACTACTTATTCCAATACCCACATCATCGATATAGACACCGTCAAAGGTAACGCTAAGATCAGTAATCAGGCGAAACCTTACCCTGAACTGAGAGGTCCATAAGTATTGCGAGATAGTAATATTGTAAAGCGTCCAATCACTATGTCCGGTAAGACGGCTCTCGGTTGTCCAGGTAGCTCCGCCATCCCCTGAAAACTCTATATAGAGGAAGTCAAAATCTTCTTCTAAATCAAGTTTTGCCCAATAACCAAGTTGTACATTTCCCGATGCGGCAGTCAAATTTATATTGTTGGTATAGATCGAGGCATCCGTATTATCGACGTAATTCCCACCCGGACTGTCAGACCAGGCGTGGGTGGGGCTATGGCTCTGCTCCGTCGTAATCGCCCAGGTTCCTTCCGGTGGTGTCATATTCCAGTTCCCGTTCCCCATTTCCATATTGTCAAAAAACAGGTCACCAACGGCAGGAGGGAAATATGTGGGTGCAGACACGGTGCTGTAAATATTGGTTCCAGGGGCAGCCAGGTCAACGCTTACCAGACCATAATTTGAAAATGAGGCCTTTATGTCATTCTGGTCAGTGGCAGCTACTGCGATAATGGTTGGTGAGTCGTAAGAGGCAGGATATTGGGGAAAAAGATCATTGTCAGTTCCATCATTACCGGCGGCGGCACAAAAGACAATACCAAGATTTCCGGCTGCTTCTATGCTGTCCTTGAGCATCTGGTTAAACCCACTCCCGCCCCAGGAGGCGTTGATGGCCACCACGTTAACCCCGTTATTTTTCATAAGGATAACATAATCCATACACTTAATGGCGTCGCTGGTAGCGCCAGAGCCGATATTATCTAAAAATTTAAGGGCCATAATCTGGCTGCTCCAGCTTACCCCTGTGATCCCTATGTTGTTGTTCCCTACAGCAGCCGTGGTACCGGCGGTATGAGTGCCGTGTCCTTCATCATCCATAGGGTCGCCGCTGTCAATTATCGCATTGATCCCGTAAACGTCATCTACATAGCCATTGCTGTCATCGTCAATTCCGTTGCCAGGGATTTCGTTAACATTGTGCCACATGTTAGGGGCCAGATCGGCATGCAGGTAATCTACCCCTGTGTCGATGTTGGCTACGACTACCGTGGATGATCCGGTATTGATATCCCAGGCCAGCGGAGCAGAGATATCGGCACCGGGTGTGCCGGCGGTGCCGTTTACGATTTGTCCTGTATTCTGGAGACCCCAGAGTTGATTAAAAAAAGGATCGTTCGGGATAGTATCAGCTATGGATACCATGTAGTTAGGGGAGACTGCTTCTATGCAGGGGTCATTTCCTAATTCATTTACGAGTTCTGTGGTAGAGCGGTTTCCGGATCTAATTAAGGCATATATTTGATTCATGACCTGAGACACATTTTTGAATTCTTTTACTACTTGAGCTTCACAATGCGCCGCAGCGTTATTAAGATCGGCTGAAGTCATCCCTTTTTTGCATTTGACTAAAACCTCATTTTCCCGGTAAAGAATTTCAGATGAACTTCCAGCAATTCTGTTCCCACTCGCTGTTTTTCCTGTATCGGCACTTCCTGTATAGACGGCCCAGGCAATGCTGTGCAAGACAGTAAAAGATAGTACAATGGCAACGAATGACCAGCATGCTATAATCAATATGTTTTTTGAGGATCTGTCTGCCATAGAATCTCCAGTCTGTTTATATTTTTTGTTTACTCCTTCTCTACCTCAAGTTATTGCTGAACAGCCAGTGGTTTTTAAGGAATTAGGAAAAATGCCTGTCCAGTCTATCACCTCCTTCATTAAGTATAGTATGAATGGTAGGCTTAAAATTTAGTAAATAGTAAAATATAATGAAATAATACGATTCTTATAATATTAATCGGTAAATAATAAAATAAATACTATATATATATATTATATTAATGAATAGCTGCCGTAGTTACGCGGCCCCCATATATGGGCTCAGGACTGTTGATACTTTGCGTAGCGGCAGTGCATTTGGGGCAGTGCATTTGGGACAGTGCATGGCATATGATAGCGCATATGCCATGCATGCCATTGGAAGAAACCGTTATAAAAGGGATTCTGCACGTAAAGCCAGCCTGCTTTCCAGAATATCGTTGGCAGTGTCCACTTCGAGAATCACCTTGATGTCCGGTTTGAGCTCGGACAGTTTCCGGAGTGTTTTCAACTCCCGGCAGCCTGGAATCACTGGCCAGTGATCTATCAGGCCATTCGGTTTGAGACCGTTGGACCGATGCAGATGGACAGAATCAAGCTTCTGGACAAGCTCCGGGCTCAAGGTACCGGTCAGTTCCAGAGAGTCTATTCCCTCGGACTCAAAATGGCCGATATCAAAGGTGATTCGCCGGGCAAAGGTTTCCCAGAACCAGGGAGCATTCTTTGAGTCCCTGGCATTTTCAATGGAAACAGGGCAGATTTGCTCTAATTCCGCCAATCCGGCCCGGTAATTTTCCTGCCGTTCTTCATCCAGCTTTTGCCTGCTGGGCATAACTTCATCATGGATGATCAAGCCAAGGTCTGCCATCTCGGCAAACCGCTTTACCTGTTTCAAATTATGGTCACGGACCACCTTCTGGGTGTCGGATAAATAAACATCCATAGGGTGAATCACGTAACGTTTGCCTGCTGATTTAATGTGATCCGAAAGGATCTTAACCCTCTGGATATCCGATTCGGAAGTGCGAAGAACCGAAATTTGAATCAGCGGCAAATCAACCTGCCCTATTAATTCAAAATCAAAGATTCGATATCCAAATTCCATTTTTTTCTCCTTTGGTTGCTGCATGCAGGCTGTTGGTCGCCGGATACTGGTTTTTTGAGTAGCAGGCTGCCGGTCACTGGTCGCTGAGCTTCGGTCGCTGGTCGCTGGCACTGGATGCAGGCTGCCCGGTCGCTGGATACTGGTTTTTTGAGTAGCAGGCTGCCGGTCACTGGTCGCTGAGCTTCGGTCGCTGGCTGCCGTTCGCTGGTCGCTGGATGCTGCGCTGGTTACTGGTTACTGGTTGCTGGTTACTGGTTACTTGTTTTTTAGATGCTGGTCACTATTCTCTTAATTCTATCATGCAACCCAAGCCTTTCTTCATTTTCGTATCATGCCCTGATATTTGTCCAAAGAAACCGTAGCTGCTCTCCCATCTCCCCTCGCTGGACTGGTAGAAGCGCGTGCTGGAAACGGGCTTGCCGCTTTTTACCAGTTCAGAAAAGAAATTAAGGCTGCGTACACTCATGGATAGAAGTGAAATGCCTACGATATTTCTTCCCTCATGCAGAGAAATCGGCTGATTTTGGACTGGTCCGCTCCAGCTAAGGTGGCCCGCCTCCTGGCGATAGACGATGTAGCCGTCGTCCTGCACAAGCGGGAATATGCTTCCCTGGATTATTCCGCAGTTCCGGTAGGCAGTATCATACGCCTGTGCCTCTGGCAGGTATCTGCCAAGACTCCTGGTTGACGTGCCCATCCCGGCCAGCCAAAGGTCACTGGTGTAGTCGGCAGAAGGAGCCTGGACCGCATAGCTGACAAGATTCATGCCTGCATCGAGCGGTATTTCCAGCCGGATCACCAGGTTGAGGGGTTCGGAGGGAAGGCTCTCGTTGTTATCATGGTCTATGGCGGTTATAACCAGGGTATGAATCCCCGGTTCAGGGTCCGGCCATACATAGAAGGGGTAGTTTGGATCGCTTAAGCTCTCAACGGGAATCCAGGCAATGGGAATCCATCCAGCGGGAATGGCAGCAGAAGTCCAGGCAGGCGGCATCCAGACAGGCCCATTTTCACAGCAGGAGGCTGCATAGATCCGGTACCCGGCAAGGTCCGGCTCCGGTACGCTTTCCCAACAGATTTTGGCATTACCGGCGATGAAGCAGGTATCCTGGCTGGAGATCTTGACCGTCTGCGGAGTATGCGTAACGATCATAAAGGAAAAACGTTCGTCTTTGTCCATGACCTCTTGAAGAAAATTTTCCCCTCCCGAAATGCTCACCCTGGCCAGGCCATCCCACTGGTCGCTCCGGCCTGCGGGAATCAAAACCGTTCCAGTCCAGGTGTCGGATGGGTAGAGGGTCTCGGACCAGGGACTTGCAGCAGGCTGCACAGGAATAGCTTCCCTTTGTGCTGCTGCATCTTGTAGATGCAGGCAGACAGAGAGCTGGTTCCTGTCGATTTTTCCCCTCCATACCGTCTCGTCGGAAGGCTGATCGGATCCGGACATGGACTGGTCAAACTGAACGACGACCTGGAGCCATCCTGCCTTGACCGGAGCTGCTGATCCGTCATTGACGCAAGCGTTGCCATCTTCACTTTCACTGTTCTCGTTACCGGTGCCGATCCCAGAGTCCGCTCCCTCCTTACAGGTCCAGGAATGTTGATCCTGAATAAGCCTGACCTGCAAGACTTTGGGATTTCTGCTCAGGTAAGCCCGGCACTCATAAGTGCTGGCGTAATTGCTGTCCTGGTACCTGGCCAGGTTGGTGACAATCAGGCAACTGGCAAGGTCCACCGCACCTTCGGACAAGGCCGGATCATCTTCGGACAAGGCAAGATTACCACTAATCACCGCTGTACCACCTTCGGACAAGGCCAGATCACCACTGCTCGCTGCCGGATTACTGCCGGATAAGGACTGATCTCCCCCTGATCCGAAACAGGGAATGCCCTTAACCTCACGCAAAAAGGGCCGCAATGGATCGGTATGATCCAGGAGAGCCAGGTGGCAGACATTATCCCCGGTATTTATCCCTTTGATTTCCCAGTGGATATGATCTTCGCGTGAACCATTTTGCGGCAGGAGGACGTAATCGGCAGCCAGGTCCCTCACGGATCTTTTCATCCAGGCTGGTTTCTGCTGCGGGCTTTTTACCCATCCATTGGGGGGGAATACCATAACGGCAGGTATGACCGATTGGGTTTCAAGCAACTGCGCCCCACTGGGAAAGTGGGCTGTATAGTGATATCGGACATCGTTGGCATCTGCATAAGGATTAACATAGTTGGCTATGGTCCAGTCGATGAATGCCTGCCTAAAATCCATGCCAATGTGGTCCTGGACCGAAATCAGCCCTACATTGGGATCTTGAACCAGGGATATGAGAGGAGTAACCGGGAAGGTGTTGTATTCCATATAATGGGCAAAAAGACTTACCTGCTCATAGTGGGCTACTACCCGGCTGAAAGCTTCGTAGTTCTCACTGCTGGTGTACCAGTGGATCGGACATCCTCCGAAGCGGTCATGGACATCATAATAACCGAACCGCGTCAGGCTGATCTCATTGGGTATGCTGCAGTAGCAGAGCATTCCGCGGAAATATAAGTTATTGACTTCATCTGCGAATTCCGAGCATGCCTCATCCAGCCAGATCTCTTCCCAGGCAGAATCCTTTTCCGCATTGGCCTCAAAGTGCTGCATATGCTGGAGCTCGTGAGCAATGGTTCCCTTGGCCGATTCCAGGGAAGATATGGAAGAGGAGATATAAAGCATGTCTGAACAGTTGCCCACATGGTTTTTATACCAATAGCCGGGGATCTTGTCTTCAGCATTGAAGTAGCCATCGATCGAGTCACCGATCCTGCTCAGAAGGATCGTAATGTGACCATTCCCGTCAACGTCAGCCCATTCGCTGCCGGTTCTGCCAAAATAGGCGAAATTGGTAGGGCAGATTTCATTTTCGAAGCAATTGGCCAGTGCTTCCAGATCAGGGGGAGGACCGCTGCTGAGGTCCACATAGTACCAGGCAAATTGCCGCTTGAGAACGAGGCGGGCCCGTGCCAGCCGGAAATGAGTCTTGTTGCTCTCAGAGCAGAATGGGCACTTCAGGCTCTCCTGTAAAAATGAGTCCTTGCGCTGATCGTCCACGACGTAAAAGTTGACCGAGTTGGGGTCGTTGCGGCCATTGATCCAGGGAAGATCCACGATCACGGATTCGGCATCCAGATTGCCAGATTCTACACCATCTTTCACTGCCCGGACCAAAAACCAGAATTTTTTTCCTTCATCCTCATCCTCAGGCATGTAGCGGAAAAAGCAATACTGGCCGGGGACATCAGCCTGCCAGGGGGCTGAGGTCAGTACCTTGTCTTCGGTGGTAAAAGGATTCTGCTCTCCAGCCCCCCGGTAAATGCGATAAGAATCCGGCTGATGAGAGCATTCCCAAGGCACGGAGGATTCCCCGGAGTCAGAGATGGCCCCGGAGACAGCGATGGCCCTGGAGGCTGAGACGATCCCAGGGGCAGAGAGTGCCCCGGAACTAGAGATGGCACCGGAATCAGAGAGCGCACCGGAGGCAGAGAGTGCGTCAGAATCAGAGTTTCCCGCAGGCTCGGCGCATTGCCTCCACTGGATATGAATCATGCCCGAAGCTGTGGAGACAGCCTTCTTTTCCCATACTTTCCCCTGCTCATCGATCGGATTGACCGGGGCAGCCACCGAAGCCAGGGCTTCGGTAGTTGGGGAGAGGACAGTCGAGCAGAGAAAGATGCCTCCAAGCAGGCAAAGGAGAACCGGTATAAGGATTTTTCTTTTCATTCTACCTGGCCAGAGTGTCCTGGTGTTCATTTGCCAGTTTCGTGCTGTATATTGCCAGTCTCCCATATTTCCTGTCTCTCATCATACCAGACCTTTTGACCGGCGCGGGTGGTAAAACAGACCCGTACCCGGCCAGTGTCCCCTTCCTCAGTTTCCATAAGGGGCGTAATCATTATCACTTCCTGAGCAAACTCGCGGCCATGCCACCGGGACCTGCCCCGGCCATGCCCGTGCTCAAGGCCGGACTCCTGCTTCTGCCCGTATCCGTGCTGGTGGTCGTGCCCCTGTCCCTGCTCCTGCCCCTTTCTCTGCTCCTTTCCCAGTCCTTGCTCGTATCCTTGTCCCTGCTCCTGCTCCTGTCCCTGCCCCTGACCCTGACCATGCTCCTGCTCCTGTCCCTGACCGTGCTTATACCCGTGGTCCTGTCCTTGTCCCTCTCCTCCCCGCCTGGATGCCAGAAAGTGCGGCAGATATGGTGCTTCCCCCCGTAAGGGGTGGCAAATCAGGCTTTCGGGCAGCCCGGTTTTTTCCGTAAACCGCACCCATTCTCCGGTATCCTTATTGATTCTTAAAATTCCCCCCTGGATCGGCAGGATAGAAGATTCCCGGAAATGCCTTCCCGATAAGGAGCCGTCCGGCTGACGAAATCCGGGCATCGGCTCTGGCGGATGAGGAATAGAGCGAACGCCCACCCAGACAAAATGCCTGGTTACGGCCAGGGCAGTGAATTGCCACAGGTCCGGGGCATATTTTTGTCGGTACCGGTTTCTTAACCGCTCAAGACCAGGAATGGACAGTGGAATTGTCACTTTTTTCTCTTGCCTGCTGGCTGCTGATGGTGAAGAATGACTCGCGGAGAGGGAAAACCGGGGATCTCCCACCGGGGTTTTACTTCCTACAGGAAAACCTGTCCCGGGCCTGGCGAATACGAGCGCTTCCTGGGCAGAAATCCGGTTTCCATCGAGAAAATAAGCGGCTGTCCGCGATTGGGGCTCCCATTTTACTTCCAGGTAAGAATAAACCCGGGGAGCCTGGTAGTACGTCCATGTGCCGTCCGCCTTGTGATGACTCTTGATCATTCCGGCATTCCAGAACCAGGTATCCTGGGAATCTTCTACGAGTTGGAAGTCTGAATCACCACCTGAACCGCCTGAATCGTTTGAATCGTCTGAATTGTTTGAATTGATGAGTGAGTCATTTGACCCGCTGTGTGAAGCACTTGAGCCGCCGTCTGAGGCACTTGAGGCGTTGCGTGACGCACTTAAGGCGTTGCGTGACGCACTTAAGGCGCTGCGTGACGCACTTGAGGCACTGCGTGACGCACTTGAGGTAATGAGTAAGGCATTTGATGCGCTGTGATTTGATGCGCTGCGTGAGTCATTCGAATAACCTGCACCGTCTGAACTGCTTGAATCGTTGGAGCCTAATGGTGCCGGTCGGCTATACGCGGCAGATGAATTGATTGCTGAATCCAGGGTTGGTAATTGGGCAAAACTGGCGGAGACTGCAAAGATACCATAGATGGCGGGGATGCCAAAGAAAGCGGGAAGGATAAGGCAAACAACTGTCAGATTCGTTATGCTAATGGAGAAAAACGGAATACCTGATGACCTGACCTGCCTTGTTATGGTTCTCATGTGGTTTATTTTCCGTCTTTCCTTATTTATCTATTGAGCGATGCTGTCGAGAGTTGTGTGGGGCAGTCCCATGATAAACAGCCTAAACCAGCCTCACCATAAATATTGAAAAATTGATCGATACCCATTGATAATAGATTATATCAATTTTTATATCAGTTGGGAAATAGTGCAGGCTGATTCTATATCATTTCTTCATCATTTCTTATCTTATCTATTGCCATCCCTCCTCTTCGTTCCTCTTTGTGGAAAAAATCAGCGGAAGACTTACCCATGCTGCACAAGCGGGGCAGAGTGTGTCCACCACAAAAGCTCCATAATCTCCTGCCAGTTTCTATGGAATTGCTTTGTCTTGGTGGACACACATCCTCCCGCTATCGCGGTGAAGATGCCCCCATTGTTTCAGTTAATAGTATTATTTATTCCCATTTCCCTCACCGAGAATGCCGCCCCATTCAAGAGCGACAAAGCCTTTTCTTTCCGGCGCTTCGATTACCGGAGCTTCCAGTGCCTTGTGCTCATCCAGTGGAGTGAAGTGAAAAATGACCCGTATCAAGGTGTCAGGAGATGGAGTAATAGTCAGCTTAGCGTATTTCGCTAAAAATGAGCTGCTCAACAATTTAATCTCATAATAGCCTCGCCCCTTAAGCCGATCCAGCCAGTATTCCATGAATTGCTCACTCTCCTTTTTATTGAGCCCAAGCTCAGGCAGATGTTCCTCAAACCATTCCTTGAGGTCGGTTTGAGCAACTATCCAGCCTCTATCGGGTAACTCTAATTTATTGGGCCTGGCTTCCCAGAAAAGATAATCGTATTGCTTTCCTTCATCAGTAGTTATAGTGCCGTCTGCCGTTGCAAAGACATCCCATCCGTCACCATATGGAGGGATCGTTTTGGTAAACTTACCGTCGATATCAAGTCTGACACTTACCCGAGTATCCTTCTGCGGATAGAGATAAATTGCCGGTTTGCCGTAAAGACCAGGCGCTGGTGAGTTCTGGCCAGTAGTTAGGCAGTAATCATAAGGCGTGTAAGTTACGCCGTTACTGCCGATATCAGCCGGAAGTAAAAAGGAAGGCGCTCCCCAATATGAATAAAGACCCGGCAGCCAGCTTGCCAGGCTGTATGAAGGGATGCTGACCGGGCTGTTGATATAACTGCTGAAAGGATACTGTTGTGCTGTAAAATACTGCTGCTGCTGTAGTATGGAAGGATAGTAATTATAGTTGTAAGAGTAAGGGTTATAAGAGTAAGAGTTATATGACAATGACTGCCAGGGAGATGATGACTGCCAGAGAGACAATGGCTGCCAGAGAAGATTTTCCCAGGTATTGTAATTACCAGAATAAGAATACGGCCAGAAGCCGCCATAGTTGGAGGGCTGACTCCATCCGCCATAAGGATATCCGGAATAATAAGCTTGCGTCTCGATCGCTGTCAGAGCAAGGAAAAGGGCCATGAAAACGGCCATGATAAGAACCAGGGAAAGAACAGGGGAAAGAAACACATTAATTGCCGGGACCTTATAAAGACATGTTTTTTGCATAAGATTTTCCTCCTGTAATCGTAAACCTGATCATAACCATAATTAGAAATCTAATACCATTTCTCACATGAAACCTGGCATAAATCATTTCCTTGAAGCGTTGGCCACAAGGATACTTATGCACCAATTGAATTTGGAAATGGTATAAGCCTGATTCTATGCTTTTGTACTTTTTAGTAAGTGCTTGAAATACCAATAACTTCGTAATGACTACCCGTCATTCCCGCCTTTTCGCGGGAATGACAAAAAGTACAAAAGTATAGCCTGATTGTAAGCCTATAAATCTAACCCAGATCGTAAGCCTTGAATTACTCGCTGCTGGGAAAGGAGCTCCCCTGCAGCCCGAGCAGGAAGGGGAACACCGCACAGGTGTATAGCCTTCCGGACAAACAGGCGTCTTGGGAGATCCAGAAAGCAGTGATAATACCGAAGAGGAAATGCTTCCATGAAGAGATTTGCTATGTTGTGGCAAGATAAGGAGTGCAGAAGAGCCCTCCAAAGCCTGATACTATCGGGCTGAGGGGAGGGGCTGTAAATAGAATTGCAGGGGAAAAGGTTACCATCCGGCAAAAGGATAAAAAATACTTGCCTTAAGGATAATATAATTATGCTTTTCAACCATAAAAACGTAACGCAAGTATCAAACCTGCCAACAGTATTACATTGCTTATTTTTTTTGTTGGTCCTGTTGGTCCTGCTGACTTTGCTGAAATTACTGAGCACTTCTTCTTCCCTTTTTAGAAGCTTATACGTACCTGCATCGATAGAGGCTTACCTTCCGATCATAAAACAAGCTCTTGCTTCAAAAATCTTCAACTTCTTTTTACTTGAAATACACCTGCCTTTCATTACCTCATCATTTCAATTGAGGGCAGATACATGCTCAGTATCTATCTCTTTATCCATACTATTCTTTTGGATAGATATACGTGACTCTCTACAGATAGAAAGACGGTGATTAACTACATCTATTATGGAATAAAAAATACAGCAGGAGCCATACCTTTTTGTTGAACTCCATATCTATCGAGCTCGATTCTATTGAGCTCGATTCTATTCTGTTGAACTCCATTCTATCCAGCTTCATCTTGTCCATATGGATGGAAAAAGGGATGGAAAAAGGGGATAGATTTATATTTATCGTGGACAAGAGCCAGGCGAAGAACAAAGTCGAGTAGACGGGAGGGTTTCCCCTCCCGCCCCTCACGGAACCGGACGTGCGGATTTCCCGCATCCGGCTCTTCAAACAGATTCACAGTCTTGCCTGCCATAGATCCAACTATAGCCCCTGTCTATTTTGGGTTTCGGTAAGGGATATTGCTTATGGAACGCTATAAATTCATCCCAGTTAAAGCTTTTCTTCTGGCTGCGGCGGTTAAGCCACTTAAACCACATCTTCTTGACCACATCAGCAAATTTATTGAGCGTTGCTGCGTTCCCGGCGAACCCAAAATAGTTGTAGTACCCCTTCAGTATTCGGCACAGATACTTATACAATTCCTGCACAGGCATTGCGTTTCTGAGTCTCCTGAGCTTATCGTTAAGCGCAATCAATGTTCTTCTCATGCGCTTACCTATCGTCTTGCGTCCCAGCTTTGGCATTCCTTTTCTATCGCTCGTCATGTAATGCGTAAATCCAAGGAAGTCAAAGGTACTCAGTTTGCATCCATTTTGCCTGCTTCTCATATAAGCTATCTGGCCAAATTCAATAAGCCGGCTCTTCTCCTTCGCTATCTCCAGCCCGAATTTCTCCAGCCTGGCAGGTAGCATCTCCCACACCTTTTGTGCATCTTGCCGGTTTGTGCATCCTATGACATAGTCATCAGCAAACCGTATGAGATAAACCCTGCTCTTCACTTGGTGCGCTACAACACATTTGATCCACAAATCCAGTACATAATGCAGATAAATGTTTGATAAGATTGGAGAAATCACCGACCCTTGAGGTACTCCCAGTTCTGTGGATATTCTCTTTCCTTCTTCCAATACACCTACCTTAAGCCACTTACCTATCAGCCGCAATATGGTCCGATCCGCTATTCTCTCGTGCAGCATTTTCATGAGCCATTCTCTATCAATATGATCGAAGTAGCCTCGTATATCCACATCCAGCAGGCAGTTTACTCCACCTTGCATAATGCTCAGCTCTATCGCTCGGAGCGCCTCATGGGCATTTCTTCCCTCTCTGAACCCGTACGATGAATCAAGAAAGTCCTGCTCGTATATGGCACTCAATATCCTGGCTACTCCTCTTTGCACTATCTTATCTTCCAGCACTAGTATGCCTAATGGCCGCCGTCCTCCATCGGGCTTCGGTATCCATGCCCGCCTTATATCCACGGCTCGGTACTCTCCGCTTTTCAGCCGCTCTACCAGCCTTTCTATGTTCGCCTCCAGTTCCTTCCCGTATTCCTTGTAACTTACTCCGTCTATGCCTGCTACCGCCTTCGGATTGAGCTCCGTGTAGCTTTCCTTCAGACATTCCTTATCCAACAGGTGTGCTAATGAAGTAAACTTCAGGGTTGGTTTCTGACTTGCTATCTCTGATAGTCGATTCAGCTTTGTTGACAATTTACTTCCCAGTTCTGCGTCTGGCAATTGTTTCACCTCCTCGTTGCATCTGTTTGTCAACCCCTTCCCTACTCCGGCATTACCCGGCATCACCAGTACTATGGGTTGATCCGACTACCTACGTCTCTTCTCCCAAGCCTCGTTTCGCTCGGCTTTGGATACCTTTGTCCCTGGTCTATCTTCAGGTTTGCATCGGTCTTCCCTCAACTCTCCCTGGTTGTATAGAAGCGGCTTCTTCTTCGCCCTGCTGCTCGCGACGCTCCTTGCGCCAGCAGGTTGGGTTTTGGTCAGCGGGACACCCGTAAACCCGCCTATACTATACAGCCCGAAGATATTCCCAGAGCCTAAAGGAAAACATAGGTCCTCCCAGGTTCCTGCATAACCCTTTCGACAGCATGCCGTGGCCTGTGACCCCGGTGGAGTTGCCGCCATCTCGCCTTTTTAACCGATGACTTGTTGCTGCCTTCAGTGTTTATTATCACCTCGGCTTACTCCACTACCGGACATTTTCGGAGCTGATTCACCTTCACCTTATTGAGGATTACGGCCTACTGTCTCCCTGTTTACGCTTCACCCATGCGGTTACCCGCATAAATGCAAAACTCGGTTCTGGCTGTTGGCTAGACTTTGCCAGGTTGGCTTCTCAACCAACTGGATTATCCAGGCTTGGCCTGGCGCACAATAAATCTGTCCCCTTTCTTGCGTGCAATCGTGTCATCTCTCATCTAATCAGGAAGGAGTTCCCAGGTATTTTTGGAAAATACAAAGAGCGTCTTTCGGAGTTACCATACCGTTCCTGTCTGCATCAGAGCATGCCGGACAGGTGCCGGGTTCAAGGTAGCACCTGAAAGCGAGCAGAGCGTCCGCAGGAGTAACCTGACCATCCCCATTAAGGTCACCACTTCCATCACACTTCATACAGAAGAATCCTCCCTCTTTGGAAAAATGAGCCATATCGTCCTGTAAATTCTCGATCTGCAAATAACAGCAGCGACCTTCCTCCTCACTTTTAAGTTTGAATATCAGCCAAACCAAATCGCCGCTTGCACCCTGTACAATACCCTGTTCATCGGTATATCCCCCTATTCTGAGTCTGCCAGAAGTAACCTGATGAGCACGAACTCCTTCTAATGCACCATTCAGGTCTGTTTGAAAAGGCATTGTCAAGTCTCCCCGCTCCAGGCCTGTATATTCAAAAGCGTTTACATCATAGGTAACGTCAAAACCAAAGGACTGAACCTCACACAGTGCATTCTGAATTCTTACCGGAATTCGAATCTCTTTACCGACTCTCCCTGGAGTCCCTGTCCCTGGAATATAAATATTTATTTCGGGCAAAGGTGAACAGGAAGGGATGACGAGTCTTCCCTGTCCATTACAGACTGTAGTTGCCCAAAATATAGGCTTGCCTGCATATCTATTTACAATGATGGTCCCACCGCTATCACCTGAAGTATATGAATAAATATAATTTCCACTTAAAAGTTGTACTTTTTCTTCATCGACAGTATTGACGGTAGTGAATCCGCTATCCGGTTCATTACCCTCATCACCCTCGTTAACCTCTGTATTCTCGTTGTCCTCTGTATTCTCTGGATCATCTTTACCTCTGTGTTCTTCCATTATTTGATTCTCCATAACGGGGATGACTTCTTTCATGCTGAGCTCTTTTTCCGCTGGATAGGTAGCCCTGTCGATTCCCTTTACATCGAATGTCTGATAATCTATTCTCACTATCATTACTTTTACCTCTTCTCCTGCTTCAGGAATAGAAGATAATACGGCTACCCATTCGGCAGTAGCAGGGTCGAATATTCCAACCGTATACGAATGCCCGAGGATTGTAACTGAATAAGCCTTTTGTGAAGTGACAAATTTCGCTTCCTCAAGTCCCCTCACCTTTTCCCAGATAAGCGAAACATTCTGCTTAAGTTCATTTCCGATGTCAAATCCCTCCTGTGGCATAAGATCCTGTGGCATAAGATAAGGCAAAACATTCCCGTCCGGCCCTGGCTGTGTCATTAAACATTCGGAATCCGATGTTATGGGGGAAAACGACGAATGCAGGTATTTCATAAAAACATCGAGAACGTCAAATCCATTAACTCCACCTGACCTGTTCGTATCGGAGCAATCGGGGCAGGGGCCGGATTTTCGAAGACATCTGTAAACAAGCAGAGCATCCGCAGGAGTAATGATACCATCCCCATTGATATCGCTGGTGCAACTTATGCGGAAAAATCCTCCTATTTTGGGAAAATGGATTATATCGCCCCCTAAGTTCTCTAATTGAAAAAGATAACCCTTACCTTCCTGCTCACTTTTAAGTTTGAATTTCAACATAACCAAAAAACCACTCGCACACTGAGAGATAGGGCATCCGCCGGATACATCGCAGTGCCCTTTGATTTTAATCCTGCCCGAATCAATTGGATATGCCTCTACAGTCTCGAAAGATTCTGTTAAGTTTCCTCGCTTAAGACCTGTATATTCAAAGGCGTCTGAATCATAGGCAATTTCGAAATCAAAGGTGGAAACCTCATACGGTGCGTTTTGAATTCTCACCGGAATTTGAACCTCTTGACCGATTATCCCTGGCGACCCTATCCCTGGAATGTATATATTTCTTTCACGAAAAGGTGTGATTTGAGGGATACTCGGCTCCCCTCGCGACCATACTGCTTCGTTAAAGGAAGTGGCAACGATATAGAATATGGCTTTTCCTGCATATTTGTTTACTGCTATGGTCCCGCCAATCTCATCTGTAGGATATGTATAGATATAATTCCCACCCAAAAGCTGTACTTTTGTTTTGTCGAGATTGTCATCAGCATAGGCGAAAAAATCATCATAATATTCTCCGTATATCTCCTTGCGAGTTTCTCGCATAATAGAAATAGCTTCTTCTAAACTGAACTCTTTTTCCACCGGATAGGTCAAATTGGCGATTCCCATTAAATTAAGTGTCAGGGAATCCAGTCTCACAATGCATACTTTTACCTCTTTTCCTATCTCAGGAATAGATGATATGATAACTTCCAATTCCGGATAACCACCGCTACCAGCATCAGCACCAGATAAGGTATCGTTATACGAGAGGATAATAACCGAATAAGCTTTCTCTGAAGTGACAGACTTTACCTCTTCAAGATCCTTAATGTAATCCCAATAGATCGAGGCATCATATTGTTGGGATATACTCTGACAGGATTCCATGCCATAGAAATAAATACACCCTTCAGGGTTTGACTGTGCCATTGAGCATTTAAAATTCAATCCCGTAACTATAAGTATAACTATTGCTTCCGTAATGAAAATGCGCATAAAAACTCTCAATAATCTTTTACTGTACATGGCAGCCTCCTGATTACGTAATTAGATGCTCTGCATCATGAAGGGGCGGCTTTACCGTCTTACGAAGGTAAAGCCGCTATCCCTTAATCAAGTTATTGATAATTATAAGCCTAATACTTACATATAGCGATGCCTACGTATTCTTCACTTCCATCAAACCGATTACACGTGATCCTGATCTTATAATTGCCGAGTGTAGTTGCAGGAAATCCTACGATTTCATAATTATTATCATAACTTGCCGAAGACATTATACATTGGCCATTAGGATCAAGGGCCTGTAAATCAAAATCAGTTTCTAGGCTGTCCCGAATAAGATATGGATTATTAGGATCTTCAGGGTTACTTTTGGAATCCCAACGGATTACAGCCCTTATTTTGTCATCCTGATTAGCATTAAAAGCTATATCATAGGGAAAGACCTGAGCAGCAGTAAATGTGTGATGGCTATTTAATCCATCATCAATAACTTTCATAGCACTAGCTATATCTATAGCACCGACCCCATCTTTATCATGCAAAAAGGGGTTGGCGTTGGGGTTGATGTTTGGATCGTCTTCTTCGCTTTTGCCATCTTGTATATTGTGAATAGCAGAAGCCATTAAGATAGCTGCAATCTCTTCAGGCCAGGACTCTAAAGCCGGAGATTTATCAATTAATAATGCAACGGCTCCCGTAACATGCGGTGCAGCATAACTTGTGCCAAATCTTGAGTAACAGATGGTATTGTTTAGGTCCAGTGTAGCAATTCCCTGTCCTGGTGCAACAACTTCAGGTTTCCTCCGGTCAAGATGTGGAGAAAGAGATTGTGGATTTTTAAATGAGGAACATAAAAACATTATATCATCTGTCCAATCCTTGGGTGTATTCCTCTCATAGTAACCACCAACCGTTATAACATTCCATGCAAGACCAGGGGAATTGACATTGCAAGTCACGTCATCTACACAAAGGCGAGCGGATGTATTGCCTGCTGCTACGACTACAGTTCTCGCGTAATCCCGTACTATGTGATCAAGATAGAAATCTTTTTCCTGTAAAATAAGATTATAATCACCGCCAAAACTACAATTGATCACAGTAGCCAATTCGGTTATTGCCCAATCTGTAGCTGCAAAAAAATCATAATCATTATAACAAATGATATTTTGATTACCGTAACGTTCATAATGAGCTGCATTCCCACTGAGGAGCGGTCGACAAACACCATGGGCCACTGAGTTATAATTGAAAGTTGTGTATGGAGGGTTAGGTGGTGTATCCTTTAGGGTGATTTTTCCCAAAAATAACCCCAGCATTTTGAATTAACCAAAATGAAAGGATACACGCACCATGAGTAAAGATAACGTAGTTGAATTGGAAAGGCAAGAAGCAGATAGTGAAGATCCTATCACCAGTATAATCCGCCAAGGAGCCAGGAGGATTTTAGCAGAGGCGTTGGAAGCAGAGATAGAAAGTTTTCTC
>JBFMGO010000115.1:0-19238 GCA_040752695.1 bacterium
TGGGGGGGGGATCTGTGGTATGCACTTGACTCAAGTTCTTGGTTGATATCTATTTGAACATAAAAGGATTCTGTCCTTTTATGTCTTTATCGAGAAAAGTCGCCAGAGGGGCAGGCTCACTGTCTGGCGTCCGATGCGCATGGCGTTTGGATAACCCTGCGGTCTCCAGTCAAATGAGTTGAAAAAATGTTAGGCTTGCACCTTTAGCGATAGGACCACTTAGTGGTCCTATCGCTAAGTACGTAGAGAAGCAATCAATCCGTCAATCACAGCGTCGGCTCCTATAGCGGCCTCTCGAATGGCGTATTTTGTTAGCGAAAGGATCACTAAGATCCTCATATATCCTATTTTTTCCTGAGCATAACAACTAATGCCTGAGTAGTTACATCTTCGATAGTAAGTCCCATGCCGGTAAATGCCAAATGAAATTTTTTAATAATATCTAAATGCGTATTATCTACGAATGCTGAGTGAGAGACAATTTCACACTGGGAGTGTTGCCATAAGGAGTCAAAGTCGCTAACTCGCCATTGATTCAATGGCTGTAAGGAAAAGCATTTCCTGCCGAGATCATACACTCCCAATTTTTCCAATTTAACTTCAAGAAACGATTTTGAAAAAAGAAATTGAGGATATGGCATTCGAATCGTTCTATACGAGTGCAAACCCCAGGGACTTGAATAAATAGGGCCGAATTCAATATAAATATAACCACCTTTTTTACAGACTCTTACAAGTTCTCTCAGTGCTACCGATGGATCATCCAAATGTTCGAAGGCATTGTACGAATATATCAAATCGAATGAATTGGAATCCAATGGTAATTCAATGCTCAGATTAGCAGGCATAAATGGCAATTCCTTTGCACGGATATCCCTCCAGTCTTCGATGTCAGTAAGAGTTACTCTATGCCCATAACATGAAAGCGCATAACCAGTCATCCCATCTCCACACGCGGCATCCAGCATAGTTAAGCCAGGAGCATGCAGTTTAGTTATTTCAAGAAGATTAAGAGTGCGCTCAGTGCCCCGTTTCCATGTATTATATGTATCATATCCATACTCTGGCAATGGCCTATATGACCTCTGTAGTCGCTCAAATACTTCATCGGAATCATAATAATGCGGAGCTTCATCAGATCGTAAGAGAAGTTTGGAAACCACTTTCCGCCGCTGCTGTTCACACAGATGAAGCCATAACCTATGAGCCTCCTGGTATGCTTTCTTCACTATGTGATCAATCTTGTAATCAGTACTCACTTTATTGTACCACCACCTCCTGGACTTTTATTCCTATCAAGGTTTATATCATACTTTATATTTATCATTACAATCTCTGAACGTTTCTACAACCTTTTGGGTTTCACCATTGTCTTCCTAAAAATCATCAACAATTATTACTTCGAAATCCCTGCAAGTTTGTTCCTGTACCCTTTTTAGAACATCACCCAATACGTGAACACGCTCAGAGGTTGGGATATTTATAGAAATTTTCGGCATATTTTTCTCTTTTATATAACACCCAAGTTTGCTTTCCGATATTTCCATGCTCAACTATCGAGAAACCATTTTAAATCGGTAGTTGGTTATAATCATGTTTGAACCAATATTGTGACGGACCAGTATAATCAGAATCAGTCATCTCATTCAGGTAAATAGAGCTCCCCAATCTCGATAAGGATTTAACTATGGTCTCAATGCCCCTGGGAGGTACTTGCAGCAAGTAACCTGTTTGAAATTACCAAATCAAAGTAGCTGTCAGGTCGAAAGGCACGTTTTTATCTCAGACATCCACACTCTCCTTCACTGCCTCGATTACATCCTCGACATCTTCGTTCGTCAGCTTGGCCGAGAGGGGCAGGCTCACTGTCTGTCGTCCGATGCGCATGGCATTTGGGTAGTCCTGCGGTCTCCAGCCAAAAATATTTTGGTAATAGGGGTGTTCAGGAATACTCAGGTAGTGTACGCCGACACCGATGTTATGGCTGGTCATGGCATTCAGGAAGGCATCACGGCTGATACCGGTTCGCGTCTCATCCACCATGATGGTATAGAGGTGATAGGCATGCCGGATTCCGGACCCGGCATCCATCGGCAGGCCAAGGGGCAGTTCGCTCATCTTTTCGGTATACCGTTGCCAGATTTCCTGCCGCCTGAGCCAATATGGCTCGACCCGCTGCAACTGGTGGATGCCAATTGCAGCCTGAAGGTCCATCATATTGTACTTGAAGCCAAGCTCCACAACCTGATAGTGTTTATATCCCTCGTCACTGAAGCGCTTCCAGGCATCCTTGCTCATACCATGCAAAGCCAGGACCTTAATGCGGGCAGCGTCTTCCTCACAGCGGGTCAGGACCATGCCCCCCTCACCAGTAACGATGTTTTTGGTAACATAAAAGCTGAAGCAGCCAAAATCGCCAAACGTACCAGCCTTACGGCCCTTATATTCAGTCTCAATAGCGTGAGCGCAATCTTCAATCAGCTTTAATCCGTTACGCCCGGCAATATCGCAGAGGGCATCCATTTCACAGGGATAGCCAGCGAAATGAACGGGAAGGATAGCTCGTGTTTTTGGTGTAATCTTATCTTCGACCTGGTTCGGGTCCATATTCATAGTTACCGGGTCAATATCTACCAGAACCGGCCTGGCACCGGCATGCATGATTGCATTAACCGTGGCACAAAAGGTCATGGCCGTAGTGATGACCTCATCTCCCGGCTTCAGCCCGGCAGCCAGAATACTCAGGTGCAGGGCTGCGGTACAGGAGTTGACTGCTACAGTATAAAATGCCCCCTTATAAGCCCTGAAATCGTTTTCAAACCGGGCAACTTTTGGACCGGTACCCAGCCAACCGCTCTTCATACTGGCTATCACCTCCTGAATCTCGTCGTCTTCTATAGCTGGAGAGCCGAATACCAGGAAACGATCCTTAGAGCGAATGGATGCTTTTAGTAAGGTTCCATGAATGTTCATAGTCAGGTTTTATCTCCTCTCAACATATCCATCAGATATTGACCATACCCATTTTTGACCAATCCCTTTGCCAGGTCTTCCACCTCGCGAGCCGTGATATAGCCAAAACGATAGGCAATCTCTTCAATACAGGCTACTTTCAAACCCTGCCGTTGTTCTACAACTTCGATAAAATTCGATGCCTGGAGAAGAGACTCATGGGTACCGGTATCGAGCCAGGCAATGCCTCTGCCCAGTTTTTCCACATGCAGAGCACCCAGAGACAGATAGGCCCGATTGACATCGGTAATTTCCAACTCTCCCCGGGCTGAAGGTTTAAGCCCGGCAGCAATGTCCAGCACCCGGTTATCATAAAAATAAAGGCCGGTTACGGCGTAATGAGATTTCGGGTTCGCTGGCTTTTCCTCAATGCTCTTTGCACATCCTGTTTCATCAAAGGCCACAACTCCATAACGCTCAGGGTCCTTTACCCAATATCCAAAAACCGTTGCCCCTTCTTCCCCCTGGGAAACCGCCCGGTGAAGAATACTGCCTAACTCATTACCGTAGAAGATGTTATCCCCCAGGATAAGAGAAACCGAATCGCTTCCCACAAAGTTGCAGCCAATGATGAACGCCTGCGCCAGTCCTCCAGGATGAGGTTGCTCGGCGTAGCTGAAAGAAAGTCCCAACTGGGTTCCATCTCCCAAAAGTTCTCGAAACATGGGCAAATCACGAGGGGTGGAAATAATCAGGATCTCTCTGATTTTTGCCAGCATAAGGACAGAAAGGGGATAATAAATCATCGGCTTATCATATACCGGCATAAGCTGCTTACTTACGACCTGAGTAATGGGATAGAGCCTTGTCCCGGAACCTCCGGCCAGAATGATTCCTTTCATATCAGTTTGTTTCCTTTACTATGCTTTTGCACTTTTTAGTAACTGCTTGAAATACCAATAACTCCGTAATGACAAAAAGTGTAAAAGTATAGTCCTTTACTTTCAAAGATGAATCTTCCTTCATAATGTCATGATGTCATGATGTTGTTATATTGTTATGTCAGGATGCCGTTATGTTATGATGTCGTTAGGCCTTTATGGAGATCATCACGTCCTTGATAGTTGAGGTCGATCCATGTGCGATATTCTCCACTTCGTACGGCCTCTGCCCATTCCAGATGACTTATATACCAGTCAACGGTTGCAGTCAGCGCTTGCTCAAAGCGATGCCGGGGACTCCAGCCAAGATCTTTCCGGATCTTGGAAGCATCGATGGCGTAGCGGCGATCATGGCCGGGCCGATCGTGAACAAAGCGGATAAGCCTATGGCTCGAATTCTCTTTGCTGCGCCCGAGGCGGTTATCCAGAAGGTCACAGAGTCGGTGAATAATATCGATGTTTTTTCTCTCTGAATTTCCACCAATGTTATAGGTCTCTCCAGGCGATCCAGCATCAAGAACCCGTAAAAGCGCTTCACAATGATCAAGGACGTAAAGCCAGTCCCTGACATTCTTCCCGTCACCATAAACAGGAAGGGGCTTTTCCTCAAGGATGTTCAAGATCATCAAAGGAATGAGCTTTTCTGGAAACTGGTATGGACCATAATTATTCGAGCAATTCGTAATGATGGCAGGTAAGCCGTAGGTACGAAAATAGGCTTTCACAAAATGATCCGAGGCAGCTTTTGAAGCTGAATAAGGGCTTGAGGGATCATAGGGAGTAGTTTCGGTGAAATAGCCGGACTCACCCAGACTGCCATAGACCTCATCGGTGGAGACATGAAGGAATCGAAACCTGTCCTGAGTCCCTTTTTCTTTCCAATAGATCCTGGCTGCTTCGAGGATGCGGAAGGTCCCGAGGACATTAGTATCCACAAAGGCCTCTGGCCCGAGGATGGATCGATCCACATGGGATTCAGCGGCAAAGTGGATGATTGCACTACAGTTCCTCTCTGCCAGAAGATGCACCAGAAATTCACTGTTTCGAATATCACCGTGAACAAATTGATGCCGCTGCGCATGCTGCAAAGGAAGATCGTTGAAGTTGGCCAGATTGCCGGCATAGGTCAGGGCATCGAGATTAACAATCTGCCAGTTCGGCCTTTGTGCCAGCGTGTAACGGACAAAATTCGAACCAATAAAACCCGCACCACCAGTGACTAAAAGGGTCATAGGACCGGAAACAGAGAAATTCAGAGAAGGTATGGTCATAGTTGGTTGATTAGTTGACTATAGTTTTGCACTTTTTGTCATTCCCGCTTTCGCGGGAATGACGGGTAGACATTACGAAACTATAGGTATTCCCATTAGTTGCTAAAAAGTGCAAAAGTATAGTAGTTGATTGATTAGTTAATCGGTTGATTGACCGGTTGATTAGTTGATTGATCGGTTATAGGTATGTTTTAGGATTTTATTTCTTTAAATACGGTATGACTTGTTCGTGGTATATGTAAGAACTGCTATATTACTATAGTGCTATACTTTTGAAATAGTAAATCGATATTTCCCGCTTTTGGTCACTGGAATATCATCCAGGAAATGGACATCGATTGTGCTGTTCAGGCCGACAGCTTCGTAGATTTCAGTGATTGCCTGATTCAGTTCCTGTTCCTGAAACTTTTCAGATTTTACGACATTGAGAGTATATTTATCTCTTTCCTCTTGAATAAACTGGAATTTCTTTATACTTTCGATACCATAAAAGGCATGTGTAAAATACTCGCCATGAATCAGCCGGCCAGTTTTGGTAGTAATCGTATCTGATATGCGTCCAACTATCTTTTTAAGAAGGTACGTTTGCCTGCCGCAAGAGCATACTTCTTTACTTAAGATTCCCATATCGCCTATTTCGTATCTTATAAAAGGAAAACTATAATTATTCAAATCTGTAATAACAATGATACCCAGTTTATCCCAAACCGGCTGTCTGCTTACGGGGTCCAGGCATTCGATGATATGATCGTACATATGCAGATGCATGCCATTATGCTTTTTACATTCTCCGGCGATGCAACCTACCTCTCTTGCCCCGTATCGGTCAAATACCGGTACATGAAACACTTTCTCAATCTGGGCTCGCATGATATCGCTCAGACATTCCGCTGAAGTTATGATCGAAACTGTGGGATAATCAGGCTTGATATTGTTCGATTCGATAAATTTGGCGAAAATGTAGATAGACGAAGCATATGAATAGATAACTTTTGGTTTGAATTTCTGCATATCGTTATGGTAACTCCACATGCGCTCTGCGGACATATCAAACGTATCATAGAACCTTCTGTTTTTTATCCAGGTCAGCATTCTTGCAGCTGGTGAATTTATCTCTTTTATATCCTTGGGAGAACCCCAGAGTTTTACATGCCGTCTAAAAAAGTACCAACCCTGCATGATATCATTGATGAGCACACTTGCTGCCATTTCTGCAAGCCAGTGTTCATCGTGATAGAAATTGACAGGCAAACCGGTAGAGCCGCCGCTCGAATCACTCAGTATTCCCTTGGCGTTTTTATTGAGCATTACCTGATTATTATTCTGTACATCATTCTTCCTTATGATTGGAAGTTTAGATAAAACTTCATCAATATCTTCAATTTTCTCTATGCTTTCACAGGTTAATCCTGCATTTTTTAAAATGGTACCATAATAAGGATTGTCTACGAAATTGGGCAATAGTTTTCTCAATCTTGAAAGCTGGACATCCTGAAGTTGAGTTCTTGGTAGATATTGCCAATTCTTTTTCAAGAAAAATGTATGGATTCCCCATAATCGCGTTCTTAGAAAATGCATATTGATCTTCATACACGGACCTTTTTCGAAGGCTTTTTTGAAAGGCTGTGTTTATAGAAACCGATAATTGATCCACTGTAAATGGAAGGTACATAAAAGGAAAAAAACTCTGTCGCTCCTTCTCTGGATAATAATAAAATAAGCATTACGGTTACCATTAAGCCTAACGCAGCGAATATCTTTTTTTCCTTGATATTCATGATAAGTGCCTTTAACTTAAAATAAATAAGCGCTAGATACATTAAAAAAAGCGATATTCCAACAATCCCGCATCCAAGGAGTACCTGAAGAAATGCATTGTGCGATATTTTTCCAGACTTGCTTATGAGCCCAGTCGTTCCGAATCCATCCCCAAATATCTTTTTTAAAAAATCCATCTGATGTAAATAATAGTTTGTACAAAACTCGATATCCCCAATGCGGCCTGATCCGAGCTTTTCAATTTTATTTTCTTTATATAATTCTGCCTCTACCTTCCATCTTGAAAAGGCAGTATCTTTATTTGTCATATAAAAAACACCAAACGTCATTGATACAATTGCAAATAGCACTATGAAGTGAAAAGATATCCTTACATTCGTATAACGGAATAAAATATAGAAAAGGTAGAAAAAGCCTAAAATGAAGGCCACCAGGGATCCTCGAACATAAGTAAGTAATAGACAGAGAAAAGATATGCCAACTCCGATCGTAAAGAGAATCTGGCGTTTCTTATAAAATACATTCAATAACAATAAAGGGATACATAATGCGAAAATATCGGCGATGCCTGACTGGTTGTAATAACCACCTATTGCAACGGTTACTCCTGCATTATATCCTATCATTCTTCCAAATAAACCTAGTTTAGATAATAGAATACTGAAGCTGACGACCAGTACCATGAAAAGAGAAAAATTACTTAACATGAATACATCATCTTCCGTTTTTATATGTCGCATGGCAAATGGCACCAGCAACATCCATGTACCGATTTTCAATGACTCCTTGATCGTGAGAAGGGGAGAAGAAGAAAAGGTAAAGGTACTGAGGCAGTAAAAAAAAAATAACAGGGTTACAACAGTAATATCGTCAAATGATGGATAGAGGAAAATCCCGGTAAGAGTAAGCAAGAAAACGACAAATCCGTAGAACATGGATACATTGCTGGTAAAACCAGGTAAATCTATGGTAATACGGACTGCCTGAGCGATAACAGGGTAGGTGATAAAAAGCGAATAGAGAAAATATTTCCGGCTGATAAAGAATACCACCACCGTTAGTAACGCAATTAAACTAACAAGTAATAGAATAATAATATTCATTTAAATATTTATCTTCTCTAGTACTACAGCGAGACTTTCAAGTGGGAACTTGCACTGATGCTTGATTCCACTTGGCTATCTTATCAACGTCATTCTGAGCGAAGGCTTAGAATGACGGTTGAAAGCTTCGTTGTAGTACTAGCGAGTAATTTTATATTATTTATCTACACGATGAGGATTATTCATAGGGAATTTGATATGGGATGCATTCGATCCTGTGTATCATGCATGGCCATTACCATGAATAACACCCTGTATGATGAAAAATACTCTTGTGTGTGCTGGATAAAATTGCCAATAACTCCTACTGATTGAGAGCGATCGAATCGAGGTAATAGCAGAGCCTTTTTGTTTGCTCCAAAGAAGAATAGTTTTGTTTGCCTACAATTTTGAGTTTCTCCTTATTTATATAGTATTTATTGTAGCAATCTATTATTTTTTGTGCTATTTCTTCAGCATTTTCAGGATCAGCACAAGTTCCCGACCGGGTTTCATGAACGATATCTTTTAATGCACCTTCTTTGCTGAGGCATAAGATAGGTTTTTCAGTCATCAGGTACTCAAAAAATTTTTGGGGTATAAAAAGACTGTTCCCCTCATCCAGATGGTTGATGAGTAACAAAATGTCCGCAATTCGATAAGAGCTTATCAGTTTTCTGATAGGTACAGAAGCATGAAAACGGACTACTTCATGAATACCCAGGCTGTGTATTTGATTATGGAACTGTGATTCTTTGTTTAAACCAAAATAATGAAATTGGATTTTATTTTTCAGTGCAGGCATCCTCTTTATTATGAGGTGCAATGCTTCAAAAAATTTCTCAGGATTTCGAGATCCATAAAAATTTCCGGCATAGAAGATCGTAAATACATCCTCTTCTTTTACTCTTTCATCTGAGACAAAAAAATCTTCCAATTCTTCATCATATGCATTTTCAATAGTTATGAAAGCAGCATCGGTACTATGTGAGAATTGTTCTTTATACTGAATGCATGACCTTCGAGTATTTAAAATGATCAAATCAGCCAATGAAACGGCAAATCTTTCAAGTTTCCGCTCAAGCAAGCTGCCTATCACACCTCTTTTATTCAACGGATTAATATTCCATGGGTCCCGGTAGTCCAGTACAAGTTTCCGGTTCGTTTTCTTTTTAAGAAAAGCACCGATTAAAAAACATGAAAACGGATTTCCTGTTACATAAATTGCCTCTATTTCATTTTCTTTTACAATTTCATGGGCTTTTTTTAGTGCAAAAGGTAACCATCCGATCACTCCATCCGGTATCAATAACCGGTTACATACTTTAAAAGAAGAGTTTCTTATCTTAGAGGCAAGAGGATTATCCATACTCCTCAAAAAATGAAAAGAAAAAAAATATTTTGTTCTATATACCGTACATTTGTTTTCAACCTCTGAAATAAGCGAGTCGTTATAACTGCCATAGATACCGTCGATAGGTGCCAGGACATGAGGATACCATCCAAACTTGTTGATATGTTTTATAAACCGTAAGCTTCTATGGCACCCGACTTCCCCGCTGGGAGGAAATGGCCATAGTATCATTAAGATGTTTTTACATTTTCTGTTCATGGCACATTTCTAAAACCAGAATGCACAGGCAGCCGCTGTGGCAAGAGTCAAACAGACGGGCAGCAGTAATTTTCTTTCCTTATATCTGGAAAATAATAGTTCGATGAAAAAGAAAGTAAAAAGCGTATGGATCACGATATTCTCTACATTACTGAACCAGGGGTAGGCTCTGGAGAGGAAAAAGACAAGAATTACGACACCCAGGAGCAGGCAATCCATATTGAAAAAGGGGATTTTCTCTACAGAGGAGATGATATACACTACGTAACATATGCCCATGCCGGTAAATAAGATATTATAGAGAGACGAAAGGGTCTTGGGCTGATAATCCAGAGCGTATATAAGGTAAAGACATATGAAATATGCCGATAGCTTTAATATATTTTGAATATATTTTGAATTCGCCTTCTTGAAAAAAAGGATAAGAAGAATAAGGCCTAAGGATATGAGACCGATGTCTTTTGGTATTCTCGACCGCACAGACAGGAGAGCTGACATGCAAAACAGGAACATTCCGCCAAGCAGAGAATATAGGGTCACGCGGGATATGGTGACCCTTGAAAGAAACTGGTAACTTTTTCGGTCTTGCTCCCTGCGGATGAAAGAAACGGATGCCTCTTTTCTTTTAAAGAGAAGTAAAAAGAGCAGGGCAGCAATGATCATAAGGAGATAAATGCCAAGAATGGCCCCATCGATGGCAAACCATAGGAACCAGGCCAGAATAATCATGAGAAGCTGCATTAAATAGATAATAAGGACAGCTTCATTGTGCCTGAACCCTATTTTTAGTAACTTGTGGTGGAGGTGATTCTTATCCGGCATAAAAACGGGCCGGTTATCCATATATCTTTCGAAAATTACCAGAGAAGTATCGATAATGGGGACGCCGACGATATATAAAGGTATGACCGGACTGATCATGCTACTGTTTGAATAAAGTAAAATCATGCACACACCGACTGCATAGCCAAGGAACAGACTCCCCGTATCACCGAGAAAGACAATAGCCGGATAGGTATTATAGCGCATGAATCCAATGAGTCCTCCCATCATGCACATGCAAAAAACCACAATGAGATAGTCTTCTGAAATATAGGCAAAAAAAGCCGTGCAACAGAAAATGAGCAGGCAGATGCCGCTGGCCAGGCCGTCCAGGCCATCGGCCAGATTGATGATATTGATGGAAGAGACCAGAAAGAGAAAATAGAGCGGAAGGCTCAAAAGATGGAAATTTACTGAAAAGCGAGGCCAAAGTTGAATGACGATATCTGACTTGATGCGGGAGATGAAGAGCGTAACAAATGCAGCAAGAAACTGCCCCAAAAATTTCCACTTATAGTCAATTTCCCTGATATCGTCTATTGCACCGACACAGAAAATACAAAAGCCCCCTAGAAATATGCCCAATAGCAGACGATGGTTTGACCTGGATGAGACGAACATATAGAGGACAAAGGGTATCATACTCCCGAGGAAAACAGCGAACCCGCCGGTTCTTGCAATCGGATTGGTATGAACTTTCCTCGCGCTGGGCCTGTCAATTATCCCATATTTTGTGCCCGCTTTTATAAAGAGCGGAACGAGCATGGTAGTAAGGAGAAAAGCAAAAGATAATAAGATGAAATAATCCATGATGGAGTGTCCTGCCTAGTACGGGCTTAGTACAGGCTCAGTACTGGCTCAGTACAGGCTCAGTACTGGCTCAGTACAGGCTTAGTACTGGCTCAGTACAGGCTTAGTACAAGCCGTTGGAATTCCCCGGCCAGTTCATACAATGGGGCCATTGGTGGTTATAGTTCTTCGGCCTGATACACAGTGGTCACGGCTTCTTAATCCGAAACAGGGTGATCATGTACAGGGTGATCATGATTTTCACTCTGATACGCGTCCAGAAACTGGTTCACGGCTGCTATCGATTCCCTGGCAAAGGTATCCAGGCGTGTTTCAGCATTCTCTGCACTTTCATTCCGGCCTATAGGGGTTATCAGCCGAAAGAAAAGGTCATGAGTATTATCTCTGGTCAGAGCGTGCAGAGTCAGATGCCAGCGGTTGATATTTACATCATACGAAGTGCGGCTCTTGGTCTGGAACCAAAAAAACACTACACAGCGCTCGTTCATTTTTTCAGCCACCATTTCCCGAACAGTAACAGAGCCAAATTGCGGTACATCTGAAATCGTATGGGTGGTTGAGGAAAGGATTGTCCATCCTGAAGAGGGAAGACAGATATTGGGGCTGTGAAAGAAATTTTCATTTTCTCCAAAAGGGGAGCCGCGATAGCCGATATAAAGAGAAACAGGCTCTCTTGTCTTTGACCAATAGGTTGCGCTGAAAGATTCTTCAGCGCCGGACAGAGCCACCATCTCAGGTTCCAGGTAATCTTTCCTGCCCTGCCATTCATTGATTGAAAGTGGAAAGGATGAGAAGCCATTCTGAATAACGAGGCCGGGGAGGGCTGCCGTGGTATAACTCAGAATAGCCACTGAAAATAAGAGGGCTGAAGTAATGACCACTGGAATCAGGCTGCCCTTTGGTTCTGTTCTGTTTTCTGCATTTTCGTTTTTGCTTGCGGGAATTTGTATTTTTGATACATCTTTTTTAAAAATAACGCTTATTATCCGATGGAAAATAAACAAAACGACAAAGGCGGACATAAAAATAACCCATCCGGAGAATCCATGGAAAAATCCTTCCGCTACTTTGGACCCATAGCGCTGGGCGAGAATACCGGTTAATCCGATCCTTATTCCATTTACTCCTATGGCGATGGGAATCGTGGTTATTACCAGGAAAATCTGTTTGAATTTGTTCTTTTCAAAAAAATAGGCAAAAAGAATACCGATGGTAAGGAGGGGCAGTATGTAGCGAAGTCCACTACAGGCATCAGCTACCTGAAGCCGGGTAACGCCAAGGTCTATGATATTCCCCTCGACAAAAACCGGTACAGCGAAGAAACGCAAGATAGATTCACCGAGCACGGTAGATATTCGCTTGAGCGGTACACCGATCATGGTCTGGACCGTGGTTGGCAAGGGAACCATCAAGAAGAAAAGCGACAGGGGAAAAGCCAGATTCTTGAACATATCCCTCCCCGTACAGAACAGGGCTATTGACAGAATAACGAAGGGAAGAGCGATTCGTACAGCGGTAGGACTCGATCCCAGGATTCCATAGGCGCTTGCCAATAAAAACAAAAAGAACAGCAATCCACCTATCCAGCTTGTGCTCAGGGGTGTAGCGGTGATTTTTTTCTTTTTCTCCCATAGTAAGTACGCGGTAACGAAAGGGATTAACAAGGCATAGGAATAGTCACCCTCTTCTAACCAGATATGCATCAATCCAGTGAGAGTTGAAAAATAACAGGCAAAAAAGGCTATGGTTATCAAGAAGAAACCGATAAGCAGCTTCTTCTTATCCCAGATCGGGGGAGTAACTTCCATATGTTCTTTCCTTTATACTTAGGTGGTCTTATCGCTTTAGAATGACGAAGGATTATTACACACTGGCTGGTCGCGTATTTAACGCGGCGTGTACTGAGCTTAAGAGAAGTAACCGAAAACAGAAAGAAAAGAAATCAACCGTCTGGCTAATTTCCATAAGGAAAAAGCCGTTATTGGTTAAGAGAGCGCAAGTGGTTAAGGCCATAATGGACAATCCGGAGCTTTCAGCAAACAAAGCAGCGAAGAAGGTTGGATATAGCCAAGACTTATCAGCTCTCAAGTGAATCAATCGATTTAACGAAGAAGGGATTGCTGATAGATCGTCCACGGTCAGGAAGACCCCCTGTACATAGTGAACAAGACCATAGCCGTTTGATTAACCTGGCTCTGCAGAAGCCGTCGGGGTACCCCCTTTGAACTGTGGACCTTGGAGAGGTGCAAAGGGAATTAAAGGCCAGAGAGGGACTGCACTTGTCTGACAGCACTATCTCTGGGAGTGGCTTAAAGCAGAAGGCTTGATCTGGAAAAGACAGCAAGCGGAGGGCACCGAACACCGATGCCCTCCTTATGTTTTGTTCATTTGCTATAACGACCCCAGATTCTAACCCGGCTACGACACTTTGGACGGACCGACTTTTCGATCTAATGACGCTCCATAGAAATTGGTTCTTATCTCATAGTCATTTTTAGCCATGTCGCCTCCACCTCGTAGGTGAGTTCCGCTGCACCCTCATGAGCTTGTGGATCCCATCCATGCGCCCACCAGCCCCAGCAATGGTTATCACTCCCTGCATATCCGTGCACGTAAGCGGTATATTGTCTTTTTACCCGGCGTATGAAATAACCTTCTGGAGTATATTCATCGTTCTCGCTGGGATAGAAAGAATAGGAGTATTCGAAGAAGTCTTCAAAGAAGATTGTCCAAGAATGAATACCCATAAGATCTTTTCCCTCGTCGTCCTCCCATACTGAGAGTTCGATGTATAGGAGCGGACTTTCCGGAGCCGTCTCTACACTATAGGTCCGTTCGTCGAGGATCAAAGGACTTGCTCCAAAATCTTTTGTTTCGCCTTGGCTTAACAACCAGAAGCTCCCATAATCAGGAAACCTCTTGGTTGAGGATAATATCGAGCCTGAGCCTCCCAGGAATACCCTCGAATGGAGAAAAACCTCATTCGGCGGAGAGCAATCATCCTCTTCGTAATCGTCGGTGATTTTAATTGACTTCAGGGTTACCTTGTATTGTAAGATCCTCGGCCCGCAGACTCTTTCATTTTGCACCCAGATGTCAATATTACCTTTTTCTTCACCTCTAAGAGGACCGCCAAATCTGAATGGTCCCTGTTCTATATCATCGCCCTCCCAACCGAAACCACCTATTTTTTGATGGTATAATCCTTCGACAATCCCAAGGTTATCGTCATCATCTTCTAAGGCATCATTAACTGCCTTTCCTACAACATAACCCAATGATCCAGAAACGGGACACCCTTCCTTAAATATTTTAGCCTTATAACTTATATAGCAACCGACAGCGGTCGTCAAAACTCCGGCAGCAACCCCCCATGCCTTGCTTGGGCTAGAATCGTACTCTACTCCGCTTATTGAGAAATAGAAATCATCGCTAAAGAATCCCTTCTTATTCTCGTAGTCAGTCTTGCACACCGTCTCAAGTGCTGCTGGATATGAAATACACTCCTCCAGCCATTCATTGGCGGCCATTAGCTTTTCCTGACCAATGTACAAAGGGAGATCGAGCCAAAGTTCGGTGTTATCCGCATTGGTTATATGTGCTGAACCCTCATCCCCTCCGGGAAACACCCCGGAAAATTGAACGAAGGACGCTGCACCGGTGCCTTCGCGGTAAGGAATCCCGGAAAGACTCGTAAATACGAAGGCCAACTCAGCGGGATTGTCTTCGTCATCTTCGCTATTACCGTGGACCTGTATGTTCTGGAGTGTGGTTACAATATATGACGGCAAGACAAACAGGCTTGGTAACGGAATATCTTTGCCTTCTTCAACATCTTCATCTTTAGGGCATCCTCCTTCAGATGGGAGGAGCTTTATTGAATACTCGCCTGATGGCGCATCCGTTGGTACAAAAAAGCAATAATGAGGATAGGGAACTCCGTCAGGGTCGTAAACAAATGTCTTTATCAGGGGCTGACAACCATAATAGATCCTTTCTTTTCCCTCTCCTGTTGGCCGACAGACCATTGGCGGTGTATTATTATATCGATATCCTATAAGTAAGACCCACATGTTTTCATCTGGAGGAGGGTCTATGAGGTCCACACGCTGACCGTCAGTTGCCATATCCGGTGTTACAAGAGTTGGTAGCGGTTGAAAGGGGGAGGGAGAGCAGGGCCCATAAACAGATACCTTAACACTATCTGAATAACCACTATTAGTTACTGTTATAGTTGCTGTACCACTATATACAGCAATTGCCAGGCCATCGTTACCTATTTTGACTACATTGGGATCTGAAGAGATATAAGTGGTGCCAGCCGCCCTCGTTATATCAGAAGTAATTCCATCAGAACATTTTCCTGTTACCTCCAATTGTAGAGTTTGTCCAACTTCTGTGAAGGTTATATTGTTGAAATCCACATTGATAGAAGTGGGAGTAGGGAACATATAAAATGTATAAAAATTCCAGTCCCAATTCCACCAAGAATTATAATCCCCATGAGGATAGTAACTATAATTGTAATTAGGGATATTAAACGGATAATTGGAAAAAGGGAGACGATAGCAAGAATATTCAAAATGAGGGATAGGATAACAAGAGTTGAAGTAATTTGATAAAAAGTTGAAAGGATAATTCAGTGGTGATCCAATATTATCACGATAGTTGGTATAAGGGCAAGTATAATCCCACGTAATATGAGAGGAGCAAACCTCTTGATATGGAGTACAAAAGGAGCAATTGTTATAGGGAATGTAATTGTAGTCGAATAAACTGTTGTTGAACAAATTGCCCAAGCCATAATAGGGATAAGGGGGAGGAAAAAAGTAACTATCAAAATAATCTGTGGTGGAAAACTGGAGCGGATTACTTTGGCTTAAGGCGTCCTGATTTATAGAAGTTGCTAAAATGAAAGAGAAAATCATAGCAATAAAAAACTTCGACATGATTTTATTAAAATTTTTACGCATACTTATACCTCCCTCAGAATTTTTGCTATTTATATTTCCTAACCTAACCATCAACTTCCGACAATTTTACAGATTATTTTTTGGCAAAGCCAACAAAGATGCAGTAGTTAAGTTATTCATAATTAGCGGAAAATAGTGTTGAGAAGAGAAAAGTATTTGGAACCTGCATAAAGAGGGTCGTACGGTTCAGCTCAGTATCATTATGATGTGAAAGCTTAGAAGTGAGTAACCAACAATATCTCTTCAATGACTTGATCAGATAGAGCAGCACTCAGTAAAGTATGGAAAATATTTTTGCAAAAATCATGCCTGTTTTATATGTATTTCTTTATTTTCTAAATAATCAATATTAATCACAAATATATTAATTAATTAATTAAATAGTTATTATATATTGAATAAAATTGCATAATATGAAAAAAATTGCAATATTCGTCTCCTGCCCTATGGAAAGAACTGACTCATTGTACAGTTTTCTCCTGCTATTTCACCCTCCCCTCGGTTTATTAACTTGAGTATCTGACAGTATAACGAGACATTATCCAAGCTCTCGCAGAGAGGCGGCCTTTCTGGTTTTGAAAGTCTCGCTGTAGTATTAGCGAAAGGGCCATTTATACATTAAAAATTACCTCTTTCTCACTAAATGTTCTTGTAATCCGGGCGGGAATCCCTACGGCAATCGAGTAATCAGGAATATCCCTGGTCACAACGGAACCGGCACCAATGACAGAACATTCTCCAACGGTGACTCCCGGCATAATGATACACTGCCCGCCGATGTAACACCCTTTTTTGAGGTGAACACCGGGTTTCGTCATGGCATCTTTTTCAAAAACCTGTCTCAAGTGAATCGGAATAAAGGTATGTCCGATAATGAACGTCCGGGAGATGATTGTTACACGATCTTCAATAATTATCTTCTCAGGATAGGTGTTGTCGATAAATACATCTGAGCCGATAAAAACGCCCTCGCCAATTTTTACTCCGCGCATCCGGTGGAGGCTTACTCTCCAGCTTGGAAACATGGGTAAATGACGTGCCCCGGTGTGGATCAGTCTTTTCATGACTGAACTGACTGCTCCCATGCCCCGAAACTCATCCTCAAGGGGGATTGAGCCCATTAAATGTGATTTAATCATGCCACTCTCACTTCCTTTCATCTAACAAACTCCTGAAAAGGGCTTCCGTCTGCTCCGCAGTTCTAGCCCAGTTGAATTTTCCCAATACGCTCATTTTTGCTTTTGCGCCAGCCGACTCTACCGATTCTCTTGGCTCATCGGTTATGCGCTTCACCCTGTGCACAAATGCTTCTTTGTTATCTTTTGGAAATAAAAACCCGCTGACTCCATTTTCCATCACTTCACGATGTGCCGAAATATCTGAAGCAATGCAAAACCTCCCATATGACAGGGCTTCCAGAATCGTAATAGGAAGTCCTTCATCCTGTGAGGGAGCCAGTAAGGTAAGACAATTACTGAGTAGTTCAGCCTTTTCCCTGCCAAAGACCGGGCCGGTAAAAATAACCTGCGGGCTGGCAGCAGCTTTGAGCCTGAGACTGTGTAAATAAGCCTTTGTGGCAGGGTCCTGGGCGCCGCCGGCAATGACGAGCTTTATATCCTTTCGTAATACGGGAAGTAAATCCAAAAGCCAATCCACTCTTTTGATCGGATCAATCCGGCCGAGAAACAACAGGTAATCCAACCCGTTGAGTGTATACTTATCCCTGATGACCTGAGCCGGATACAACAAAACCTCGTCGAGGCCGCTCGGAAGTACCTGTGCGTCTACCTGAAAGTCCTGTTTAATCTTCTTCCGCAAGTGATCGGCAACAGTCGTCACTGAATCCGCATGAGTAACCCCCAGCCTGAAAGCGTGCCTGATCATAGAGCGCGCAAAAGGACCATACTTTGGATTCATCCAGCCTGATTCAACACCATGCGTTGTCACTACCGTGGCTTTTCCTCCTTTGCGGATAACGGGAAGAAAATAATAGGAGGCATATCCATGACAGTTGACAATGTCGTAATTTCCAAAGACAATAAACAGAGTAGCTAATAAGGCATTCTGTAATGCAGCCGTCGCTTTGAGAGGAATCACGGGAAGAGCTTTAATGCGAATACCCTCATATGTTTTCCCGGCATAGTCGCGGCAAAACCAGCTTGAGCCGAACACCGTTACTTCATGCCCGCGCTCGACCAGCCGTTTTCCCACCTCCTCGATATACTTCTCAATACCGCCCCATTTGGCAGGAATACCCTTGGTACCAACCATAGCAATCCGCATCATAGTCATGAATCACCTGCCGCCATCAGATGGCGTGACCCTCATCTGAAGTGGCATCACCTGACGTGACATCACGTGAAGCGGCATCACCTGGAGCGGCATCACCTGGAGCGGCATCACCTGGAGTGGCATCACCTGAAGTAGTATCACCTGAAGTGACCATCTTCACTATTTCCTGCTCCCAGTCGAAGAGGAAATGATTGCAGCGTTCATGGGATAACATCCGGGCCCTTTGATAAAAATCAGCATCAAACCGCAGGCGCTTTATCTTATTAACGAGAACCTCATGGCAATCCAGGGGGAAGAGCAAATCCTCATACCGGAGAACCTCCGTTATTTCATCGATTTCGGTTCCCAGGCAGGGGACCCCGCACCCAAGAGCCTCGAGCAGGGCATTCGGAGAGCCTTCAAACCTGCTGGGGAAAACATATACATCGGAACTGGCTACAAAAGGGGATGGATCGCTTTGCCATCCGGTAAAAATGATAACGTTATCGAGGCCCAATTGGTGCGTGAGGCTTTTGAGTCGGGAGCTCTCGCCATTTGGCGCAACCTCGTCTCCGATAATAAGCAATTTTATCCCATCCTTATGGAGTGCTGACATGGCCTCAATAAGATAGCCAAAATTTTTCCCCCGATTAAAGGTACCGGAAGTAGACAGGAGGAACTCCTTTGGGTATACTCCCAAAAGTTGACGAAAAGCGCTTCTTCTG
>JBFMGO010000116.1:0-18411 GCA_040752695.1 bacterium
GGACTTCTCTGCTGGCAGTCATACTTTCGGGCAAATCATCATCTGCATAGTTTAAGTCATGGTAAACCTGCTGCTTGTGCAGAGGAATCGGATAATGAACTGCCGTGGCCACTCCCTTGGCCTTCAGTCCCTCCTGGATTTCCGGCCGGTTTTTGACACGAATGGTATATTGATTATAAACATGAAGGACAAAATCCTCCTGATAAGGAGTGACTACAACCGTATTCAGGCGGTGATTGTATTCCAGGGCTTTCTCCCTGCGCAGGTCGCGATTTTCGTCCACCTCATGAAGCTTTACCCGCAAAATGGCGGCCTGCAATTCATCCAGACGGCTGTTATAGCCCAACATGGAATGGACATACTTTTGCTCGCTGCCGTGATTGCGCAGCCGCTGCACTTTGGCGTAGATCTCTTCATCATTGGTCAGTACCATACCTCCATCGCCGTAGCAGCCGAGATTTTTGCTCGGGAAAAAGCTCAAAGCCGCGGCATCTCCCAGTGATCCGACCTTTTTTCCTCTATACTCCGCGCCAATAGCCTGAGCACAATCCTCTATCACCTTCAGCCCATACTCGGAAGCCAGCTCCAGAACAGGATTCATATCCACAGGCTGGCCGTAGAGATGAACGGGAATAATGGCTTTGGTTTTTCCTGAAATCCTGGCCCGGATTTGCTTTGGATCGATATTATAGGTTTTTGGGTCAATATCTACAAAGACCGGACGCGCTCCCAAAAGAGAAATAACCTCAGCAGTGGCAATAAAAGTGAAGGGGGTGGTAATGACCTCATCTCCCCTGTCCACTCCTGCAGCTACCAGGGCAAGGCGTAAAGCGTCCGTTCCTGATGCAACCCCGATTGCATACCTTGTACCGATATAAGCAGCAATCTCCGCTTCAAGAGCTTCAACATTAGGCCCTAAAATAAAGCGTCCCGATTCCAAGACCCACTGAATAGCCTTTTGAATCGGCTCTCTCAGTTTGCAATATTCGCCAACTAAATCAACCAATGGTACAAACATAATTTACTCCCTACACGTTAATAATTCCCCACACACACTATTCATTCACCAAACACATTCATAATTCCCCATACATAGTATTCATTTACTACTATAGTATTCATATGTCACTATAGTATTCATTTACCAATAGAGTATTCATTTGTTAAATTTTATAGCTGGATAATCAGCCACATTACCATAAAACCTATATAAGGGCAAACAATTTCTGCCACTTAGCCTTAAACTCGATGATCCTTTGGCTGGCCTGCTCGATTGACGACCGGGTCTTTTCATCATCCCGATACCCTGCCATCAAGGCATCCCATGCCTGAAGCTGCTGGTCAGGCTCATGGCAGACCAGGACGATGTCCACCCCTGCCCCGGCTGCGGCCAAAGCAGCCTCCCTGGGGGTAAAATGGTGCGTAATGGCCTTCATGGTCATATCGTCAGTGATGACTATCCCCCGAAATCCCAACTCCCGCCGCAATAAACCCTGGATAATCTTTTTGGAGAGAGTGGCCGGATATTCCGGATCAAGACAGGTGTATTGGATATGGGCAGTCATGATCATATCAAGGCCTGCCTGCACAGCCCTGATAAAAGGTATGAGTTCCCTGCAGCGGAGTGTTTCCACCGTGCAGTCAGAGACAGGAAGCTGATAGTGCGAATCTGCCCTGACATCCCCATGACCGGGGAAATGCTTGCCTGTGGCCAATACCCCGCCGCTGTGAAGCCCCCGGATCAAACACTCTCCCAGATCGGCGACCTTTTCAGCCTCTTTCCCCAGACATCGCAAGGCTAAAAGGGTATTTTCCTGATTGGACAGGACATCCAGAACAGGGGCCAGATTCACCGTGATGCCCAGTCGGGACAATTCCCTGCCCAGACCATACCCGAAATGATAGGCGTCATCCGGAGATTTCCCCGGACTCGAAAGGAGAACAGGATCGGGATATTGTTCCACCAGCCAGGGTATCCGTGATACTTTTCCGCCTTCCTGATCAATGGCGATCAGGAGTGGAAATTCACTCCCCTCCTGCCGGTTCCACTGCTGAAGGTCCCGGCACAATCGACGAACCTGCTCTGGATCGAGGATATTGGCTGCAAACAGGATAACGCCGCCAATCTTCTGCTCCCGAATCACCTGGCGGATGGAATCGTTCAATTCGGTCCCGGAAAATCCAAACATGAGCATCTGCCCGACTTTTTTTCTTATTTCCTGGTTGTGCATGGGCATATTTCTTTACTTTTAACTCCTGAATTTTAAATCCTGAATTCTACGTCCTGTCTTCTCAATCCTGAATTGTGTTTCCCGGCTCCGGAATTCTGACTCCTGACTGCGGGATTATGACTCTGGAATTCTGACCCCCGTCTCTAATAAATCTTCAATTTGGGATCCACCGCATCCCGCAGGCCATCGCCGATAAAATTGAAGCCCAGAACCATGAGCATGATAGCCAGACCGGGAAAGGTGGTTAGATGCGGAGTACTGAGCAAAACCGATCTTCCCTCATTCAGCATGGCTCCCCAGCTTGGGGTCGGAGGTTGAACCCCCAGACCGAGAAAGCTCAAGCCCGCCTCGGCCACAATGTTTCCCGCCATACCGAAGGTAGCCTGAACCATCAGAGGCCCCAGAATATTGGGCAGCATATGGCCGAAGATAATCCGAAAAGGGCCAAGCCCCAGGGCCTTGGCTGCCGTGACAAACTCGGTTTCCCGCAGGTAAAGGATCTGCCCCCTGACCAGGCGGGCATATCCGACCCAGCCGATAAGGCAGAGGGTCAGGATCACGTTATGAAGGCTGGGCCCCAATACCGCCATCAAGGCAATTGCCAGCAAGATCCCTGGGAAGGCCATCAAGATATCGACGAGCCGCATAATCAACCCATCGAGCCAGCCCCCATAATACCCAGCCAGAGCACCAAAAATTAAACCGAGCAGGGTAGCCATGGTAACTGTCGAGAAACCCACCCACACCGATACCCGGCTGCCATAGATGATCCTGCTGAAAATGTCCCGACCCAGGCTGTCCTGACCTAAAAGGTGATCCGCACTTGGTTTGGTCAAGCGATGGTCCAGATCAATCTGATTGGGAGAGTGAGGAGCAAAAACCGGAGCAAACACGGCCATGATGATCATCATTCCGGTGATCACCATGCCGAGAGCCGATAACTTATTTTTCAACAGCCTCTTTAACAACACCGAATTTCTATTGAATCCTGTTATTGAACCCTGTTTCTCTTGAACGTTGTCTATCTTGCCTATTGCCTATCTTGAACGTTGCCTATCTCAAACCCTGTCTATCTTGCCAACTGAGCGAACACCTTTTGGGCAGCGGCAATGGTACGGCGAATATCTTCATCCGAGTGAGCCAGAGAAACAAAAATCGCTTCGAACTGTGAGGGCGGCAGGTAAATTCCCTCTTCCAGCATACCCTGGAAATACCTGGCAAACATTTCCTGATCGGAACGAAGGGCGCCGGTGTAATCGGTTACATTCTCGCCGGTAAAGAAAAGAGTGAACATCGAGCCGACCCGGTTCATCGATACATTCAATCCTGCAGACTTGGCTGCTGTCAGCAGTCCATCGGCCAGCGCAGCCGATTTTTCCTCCAGCCGATCATAGAGCGAGGGATCGGAAAGCAGCTTTAAGGTTGCCATTCCTGCCGTCATGGCCAGGGGATTTCCGGAAAGAGTCCCGGCCTGATAGATCGGCCCCATAGGGGCGAGATATTGCATGATTTCCAGCTTCCCGCCAAAAGCACCTACCGGCAAACCACCGCCGATGATTTTCCCCAGACAGGTCAAATCCGGTTTAATGTTATACAACTCCTGGGCTCCACCCTGAGCCACCCGAAATCCGCTCATGACTTCATCAAAAATCAGCACGATATCATGCCTTTCAGCCAACTCCCGTAAATTTTCCAGGAACCCTTTTTGAGGAATAACCACTCCCATATTTCCCGGCACAGGCTCTACGATGATGCAGGCAATTTCCCTGCGATACTCCTGAAGAACGCGGTATACCTTGTCAATATCATTGAAAGGCAGAGCAATAGTATGTTGGGCCAGACTGTTGGGAATGCCGCCACTGGTGGGAATACCCAGTGTTGCAGCACCCGAACCGGCCTTCACCAGCAGGCTGTCCACATGGCCGTGGTAACATCCCTCAAACTTGATGACTTTATCACGGCCCTTATATCCCCTGGCCAGCCGAATAGCACTCATGGTAGCCTCTGTCCCCGAGTTGACCATCCTGACCTGCTCTATCGAGGGAATCACCTGACAAATAAGCTGAGCAATTTCCACTTCCAGTTTGGTCGATGCACCAAAGCTCACGCCTTTTTCCGACGCAGCCTGAATCGCTTTGATCACCTCAGGGTGGGTGTGTCCAAGGATCATGGGACCCCAGGAACCTACATAATCGATATATTCGTGACCGTCAATATCGTAAATCTTCGATCCATTGGCCCGGTCTATGAACGGCGGGTTTCCTCCTACGGCATTAAAGGCCCGAACTGGGCTATTGACTCCACCAGGAATATACTTCAGAGCCTTTTCAAACCAACAAGCCGAATTTTCTCTTATCTTTTTCATAGGGATTCTCCTTGAATGAAGGAAGTGCAGGTGTTATCCCTCTTCCCTAATTTTCTCGATATGCCTGGGCCTATTCCAAAACACTCTTTCCCCTCTTTGAAATTACATCATCCTCCCCCTTTTATAAAGGTGGATGGGGGAATAAGAGAACTCTATCCTGGAATAAGTTCATAGATTTTTACCCGGCTATCATATTCGCTATTCTCCAAGGTTGTCAACCTATTTTTTTCAACTATCCTTAGTTTTAATCAAATCGGTTCTGACCGGCAGTTTCTCATTGCCGGTTTCTGGTTAGCGGCCTCTGGTTAGCAGTCTCTGACCAACGATTTCTGAATAGCAGCCTCTGGTTAGCAGCCTCTGGCTGACGGTCTCTGGATAGCAGCTTCTGATTAGCAGGCTCTGGCTAGCAGGTTTATAATTGGCAGTTTCATAATTGGCAGTTTCTGGAACAATCTTTCAGGCGCGATATTGTTTTTCGATCCGGAGGATGTAGTTTTGCGTCTCTTTCGGTAAGGCGTTCGGTCTGTTTTCGAGATTGCCCATACCCCAATTGTAGGCAGCAAGAGCCAGTCTTAATTTTCCCCCGTAACGGTCAAGCAGTTGACGCAGATAACGTGTCCCCCCCATGATATTCTGGGCTGGATCAAAGGGGTCATTTACCCCAAGTTCAGCCGCAGTACCCGGCATGAGCTGCATCAGCCCTTGAGCACCGGCAGGTGACACGGCTTTTGGATCACCGCCACTTTCGACTGCAATAACGGCCTTGATAAGTGCTGGATCAAGGTTATATTTACGTGCTGATTCACCTATGATACCTTCGAAATCCTGGCTGCCTTGAACATGGCTGTCCTGGACATGGCTGCCCTGTGCTATATGTCCGGCACCCCGCATCTGTTGCTCTCCATGTAATCCATCCCCTGCTGGTGGCCGGGGCATTTCTGCCTTGACTGTAGTCTGCGGCGCTCCTTCCTTTCGCGGACTCCCTGCAACTTCAGCCTGAGAGTTCCCATCCTGCACTACCCTGCTATCCCATGGCCGGGAATGCAGGGGGAGATGATTCGGCCAATTCGAAGATGAAAACATCGGGAATGATGATGAAAACGCCGGGAATGATGCCGGGAATGATAATGAAGGCAGACAGCTTTCTTCGGTCCTCTGTTTAGAGAGGATGGCCTCCACGGCCCTATATAACAATTCAATTGTCACCTGTTCTAATGGCTTTTCCCCGCTTTGATTATCCTTTTTGGATAAAGAATCCTGCAGGATTCCGTTAAAGTCAAACTTCATCCCGGCTCTTAAAGATGTCGATGGGACCTGGGCAGTAAGGCCATTGGAGGCAGTAAGACCATTACGAACAGCTAAACCATCTACATTCCTTTGATTGGTTCTATCTATCATGAGATATTACCATCCCAGAGAAATCTGCACCACGTTTCTCCGGTCACCCCGCTGACCTGCATAAGCGCCGATTTCCTCAGCATAGTTGGCGTAATCCAGTTTGAGAATCCAAAGGTCCAGGGTGACTCCGGCTGAGACATACCCCTGATACAGCCCAACCCGCAGGGCCAGACGTTTTCCCAGCCATGACTCTGCTCCTATATGGAGCCGCCGGAAAAAATCCTTCTCGTTACTATTTACTTCATTGGTAACATCCATCAAATCCAGTCCCGCATTAACTGAAATAAACTTATACTCGTAATGCAGGCCAGTACCCAGGTTGATTTGCTGGGAAATCTCTCCGGCATCACCCATATCGATTCCGCCGATGTTCTGGATTACCAGAGCTGCCGTAGGCTTAAGAAATACAGGAAAGGTGTACATGGCACCAAAATCAAAACCAAGGCCCGACCCGTCTGCATAGTCATCCTCAATCGTATCCTCGAAATCGTCACTGGCTATCTGTTCGGCCGTATAGGTTTCCTGCAGCTTCTGCCGCTGAACGTACTTTGCCGAAACACCTAACCGCAGGGCATGATCAGTCAGAAAGCCAAAACCTAATCCGCCGACTCCGGCCACATCGCTGTAAGCGTCGACATCAACTTCCGGATATTGCAGGTTATTGGCTTCGGCATTGACGGTTGCCTGTCCCATCACCCCAAATCCAAAATGTTGTTTGACAAAATGAGGAAAGACAGATGCCCTGACATGCATATGCTCACCAACATACTCCCTGATTAAATCAGCGACCTCGCCCGTATCATCCTTGTCTATATCATTAATGTCATTATAGATATTCTGGCTATTCTCACCTGCCTCGACCGCCGGATTCAACAGGGCGAAACTCCAGTGAGGTACCTTATCCAGGCCGGCAGGATTGTAGAAGATGGCATTATAATCATCAGCGACAGCCGTAAATGCCCCTCCCATGCCGAGCGGCCTGATACCTTTCCATAAATAAGCCATCTCCCGAGCCTGAGCAGAACTAACCGTGAGCAAAAAAACGATAATCAGCAAAGCTCTCCATAGAAATCTGCGAGTCATTATTTTCATACATGTCTCCACCAATATTTCCATCTCCACTTTCTCCTTCTCCATTTTAAAAGCCTGGCGTATATCCTTATGTCTATATAATCAGGTTGATCGCTTAAAATAATCCAGCAGCCGCAGTTAACTGACTTTTGAAGTAGGTACTGGGCAGCATTACTCTGTACTAAGAAGAATTATCCTGTATGAATGAGTATTATCCCGTCCTAAGGTAGTATATTCTATATTAAGGTAGTATTAATTCGGTCAAATAGGCTGAGAGTTCATCCGCGGTTACAGAATTTGGTGAAGGATCTTCAGGGCTTGCCGGTAAGTAGCCGATATCCCCCATGAATTGATTAAGCTCTCGCTGAACATCATTTTTATTTTCCCCTTCGATTTCATTTTGACCTATCTGATTTCCTCCAGCCAGAGCAGCCACACCATCTTGCACCATCGCAAGATCATCATTCAGGAATTGCAGCAGGCTGTCATTTCCTATCTCAATGGTACTGTAATTTCCATTGAGTGCCGCCCTTATCCCCTCGCTGGTCATAGGAATATAATGCAGTTCGGGATAATATGCATCATGGATAGCCAGGCAAATGTTGAGGATGATATGGATGGCAGCATAAATCCCCCTCTGCAACCGGATATCATCACTGGCCGAAGAGTCCAGGTAGCGGTCCTGGCCGGAAGCCCTGTTCAACTGCGGGTCCTTCAGGACTTCCAATGCTTCGCCAACTTGCTTAAGCTTATAATCAAATTGGTTTGGATCCACATCATTGCCAAAGACACCGGCAATAGCATCAAAAGCATCCACATCATCGCTATCGGTTTCATCTTCCTTGGCGAATTCTTCCAGCAGCTTCAAGGTGTCGAATCCAGCCCTTCCCATGTATGCCGAAGCCAGATAGCGCCTCTCCTGCTCGGTCAGACCGGTTCTGCCGCCTAAAGCGGCAATGACCGCATCGAAATTTCCTGAATTCAAATCCTGCTTTATTTGCTCGATCCTTGCAGCATCCCCCCCATCGTCAGACATGCCATCAAATACATTTGTATCGCCGCAACCTTGAAAAAAGAGAAAGATAACCACAAGGAGACTGCCAAAAGCTACACCCCATACCTTTTTCATAAATATCCTCCGGAAATAATAGTGTAAGTGCTTGTAATCTTGAAATTGAGCGAAAAATACCTGTTTTTAGCGTGCACATTTTCCCTCAATTTTTCATTTATTGTTCTGTGCGAGTTTTTTTCCCAGCGAGCGACGAAGAGCCCTGACTTTTGTCAATTGTTAAGCTTTGCACTTATGCGCACCCTACCCACCAGGCTGCACTCTCGAATGGTTCCTTAAAGGGGGTAGAATAAGGATTACACATCTCACAGACAGACCAAAGGATCTGCCATCCCTCTTTTATTTTTTCGACCTTATTCCTTTCCCCAATCGGAAAAGGAATGAAAAAAGGTACTGTCAAAAGGAACAAAAGAGGGAAAATCGTACCTGCTCAGCCCGGATAACAGAGCACGGGGGTTTCGTTAAAGGCAGACGCCGTATTCTCTGGCCATGTGCAAAAATCTCGAAGATCCGGTAATGCCATTCTTTCATATGACGTATATGACATGCTATACTATGGTTATGCTATGCTTTAACATGTTATGGGAGGAATATATCTATCATGAAGCTATACCTTATCAGACATGCTCAGCCAAAAAGTTATGAGGAAGATCCTCGAATGCCCCTCTCTGACCTAGGTCAAAAAATCATGAGGAAGATTTCAGAACATGCAGCAGACCGCATGAATCTGGTTATCTCTCAGATTTGGCACAGCGATAAACTGCGCGCCAAAGAAACAGCGGCCATTCTTGCCGAATCGCTCGGCATAACCGATAAAATGAAGGAACAGAAAGGACTTGGGCCTAATGATGATGTTTTTCCCATGCAAAACCGGCTCACAGAAGTCGAGGGAAATCTGGCGATAGTGGGGCATCTTCCTTTTCTCAGCAAACTCGCCTCCCTGTTGCTGTGTGGCAGGACAGATGCGGGCATGATCAGGTTCGAAACAGGAAGCATCGTTTGCCTGAGCAGAGATGACTATGATAATTGGACTCTGGACTGGATGATTACTCCAGATATTATCGGCAGCCTGTAGTATTCCCCTGATCTAAAACATCTTCGAAAAGCAGTTGGAAGGTTGTAATGAACAGGGCGCTAACGAACAAGACTGTAATGAGGAGATGCTCATTTGAAGGGTAACCGAAAAGGCTAAGGGGGCAGTAACTCCCGGGGATTTCCGAAAAGGCCAGGGGAGAGTAGGCCCCCCTATTCTCTTGCCCAACAACAGGCAAGGAGAATCCTGGCCCTACAGGACATAATAATAACGGCTTTGTGATGGGTTTCTATACCATCTTCTTAGTACGGACGATCAGGTGAACGAACAGTGGATAATCTTGCACCAATCGGCAAGCTCCTGCTCATAGCAGGAATTATTCTGATGATTATGGGAATCATTGCCATCTATGGTCCCAAAATTCCTTATATCGGCAGGCTTCCCGGCGATATCTATATCAAGAGGGATAATTTCCGTTTTTATTTCCCGATCACAAGCAGCATCGTTATCAGTATCATCCTGACTTTGATTTTTTTTCTTATCAGCAGATTCAGGTAAATTTAAACTATGTTCTCTCTCCCAGGCTACGTTTAAGGAAAAGTCCCGGCCATTCCCCCCGTCCGTCACGGAGAAGCAAGTCTTGTCAAAAAAGGCAAGGATAAGTCCACCCCTCATTCCATCTATCCACCTTTCTCTCTATCCCCGCTCCTCTATCTGCCCCCTCCTTTATGTGCTGCTGGCCGGATTGGCATAGCAATAGAGGCACTTATGGTGGCAAGGTTGGTCACGGTAAGAGCCGATGTCCCGGGAAACCCTGCACTTACATCCCTCACGGTGACGCTGCCCATAGTCAAACCGCAAACTGATATGCCCGCCGAAGCGCTTTTGCAAAAGGTCATTGGGAATGCATGAGCTCGCCCTGACCTTCGAATATGCAGGGAGAGCGCCTAAGAGGGTTTTCTCACAACAGGTATAAAGATCTATGGAAAGCGCAGCCAGTGTCTTTTCCATATCCAGCAGAATTTCAACCTGCTCTTGCTTCCCAGGATAGATGAAGGCAAATCCCGGCATTCTTCGAAGGCGTTTTCGAATCTTGCCGTAATCATCCATAAAGCTGGTGGTGCAGCGCTTGACACCCATAAGGCTCATAGCCTCTGCGATGCTGCTAAGATCATGAAGATTGTTATGTATCCTTCCTCCACAATCAATTTCCCTGCCTTTATCCGTATCCTTACCTGTATCCTTATCTTTATCTGTATCCTTATCTTTGGTTTTATAAAAGCAGATTGGGTCGAACCGCCAGGATATAACCTCCGGGCCATATTCCCGGATCAAGGCTCGCGCTTGTTCCAATCGGTACTCAAGAGGCGGAATACAGGGTTCAAGAATTGCGTCTTCAGAGTTAATGGTAAAATGGAAAAAAAGATGAAACCCCCGCCGGCTCAACTCCCTGCCGTATCCACCGTCTAAAAAGGGACCGTAATTCTTTGACCAGAAAACCAGCGTATGGACCTTATCCGGTGTAGCCGCCACAGTCATAGCTTGCCCGGAGATCGGGTTTTGTACCTCGAAGAATCCCTGTCCGATCCTTTCCATAAACCAGTCCATGTAAAAGGCCGGTATATCGGTCCGCCTGGAGGCGGAAATAACAATCTTTTCAGAAGAATCGGCAGCCACGGGGACTCCCTTGACAGGTTAATGTCATGATCAGTTTCTCCTCCCACAGGTCAATTGCCATTCCCTTGCAGCAGGAATCTGTCTTACGGGCGCGATTCCTCTTCGGGTGTATCCTCCCTGTATAATAAGCATGCCATCCCTTGCCTGCATGGCTTCTCTACTGGCATGACCCCTGCTGCATGTATAATCACAAGTATTTTACATAGTATTTGAATTACAGATACTTAGCATAGTACTCCACTACGAGATTCTCGTCCAGATCCATGGGGATTTCGTCCCTTTGGGGAATCGCGGTTAGCCTCCCCTGCACGTTACCTTTATCCACCTCTATATACGGAATCTTTGGCCGGGATGTACTCCTCTCCAGTCCCTCCTGGACGGCAGGGGCGTTCCTGCTCTCTTCCTTTATCATGATAAGATCTCCCACTTTGGCCAGATAGGAAGGTTCAGTGGTCTTACGGCCGTTTACCTTGATGTGGCCATGAACCACTAACTGCCGAGCCGCAAGCCTTGTCGGAGCAAACCCCATCCGATAAACGAGATTGTCAAGACGCCGCTCAAGAAGCCTGAGCAGATTTTCTCCCGCAGCCCCCGGCTGCCTCATGGCCTTTTCCAAATAACTCCTAAACTGCTTCTCCGAGAGCCAATAGGAGAATCTCAATTTCTGCTTCTCGGTAAGCCGCTTTTTATAATCGCTCATCCTGCCCCGGTTGGAAGGGTGTATTCCTGGCCTGTTCCCTCTCTTGAGCAGGGCACAACGAATAGATCCGCAGACAGAGTATCCCAAACTTCGACATACCCTGCATTTTGGGCCGGTATAGTGTCCCATTTGCCCAACACCTCCTTTACTTCTCAATCACAGCACCTTATTAAACAGGCACTCTGACGTGTTATTAAACGGGCACCCTGACGTGCCTCCTCCCACCCTGTCACTCTCTCACCCTGTCTTTATAGCTTCCCACCCTCCCTGGCAGTTTTGTACAACGCAGCGAGAGACCCCATATAAGCTATTTTAAACCTAATCTATTGTTTTTTCAATAATATTTATTCACAGCACAGGCAGGGAATTTTTAGCTCGATATGATGTTCAAAGTTGACGAAACATTATCAGCCGGCGAGATGCCTCCAATAGTTATAAAGCATCTCATGATTTTTCAAACAGGCTCTGAATAACGTTGTCTTTCAATCTGGATAAGGATATACTTAATTCAAGTGCAAATTACGGATTAGATGCTGTAAAGGATGCAGACTGGTGGAGGCACCCTGACTCAGGTGCAGGATATATTGTATGCCCCTTACGAATCCAGACTTGCCGCCCTTATCATGATCGTTATACCTTGATCATCTTAAAGCATGACCATGATAGAATGACCATGAATATATGGAGGATAATAAGCTGAAACTGAAGATACTGATACCAGGCTTGATCATCTGTTTATGTCTTATTCTGGGTGTACGGTCATTCATTATGACCAAAAGGGAAGAGAAGGCTAAAAGCTACTATCAGCAAGGGGTCAATTTTTATCAAAAAGGTGAGTACGGACGGGCTGTCGCTGATCTTAGCAGGGCGATAGAGATAAACCCGAATTATCCTGATGCTTTTTCCCATCGGGGAAGCGCATATGATGACCAGGGCGAGCCGGAGCGGGCTATCAGCGATTATACCAGGGTCATAGAGATGAACCCGCTGGAGGCCGAAGCATATTATCGCCGGGGAATCATTTTTTGCAAGAGAGAAAAACACGAACGGGCCATCAGTGATTTTACGAAAGCCATAGGGTTGAATCCGGAGCATATTGACGCTTATTTTAGACTTATCTACTGCTATATCAAGCTCGATCAGCACGAGGCTGCGGCGGAAGCCTTCAAACGGGTTCTTCGCTTGAAACCCAATTATGCCGAGGCGTATCACTCCCTTGGGTCCACCTACGCTGTGCTCGGGCGACACAAGGACGCAGTGGAAGCTTTCAAGCAGGCGATCCGCATCAAACCTGACTACGCTGAAGCATACTGCACTTTGGGTTCGTCCTATGCCGAGCTTGGACAACACAGCGAGGCTCTGGGGGTCATCAGACAGGCGATCCGCCTAAAGCCCGACTATGTTAAGGCACATTGCTCCCTGGGATCGGTTTTGGCCGAGACCGGACGACTTAAAGATGCAGTAGAGGCTTTCAAACAGGCGATCCGCATCAAACCTGACTACGCTGAGGCTCACTGCAATCTGGGCATGGCCTATTTCAAGCTCAAGCGTGACCAGGACGCACTGAAAGTATTCAAGCAGGCGATCCGCTTAGCGCCCGACTTTGCCAAGGCTCACTACCTCCTGGGCTCAACCAATGCCGTACTTGGGCGACATAAAGAGGCAGTGGATGCCTTCAGGAAGGCAATCCAACTTAATCCCGACTATGCAGAGGCACACTATAATCTGGGTGTAGCCTATATGATACTTGGGGACAGCAGCGCCGCTTTGGATGAGTATAAAATTCTCAAAGACCTGAATAAGGACCTGGCCAACAATCTCTTTAATCTCCTCTACGAGTAACGATCGCTCAAGTGACAATCGCTCAGGTAACGATCGCTAACCATAATCTGACAGGGCCGCACCGATATTAAGATTTACCACACACTTTTCGGACAGGCTCTGCGTCATAATATCTATACTCCTTATACTGCCTGAAATGTCATTATACCTATACATTAACTGCTGATTTTTTCATAAACTGTCATTATACCTATACACTACCTGCTGATTTCTTCATAAAAGGTACAAGCCGGACTGACCATTCCAGCCCTTTAGGTTCATAAGCAACCTATTCCTTCCTTTCGTTACCGGTTCTAATCATTATCTGGCATTCCCCTTGCTTTAAAGATGAGATGGATGAGAGCACTAGTAATCTTTCCGAGACCGATGATTATGGCTCCACACCTGATGAATAGCATTTCCAAAACCACAATGAGAGATAAGAAATAACTTAAAAAATATAAAGAGAATAGATAAGTATAAAGAAAATAAATAAGCATAAAAAGAATAGATAAATACTCAAGAGAATAGAGAGAGAAAAAACATACCGAGAAGTGAAAGGAAGTGAAAGGAAAGGCAAATTCTCCATTGGGAGTAACCGGCGGTTATCTCATTGCTGATTGGTTTTACTCCGAGAAAAAATAGGCAAATTCAACCTCACCTGAGGTCGAGTCAATTGTTGTTGCACCTGCTCGTAATTCCACCGAGAGTTGTTCATTTTAGATCGATCTGCCTGTGGTTACATTTGCAAAAGGAGTTCCAGCCATACGAGCAGCCTTCTCTATGACTATAACTCCTGAATCAGCCGGTTACTCCAAAGATATTACCTGCGTGCTTCTTACGCATTTTACTGCCAGTTTCACTTGGTGATTCCAATATGGATACTGACTGTTTCTGCCTGATGAACTCATCCCCAGACCCGGTGATCTGACCGTGGCTGGTGAACTGCTGATTCTGGTTATCCGCATGTGAATGGAGCAGAAGAGTCAGTCGTTATATACAACAGGGGAAGAGTTATCAAGCACTAAAAATGAGGATAGAGGAAGAGGAGAAGAAAAGACAGTGCAGGAAAAAAATATGACGAGCCTGGCGAAGAAACTGACCCTCGCTGTTGCAGGGTTGTTATTGTCTGGGGTAGTAACGGTTGGTGGAATTGATCTCACCTGCAGCTCGTGGTTTTGTATTACGTGTCATGAAATGAAAGAACTCGGCAACAATTGGAGGTTTTCAAAGCATGGTCCCTATAATCCGAATAATCCTGAAATGCATAACTGTTTGAAGTGTCATGCTCAGCCAGGGTTAGTGGGACTTTTGAAAGCCAAGGTCAGCGGCCTTTTTTCTTTGTCTTATCACCTTGGGGGAAACTACCATGTTGAGGCTACTCAACCGGTTGTTTGTATCCGGGGAGGCTGTCATCAACTGGAAGATCTGGACAGGGCAAACCGCCCTAATCGGACGGTTGCGTTGAATCACAGTCAGCATGTTAAAGTGATGCAAAAAGTCGGGACACGGTCTCATTGTATGCCCTGCCATCGCAATATTGCTCACGGTGAGGACAGCTACTTGCCGAATATGAGAAAAGACTGCTTTCTGACGTGTCATACTGCCGAGGGTATTACCAGTTCGAAGTGCACCTCATGCCATCCAGTTCACCCGGATGTTCGACTGGAGGGGAGGAGTACCCCTTTACTTGCTTTACATAAGGACGCCAACGTCACGTGCCTTGAATGCCATGCAGGGCTTTGCAAAGCTTCGGAAAATACCTGCGATGAATGCCATGCAGGCAATGATTACGGCAACCTGATTACGTTTCTGGCAAAGAAAACCGAAGCGATACAATAGGCAGTCATAAGCGATAATTAAGCAGCCCGAAGCTGAAATATGCAGGCCGAAGCGATAAATAAACAGCCTGAAGCAATAAAACAATCAGCTCGGGAGCGATAAAAATAAGCGCTCTTGAAGGACACAGGCAGCAGGAATAATCAAACCTTTGGGGTCAGGAGAGAGCGGCTTTTTCCCTTGACTGGACTTACACAAGTCAAGAAACAATTTAAAAGCGGAAAATGGCGGCTATGGGGTGAGGATCGGGCATATGCTCGGGTCTCAGGGCATAGACAGTCCCCCTGTGCAGAAGGGTCTGCGCAGCCGCTAGATCCATCAGATCCTCGTCTCCGGGTTCCATGCTCCAGTGCGTGATCACTTCACCCATTTCCGGGTCAAATACACCCCATTCCTGCAATCCCAGGGTGACGAAGAGAGTATCGATCCGATCGTTATAGGACGCTGGCACGATCTCCCTGATATCATGAGAGGTCCGCCCGACATGGGCAAGCTGCCTGTACTGCGAAAATGCTGACTGCTGTGTATTTTGAAGATATGTCTGGATAACAGTCCAGGCCCTCTGATGTAATTCATCCGCACTCATCTGTTCAGGATTTTCCGGAATTCCTTCATCTATAAGGTAAGGGTATGAGTTTGCCTCTTTGTAGATTGGAAGCAGATACTCCACACCTGCAATAATTAAATGCGCGTGCTCCCCCCGCATCAGGGTATGGATACCCTTGTCAATCATTTGAAAATACCTCAAGATGTCTTTTTTATGCCTGTCGGCTTCAATGTCGATCCCGTGACTATGAAAAACGGAAGTGCGTATCCTTCCGCCTATATCCGCCCTGCCGGTACGAAACTGGGATTGTGTTTCCGGCTCATCGAACTTCAGTGCTTCCTCGATACTCTGGGGGATGATCCCTTTCAATTCAATTTCACTTATGCTGTAACGGGAACCATGGAATAACCGTGGATACCTTTGACTGAGTGTAAGAACGAAGAAACGCCCGTTAATGCTGAGCAAAGGAATGAGAGGTTTAATATGAAACCGGTGCGACACAAGGACCAATTCCTCGAATTGGGCAGGAAGGCGGTAAAAATAAAACTCCTGGGGAGCCAGAAAAACGGCCAGCCCGTCGCTTTGATGCTGCCAGAAGTAATGATCGTTCAAGAGCCCCTCAGCCGGCTCCAATAGCCCTTTTGCTTCCGAAGAGCGAAAGCCCTGGTCAACGATGGTCTTGAATGTCCTATGAAGCAGATTCTTGAACCGAATGGGATCCTGCTCAACCTCCTTCCCTCTACGGTGAGTCGGCATAAAAATCGAAACACAAGGCTCCTCATGTTTTTCCATGAGCCTTTTGAGTTCATCGATATTCAATAACTCCATAATGAGCTGCCACCTTTGTTTTTCTCATGTCACCTTGATATATATTGGGCTGACCTTTTAGAAAAATCAGCGTCTTTAAAAAAGTTAACTGCTGGTAATTCTTCGTACCTTTTGGATCATTTTCCTTACTTTCCATGCACCGGGGATTACGGAAAGAAAAAGACTTTTTCCACCAATCCCCTGCCCTCTTCAGCCGATATAAAAAGAGAGTGATCAAAAATTTATCAAGCGAGAAAGTCAATGGGAAAGACCACCTATTCCGATAAATATAACTTAGATGCTGTATTCAGTCTAACCAGGGCCATGATCGAGGAAAAAGACCTCTACTCCCTTTTACGGCAAATTCACGATCAAACCAGGCAAGTGCTGCATGTGGATCGATGTACCATTTTCCTGTTCGACCGACAAAAAAATGAATTGTGGAGTTGGGTCAGTCCCGATCTTGAAATTCATGAGATCCGGTTACCGCTCGGACGAGGCATTGTCGGACAGGTTGCGGCCACGAAAGAGGCCAAGATGATCAGGGATGCCGATACCTCTCCTTTTTTTGATTCTTCCTGGGATCAAAAAACCGGCTATCACACCAGAAACATCCTGGCTGTACCTATGCTGGCCAGAGGAGAGGAATTGGTAGGAGTGATAGAAGCCATCAACAGGCAAAAGAGCGACTTTGACGATTACGATAAATCTTTGCTGATGACCTTTGCCTCCCTGGCAGCCACAGCAATCCGGGATGTTGAAAGGGATATGGAAAGAGAAAAATTCCTTGAGAGCGTGGTACGCTCTTTTGGTGAAACCATAGATGCACGTTCTGAGTTTACCGCAGGTCACTCCCAAAGAGTGGCTACCTATGTCCGCAATTTCGCTATTGAACTGGGCTTAAGCAAGCAAGAGGTTACCGTTGCCTATTATGCCGCACTTCTCCACGATGTAGGGAAAATCGGCATCAAAGACGCGATTTTAGAAAAACCGGGCCGGTTGACACCGGAAGAATATCAATGCATTAAAGATCATGCCGCTTTTACCAGAAATATTCTCAATGCCATCGATTTTCCGGATGACCTTAAAGAAATACCGCAAATAGCCAGCTCGCACCATGAACAGATCGACGGGAGAGGATATCCCGTCGGCCTGCGTGATAACCAGATTCATAAGCTGGCCAAAATGCTTTCCATTGTCGATGTCTACGAATCGCTGACCGCCCACGACCGGCCCTATCGCAAGGCTATGGAAGTCAAGGATGCCCTGCAGTTCCTTGTGCAAAACCAGGGGACCAGCTTTGACTCACAACTGGTAGAGCTTTTTATCCAAAAGCGCATCTATCACACCGAACTAAGGATGCACAAAAGGATAAGTGTTGATGTAGCCATAGAATACGTGCTGGACCCGGATGGCCAGGTGAAGGAAAAGGAAGTTGGCAGGGGAAGAACGCTGAACATGAGCCAGGGCGGCCTCTTGTTCTCTTCGGATATCATCTTTCCGGTCCATAAAATGATAGAGCTGATTATCTACCTGCCCGATACCCGCATCGAAACCCTGGCACAGGTAGTCTGGTGCCAGAATATTGCATCAAGTAATAAATTTCAGGTAGGACTACGGTTCGCTGACCTCTCCTTCTATACACAGCAAAAATTACAAAGATACCTGCAAAAGATTCCACTCAACGGTAACGGCCATAAGAACATCGACTCCTGACCATTTTCCCTGGGTAGTGTTAAACAAGTAATGCTGAGTTAAAATTCCAGATAAAGTATTTGATAGCTCGAAAATGGTTATCTTCTATTTTCGAGAATGACAAGGTTTCACGCACCAGCCTTGAAATCCTTTGCCGT
>JBFMGO010000117.1:0-18347 GCA_040752695.1 bacterium
GATTTCCGGTAACATGATTCGTTACCTCCTTATTTAATATATTTTCTTGAATATTTTTTATCTCATATTTCTACTCCTATTATAGCAAATCATAGGCTTATTGACTATAAACCGCGTTGTAGGGTTAGGTGCATCCATACTTGCCGATAAGGATTATTCCAGCCTGCATCTTCGTCTCGTTGCTCCCATGAAGAATAGAACACGAGCGATCGCCAGTTTTGTCCATCATGTTCCACCACTGATGTAAGTTTCTCTAGTGTTGGAACATCCTCCTCCTTTGCAGCCCATACATCATCAGAAAGTGCCTCAGTTGAGCCAAGATCCACGGATGCTGCGGTCCACCATGCGTTAGTACCACATTTCTTTCCAATTACCTTAGATAATAACGTGGGGTCGAGTTTGCGTCCCTTCAAAAGAACCAGTGGTGTTCGCAATGGTTCAGGTTCCCAGCTATTTCGTTTTCGGGCAACGTGGTCGTGCAGACGAGACGCCAACTGATACATAGCAATCCATTGATACTTCTTGCCGATTCTTTCCGCCCATGTCGGCTTACCCCGACCACCTCCGTGTTCGCTCAGCATGTAACGGTCATACATCTCACACCCTGAACTTTCGTAGCCGAAATCACGTGCCACTCTCTGTAAAATCCACTTACCCATATTCTTCTTTGAGAAGGCGTGCATCCAAGGCAGAAGACGGTCCATCGAGTAGATAAAGAAATCATCATGTAGGCAGCTATTCGCCAACTTTGGCAACTTATCCCAATTTTTGACATCCTCATCTGAAGGCAGAGTTAGCGGCCATTCGGAAACAATAGGTCGCATGGTCAACTCTGGATCACAACCTTCTGGCAATGAGCTTAGTTCGCGAGCCAGCTCACTAATACACCTAATGTGATCACGAATCAGGGCATTATCAAACGCTTCTGCATCACGGCTGTAGGCGTCCTGCAGCATGTTGGTGACGAGCCGGATCAGATTGGCATCTCGTGAAATGATAAGTGCCCCGTAGCTACTGAGAAGAGTTCGCTCTCGGACTTCGTCGTCATCAGAGTCAATAAACCGCTGCAACACTGTGAGTATAACTTTCGGGTGAGCAGCCAGAAGGGCCGTTACAGCCCGTGTTGCCATGTCCTTCACTCGACGATCAGATGAGGCGGTAAACCACAGGAGTACCGTAGCCCAGCGTTCAACGATTCCCGTATCCAACTGATCCAGCGGAAGTCCATACGCGGCATCAATCAAGCGATGTACCGTACTCCGCAACTCAAATCGATCATTGAGATAGGTGCACCAACAAGCGTCACGCACGGCTAAGGGATTCTGCTTCAAGAGCTTATCAAGCCAGATCGCATCAATAGCAGATTGTTGCCATGATATGGCCAATACCGCGTCCATAGCGTCAAAAGAGAAATCTCTCAGTCTCAGTGCTTCCCAAATCAAAGACTCTGATGCGGCAGTGAATGTATCAGGATCTCTCGAAGGGAATGATCGAACTGTAATTTGCACTAATGAGCTGCGAACCAGCTCATTATCCACTAAATCGGGGAGTTCCACCCCAGGATTTTGCTCCGGAAGCAGGATCGAGATCGCAGCAAGGACACCGCTGTTCTGCTCCAGAGCATTAGAGTCATTCAACAAAGCGTAGAAGGCCCCGCCCGGTTGGCATGCCACATCAAGATTCATCTGCTTGCACCTTTCCAGTAGCTCTGTAGCGATAAGGAAGTCCCCTAAACGCTCGAATGCTGGCCGGACAATACTCTCTTCATCAAGTGAACCAGATGTACCTGGAACATCCTCTATTAGCAAGTCAGCTCGGATAAGCCATTCAAGGACCGGCAGGGTGCTGGCTTGCGGTTTCTTAGTGGAGATTAGCCGCTGTGCCTGTGACCATGAAAGTGCTGAACCCCCTGAATCTGCGATTCCATGTGCGACCTCCATGAGACTCCCACCCACTATATTAGCTCCGATACTGGTTTCATACTCCATTGCGAACTGCCGTTCTTTTTCTTTGAGAAATGCACGAATTGTTGGTGCTAAGCCGCGCCAGCCCGTTGGTAGACTGCGCAGGCCACGCGAGCGGAGCGTTTGGCATACTAAACGTAAATAAAGAGGATTGGCTAGCTCTGGTTGCAGTATAGGAGCGATCGGGGGATCAAGTTCATAATAGCGAAAAAAAACCTGACACGCGTCGCGCTCTATCCCTGCAAATCCGGTGTGCTCTACGATTGGGAACTCATGACCATCAGCAAAGCAGTATGGTAAAAACGAAGTTCTACAGGTAATGCAGAGGCGTAAATACAGCCTTCGTTGAACCGCTTGCGACATAGCAGGTAGCCGATAGCGCCAGTATCGCAATGGCCTGGTCTCATTGATTGCATCAATACATAGAATAAGTGGCGAACATGACGCTTCTCCCGCAGCATTTAAAGCATCCAGAAGACCATTCATTCCAAGGGTGACCGGTAGGCCAAGAGCTTCCAATAGCCGCGTCAAAGGGTCAGGTTCTCCTTGAAATTCATGTCCAAATGCTATGCACATAAGGAGGTTTTCGCTGAGTCGACGTTCGGCAGTATCGCATACCCCATGTGTCTTTCCCGATCCAGCAATACCTGAGAGCACGAACATTGGCTCATACGCGAGTGAGCAAGCGGGGGAACAAAGCCAATCATGCAAGTCCGTAATCGCGGCAATTGCGTCGCGTGTGTAATCGAGATTGGCCGCAGGGAAAGAACACATATATTCAGCCATGAACTGGCGAAAGCCAGGTGAATTGGCTTTTCCCGACCCATGCTGGGCTTCGAAGTCATCGACCAAATACGACTCAAAAGATGCAAGGAGATCTAAAAGATCACCTAATTTAGAAACACACAGCCTGTATGCACTGGAATCGACAACCGTCATGAGACGATTACAGTCGTCTAAAAGCATAGCAATATCGGCCGCTAAGGACTTTGCATCTTCTCCCAAGCCTTCCGGATATGATGGTGATATTGTATCAGATTTAGCGCAGCGTAGGGCAGTGCCAAGGTGATCATACGCTTTTCTGCATGCACGTATCTTGGTCTTGAATGTATCAGACCACTCGGCAGTGCGTCCAAAGGCAGCGAACCATTTCCATAAGTCCGTTTTAACGTTCAACTCCGGCGTATATCGCGGTCCAGCAGTTTTCTTGGCTAGATCAAGATGTTCTGAGAACCATTTATTGGTCAGGATTTTCTGATTAAAAAAGAATTCTCGAACACCTCCAGATATATCGTATTCCAGTAATAGCTCCCGGAGCTTGAATGCAGGCCATGCCTCAATGGTGAGATGGCGACCTTCCGCAGTAGCTTTTTGCTGGGACTTCTTCTTCCAGTTGTCAAATTTTTGCTGACCACTAAGACCACGCCGTCCTGTTGGCCCTGTCAGATCAAATGGAAAACAGACGATGTATTGAGTCAGCGTGGGATGAATGTTCAGGGCTGTGGTTAGTGATTTCGTGACTTGAGTGAGTAGAGAACCGATATCGAACACATATTTCGCTTGCCAACCCACCCGACTACCATTCGGGAGATCAGCGAAACACTCAACTCCTCCATCGCCACCAGCCCCATGAAGGCGTATATAAAATGTATCTTCGGAAACCGTACGATGAGCGAGTTGGCAGCAAAGCTCTTCAAATGCCTCGTGTTGACTACCAAGCCGCGGTACGATTTGGTTAAAATCTATTTCCCCCTGATTTGCCATCTCTAGTGACCTTCCCCAAACCGAGTTATCGCCTGATCATACCACATGAGGAGCTTGGGATCCTCCTGGAGGACGTTTCCAGGGATTTTGCTGGCGACATCAATGATTGTGGCATAATCATGCTCCTGCCAGGCTTTTTTGAAACCAGCGCGGACAGCCTCAAGCCGGAAAACCTTCAGGCGTTTCTGATTTGATGAGCGATATTCTTCAAACTCGCGCAGCAAGGCGCGATCGCGCAGCTTCTCCAGATCGCCAGCCTTGTTTGGATCGGGCACGTACCAACGATCCTTCGCTTCGTGAAGTAATGAAGGGTGCAGAGTGGAAGGGGGGGCGGGATGCGGAGCACGGAGTGCGCCGGAGGCTTCAATTTCGCACCGCCCATTTTGCACTTCCTCATTGATTAATTCCCGCAAGTTAGCGCTTTGTTTCATCCATGAGACGATTTGGCCTGGAATTGATCCTTTGCCATCGTAACACAGGAAATTTTGTCCTAGCATTTCTGAAAGCTCCAGAGGTTTTTCGTATTTCTCCCAACCGCCGATCTCCTTGAGGAACTGTGGGTGAAGTTCTGGGAAGGTTTGCGGCTTCTTCGTGAGCTGTTGCTTGAGCCATTGGATGGCCGATGCCTCGTCAGAAACAAAAAACTGAAGTTGGATAATCTCCTTGACGGTCATCCGCTTCTTGTCGTAATCAGCCACTTGTTCGGGGAGAAAATACATACCGTCGCGCTCTGGGAATCGATGGATGAGTCCCTCGTAGAATTCAGCAGCGGATAAAGGAACGGTCACACCTCGCTGGACATGGAATGCCACCATGCGGTCGAAAAGCAAGACTTGTTGTCTCTCTGCAATCACTTGGCCTAGACCACCCTTAATGATAAAAACAGGAAGCTGGCGTAAATGGGTTCTGATGAAATCCCAGGCTCCTTCTTCAGTTCCCGCCTGTAGTTGAAACCTTTTCTCAAGACCTCCGTTTGGCTTGTATGCGGATATGACCAAATCTTTATCGACTGCCTTGGCATGCAACTGCTTTTTTGTTTTCATCCCCTTATCAAGAATACTGACGTCAGCGATGATAAAACCGGCACGGTCAAGAGCCTCTTGGATTGCCGTCCACACAGCGTTTTTAGAGTTGTGAAATTCGATGGTGACCCACCGACCCGGCTTGAGGATACGATAGACATTTTTCAGACAGTCTGTCATCATATTTGTGTATACGGCCAAGTCTTTCGTTTGTTTTTCACTCACAACAGCGTCTTGATCTGCGTTCGTGAATACACGAAGCCAAGCCTCCCATAAAAAATTCAGTTCAGCATATGGTAAGTTATCGCCGAAGGGGGGGTCAATAAATACGTAATCGACAGTACTATCGGGAATTATCACTGAAGCAAGCGATTGGGTAGTAATAGCTGCTCGACGAGTGCTCTCAGGCACTGCTTTGTTGAACCTCTTGATCTTGCCCGATAACACATATGTTGGGCTCGGCTCACTGATAGTTGATCCGATGTAGAGCGTGCCGCTAAGAGCACGATTTACCTGTGAGTAAGCATTCTTCAAAAATCGATTTCTCCGAGTGAAGCTTACAAAGATACTTTGCAGAGTAAAACGCCAGAGTCTCTTCATCTCTTCATTCGGTAAATTATCGCTCATATTCCAAAGCAGAGAAAAAGCGACAAGTTGACGAGAAAGATGGAAATCGTGGGCGCGACTGATCCCCTCATGATACCCACGATAGAGATCACCCCATTCTTCTCCTTCAGGGACGAACATTATCAGATCGGTCGGGTATTCAATGGTCTCGATCAATTTCTCAGTTTTCTCAAGAACAACACGGTCATGCTCATCAGGCTTTTTGCTCTTCTTTATGCCCTGGTGCTGGTAGCGAATCTCTACTGGGCGTAATGCCTGACGTTTTCTGGTTATTTGGACAGCCTTATCATAATAGGTGGTCGTGTGTCTAATCAGATCGCGCTTCGAAACCTCCGCAGAGCAATAAGGACAGGTAAGTTGATCCTCAACCTTACCTGAAGATTCATTATAGGCCAAGTTCCAGAACTCAAGCTCTCCAGAGCAATGGGGGCATGTAAAAACCTCTGACCAGACAGTATAATTGACAGGGCAGGAGACTCCAGTTTTTGGGTCCCGCGTTTTGTACATCCATCCGTATTTTTGGTTGAATTTCTCCAGAAGCATCGTGGCAAGTTGAGCAAAATCTGTGGCATTAGTAGTCAGATTGTAACCTGTCGCGATAAGCGTTGCAGCAGGAGAGAGGTCATTAATGATTGGGATACGAACACCACAGCGAGAGATTATTTTCTGCTCTTCATCCAAAATGCTGCCATCAGAGCCTACCATATAACCCAGTGATTCCACTGTAGCTTTATCCCCGCATAACTGCGCTGCAACCCCGGTCATCCCCGTCCCACAAAACCCATCAAAAACCACATCCCCTGGCTCGGTATAGTGTAGGATATACCGCATGATAGCCTTGTGCGGCACCTTGGTGTGATAAGAATGCGCATTATAAATGGGGTCGTTCTTCCCCTCGCTTACATCCGTTGCGAACGGCTCCCGGCGATACTTATCCGTCGATGGATTATACGGTTTCCCATAGCACCGAATAAAATCCTCGATAAAAGGGTTCGGACAGGCGGTGTAGTAAGGCGGATCAGAAAGGGCCAGGATATCCTCATCTTCTCCAACCGGAAACCCCTCAATTTTGCGAAACTCCGGGTCCTTAAGCTTCTCGCGTAGCTTCTCCAGGAAATACTCCCGGCGCTTCTCATCATTCTCAAAGGTCATCCCCAGGCATTCCACCGGCACTTGCGGCTTTGAGGCAGACTGCTTATCCTCACGGCCGAGACCTAAGCTCAGTTGTTCGGCTTTTCGGAAGATGGGCATTTGTCGGCTGTCGCCGTGAGATTTCTTCATATCAGGCATCCTTTAAGACACAGGAAATATTTGTGTCCATTCGCATTTAGTGGTAATTTTCTTCACTTTCCATCCCTTTTAATCTCGGCCAGGATCTGACGGCCTTTGTCAGTCAGACGATACTTCTGCTTGCTGCTGCGGGGTTTGTCCGGGATAGTCATCTCTATCAACCCGGCTGCCAAGGCAGGGTGGAGGTAATTCTCTCTGAATGTCGGGCGATGAGAAAGTTGCAGTTGGGTCATTATCCAGACTGCATCGGCCTTATCCTGCTCAAGCACGCAGAGAAGCTTTTTGACTTGGTCGGTAACTTGGTCGGTGACTTGGTCGGTGGCTTGCCGGATACCGCCAAACATGGCTTTCATGAGATCAGATGCCATGTCCACTTCCTTATCCAATTCCGGGATGAAAAACTCGAACGCTTTCCAAGCCCTGTCGTTCTTAAAGGTCGGCATTGGATGACCGAGTTTCTGCCATTCCTCGCGCATCATGCGCATGCCTGTGCCCGCCTGCTCGCACATGGCGATGCGGCGTATGGCCATAGCTATGGTCGGGTTGCGGACTTCCTTCTCCCCTGGTTCGAACAGACGGGAGTCATCGCCGAACACATCGCCAGGATTCCAGAGTTGAATGCCGTCGCGAAAAAACTTGATGACGGCCTTTCGGGAATGGTCGCCGTAGTCCTGATGGATCAGCAGGTTCACTGCCGCCTCGCGGAAAACCCGGAAGCCGGGCGGATCGTCGCGTCGGCCAAGGGTTACCGGATCGATGTCCCTGAATGGTTTGGGCATGAAAAACTTATATTTGGCGACCAATTGTTCCCAGGTCTGAACGATGTTATCCTCGGAGACAATCCGATCGATCCATCGAGTTTCAGGTATGGCGTCATCAGTAGCATAGCCAAGAAACTGGATATCGAGCGTCGGGCGGGGAATGATCTGATGAATAGCCAGGGACGACCCGAAAAGCATGATGGCTGCCCGGGTGGGAACGAAATGTTTCCCCTGCCGCAGGAGAAAGCCCCAGTGATAGAGGAAATCCTGGTCGGACTGTCCGGGATCGAAACCTGGATTGACTTGATGGAAGCGATCGCGATACCAGCGGATACTGCCGGGATCAAAGGCCTCCTTGAGCAAAACCCGCTCGAAGGGCTGACTGTCCCAACGGTCGGTGGTGGCATCGCGCAGCATCCGCTCGATATCCTGCATCTGGGCTTTGTAGTCGCTGCCGCCCTTACGCAGAAAAGTGCGCCGTATATCTCCGTCAAGATAGACCGGTTTGCGCGTGCGAGGGTTTTCGGCAATGTGGAAGATCAAGACTGTTTTCCCGCCGATGTCCAACCGATGCTCGCTCACCTGGATATCGTGATTAATCTTCCTGTCGGCATGGAGAAGGGTCAGGAAATCGTTCTGCACTTTGTCGGGTTTCTCAACACCGGCAACCGTGAACTCTTCGCCCTCTTGTGCGATGCCAAATACCAGCGAGCCGCCGTGGGTGTTCGCGAATGCGGCAACAGTTTCAAACGCGGACTTTGGAACCGCCGAACGAGCCTGTTTGAACTCGACATCGTTCCATTCCCCTCCCTTAAGGAGATTTTTAATTTTTGATGGCAGGCTGTTGATTTTCTCGCTCATCCCATTCTCTTGCGTCGAAAAACAGTCAGGCACCGTATGTCTCGTGTCAAACCCAAGACGCAAGACAACAAAGACACGTGCGGTATAGATCCAAAGACGCTGGCGACATACATGGCTACTCCAACACGATTCGGACTTTCACCGGTTCTTTACCCTTGGTGAGTTTATCCAGGTATTCCTCAAAGCGCTTTTTTATTTCCGGCAGGGTGGCTGGTGAGCCACCGGAGAGCAGCGCTGTGCGCAGGTCTGTGGTCTTAACCGGAACCTTAATAAGGCCGGAGAGCACTTCCTGCAGAGCATGAATAAAGGCAGGGGCGAGGTTGTCCGGCAGCACACGCTTTTTGATGAAATCGTCTACCAGCTTTCTTTGCTCGGCCTTGAGCAAGCTTAGATTGCCCTGAGTAGTCGGGTCCTCCAGGTTAGTTAAAAGCGTCAGGGTCCAGTCATCTACCAGCTTGTCGAGCTCTCTGTCGAAACCGTCGAGCAGAGCTCCCGCGGGAGCGTTTTGCGCCTCAGCAGCCGGTTTATAGCTGCAATGCGGGCAGACAGGCGATGCATCCAGTTCCTGTTCGGTAAGTGCAAAGCAGCTCCTCAAGTCCGCCAGACGTTTCTGAAAAGCAGTCAGATGCTGATAATGCATGAGGTCGATTGCGGAAAGAGACCTCAGCACGTCGATTCGCTCATCGCCCATGAGCAGCACCTTACGCTTATCCTCATTCACCCCAAGCCGTGCTCTGGTATGCATGACGAGGTAAATCCGTATGTACTCTTTCTTAAGGTCTGTGAGCCTGCGATGGGCATTTTGGCGGAAGGATGCAGCGCCGCGTTTAGGCGGATCACTGATCTGGCTGATAGTCTCATCGCGTACCGCTTTCATGTTGTCGATCCATTCATGATCAGCGGGCAGGACCGCCTCAGCAGTGGAAAGATAGGATGCCATAGCTCCAAGGTCGACCACCAGTTCCTGAAGGGATTCGATTTCTTTCAGTGCCTGAAGTCCATCCCGGTGGCCGCTGACTTCCTGAGCATCATACCGGAAATTTTTGAGCTTTCCAGGTGTCGTGAAGGACTGAAGTGAATCCAGGAAGTTCTTTGTCCCATCTAATCGGGATCGCGATGTCTTGGTTTCGTCTTCAGTCAGAAGGCTGCGACCCCAGAAAAATAGACCGTTCTGCAGGCTCTGCTGAGCGAGCACTAATCGATTCACCACAGTTGTAATGGCTTTCTGTAATCCCTGAACTGCTACTTCTTGCCCCTGGGTGACCTGTTGTGCCATGCCCGGTGCCAGACCAACCAATTCGAACAAAGCCGTGAGTGCAGGCAGATTCCAGTCCCTGGGCCGCTCGATGTGTTTGAACATGACCATTTCGTCAACACTGGTTCCGGCCAATTGAGGAAGACTTGTGGCATCGAATTTGTTGCCGGGGATAGCCAGCACCAATTCACCTGCGTAAACCAGTGCAGCCAGGAGTACTACAGTCCATTCTGGCTCCAACCGCAATGTCTGCGGGGCCAGATACTCCACACCGAGGATGTCCTGGATCAGCTCGGAGCGATTAACTACCTGACCGTGTCCCTTCTTTTTTACAATTTCAAGGATATGGTTGGCATATTTTGACCGATACGGGTCGAGCTTGTCGCCATCGAGAAGCTCAAGGGCATCCAGTACCGCTTTGGCCTGTTTGGTGCGATTGGGCTCGGCAATGGCAATAGCCCGTAATGCATCCTGGGCAGCCTGGGCACGGTTAGCTCCGGTAATGAGTACCGAGAAGGACGGGTAGTCTGGTGCCTGATCCCGGAAATAGGCACTGAAGCAAATACCGGCGATGGTGTTTATCAGGTCACGGAAGGTAATACGCTCGTGCGAGGCGATGCCGGACAACTCTCGGGCGGATTTGCCCTTAGCCCACTCGGTCAAGGACTTGCTTCGCCCCAGGTAGGTAACCTCAAAGGCCGTTGTCATGTTTTTTTGCAACCACTGCCCCAGTTCACCCAGAAAGGTGGACGCCTTGGACTCATAGGTTGACTTGGCTTGGCCTGAAGCGGTGGATGCCAGGTCCAAGGAGGCAGTATAATTGCGAAGTGCCATGCGAAAGGACTCGTCCATATTTGTTAAGCGAAGGAAAATCTCGTCTGACTTCTTCTCATCCTTAAAGTAGGGTGCATCAAAGGGCTGAATAAAGTAGATGTAAAAGTCTCGTGCCGGTATCGCTGTGGAACGCTCATTGGGCGCACCGAAAAAGAGATAACCCTGGCGGTTAGCCTTCTTCTCCAGCCATTCGAGCTCGTGCTGCCAAATCTTATACCCGGTTACGTAGGTGGGCTGGTCAATACACTCCATGACCATTTTCAGTGCCTCGTAATAGTAGCGATCGAGCTGGGAGCCATCAAGACTCTCGGCACGCTTTTCGATCAGTGCATCGAAGTCGGCGGTTTTTTTCAGGTCAAGGTAATATTGATGATTGTTCGGATTGGATGAAATGAACTGGCCATTCACTGTCTTACGGATTTCTCGCAGAACGGTTTCTACCTGAGAGAGCAGATCGTCGGCAGGATCACCGCCCAGGTCCTCGATGCCAGGTTGATACAGGCAGAGCCCATCGCGTAACTCCTCTGCAGTTGCTCCCAGAGGAGCGTAGATATCGCCAGTGGTCAGCCGATGAACGGATAAGGCATGGATGACCTGCAGCGCCATAGGCTTGTAGGCTGGCCGTGTGAAGGCTTGCTGGATGCGGGATTCCAATACCTGGCTGCAATCGATGACATCCTTAATATCCGGCACAGCACGGAATGATGGATTCTCACGCAGGTTCGTCCAGTAGCTGTCGTAAGCGATCAATCCGGGCCGGTCGTCTGGGACATCTTGACTAAGCAAATTCTTCATAGCCAGCGATAGTGTTTTGAGCACCTCACGTTTTTCTACTGCTGTGACCCGCTCAAAGGTATCGATATAATCGGGATGCACGGGGAAGAGGCGGACAAACTCATCCATGCGCTCGTTCATATGGCCGTAAAACTTGGAATAAGGAGCCAGATACTCGCGTATTTTTGTCTGCTGTTCGCCGGTTTTTTTGAGTAGGCGCTCGGACACCACAAACTTGACATCCTTGCGGGCAATAAGGATCTGCTCGAAGCGGTCTTTCACCCTGCGGATGCTATCGGCCACAAAAGAGAAGCGGGGACTATCGAAGATAGCCTCCTGCACACCGGCAATGAAACGAAAACGCAGATCCTTGCAAACTTCGCCGATCTCCCGGAGGAAGTTCAGGTCGAGCATGAGCTCCTGATCATTGCGTGTGCGTAAGTAGTCGAGCAACTCGTCCACTACCAGGAGCAGACCATGGTCAGGATATTCCTGATGAAATGCGGCCATCATCTCCTCAAAGGCCCGCTTATTGCTGGAGACTTCATCCGTCGAAGGGAATGAATAGGCAACTCCTATGGCTGCCAGATGCTCTTCCAACTCGGCAGTGAGGATGTCATGTAAGGACATAGTGGTCGATCCAATCTCGGCGCGCACCACCTTAAAACGGCCACTGATCTTACTCGCTGCATTGGCTACGCTGCTATTATTCAAATATGGCGAGAGCTCCTCATTCTCTGCCAGGGCGGAAATCACTGACATGAGATGGGATTTACCAGTGCCGTAATTGCCAACGACCAGAAGACCTTTATTGTCGATTGGCTGGTCAAACTGAAGATGGGGAATGAGCAGATTTGTCAGCCTTTCGGCCATCTCTTCAGAAATAACATAGGTCTTGACAAGCTGCTGGGCAGCAGCCGCTTTGTCGGCAGTCCGCAACTGAACCACGGACTCGATTGGCTCAAACCGGATCAGATCTCCATATTTCATCGCGTCTGCCTCCTAACCGATTTTGTTTGGTGCTTTCGTTGCTTTCATCCCGCAGTATCCGGCCTTTTATTTTGCAGCATCCGGCCTTTTAATTCGCAGTATCCAACCTTTTAATTCGCAGTATCCGAGCTCACTACCTGGAAACGGCATCCGGATTAACTACCAGGAAATCGCGAAGCGGGTATCGCCTGTATTCCGGATGATCAGGCGTGGCATAGGTTATGTGTTCGTTATCGATTGTACCATTCCATGCAGCGACTGTCGTCTTGCTGCGAGAAAGCCCCTGCAGAAGCCGAAGCGGGTCCTGTTTAAGTGATACATCAAACAGCACTTCAATATTATCGAGCAAAATTACTTCAGATTGAAACGCATTTATGATCTCCTGAAGCAGGCGGGGCAGCAGAAGCGCCCGCTGACGTTCAGTGAGATCGAGCATGCGGCGGGAAAGCTCAAGATTAATATTGACCAGCGGTGCACCCAGGCGGCTATGAATATCCTGAAGGGCCACGGTTTTTCCCGCACCTGCCGGTGCTACCATGATGATAAGGCGGTAGTACAGCTCAAGCGCATGATCGATTTTTTGCATAACCTTATCAGCAAGTGGCTCCGCCATTCCTGATTTTCCTACTTACCTGCGATTTCCCTATCTTCCTATTACAAATGTGGCTCTTCGGGTTTCGTCTCTTCCAGCCAACGATCGATGGCTATCTTCCTGAATCGCCAATGGCGGCCTACTTTCTGGGAAGGAATTTTTCTCTCCCGAACGAGTTTATAAAGTGTGGACTTCGGGATTTTCAGGTAGGCAGTCAACTCTTCGATGGTCAGGACATCGCTCAGTTTCTCTTCCATCAGAAGCACCTCTCCGGCTACTGGGCGAAAACAAACCCAGTATCCCTCTAAAAAAAATCTATAACAATCTCACAGTTTACAGTTAGTGACAGTTGATGTCAAGCGCTTTTCCAGAGAGAGTAGATGGAAGCCCTTTATATAGAACAAAGAAGCCAGGATATTGTGTGTTGCTTTCATCGAGTCCGCTATAATCATCACCCCATACTCAGCATCAAGTAGCTATTAAAATAATTATGTATAACTACACACAAATTTTACGTTAAAGCTGATATCCTTTAATGGTAAAGGTTGTAAATATTTACGTAAAAAATTAGCAAAGTAAGCTATGTAAGGTTGTCTCCATATATCCTGTTTTATACATCAAGAGGTTAGCAAAAATGCCACTTCCTGTGCCCATACTGGAAGAACAAGAGAGCCAGTTCATTTCTCGATTCATGGCCGATGCGACGGCTCAGAAAGAGTATCCTGAAGAGAGCCAGCGCATGAATGCAGCCTGTAGCATTTGGAAGGAGAAGGATAAAAAGAAGGATGTTGTCAGGAGAAATATCCAGGTCCATCTCGATATGGCCAAACAGGATAAGTATTCCATCACTCCTGAAGGGTTCCTGGTCTGTAATGCTTATGTGACACGGTCGGGGATTTTCGATTACTACGATGCGGACGGCAAGTTGATTCGTGAGTATCGTCCTCCGGAAGAGGTTTTTCATCCGGAATCCATGAACTCTCTCAGGTTGGTTCCGGTTACATTCAACCATCCTGACGTGATGATCACCGTAAACAATGTGAGAGATTTCCAGGTTGGGACTACGGGGGAGAATATTGATCGGGAAGAGGATTTTGTCAGATGCACTATAAAAATATTGAACCAATCGGTAATACACTATGTAATGACACGGCATAATAATGGCCAGGCCATTGAATTATCGTGCGGATATGATTGTGACACCGTCCCGATTGTGGGTGAGTATAGGGGAGAAAAATACGATTCGGTACAGATGAACATCCGGTACAACCATGTGAGTATCGTAGATCGGGGAAGGGCCGGACGTGATGTGCGTCTAAAACTAGACCATAAAGAGGAGGGGCAGAAGATGCCGGTGAAGTTTAAAAAGAAAGCGATCAAGCTTGATTCTTTCACAATGGACGAGATTAACGAGGATATTCCTGAAGAGGCGGGTCCGGTCGTTGATCGGCTATCCGTGAAACTCGACGAAGCCACCGAGGTCATTCAATCCAAGGATGCCCAACTGAAGGATGCCAGGAAAAAGATCGACGATGCCCAGGTGGAGATACAAGCCAAAATGGACCAGATCCAGGATGCCACCAAAAAGATCGATGCCATGCAGGCCAAGCTGGATCAGACCACCGAGGAGCTCAAAAAGGCGAAGAAGGATGTGGAAGAGCTCTCCAACATGGAGTCTCCCAGGATCAAGTCCATGCTTCGGGCAAAGGCTACGCTGGAGAGTGTGGCGGATAAACTGAAAGTCGAGCGCAAGGACAAAGATCCCAAAGAATTGAAGATCGAGATTATCAAAGCGGTCTCCTCGGATTTTAATCCTGAAGGGAAATCTGATGAGTACATCAGCGCCCGCTACGACAGTGTGGTGGAATTCGTCGCCCAGGCTGAAAAAGATGCCAACAATTCTGCACTTGGGACATTTATTAAGCAAGCCAAGGATGCAGCCAATCGTGTTCCGGCAGATCCACGGAAGGAATTCATCAAGAAATCCCAGGAGTATTCCAAGGGGAATAAATAAAAGTTTTTCAATATCTTGTGGCTAAGTATAACTCGTAAAAAAACAGGAGACCATTTCATGCAAACAGAAGTGTTAACGAGTATGGCCATCGGCCTCCCAGGCCAGTTGGCAGACATTTCGAATTGCCAGATCGATAGCTACGTGAACGGGTCTAAGCAGCTTGACGAGGTCACCATCACTGCTGCTGACGCTGCCACCACCGTGACCATTAACGGCACCGCTTTCACCGTTAATGTCGCGGCTGCCGCTAAAACCAAGGCAGAGTTGGTGGCACTGCTCATTGCCGCCATTAACGCGGGGACTCAGCCTGTGATGGCATCCGAAGGGTCTGCCACTGACAAAATGTATATCAGGGCAGATGTCCACGGAACCGCCTTCACTGCGGTAGGAACAACCAACTGCACGGTTGCCCATGTCGTTTTGAACGAAGCGACCATCCCCTTCGGCGTCCTCGTTGTACAGGACAAATGGAGCGGGTTGGACAAAACCGCCCACTTGCCCTCTTTGACGGCTGAAATCACTACTGCCAGTGTTCCTCTTGGGGTCACCGTGCATACTCAGGCACTGGAGCAGGCCATTGCTGGCGCTACCAATGTCGGCTACCCGGCATTTAGCTCGATGTCCGTTCTTCGGAGGGGCAGGATCTATGTGCAGGTGGAGAATGCAGTAAAGGCCGGGGATGTCCCATACGTGAGATTTTCCGCAGGGGTGGGAGAACAACTTGGATCGTTCCGGTCGGATGCTGACACTGCCGATGCTTCGATATTGCCGTATTCCAGGTTTGTCACCTCGGCTGGTGCTGGCGGGATCGCAATTCTCGAAGTGAACTTGCCCTAATGTATTGTAATTATATTGAGTTGATTTATATGGGGGGCTTAACGATGCCTATACGGTTTGATGCAGTGCGGCATCATTTTGATGCCAACGAGACTTTGTTTTTCGCCAGGGAACTGGAGAGTATCGAGAAAACTACCTATGAATTCAAGGAGAAAGAACTCAAATACCGCAAGTTCGTCCCTGTCAGCAACCGGGACAATCCGGGTGCGGAATCGATCACGTATCACATGCTCGGCAAGGTCGGTATGGCCAGGATCATTTCGGACTATTCCCACGATCTGCCCAGGGCGGATGTATATGGGAAAGAGTATACCCAATCCGTGAAAACTGTCGGTATCTCCTTTGGATACAACACGCAGGAGATCCGGGCCGCAATCATGGCCAACAAACCCCTGGACACCATGAAAGCGGACGCCGCCCGACGGGCGCTGCGGGAGAAAGAATCCTCCATCGTCTGGACCGGGGATACGGAGCATAACATCATCGGCCTTTTGAACAACCCCAATATCGCTGTCGTCGCTTCTCAAAATGGGGCTGCAAGCTCTCCCACCTGGGCACTGAAGACTGCTGATGAAATCATCAATGATGTCAGAATCATGACGTCTCGGGTCCGGACTCAGTCCAAGGGGGTTCATAATGCTGACACTTTGCTTTTGCCCATCGATCAGTACGATATCCTGGCCACCAAGCCTCGATCCGTCAATAGCGATACGACCGTTTTGGAATACCTGCAGAAGCCGGGGAACTCCTTCGGTCTGACCACCATCGATTGGCTGCCGACCGAATTGGACAACGCCTTCACGGGCGGGACCGAAGATGGCGCCATCTGCTATGAAAGGTCTGCCGAGGTCCTGGAGCAGAGGATTCCTCTTGAACTGCAACTGCTGCCCATTCAGGCCAAGGGGCTTGAGTTCGTTATCCCTGGAGAATCCCGACACGGCGGCGTCGTGGTTCGCTATCCTCTGGCAATGGTCTTTTTCACAGGTATTTGATGCTGCATTTACTGCTGATATCTGATGTTGGTGTTTGATGCTGGTATTGGATGTTGATATGTAATATCGGTATAAAATGCCGACATTGATGTTTTTATAAATTTGGAGAACTTTATGATTGTTTTTTATGATAATCCTAATATTTTGAGTTTGCCATATACCCTTGATGGCATTCAACGATATTTTGACTTCGTGCCTGGGAAAAACGAAATTCATCCTGAAGTCTGGAAAGCGATATCTGCCTGCAACAAAGAGAGATTGGATAACCATTATTCTCAGTTTTTGCGGGTCTTTAATCCAATGCTCGAACGGGTACCTCCATCGGCAGAGAATGAACTGCCACTCGAAATAGAAGTGGGTAAAGAAAATTTCGCTTTCCATGATCTCACGGTCCAGCAGGCACTGGATTTAGTCCAGAACACGATGGCCATCGATGAGTTACACGCCTACAAGGATGCGGAGAACTCGCAAAAAAGGCCTCGCAAGGTGGTATTGAACACAATCGATTCCAGGATAGCGGAGATCTCCGAGCTTGATAAAAAGATCAAAGAGGCCCAATAAGAGATGACGGATACCTCCCAGACCAAGGTTTTGACAATCGCACCGGAATTATCGGGGGTCAGGACTTCTGTGTGGACCTTGATTTTGGCTGATGTGGCAGCAGAAGTAACGTTTGATACCTATGGGAGCAGGCAGGAAATTGCCCAGCGGTATCTGGCCGCTCACTACCTCACGCTGATTAAAGATGATCCCTTGAGGCGGGCAGATGCAGCGGGGCCTGTGGCCTCGGATAGCTCTGGCCAGGTTTCCACCAATTACGTAGCGGTGAATTATCGGGATCGGAATCGGTATGATGAAACTCTGTATGGGAGAATGTTTAACCAGATCCGCAAATCCGTAGCGGTGCCATTTACGGTGATAACGCCATGATGAGAATACAGAGATAACGCCATGATGAAAGCCAAGATTTTTATCCGTGATAATTCGGATTTAATGGACGGGATGGTGCGGGCTATTCATGGGATGGCAGGCAAGGAGAATGCGGTCGATGTGGGCCTTTTCGGCAGCCAGGGGAGCGATCTGGTTGAATATGCCACAAAGAATGAATTTGGGGACCCACATAACACTATCAATGGGAGGCCTGCTCCTATACCGGCCAGATCCTTTATCCGTTCTACCTTCGATGAGCAAAGGCAGGATCTGCACGAGAAAATCGCCAAGGCCAAGGTGAACCTGGTTTTAGGCAAACTGGACAAGGTTAAATTCCTGAATGTAATCGGATTGCTTTTGCAAAGAAAGATCGTGGAAAAGATCGATCGCAGCCCGGAGTGGGCAGTCCCTAACGCACCTTTGACTATCTTGAAGAAAAAAAGCGATCATCCTCTTATCGATACAGGCCGGATGCGACAATCCATAACACACAGAGTGGTGAAATAGGTCCCAGCATGGAGTATAGGTTCCAGTATGGGTTCAATGAATAGTGAAAAGATCCTGGTTACCCGTAAGATTCCCGGTTCATATGTCAACGGGCATTTTGTAGAAGGAAAAGACCGTTATTATACCGTCAAGGCAGACATTCAGCCTTTATCTGGGAAGGAGATCCTTCAATTGGCCGAGGCAGACCGGATCAGGGAAAGCCTGAAGATTTTTACCACATTCGAGTTGGAGTTTGGTGATACGGTGAAAAGGGGACAAAAAAATTATGAGATCCAAAAAATAGCAGACTTTTTCTTTTCCCGTGTCCCCCATTATGAGGCGATCGCAGTCTTA
>JBFMGO010000118.1:0-18125 GCA_040752695.1 bacterium
TTGAGGTAACACAGATCGACGGGCACGCTGGATACCGGATATTTGATACTGGTACTGGATTCTTGATGCCGGGTACTGAATACCCCCCACTTTCAGTGACTCCTGATCTCTGACTTTTGGCTCCGAGCTCTTGAATTCTGCATTCTCATTCCTTTCATATTGTATTTCAAAGGTGAATATGTTACTCTCTATCTAGGCAGCTTTCGGAGATTCGACATGAGGAATCAGTATAAAAGGCTCGATGTCTTTCGATGCAGGCATGAATCTCACCAAGGGTTCGGGAATGTAGTTTCCGCCTATCATGTTTTGAAGGAAAAGGGATGCTACCCTCATGGCTGCATTTATTTTAAATGGAAATGCCATAAATTGGACCGCGGGATATCCTGCCCCAAAACGTACACACACGTAGGAAGAAAATGCATTTCCTGTCCTGAATATTTTGACGAAAAGATAATTAAATGTCCGGAAGTGCTCTTGGGACCAGAAGATTATGAACATTTCCTCAAGAATTTCCGGGATTTTGAGATGTGGCTGTATGGTAAGAGGGATAAACAGGTAGACTTTACCGGAGAGATCAAAGCTGTCAAACCCCGGTTTATCATGAGCTGCCACAACGGTCACTCCCGTGTATCGTTTCAGGGATTTCTCGTAGTGTTCGAGAAGGGATTTGTAGACCTTACCTCTTTTGAGGATACGATTTATGCTATCCTCAGCCCCTCTCAACAAACCCGTTTTCGATTGGGCGAGGGAGATCAATTAGATTTGAGGGCAATCCTGCGTATTGACCGGGGCAGATTGGTTTTAGATCATGTCCGGGCGATCGAAGTTGAGAGAAAGGTTTCGGCTAAATCCTGGACTTTAGCCGAGGCACGCCAAGTGCTTCTGACCAGCAGGATTTTGGATACCCAATGTGAAAAATGCTTAAATTGTCCGCATAGCTCCCTCGTGGATGTACAAAGATCGGACGCGCTGCCCGAAGGGCAGAAGAAAAGGAAACTCTTATGTCTGAAGGGCATGTCAACCCCTGAATATTGTATTATTCAGGCAAAGGAAAAACTCCACCAGATAGATCATTGTCAGAATGAAAGAGCTTTTTGATTATAAGAAAGTTTTTTTGACTTATGACAGAGCTTTTTGACAGAGATTAACCATTCAGGAAAAGCCGATCCTATTCATGAGCCATTACGGTGCTAGTGCCATTTCGAATGAACGTGAAAAATTTCCCGTGAGAATCTGTTCCGGGATAGAACTGCTCTGTTGAAAATCCCCCCGCCCCCTCCTTTCGGAAAGGGAGAGGGGAGGTAGTGAAGAAAAGGGGGGGAGCGAGAAGGTAAAATGATAGAAGCCGTGAGAGAAAAATGTGTATTGTCTTTCATACGTGAACGATTCAGGTAGAGGAGATGAAGCCTTATGCCAATTTATGAATACAGATGCAATCAGTGCTTCAGAAGATCTACGTTTTTAATTTTAAATGTAAACAACTCTCAATTTCCAAAATGCAAGCATTGTGGCAGTGAAGATATCGAAAAGCTGATTTCTCGCGTCCGTATGTTGAAATCAGATGAAGCCAGACTGGAAAGACTTGCCGACCCCTGCAATCTGGGGGGATTAGATGAAAACGATCCGGTCAGTATGGCCAGATGGATGAAAAAAATGGGTAAGGAGATGGGCGAAGAATTCGCTGGAGAGGATTTTGACCAGATGGTCGATGAAGCTGCTCACGAGGCTGAGAAAGAGGGAAAAGGGGACTTTTCGACCGCAGCGGCAGATGCCGATGATTTCTGATATTTCCACCACCCTACCCTGTACGTGAACGGTCAAAGAATGCCAGGCGATACGAGAGTGGCCAGAAGAGCGGGTCAGGGGACTGTGTACCAGAGCGGTCGGGGAATGACAGAGAGCGGTCAGCGTATGTGAGAGTATCGGTAAGCTTATGTAGGCCCATGCTTTGAAGAGATGGCGCTTTAGAAGAGGGGAGTTCATGGGAAAGATACAAAGGGCGTTGCTGAGTGTTTCGGATAAAACCGGGCTTGTGAAGTTGGCCAAACAGTTGCACGAGTGGAATGTCCAGATCCTGTCTACCGGCGGGACAGCCAGACTTTTGAAGGAAAACGGGATTCCATTGACCCCGGTTTCCGAATATACACAATCTCCGGAGATGCTGGATGGCCGGGTAAAGACCCTGCACCCCAGAATCCACGCGGGACTTTTAGCTAAACGGGATAATAGAGAGCACATGCGGCAGTTAGCCGAGAATAACTGCCTGCCGATTGACATGGTCGTAGTGAACCTCTATCCTTTTGAGAAAACCGTTGCCAATCCGGAGAGCACCTTTGACCAGGCAGTGGAGAACATTGACATCGGTGGTCCCACCATGCTGCGGGCTGCGGCAAAAAATTTTCAGGATGTGGTCGTGGTCGTGGACCCCAATGATTATTCTTTAATTTGCCGAGAAATGGAGGAGAATCAAAGAGAGATCAGTTACGCTACCAGGTTCTCTCTCATGAAGAAGGTTTATGCTCATACGGCGCATTACGATAAGGCTATCACCAATTATCTGGAGCGAGTCAGGATCGAGGGGAATGTCCCCAGGGTCATTGGTTAGGAAGCGTTTTGAATCTGGGATTAGGGATCAGGGATTTTAGGATTTAGGGATCAGGCGGTTATGGGTGAAAATACAGGCGAAAAGATCGCGGTTATCGGGGCTGGGAGTTGGGGAACTACCCTGGCTGTCTTATTGGCAGATAAGGGCTTCGACGTCACTCTTTGGGTCTATGAACCTGATCTGGTCAGGGAGATCGAGGCAAAGAGAGAGAATCCCCTGTTCCTGCCCGGAGTTTCGATTCCATCCAACATAAAACCTACCCATTCTCTCTGCGAGGCGGTCAGGGAGAAAGATGTTATTGTTTCCGTCGTTCCTTCTCATGTAGCGCGGCAGGTTACCCTTCAGTACCGGGACCACCTTCCAAAAGGAGCGCATCTGGTTTCGGCTACCAAGGGGCTCGAAGAGGAATCTTTGCTGCGTATCTCTCAGGTAATTCAGCAGTCGATTCCCTCCCGTATCGAGATAAAGATCTCCTGCCTTTCCGGACCCAGTTTTGCCAGGGAGGTTTCCCGAAAAATGGCTACAGCCGTAGCTGTGGCCTGTGAAGATACGCAAGAGGCCATATTCATCCAGCATTTATTTTCTTCCCCCTATTTCCGCGTTTACCGAAATAACGATCTAGTGGGCGTTGAACTGGCCGGGGCACTGAAAAATGTCATTGCCATTGCAGCCGGGATTTCCGATGGCCTTGGATTTGGCTACAATGCCCGCGCAGCTCTCATTACTCGCGGATTGGTGGAAATTACCAGACTGGGGATGGCTATGGGAGCTCGCCAGGAAACGTTTTATGGATTAGCCGGAGTAGGCGATCTGATCCTGACCTGTACGGCTGACCTGAGCCGAAACAGGACGCTGGGGCTGCGATTGGGGCAGGGAGAAAAACTTTCACACATTTTAGGCAGCATGAAAATGGTGGCTGAGGGAGTCGTGACTGCCAGGGCCGCCATCCGTCTGGCACGAAAACTCCACGTCGAGATGCCGATTTCCGAACAGGTATCAGCGATTCTCTTCGAGGAAAGAACCCCTTTGGATGCTTTTTCCGAATTGATGAGCCGGACCTTGAAGTATGAATAGCTGGATGCCGTTCAGAACCGATGTGAGATTTCTGGTTCCCAAAGGTATCAATCACTCCCCCTTTTGTAAAAGGCACCCATCACTCCCCCTTTATAAAGGGGGATAAAAATCTTTATCGCAGGGGGAAAGGACAATATCCGGCCCGCGCATTGAGCGTGATCTGTGCCTGGTATACACACAATAAAGAGTCGCCATAATTAACTGACTACTGATCACTGGCTACAAACCATTGGCTGCTGGTTACTGGCCGATAGCCAATGGGGTCGGCTGAATTTTTAGAGAGAAAGATGGAAATTTTCGATCCAGGAAAAAATCGTGCTCACTATTCTCGAGCCAAAATCATTCCTGTCTTTCTGCCTCATCAGGGGTGCCCGAACCGGTGCATTTACTGCAATCAAAGGGAGGTGACCGGAACCTCTGCGGTTCGGAATGCTGAAGAGGTTTATCCGCTTATCCAGCGATATCTCGAAACAATACAAAAGGCACGAAAAAGAAAGCAGGCCGGATTTCCCGGACGGATCGAGGTTGCTTTTTATGGTGGGAATTTTACGGGGATGCCGGTCGATGTGCAGCGGAAATTTTTACAGCCTGCAGCGTCGACGGTTCACAGTGGAGAAATCGACGGGATTCGTATTTCCACCAGGCCGGATTACTTATCCAGGTCTGACGTGCAGTTCCTTGCAGGCTATGGGGTCAGTACTGTTGAGATCGGAGTGCAATCCCTGGATACACGGGTTTTACAAATGGCTGGTCGGGCCTATTCGGAGGACCAGGTTGAGGAGGCCGTGAGCCTTCTCCATCAGGGCCGGTTTTTCATTGGCCTCCATCTTATGGTTGGTCTGCCCGGGGAAAGCATTGAGGGCCGCTTCCACACTGTTGAAAAGGTTATCCGGTTATCCCCTCACTTTGTACGAATTCATCCTACACTGGTCATTAAGGATACGGAACTGGAGCACATGTACAGGCAGGGAAATTACATACCCCTGACTCTGGATCAGGCGGTTGAAGTGTGTAAGGAGCTATCCAGGCGGTTGATCAGAGGCGGTATCAGTGTGGCTCGGATTGGTTTACAATCAATTCCGGAAATGCAAAAGTCAGGGTGCATCGTCGCCGGTCCTTTTCATCCTGCAATGGGAGAGTTGGTGGCATCCTCCATAGCGTATGACCGAATGCAGGAACTCCTGGCCAAACGGAGCAGCCAGGGCAAAAGAGTGGTAATTTTCGTTCCGGAGCGCGAGCTATCCGTTTTTCTTGGTCAGCGCAGGCAAAACCTTCACCGGTTGCAGCGGCAGGATTGTCGCCATCAGGAAGTCATCATCGTACCTGACAGGAATTTGAAGCCTGGCAGTCTACGATGTGTAGAAGAGCCAGCTCCGTATGCTCCTTGTTTTTGATCTTTTTACATTAAATTTTAATCAACTTTTTGACTTTTTTATTTTAACGGGGGAGATTGGTTAAAACATACACTCATATCGTCATGCGTAAATTAAGAGAATGGGTATTCGACATCAATCATCAATCAGCATCCAGTATCCAACATCCAATGTCTGGCATCTACTATCCAGCATCTACTATCTAGTATCCGATATCCCGCATCCAGCAGCCGATACCCGGAATCCCACGTCCAGAACCCGGGAGATATGAGCGGAATTATTTTCAGGAGAATATGGGGGTGATTGCAGTATATGGGGAGAAGTAAAGATCTTAAAAAAGATCAGGAGTCAGAAGGCAGGTATTACCATTTATATCAAAACGCTACCGATGGGCTGTTTACCGTGGATCACGCCGGATACCTCCACGACGCGAATAAAACCTGTGAGCGGATTACCGGATATTCCAGTGAGGAATTGGAGAAGACACATTTTACTGACCTTCTCACAGCTAAAGAAAAAAGGTTTATCAGTCATTATTTTGAGATGATTAAAAAGGGGCAGCTCATTCCCAGGGATGATGTCCAGGTGGAGATCATCAGCAAGAGCCGCCAAACCAAGGTAGTGGAACTGCACATTCAGAATGCTTCTTTTAACAAGGGCCTGATTCAGGCTTCCATCCGGGACATAACTGACAAGAAGAAACTGGAAGATCAGCTCATCAATGCGCAGCGCATGGAATGTATCGGTAAACTGGTAAATGAAGTCTCCCATAAATTCAACGACATCCTGACCGGAATTCTGGGCTCCGCCTCATATATGAGAGAATCCCTGAAGGGGGACGAGGAGTATTATAAGTACGTAGAGACCATCGAGAAATCAGCGGCAGTAGGTGCGGAACTCGTATCTCAGCTCATGGCTTTTGGGAACAGGCAGGAGTCTCATTTACAGGTGGTTGATGTCAACGAGGTTATAAAGGAGGCAATCAGTCTGATGCATAATAATTACCTCTCGAGCCGGATCGAGGTTACCGCCCGGTTGCAGGAGGGACCTTTATCAGCCAGGATCGATAAGGGAAGGATCATGCAGGCTGTAATGAATATTTGTCACAATGCCAAAGATGCCATGCCTCGGGGCGGGAAGTTGACCATCGTCACTGAAATTCTGAAATTGAGTGAAGATTTTTGCCTCAAGCACATCGGCCTGCGGGAAGGAAAATATATCCATATTCAAATTTCCGATACTGGCCATGGCATAGAGGAAAAATGTATTTCCTACATCTTCGATCCCTTTTTTACCACGAAAGATGTCGGTAAAGGAACGGGTCTTGGCCTTTCGGTAGCCTTTGGCATTATCAAGGCGCATCATGGGACCATTCTTGTCAAAAGCAAGCTTGGTGCAGGTTCTACATTTGATATCTACCTGCCCGACTGCTCCAGCTCGGCCGTCAAAGGATGCGGGGAAAGTGTGAGCGAGGGAGAAGGAACCGTGATGGTGGTCGAAGACGAACACCTGGTGCGAAAGATGACCTTTAACATCCTGGCGCGATCCGGATACAAGGTCTTTTGTGCTGCGAATGGAGAAGAGGCCCTTGATTTGTATAAAAAGAATGAGAACCTGATTGACCTGGTGATTCTGGACATGATTATGCCCAAAAAGGATGGTCTGGAAACCTTTAAGGAACTTAAAGAGATAAACCGGGATATCCGGGTTGTCATCTCAACCGGATACCTGCCCAACCATATCAGTTCGGAATTCCTTAAGGGAGGTGCCGTGGGATTTATTCAAAAGCCGTACACTGCCATGGAGCTGTCGAAAATGGTAAAGAGGATTTTATCTTGAATCTCTCCTGCTGCAACTTCTCTCCGGCAAGTGGATACGAACAAACACTACTCGTTAAGTGACCAGGTTTACAATCAAATCTATCGCTTTTTGCCTGCTGATCTTGCTGAGATTTATCGTGAGGTGGTAGAGGAGCGGGTCCTCTCCGTCACTTTGAAAGTGGGTTTCAAGAAATTCCCGCCGGTGGCGTTCTTCTCTTTGGACCTTTTGAACCATGTCGGTTTCAAGCAGCCTCAGAAGATGCTCGGTCCTCAAGTGTTCCATTCGATCCTTGAGATTGGCCACCAGGCGAAGGTGATAGACCCCGGGTTCATTTTGTAAGACAAACTGAGATCCCCGGCCAATAATAATGGCATTTCCTCTATGAACCATTTCGAAGAAAAGGGTTCGCAGTGCTTCGACATATTCCCTGGGAGTGATGGAGTTCTTTTGCAGTGCAGCGATGCGAAAAGAGGCGATATCGACAGCCGATGTGAGAGGAAGCTCAATGGTAAGTTCATGCTTCTGTGCAGCCTCTAATGAGCGGTCCAGCTTTTGGGCCATAGTTGGAATAATTTCTTTCTCGAAAAAATGATACCCCAAGATGCTGGCGAGCTCTCTGGCTATTTCCCTGCCTCCGCAGCCATAAGTCCTTGATATGGTTAAAATTGCCACGCTTTTCCTCCTGTTTTCCCTTTCCCCCTGCGCTTATTCCTTCCCGTCCCTGCCTGGCTTTTGAGGCTGTGCTCCTTATATAAAAGGGGAGTATAGACGGCATTGGAAAGGGTGCTAAAAGTCTATTTCGATCTCCGTATTCGCTATTGATAAAAGATACGTTTTGACATCACCTCCACAATGCTGTTTGACCTTTGAAGAGAGAATCTGGGTAATGTTGCTGATTTCTTCGGGTGAAACCGGCGAAAGCCCATCTACGTTAATTGCTACTTTTGTAGTTTCCTGCAAAATTCTCGTTACATGGCTGTTCCGCCAGCACCAGGCGCGGCAAAGGACCTTTTTCTCTCCATCATGGTAAATAATCTCACCCGGCCGGGGATGCTCCACTATTTCGGGTTTCCCCAAAGGTACATATTCTTCATCTCCGGTAGAATATCCTAACTCGAGGTTTCCGACCGTGCAGGTAAGGTCGTCACCACCGCAGGGTACGATATTTTCCAAACTCATAATGTTAAAAATTGTAACCAGTTTGTTGATAAAAGGAATAGGTGAGCCACTTAACGCTCTTTTAACCAGGCTCGCTATTGCCGGAGGTTGAGAATTCGGATTAACACCAAATTTCTCAAAAGCTTTTCTCCATGAAGTAATCCGAAGGTGATTTTTATAATCCTTCAGAGAGGGATCACTGTACACTCTTTTTTCCAGATCCCTTAACTCCTGCATTAAAATTTTATCTTCTTCACGGTTATCCATATCGTTTGCTACCACAACTCCACGGCAGAAGTCCGGAAACTGCCGGAAAAGATTTTGATCGATTCGGATTTTCATGTGCTTGTTTCCTTATCTTTACGAGAAAGTGACACGGGCAAACCGAAACCCAACTGGTCTATTCATCATAACCCAATAACCTCTAATTATGCAAATAATAATCCTCCCCCCTCTGTTTCGTTTCTATCCAAATTTGAACACCTTTTACTCAATCCTTTTCCTTAAAGGCAGTCAAGGCTCGATATAAGACAGGTGAGATGTCCAAACTATGATGCATCACAAAAGGTCATAGGTCCGTTTTTGTCTTTAATAAGAGCAAGAATCTCCTTTAAATCGTTAATCCTCTCCTGTGCATTGGATGGGAATGAAACCGCATGCATCCATTGATCACACCACGTGCAATCATTGCAGCCGATAGTGGTTTGAACGCAGGGGACTTGTCCATTGACGAATGGCACAATAAAGCCGTCAAGCAGTTCATTCGTGACCTTGTAATGGCAAGGCTCTAATTTCCTGGACAGATAGATGTTCCATTCAGGAGAAGTCAAACCTGATTTTTCGATAAACTGCCAGATGTCGCCGTTAAACTTTCCCTTGGCATATGCCCTTGCCATTTTAAGAATCCAGTCACTGCTTTGGGTTCTGCCGGCTAATTTCACATAAGAGACTCCGGCTGCAATGAGGTAATGAACATCTTCAGGTCTAATCCATGGTGCTTTCAGAGTATAAGCCGGATTTGACAGCTTCGCTATCCCGCACAACGCGTGACACAGGTCAGGAGGGTTGTTTATTACTGCGCTGCCTCTTGAAATCGTTGCAAGATATTCCTGGTGATGGGGCTGAAGAATGCAATCCGGCAGGCAGCTTTCGTTTACTAAAACCGCCAGAGGAACAGTAAACTCCCGGTGGATGGCTTTTATGAGAGTGAAATTCCGGCTGCATCGATGGTCAAGCGTTAAGCGGTCGATATTTAAGTGATTTATTAACTGACGGACTTTTTCGACAGAGTCGATTTTGCTGTTTACGCTGCAAGCAACCTCAAGGTCGGGAAACCACGTTTTCAGCTTGAGGGCCAGAAGGGGGATCGCTACGATGATGCAATCTACCCCGCTATCCACAAGTTTCCTGGCCTGGCTGTAAAGTTTTTTTTGGATTTGACCGTGCCACTCTTCCCCTCCCATCGAGATAGCGTTCCACAGGAAAATAAACTTAATTCCGTTCTGATGCGCCTTTTCAATGTATATTTTATAATCTTCTTCCCGTGCCGCCAGGGAATTGCCCCCTCGTCCGGACCCTGTAAGGGAATATTTATCAGATGCATAGACTTCGGCTACAGGCAGTTGCGTATCATCCTCCTTGTTTAATTCACCTAAATCATCCAATAAGTTAAGATCCCAATTATAAGGAATCTCCAACCCCGTCTGCTTATAATAAGAGTTACTTTCCAAATCACTCTTCATTGTTATAGTCTCCCTTTCATTATCGATAGCCTACACGCTCACTGAGCCTGGATATACAATCAGTGAATATTTCATCCTCTCTATTATCATCTATCATTACTGTGTGCCTTCTATCTTAAGCGCATAGGAATTTCCATCTCATTCAATCCCGCAGGATATTTTATTTTTTGATCATACGGCTTTTCGGGCGGTTTTAAATCCCCCTATAAAACTATCGTTTATTACATATTATTTTCTAAATTAATTACTAAATGTCATCTTTCAGGATCTTCTTCTGAATCGTATTTTTCTGCAAAAAACATGGTGTGGAAAATTATATGACTGATGGGGATGGAGTGATTAACCTCAAAAAAACAGAGCCATACATTATCTTAATCCCCCCAATAGCCTGAAATTCCCCAAAATGGCGTAAACCAGAGTTGCTGAAATGGTTAAATTGAGAAATGCCGATCGCTTATAGATCATTAAATAAAACTGTGCTATAATTATTCTAATCAGAGAGTAATAGATATAGTCATATTATCTTTTTATTGAATATAAGATATATGAAAATTTTAGTTGTTGATGATAATCAAGAAGATCTTGCTCTGCTGAAGGAGGTACTTTCCTTCTATGGTTATGCGACGGAAACTGCATCAAATGGCGTCGAAGCTCTGGAGAAAGTCTTACAAAATGGATTCGATATCATCATAAGTGATATTCTGATGCCCGGAATGGATGGATTTCAGCTCTGCCGGGCGATAAAAATGAGTAAGAAGCTGAAAAGTATAGCCTTTGTATTTTATACCGCCACCTATACCAGTCCTGAAGATGCGAAATTCGCTCTCAGCCAAGGGGCAGATGAGTTTATCCTCAAGCCTCAAGAGCCCAGGGAATTCATTGAAATCCTGAGAAAGATCATCAAAAGTCACGAGGCTGGAAAGATTAAAAGCGCGATTCAACCCGAAGAGAAGAGTGCTTACTTTAAGCATTACAGTGAGCGGTTGATCAAGAAGCTGAATGATAAACTGCAAAAACTTGAGATGGTAAACAGAGCCCTGGCTGCTGAAAAAGAGCGACTGGCTATGACCCTGCAGGCCAAAGAGCGACTGGCTATGACGATTCGTTCGATGAGTGATGTGGTCATTACCACTGATCGCCAGGGCAGGATTGTCCTTATCAACGAAGTTGCCCAGGAATTTACAGGATGGATGCAGACAGAGGCTATTGGCAGATCCCTGCCGGAGATTTTTTCTCTGGTCAATGAAAGGACCGGGAAGAAGTGTGAAGACATAGTGGAAAAAGTGATAAGAACTGGTCAGCATGTCGATTTGGATAACGACACTATCCTGGTCACCAGAGATGGAGCGGTAAAGCGGGTTATTATTGCAGGTAATGCAGCTCCTCTGAAGGATAATGAAGGAAATATTACCGGCCTGGTTATGGTCCTGCAGGACGTTACCGAAAAGAAGAGGAGAGAAGAAGAGCTTCAGAAAATAAGCAAACTTGAATCGCTGGGACTTTTAGCTGGAGGTATTGCTCACGACTTTAATAATATTTTAACGATCATAGTCGGAAATATCAGTGTGGCCAAGCTGTATATCGATCCTGAAGATACGAAATTTCCCCTGTTGGATGACGTGGAGCGGGCAGCCTTATGGGCCAAGTCTTTAACCAACCGGCTCCTTACCTTTGCCAGAGGTGGAGCGCCGATCAGGAGAACTGTCTCTCTTGCACCCCTCATTAAAGAGTGGGCTCAATTTGCCTTGAGAGGTTCCAGGACCAGATGCGATTTTTCCATTCAGGAGAATTTATGGCCGGTCGAGATCGATGAAGGCCAGATGAGTCAGGGCATTCATAATCTCATCGTGAATGCCGATCAGGCTATGCCTGAAGGTGGAACGATTCAGGTGTGGGCAGAAAACCAAAGCCTTGAAACGGAGCGGATCGTCCATGGCGTGGCCATACCCGCGGGAAGATATGTGGTAATTTCCATTCAAGACCAGGGGGTCGGCATACCCAAAGAGCATCTGAACAAGATATTCGATCCCTATTTCACTACCAAAGAGACAGGAATCGGTCTTGGACTCACGGTCTCATATTCCATAGTGAAAAGACACGGCGGCTACCTTGCAGTTGAATCTGAACCAGGAGAAGGAACAACCTTTTTTGTCTATCTTCCCATGTCAGTCAAGGAGAAAGAGATCAGGAAGAAAGTACCAGCCGTCCTGGTGGAGAAGAAAGAAAAACCTTTGCCCGGAGAAGGGAAAATTCTGGTCATGGAGGATGAAGAGATGCTGAGAAGGTATCTTTATTCCCTCCTGAGCAGTTTAGGATATGAGGTTGTATGCATCGGAAATGGGGATGAAGCGATAAAATCGTATCAGGATGCTCTGAAAGCCGGTCATCCTTTTGATGCAGTGATCATGGATTTAACTATCCCGGGAGGGATGGGAGGTGATGTCGCTATTCAGAAACTGATCGAGATCGATCCGGGAACTAAGGCCATTGTTTCCAGCGGATATTCAACGGATCCAATCATGACTGATTTTCGGCAGCATGGTTTCAAGGGTTGCATACCCAAGCCATATGACATACAAACCTTAAGCAGGGTATTGCATGAGGTAGTCGATAAGAATTAGGGTCTATCGTTTATAATTGATTTATAGGATACTGATATAAAAGCAATATTTGTATCCAGGGTGTAATAATGGATAAGCAGGATAGAAAACAGAAAGAACGGATTGGTACGTATTTTGCCTCCCCGGAAAGGTCCGATAGTGCCAAGTTACAAAAAGAAATTTCTCTTGTCAGCAATAACGCGGTCATTGATGAATTGATGAAGACCGTAACCGGTCTTTTGGCCGTATTGGATGAGCATCGGCAAATCGTGGCCTTGAACGATACTCTCGTGAAAATGCTGGGGATCGACAATCCCGATAAGGTACTGGGATTGCGGCCAGGGGAAGCCATAGGCTGTATTCATGCTCATGACATGCCGGGGGGCTGCGGAACAAGTAAATATTGTTCCACCTGCGGGGCGGCTATTGCCATTGTTACCAGTCTTGAGAGCAACAAGGCTGAAGAAAGAAAATGTGTCGCCACGGTTGAAAAAAATAGTAAAAAAATAGATATATGCCTAAAAGTCACATCTGCTCCGCTGACCATAGGAAAGGAGCGGTTTTTAATGCTGTTTCTCCAGGACATAACCTACCCCGAACGATGGGCTGCTTTAGAGCGCGCATTCTTCCATGATATCAGCAATACCATCAACGGTCTCCTCTGGATGAGTAAACTCATTGATCTCAAGAATGTATGGAAGGAAGATGAATTATCTGAAAAGCTGAAAAACAAAATACTTCAGTTAGCCAGGGAAGTTGAGATCCAAAAAATTCTTGCTCACGAGGATACCCATGAATACAGGCTTTCGATTGAGGAAGTTCCGCTCTCCCTGATCGTTCAGGAAATGCGGCAAACGTTCGAGAATCATCCCGCAGCCGCAGGAAAATCACTAATCTTCCCGGAACAGATCCCATCCCTGAATATCTATACCGATGTCAATCTGCTTCTCAGAGTCCTGAATAACATGATTATAAACGCCCTTGAAGCGACGGATGAAGGTGATCCAGTTAAGGTATGGGTCGAAGACCAGGATAAAAAAGCCATCTCTTTTTATGTCTGGAATAAAAAAGCTATTCCCGAAGATGTTGCCCGGAGAATCTTCCAACGTCATTTCAGCACCAAAAGTGGCGCAGGAAGAGGAACGGGAACGCATATCATGAAATTAATAGGTGAGCAGTTCCTAGGCGGAACTATTGATTTTACTACTTCCGAGCCGTGTGGCACGATATTCCGGTTCACCCTCTATCTCCAGTGTTAGTTCACAATACATTCCTCAAGGCCCTCCGCTGGCGGGATCTCAATACACTGCAAGTACACAGCGCGGGAATGACGAAGGAATTATTACACACTATTCTGGTCGCATATTGAGCGCGATGGGTACTAAGATTTATTGACCTGCTGCTTACACTTAATTTGGAGCAGTCCTGCTCGAAAATCATTCCCAAGAGCATTATCACTCTTTTTTGTCAGCCTCCCAATATCGTTTCCGCCCCTTGACTTTTGACTTCTGCATCCTGATCTTCCGGCGGATGGCTCTCGGCTTCCTGGTTCATAATTCCTGGCCGCTGGCTCCAGCATCGGAAATCCTTGATCATGCTCATAACTTACACGCCTTACAGCCGATTAGTAGATTGAGCTTTGGCTAAAATCACAAAGACGAACCCGGGGGGATTCTTCTATGAGAGAAAAGATAGTGTTGACTCTGGCGGCTCCTGTGCTTTTGCTGATTATCATGAGCTGTGCCCATTCTATCAGCAGGGAGGCCAGGGACATGGCAGTTAATGACATCCCTTTTCAATGGATCGCTGAAAACCCTGGACGGTACAGGGGGGCTTTTGTGCTCTGGGGAGGGGAAATTATCAATTCACAGAATCTGGGTGATGGGGCTTTAATAGAGGTTTTGCAAAGGCCGCTGGGGTATTCTGAAGAACCGGACGAGACGAAAAATTCCTCTGGCCGGTTTCTGGTCTTGTATGATACCGGCATTCTCGATCCGGCCATCTTTCGAAGGGGGGTAAAAATCACTGTGGCCGGGATAGTGGAAGGTGAGAGGGTGCTTCGTCTGGGAGGTGTGGTTCAGATGGGAAAGGTGAGTTATGTTTATCCCTATATCATTGCCAGAGAAGTACACCTTTGGGAAAATGACAAGCTCATGAATCAATTCCCATACTATTGATCCGGGCTTTCCGCGTTTGAAGCTCCTCACGCTTGTTTTGCCGGTCAGTGGCCGCAGGTTACTGAAATCTCGGCAGGCTGCTGAAACCTTCAGCGCAAATGTGCCGGCTGGAAGAAAATCTTCAACCCCTCAAAGAGGATGATGCTGAAGGCTGCGCCGCCCAGGCAGCGAAGGAGATCCTCCGGGCTTAAGGGAGCGAATTGGAAGAGGTTCCTCAGCCATGGCAGGTAAAGGGTCAGGCCGAGGAAAAGGGGAACGGTGCCAAGGATTATCCAGAGGGCTTTGTTTTTCCTGCGCAGGGTTTCGAACAGGCTGCTGCTGAAAGAGCGGTTGGTCAGGATCAGCGCCAGATTGGTCAGAATCAGGGTAACAAAAGTCAGTGCCCGTGCCCGCGCAGCTCCCTGACCAAGCACGATGGTGTAAATAGTCGTAAGGAGTGCCAGAACGATGATACCCTGAAGAATGCTCAAAAGGATAAGCCTTCGGCCAAACAGGGGCTCTTTAGGGTCTGGGGGAGGTCTTTTCATGATATCGCTCTCTTCCGGTTCTGCCTCAAAAACTATAGAACAGGCAGGATCAATAATCAATTCAAGAAAAACAATATGGATAGGCGAGAAGATCAGGGGCCAGTGCAAAAGCAGGGGGATCAGTGATAAACCGATGATTGGCGTATGAATGGCAAAGGTATAGACAATAGCCTTTTTGATGTTGTCCAGAATCCGGCGTCCCAGCCGCACTGCCTGAACGATCGAGGAAAAATCGTCATCCAGAATGACTAAAGAAGCTGATTCCCTGGCCACATCGGTTCCGCGCTCTCCCATGGCCACACCGATGTCCGCTGCTTTGAGTGCCGGCGAGTCATTGACCCCATCGCCGGTCATTGCCACGACTTCACCATTGGCCTTCAGTGCCTGAACCAGGTTGACCTTCTGTCCGGGCACCATGCGGGCAAAGACATTGACCTGTTTGATTTTCTCCCTCAGCTCTTCTTCGCTCATGCTTGAGAGCTCTGGTCCGGTAATGCACTGATTTGACAAGCTTAAGCCGATCTGGCGGCCTATGGCCTTGGCTGTAGCCGGATAATCGCCTGTAATCATCACCACCCGCAGCCCTGCCTCATGGCATTCCTTAATGGCTTGCGCTACTGCCGGCCGCGGCGGATCAGCCAGGCCGATCATTCCCAGGAACCGGAAATCAAAATCATGCTGGCTTTTTGGCATGTAACTCGCAGCGCCCCTGTGGCTGCTTTCAAACAGCGCCCTGGCCACGGCCACAACCCGCAGTCCCTCATTGGCCATGGATTCAGCTTTTCGGGCCAGATCCAGGTTCCGTTCCGGACTCAGGTGGCATAAGCTGCAAATGGCTTCCAATGCCCCTTTGGCAGCGATAACATATTGGCTGGAATTAAAGAGAGCGGCAGTTCCTGTGGCAGGAGATTTCCAGACATGAGACATGGCCAGAAGTTCCGGTGAAAGAGAATACTCGTGAGCAAGTATCCAGTTGGGATGGATATGCTCGGTATTGGCCAGGTAATACTCCCTCAACTGGTAAAAGGCTTTCTCCATGGGATCGAACGGACTGATCTCACTGGCTAAAACGCTGTACTCGATCAGGGAATGAAATTTTTCCGGTAATGACCGCTTCTGATCCTGGAAAGAGACAGGGAAAAATTCATCGTCCGTATACAGGGTCTTGACACCCATCAGATTCTGGGTAAGTGTACCGGTTTTATCTACACAGAGCACCGTAGCAGATCCCAGGCTCTCTATGGCGGAAACACGGCGGGTCAACACCCGCTTTCTCGAGATTCTCCAGGCACCCAGGGCCAGGAAAACCGTCAGGATGACCGGGATCTCTTCGGGTAAAATAGCCATGGCCAGCGTCAGTCCGGCCAGGATCCCCTCCAGCCAGTTGCCTCTGGTCAGGCCGTAGATGATAATAACCAGGGCGCTGATACCAGCTCCCAGAAGGGCCAGATCCCGGACCAGACGCTTGGTTTTTTGCTGCAGCAGGGTTCTCCCCTGTTCGAGCTGCTGCAAGGATTTGCCGATCTTGCCCATTTCGGTCTGGGCGCCCGTGGCCAGGACTTCGGCTGCTCCCTGCCCCTGGACCACCAGGGTTCCTGAATAGACAAAGGGCAGATCGTCACCGCCAGGACTTCCCATGGCTGGCTTTTCACTACAGGCGGCTCCAGCCGCGATTTCAGGCGCTGCTTCACGGCTGATCTTCCTTACCGGTACGGATTCACCGGTCAGAAGAGACTCATCTATAGTCAGTTCATTGGCAGATAGAAGTATCCCGTCTGCGGGTACCCGGTCTCCCTCGGCAAGAAGCAATATATCCCCCCGGACCACTTCCCTTCCCGGAATGCGTTTTTGCCTTCCGTCGCGGATCACCAGTGCCCTGGGACTGGCCATCTTTCGCAGCGCCTCAAGGGCCCGCTCGGTTTTTTGCTCCTGAAAGATGGTTGTGCCCATGATGACAACGACAAACCCAAGGAGCATGAAAGCCTCGTGGGGGTCTCCCAGCATCAGGTAAATCAAACCGCTCCCCACGAGCAGCAGGAACATGGGCTCTTTGATCACTTCAAGAGTAATTGACAAGACAGTGCGCCTTCCCTTCGAAGGAAGCTCATTATATCCCTCGGCCCTGATTCTTTCGGCTGCAACCTGATTCGATAATCCTTGAAAGCGCTGTTGACTGGCAGTTGATTTCATAAATAGCTGTTGACTGGTGGTTGATTTCATAGATAATAGGGAACAGTCTCAAGACCTCCCTCCGCACAAGACTTCCCTCCTTAAGAGGTAAGTATCTGCCACAATCATCATAATATTTTTTATTTATTTTACCACATCCTGAGAGAAATGAGGATAGGAATTCCTCCCCATCAAAGAGCAAGCAGTAAGGCCAGGATCAGAATGAGGATGATCAGGCCGATCAGCCTGTTGTCCGATCTGGGAGTTTTCAAGCTCCGGAGGGGGGTTCTCGGTGAACTGGTTTTTTTCGGTTGTTTTGGAAGGGTTATAATTTGAGCCCCGGATGACCGCTCTGGCTTGGGGCGGACTTTTTCCCTTTTTCTTTTAAAAGGAATGATCTTTTTCGTAAAATCTTCTTCCTTTTTTGGGGAAAGATGAGAATTGTTCTGAAAGTCACTGGACTTCATAGCTGATTACCTTGATAGCATAGACATGGTATTTATGCGGGGTTTCATCCACTGATAGTGAGTTTTTGGTTTGTATTTCGCCTGACTTCTGGATTTCTGGCTCCTGAATTCTGACACCTGACTGCTTACCTTGAGGATACTGAAAAATGTATGTGGCCTTCCCGCTTTTTTATTTCAACAAGCCGAAAGTTTAACGCAGATAATACATAGAGGTTAACACATTTTTTATACAAAAACTTTTAATATTCATAGCCACTCACTCGTATACTTACCCTTTTATTATTATAGGCTATTTTACCTCTGTTAGCAAATATATTCGCTCCTGTTTCAGGTCACGTAGTTGTACCATCGTGTTTCAAATCAATTGGCTGTATCGATGATCTTCCCACTTCTCATGGCACATCAGTAAGTT
>JBFMGO010000119.1:0-17918 GCA_040752695.1 bacterium
TCCCTGATTGAAACCGGGGCTGAGCTCTATGACAGGGGTGCGATACTCACCGCACCCCTTCATTCAGTTCAAGGGCGTAGTGGTCATGACTATGGCAGAGTCAGGGCTGTGGCCCTTCCCGTTAAAGGCTGTCACCTTGTAGGCGTACGTTTTGCCGGATTTCAGGCCATCGTTCACAAAAGAGACTTTGCCATAAACTACGGCCAGTTTGTCCCAGGAGGCTGTCTGGTCAGACTTGCCGTAGCGGACCCATACATCATATCCTTCGGCTCCTGGCACGCTGGACCAGGTCACCTGGATCGAAAATGGATCAAGGCTGGCCGCAGTCACCTCTGACGGTGCTCCAGGTGCACTCTTTATGGCCGTATCATCCGAGGCAACGAGGAATGGCTCGCCTTTGCCGCTCAGCAGCCAGGAGGCATAAGCGATGCCTCCCCAATTGTCGCGCAGCCGCTTCCCGTCAAGGTCAGTCATACCGGAAAGTCCCACCACATCCCGCAGGTAGGTCGGAACATGCGGATAATTGGGATCGGCAGGGTTTGGAGGCCCCTTTGGAGAAAGCGTTGAGGTGTCATTCTCCTTGAGATATTCCATATACTCACGGGTATGCGTCTGCCAGTAGGCTTCGACTCTCGCCGAGAGTACCGGGCTTGCAAGAGCGGTATCAGTAGCAGCGGGGGCGGCGGCAGCAGGGGCAGTAGCCGCAAGGGCGATATCGGTAGTAGCGGGGGCGGTATGAATATCCGCATGGGCGGTATGAGTATCCATGGAAACCGGATTCGCAAGAGCGGTAAAGGTATAGGTCACTTCATCCCAGTTTTGACCGTCGGTATATCGGCCCGTATCCTCACGGGGCATGTAGGTTGACGGGTCATAATTCCAGAACCTTGCACCGGCCTGCCGAAAGTCGGCATAGATGAATCCGGCAGGTGGAATGCGGTTATCGAATAAGATCCTGTCATTGAGCAGATTTGCTGACGGCTTGCATGAATTTCCCTCACAGGTGCCTGTAACCTGCTCATAGATCATGACCGCCGTGGCGCCGCTGTCTATGGCAGGCCGCAAGGCACGGCTCAAGCCCGTTTTGGTCGAATCATTGAATAGCGTAGCCCGTTCGGGGTCATAATATCCAGACTCGAAAACGATCCTGCCGGATTCATCCCTTACCACCAGCCTGATCCAGAGCCTCCGGCCATCGGGAAAACCCGCAGGGATACGGTGTCCTGCCAGGTTAGTCACCCGCACCCTGACTTCCCACTTGCCGATATCCGGCTTAAATACAGGTCCAGAGCTGATCCTGATATCCACCGCACTTTCGAGCGAGAGCTCGGTGTTGCGCCTGGCCCGGTCCCAGCTCAAGTCCCGCGATGACAGCATGCCGGGGAACATACCGGTATTGCGGCCTGTCGGTATGCCGACAACCGCAAGGTCAACTTCAGGGTACAAAACCATCATCATCATGGGCAGGTCGCGGTTTGCGCCTGCGAACTTATGCAGGTGAATGCCGCCATCGGGATTTCTGTCCTTGGCATACGGGAACCAGCCGGAAAATTTCGGATCAGCGTTCAGGCTCACCGGTGTAGCGTCCGAATACTCATGCCTGTGCACCGGCATATGGCACTTGTTGCAGCTTCTGTAGGTTGCCGAGCCCTTGGTGCGGCCGTAATCGCTGTACTTCCACTCGGAATAGATGCGCTGCTCCGGCATGCCGCTATTCAGCACAGGGATGGTCAGATCGTGGCACGATGCGCAAAGCTCAGGGGAAGCCAGGAAGTCGCCCCTGAAGGTCGCATGTTCAGTAGAGGCTGCATACTCTTGATAGTTGTAGGTGCCGCTATCCGGATCATAGGGTGGGCATAGGGGTACGCTCAATTCAAGCGGAAGCGTGCCGTCCGGATTTATGGCAGGCTTCCCGGCCAAACTCTTCTCAGGCCAGTCAGGCGGATACATGCCATAGGTCTGGCCGGTATACAGGTTTCTCTCGATCGGGGTATCGCTGAAATAAATCGCTATCGTGCCCAGGTAATCGGCTCCATATTTTTTGCCTTCGTTGATCTGCAAGGTGGCATCGCCATAGGGATTGCCTGCCGCCGGTCCCTCCGGATAGGGAAGGCCGGAATGCGGCCAGTCATCGATACCGGACAGCATGTTCCAGACGGGATCTAGTGGATCGAGGTCCTTTCTTTTCATAGTAACTGCGCCGATCGTACGATGACACAGCTCGCACGGAACGCCCTCGCTATCGCTCGATTCTTTGATGCTGTAGATCATGGTGCTGCCGTCGGCAGAACCTGCAAGTGCGGGCTCGAAGCGGCCAGAGTACCAGCCGTTCAGGCTATGGCAGCGAAAACACAGGTTTCCGGCGCCATCCTTGCCGGTCAGTTTCTTGGCATCGTTATTAAATATGATCTGATTGGCCCGGAAGACAGGATCGCGGGCTGCACTGGCCAGATTGCTGCCAGCCCAGTTGCCGAAATGGCCGGTCTGCTGGTCAATGGTGCCCCCATGGCATGGGGCACAGGTTGCCGGAGGTTCAAAAACATTATATGGACCGGGAAAAGTAATGTTCGGCAGCTCCTGTTGTTGTGTGCCCGGATTCGGCACACTGGTGCCTGCCGGATCAGGCCTGCCGGGAACATGAGCATACACGCTGGGGGCAATCGTAGCATTCACGCTCTGCCTCCAATAGGTAGTATAGGTGAGAATGGCACTATATCCGATCATTACGGCAGCAGCCAAGATCCCCATTGCCAATCCAGTGACAAGCTTTAGCTGAATGGTACCGGAGGTGGAGACGGCGAAGGCGGGAGAGGCAGGAGAGGCAGCGGAGGCAGGGGAATGACGAGTCAGCCTTTTCATGGGGATACTCCTTTCATGGGGGCTTCCTTTGCATGGGGGGCTTCCTTTGCATGGGACTTCATGAAACGATCTTTTTTCATGGGACTGCTCCCTCGCTCTTTGTTGTAGCATCCGGCAAAGGATCAGGGCTCTGAGAACGATCGGAGTTCTGAGAACGATCAGTGCCCGACATTTCGGGGCCTGATATTTCATGGTTCGATATTTCAGTGCCCGGTGTTTCGGTCCTCTCGTGACTCAGAGAGATAATGCCCTCGAATCTCTCATTGCCGAAAAAGGTGCCGTTCCCTCTGGTGAATCTTTGGCTGCCCATAACCTCCGGCCGGGACATGATCAGAGTGACCGGAGCATTGATTATGCCCTGACCCGTAGAGGGATTAAAGGGAATTTCGGTAAAAAGAATACCGCGCGCAACGGTAGGCTTGCAGGCCACTCCCCTGGCATTTTTGACTGCATTTTCATTGGTGATGGACCATATTCCCCGCACTTCCCAATACCCCTCTTTCTGCCCTGCTATGCTCTGGCTGGGGAGAAAGGCAGTCAAGGTCACCTGGAACCTGCCTCTCCCCAAGGGGGAGCAACTGCCGGTAGGTATAGCGGTAGCCTCGATCACGTGGCCGCCGGTTATTGCTCCATCTCCGATCTGCGTGGTCGAGCCGGAACATATTACCCTGGTATCGGTTAGCTTCCATCCTGATGCAGCCTCACTGATGCCGGGCACTCCGGCAGCCTGAGTTGCGGCTCCATCCAGAGAAACTATCAGGACCACCATGGCCGTCAAACCTAAGATCTGCATTACCGAAAAAATATGGTTAAGGCCCATGGATTTTATCGTTGGTCTGTTATTCTGTCTCATAATAAATCCTCCATCGTGAGGAGCCAGGAGCCGGTTGCCATTCACTACTGCCCCTTGACTCCTGTCTTTCAGCTCCTTACTGCTGACTCTTTACTTCTGACGCCTTGCTTTATACTCCTGCCTCCTGACTCCTGCCTCCTGAATTCTGGATTCTGGCTTTTGACTCCTGAATTCAGGACCCTGTATTTTACGTTTTGGCTTTTCCCATAATCGATTGAATATCCTCGGTCACTGAGCCTTCAATCTGGACATCGATGAGATGCGGTCCACTTGTATCGGCCAGGGCTTCTTTCAAGGCATTTCTCAAGGAGTCAGGATCGTTTGCAGACCAGGGTTTTACGCCGAATCCCCTGGCAATTTCATCGAATTGGACAACAGGATAATCAAGGTCCTGCTGTGGAAACTGGCGCAGTTCGACGCCCTCTTCAGCCCAATACTCCAGGGTATTGAGCTTCAGTATTCTGTAGCTGCGGTTATTGCAGACAATGAAAATAAGGTGCAGGTTATGGCGGGCAGCGGTCCACAAAGATTGAATTACGTAAAGGGCCGCACCATCACCCGACAGGGCCAGGACAGGCTGGTTGGGAAAGGCGAGCTTGACGCCCACAGCACCGGTCCAGCCCACACCCAGACACCGTCCCCGGCTGCTGAAGTAGCGCGAGGGTGGAGCGTTATAGAGACTGTGCACCAGAGATGATGTCGAAGTTATTGATTCATCGTAGATAATAGCATTTTCAGGAAGCATTTCCACGACAGTTTTCATCATTAGTGAAGCGTGCATGGGCCTTGCCTGGCGAAGATGGTCGTACTGTATCTGCACAGTTTCCCATTGCTCTTTCTTCTTCTTTTGCCAATAGGTTTTTCTCTCTGCCGCTTTTCTTTGAAATTCAGGATCAGGCCGCGACTCTATACCGGCTGCGATGGCATCCAAAGTTGCTTTGGGATCAGCTATGATTCCGACCTCGACCGGAAAGTTTTTGGCAATTTCCCATGAATTCAGATCCACCTGAAAAAGCCTTGCCCCTTCGCGAAAGTACGGACCATCATCGGGAAACATCACCGGAAAAAGCGGCGTGCCGATAGCCAGGATCACATCTGCCTGGTTCGTGTAGGGATGATTATACCTGGCAAAGGAAAATTCCAGCGTACCCATAAAGAGCGGATCCTTGGGATAGGCACCGCCCTGGTAAGTAAAATCGACTCCATAGACGGGACAGCCGACTTGATCGGCCAGTCTTCTCAGCTCATCCTCGGCATTGGAAAGCTGTACCTGATCCCCGATGAGCATAATTGGGTTTTCGGCCTCCATCAATGCCCTGACGATAATGTCTACATCCTCAGGTGGCGGGCTTCCCCGCCAGTCCACACAACTGGTGGGATGAATGTCCGGCTCGATCTCCTCTTCGAGAGTGTCCATCGGGATACTCAGAACAACCGGACCCTGGGGAGGGGTCATGGCCTCCTTGAAAGCCCTGCGCAGCACTTTCAGCGTATTATCTCCAGGAATAATCCGGTAAGCCCATTTAGTCACCGGTTTGGCCATCTCAACCGGGTCACCTCCGAAAAATCCGTCAAAAGAAGCGAACTTCGATGGACTTTCCCCAACGTAAACCAAAAGGGGCGTCTTGCTCCTTTGGGCCTCATAGAGCATGGCCATGGCATTGCCGAGCCCTACCATGGTGTGCAACTGAACTATTGCCGGTTGCCTGGTCACCCGCGCATGACCTAAGGCCATGCCCAAGACGACCGATTCCTGCAGCCCGAGGATATAACGAAGCTCGGGGAAATCGGTAAGTGCATCCAGAAATCCTTCCTCCAAGGTGCCGGGATTCCCGAAAATAAGCTTTACTCCATCTGCAAGCAGTTGCTTCATGAAAGCATGCTTCGTTTTCATTTTTGACATTTGGTGTCTCCTTCGTTTATTCGCTCCCCTCATGGGGGTTGGCTTCGCTTTAAGGTAACTGGTTTGAGCTCTTCGACGGATTATTGATAACTTTCTCTTCACGTTTTTTCGCTTCCCTTCCAATTTGCTCAAGGGTGCCTCGTCCCGCTCTGCTTAAAGGTGCCCCTTGCTGCCGGCAGATTGGAATGATTTTACTCAGGCTCGCACCCGGCAATGACACCCTCCACCGATAGGCTTCAGTTACGCTTTCGGATATTCCAGAATATTCCGGATGATATCTTCTCAACTGCATCGGCCAATTTCAGTGAAAGTAAGTATTTGATACTTCCCGGCAGGAAGAGGTTTGGTTGTCCCGAACCAGAATAGAAAAAATTTTGGGAATAGAAAATTTTAGCGGGATGGATTGTAGAAAGGGATTTGTGTCCTTGCTGCAATCAAATGGTTAATGCAACACCATAGGTAAGGTAATGCGTGTGATTGATGCAGGTACCCCCTGGGTAAAAAAGTATTTGCAAGGCTTAGAGAGGCTATCCCAAAACCCCATTTCAGGTGAATGATTACACCTGTTGCCGGAGGTTTTGGGAAAGGCACTTGGCATAGGGGGCTTCTTATGAGACACCAGGCTTATAAAGTTAGTTTATTAGCCCTGTGGCTTATAGAGGCACCCTCATCCTGCAATAGGTAAATGCCTCCGGGTAACGGCCCATCTTGTGGTGCAGGGACCTTCATTTCATGAGCCCGCCTCAATTTCATAAGCTCACCTTCATTCTCATGAGTTCTTTGATAATTGTGCCTTCCATAAATCCATGCCCAGACTCCATTCCAGGGGAAGGGGATCAAATCCGCAGAGTCTCTTGCTGTTCCAGGCCACTACATTGAAGGTCTCGAAGAAAAAGGGTTGTGCGCAACTTTTCACAATAAGTTCCTGGGCCAGGTAAAAAGCCTCTCGGCTTTCGGATGGATCATTTGAGTGAAGAAAGATGGAAAAGGCATCGTCGAGCTCAGGGCTTTGATAAACAGTGAACCCGCAAGGGCGTTTTGAGTAGTAGAACATCTGATAGTCCATCTGCGGCCAGAGGGCCATTTCAAATGTTTTATTTCGCATCCGGTTGCCGAGTGCACCAAACTCCATATGCTGCAATTGCACCGCAATGCCTGCTTTTTTTAACTGGCTTTTGATTCCTTCAGCAACTGCCTTGTAAACCGGATCATGGCTATTATAAAAAAGCGTAACCGAAAACCTCTTTCCGTCTTTCATGATTGTCCCATCCGCACTCAGGTCCGTCCATCCTGCTTCAGCCAGCATTTGTCTGGCTCCGTCCACATTGTTCCGCCTGCGGATTATATGGCGATTAGAGAGGGCATTGTTTTGCGGAACAGGGCCATCGATGCTCACACCTGCCTCATGAATAAAGTCATTGATTTTATTCTGGCTTATGATCATAGCTATGGCCTTTCGTACATTTATATCGGTAAACGGCTCCTGTTGATAATTGAGTGCCAGGGAATGAACGGCAGGATTAAGACTCGAAATCCTCTCAACTGATAAGTTACCGGCATCGAGCTGAGGAATCATCTCAAGGGGGATCTGGTCGAAACTGTCGATCCCGGTCAAATCGATATCACCTGTCCTGAGAGCAATCGCCCGTGTCGTGGAATCAGGAATGACTTTCAGAACAATGCGGGGAATCCTGACCTCTCCCTGCCAGTAATGGGGGTTTCTGACCAGCAGGACAGAATGGGAGCCCTTTTGTTCACAGACGATGTAAGGGCCCGTTCCAATGAAAACCGCCGATTTTCCATCCTGTGACGGCTTGAGAACAGGGCTTATATGCGTTGTGGCCAATTCATCGAGAAACACATTATACGGCTGTGGCAGATGAAACCGGATTGTGTATTCATCGAGAACTTCCACGGAACTGCCGTCGCTCCAAATGGGCAGGCTATCGGCTTGAGCCCATTCTATGTCCTGATAGCGTCCTTTTTGCTGTCCAGAGGCAGCTTTTATCTTCTCTTTATTTTTTTCCCTGTATACGAATGATTCTTTTACGTGATAAGCCGTTACCCGTGTCCCATCGGAAAAGGTGACTCCATCTCTTATCCGGAAGGTATAATCTTTTCCATCTTCGCTCTTCTCCCATGATTCGGCGATGAAGGGGATATAACCACCCTTTTTGTCCCGTCTTACGAGCGTCTCAAAAACAAGACAATTTTCCCCTCTGTGCAGCCAGATGTCGGAAACATTCCAGTCTCTGGCTATGCCGATCGTGAGCGTATCAGGAGAATATTTTCTTCCCCTTCGCGTGCAGGCAAATAATAAGATAAGACCTATCACAACCGGAAAAACCACACTCGCCACTATCCACTTCTTCATGCACAACGCCCCCTTCGCAGCCAATCAACAGATACAGAGTCACCACAATCATAGATGCAAAGTCATAATTCAGAAGCCGGAATCCTGGAACCGGAATTCAGGAGCCGGAATTTAAAAGCCAGGAGCCGGAATTCAGGGGTTAGATAGTCCACCTGTGCAAGGCCGTATAAAGAAAAGTGGAAATTTCTACGCATAAAGAAAGATGGAAATTTCTATACGGTGTACTTAGGAATTACTCATATTACCTGGGTAATTTCCTCTTTTCCTTCTCCCCTCTTTGGCCATCCTTTTTCCATCTGGAAAGAGGACCGGTGTAAGAGAGCTTCAAAATAAAGCTATCAGTTATCTGGCTTGTCTTTACATATATCATTTTATAAAATGCAAAATCTGCGCCTCTTTAGTGCGCATGGAGAGCGATATTTGAGCTTTACTCTTGAGAGTGCACCCGCATAAGCTGATGTCCTGACTTCTCCTCTTCTCTTTCTTCTTATTATTCCCAGCTTCCGGCATCTCTGTTTCACCCTGGCCTCCGGCATCCCTGCTTTACCCCTCTGCCTTCGGCCTCCTGCCCCCAAGCCCCCTTGAATCAGGTTAAATTTTCAATCTATCCGATAGAGGAAATGCTAAAGTACAGGCCGCGTTCAATACGCGGCCATTTAGCCCCCTCACCCCGGAAGGGGAGATGGCTGGCAGGGAATCCCTGTGGCAGGTGAGGGGGATTCAGAGCGCGGCAGACTCGGTCGCCTGATCCACGCACCCTTCTCTCTTTGGAAAAAGGGGGGAGTGAGGCATTCAGGGGATAGGCTCTTTAAGGCAGCAGGTATATGGCAATCTCATGAAATTTACCCAAAAGGCGGCCCTCGTCGAGGGGCCGATGAGAAAAATGATGGTCAGGCTGACCGCCCCTATGATCTTCGGGACAGCCGCTCTGATCGGTTTTAATATCGTAGATACCTATTTCCTCGGTCGGATCGGGACACTCCCCCTGGCAGCCATCGGCTTCACCTTTCCGGCAGTGGTAATCGTTACCGGGCTGTCAATGGGAACCGGGGGCGGGGTTTCGGCAGCTCTATCGCGGGCGATTGGAGAGGGGGATCAATATAAGATCAAGCGTTTTACCACAGACGGATTGATCCTGACCTTTCTTTTGTCAGTCATTATGTCTGTAGGAGGAATTTTGACCTTTGACTCTGCCTTTCGGCTTCTTAAGGTGCCTCCGGAAGTAATGCCGCTTATCCGGCAATATATGATTATCTGGTATGCGGGTGTACTTGCCCTTGCCTTACAGGCTGTGCTGAATGCCATATTCCGGGCTATGGGCAACACCATAATTCCCACTATGGTACTGTGCTCAGCCATGATCTTGAACATGATCCTGAACCGGCTGCTGATTTTCGGCTTCGGTCCGATTCCCAGAATGGATATACCCGGAGCTGCCGTTGCCACAGTTATTGCCCTGGCCGCCCCCCTTCCTTATCCTTTCTGGTTGCTTCATTTCCGCATGCACATGATCACTTATGACTGGCCCGGTCTTAAGGCTCTGTGGCATTCATGGAGGCACATTCTCTTTGTTGGCATCCCAAGCGCAATTTCCAATACGATTGTGCCCATTGGAGCGGGTGTCATCACCAGGTTAGTCGCCGGTTACGGGCCGGAGAGTGTAGCCGCTCTCGGTGTGGCATCCCGGATCGAAATTTTTACCATGGCCGTGATAGTGGCCCTGGCCACGGTGCTTGACCCTTTCATCGGTCAAAATTGTGGTGCCGGAAAATATGACCGGGTGAGGGAGGCGGTGAGAGATACTCAAGTATTTTCCCTGCTTTGGGGTCTTGGAATAGCGGTCATTTTTGCCGCGATAGCCAGGCCGCTGGCCGCAGTTTTTAGTGATGATCCAAAAGTCATTTCGGTCACTGTTACCTACCTTCGGATCGTACCGGTAGCCTTTGGCCTGTATGGAGTGACGATGCTGGCGAGCGCATCCATGAATGTTCTGCAAAAACCTGTCCAGGCACTGACTCTTGTATCCATACATATTCTTTTTCTGCTCATTCCATTCGTTTTTATCGGTTATTATTTATTCGGCCTGCCCGGCATCTTTGGAGCAATAGCCGCAGCGAGAATAACCGCCGGAATGATTGCGCGTATCTGGTTGAAAATTTTGTTATTTTCAGAGGAGACGCGGTATAGGGCCTGTACTTCGGCTTCCGACCATAGCCCGAAACAGTAACATTAAACCGTAACATGAAAATGATTATCTGTCCGATAAGTAGCCTGAAACAGAAAAATATACCCGAACAGGAGGCTTGAACAAGGTGTTGCGTGAGATCGGGGAGGGCAGGTGCTGCGTGGAGTCGGGTTGGGCAGGTATTGCAAGGGTTTGGGCCGTGCTGCAGGTATTACGTGAAGTCGTGATGTGCGGGTATTGCGTGGGGTTGTGATGTGCAGAGGTTATGTCAGGCTGCCAGGGAGTGTGTATTCATTATGCTGGATATACCATCTGTCAGCGAAAAGCATCCGCAAGAGGATAAGCAAATGCAATATCATGAGTTTATTGACCGGGTTCAGAAGCTCGCTGGCCTTGAATCCGCCGATAAGGCGGTGAAGGCCACCGAGGCCACACTGGAAACATTGGGAGAGCGGCTCTATAGAACAGAACGCGATGAACTGGCTGCCCAACTCCCAAAGGAATTAAAGGAATGCCTATTCAGGCGGCAGGATACCGAGCGCTTTTTGCTGGAGGATTTTTACAAGCGGGTCAGCGCCCGGGCGGATGTACATTACCACCGTGCTGTGGAACTTGCCCAGGCAGTGGCGGCTGTGCTTCGAGGGGCCGTTTCACAGGGAGAACTGTCGGATATCCTGGCCGGGCTTGATGCTGAGTATGGCGAACTTTTCGGAGAAAAACCAAAAGGGCCTCTGTCTCCTTAATACAGACCGAGTGAATTACAGGACCGGTTGAGCTTGCTCTTTAAACGGACACTTTTAAGAAACGGAAAAGGGGGACAGAGCTGAAATCCGTCCCCCTTTCAAACCGCCAGGTAACTCAAGCGCAACCCGCTGTAAGTCTTCATGGCCGGCAATCCGCCTGATGATCATTTACCTGTTGGCCTTACCTGTGGTTTTACCTGCTCCTTTCCAATGTCTCGATCCTCGCTCTCAGTGCATCGTTTTGCGCTTTCAACTCCTTTATGGCCTCGATGAGATAGGCATTAAATCCGTGGGGGAACGAAAGGGCTTTGATCTTATCGCCTTCGGCTACCAGTTCCTTATCCTTACCGGTCGGCTCGGTTTTCTCGACCCATTCAGGGAACACCTCCTCCACCTCCTGAGCTATAAAACCGGCCTGCGTGGTGTCCTGGTTGCCATGCTCTTTTGGATTGATCCATTGAAAGGTTACACCCTGTAACTGAGTCAGCCTGTCCAGGGCTCCGGTGAGGTTTCTTACCTCCTTCTTCAGCCTCTGGTCGGAAGAGTCCGTCCAGGTTCCGCCACCGGGTTTGGCTGCCGATCCTTCCACCTGTAATGTGTAACCCGGCGTCGTCGTACCTATGCCTACGTTACCGGAGTAGATGATAAAGGCATCAGGGGTTGAAATGGTAACCGGACTATTCGAATGCCCCCAGACAAAGGTTTGGTCTGCGCTGGCATCCAACTGCATGTAGTGTCCTCCTGCCCAGGAATAATCGCCTCCGGCAGTATTGTTTTGGCCGCCGGGCACGGTGGAGGCATAGCCTCCGGCAGTGTTAAAAAGGCCTCCGGGGATGGAGGAGTAAAAACCACTGGCGATGTTGTTTATACCACCGGAGACGGTGGAGGCATAGCCTCCGGCGGTGTTGTCGCCGCCACCGGAGACAGTGGTGCTCCCCCCGCTGGCATTATTGTTGCTGCCGCCGGAAACGGTGGAAATACCCCCGAAGGCGGTGTTGTTTTGGCCGCCGGAGACGGCTGAGGAAGGTCCGTAGGCGGTATTATGGTAACCACCGGAGACGTTGGAGCCAGCCCCGCTGGCTGTGTTATTTTCGCCGCCGGAGATAGCGGATGAAAAACCACTGGCGGCGTTTTGGTAGCCGCCGGAGACGGTGGAGCGATCGCGGCTGGCGGTGTTGCCTTCGCCGCCGGAGACGGCGGAGGAAATGCCGCTGGCGGTGTTGTTTAGGCCGCCGGAGACGGTGGCGTAAGCGTAATCCTGCCCGTCTGTGCCGGTTGTCGAATCAACGCCCAGATTGACATGGGTATTACCATTCGTCGGTCCGTAGACAGTCGCCCCCTGCCGTGAGATCGCTCCAATGACTTGCAGGGCGGTGATCGGAGTAGATGTGCCAATACCGACATTACCTGCATTGTAATAAATATCTGCACCGTTTGTTTGCCACGGGGTAACACCCGGCGGTCCCTGTGGCCCCTGTAGCCCCTGCGGTCCCTGCGGTCCCTGTGCTCCCTGCGGCCCTTGTGGCCCCTGTGGCCCCTGTGGTCCTGCTGGTCCCTGTGGTCCTGGCGGTCCTGGTGGTCCTTGTGGACACCACCAGCGCCATTTAAGTCCATTAAAGGCCAAAACAGTCCCTTGGACTGTATCTGAGGAAACTTCTTTATTCACAACAGAATTGGCCGATGCAGCAGCCGGATACCCTATCTCGCTGTTTGTTATCTGCGTTCTCTCCCAAAATCCGTTACGATCTTCCCTGGCCTCCAGCCAGTAATCCTCATCAAAGGCAAGGCTTATCGGATTGATGCTGCCCAGTATAACCTCAAATTCCGGTGAAGTCCCTGACGATACATTCCTGCCTGCCAGAAAAGTCCCTATTGATGTCGGTATCCTTTGGCCCGCTCTGGTGATACCCCTTGACCCTGCCCGGACGTTGGAATCCGGTTTTATCTCGACCTCTTGGCTCTCGGTCCATAACTCTACACCATCTTCGTCGATAAGGGAGAAATGTACCATATAACTGCCAGGCGGGTAAGGAATGCCAGTGGCTCCGACAAGCTCACCCGAATAGGAGATAAGTTTGGGGGTGTCACTGGCGCTGGAAGTACCCTGGGCATACCCGAATGGTACGACGAAGACGATGAAGAGTACGACCAGGATCAATACGGCTGAGTTTCTCAATATCTTCATTCTCCTGATGCCTCCTTTTTATTAGGTATACCGATATTTATGCTGTTCAATATCAGTAATATGAATTACCAGTAATATGGAATACCAGCGTACTCTTTTATATCCTCAATTTATTCAATATATTCAAGGTATTTTGTGTTTACCACCTCCTCTGAATTTCCTGGCACCAGGGCGTGCATACACAAGTTTGAAAGCCATTAAGACTAAATGCGGAGTTTTCCTATTCCCTGGCTTTATATACCTCCGTTATACGTAGCGGGATGGGAAAAAATTATTACTCGAAAAACCCTTAACACTTATCGTTTATTTTCTTATTAATATATTATAATTTTGATAATATTATATCAAAATATGAATTATTCAGGCAGCTTTGCAGGTAAAGCATTCGCCCGATTTGGCCGATAATACAGCCAATCGGGCTATGCTTTTCGTACATTTATGCTTTTTGTACACATGTAGTACACGTAATCTGGGTGAGGCTCTTACTCTTAAGCTCCACCCTCCATTATTCTACAGAAAGAGCGTTGAATTTCTGTATACGGAGTGCTCAATTCCGTATACGGAGTACTGAAGAAACCGGAGAGAAAGGAGTTGATGGGATGAAAGATCTACACATACTTCGCCAGGAGATGGTTAAGAATCAATTGATTGCACGGGGAATCCGGGATCAGGCCGTGCTTGAGGCCATGCGGGAGGTGCCCAGGGAGGAATTTGTCCCTGAGTCATTGGCGGAATTTGCCTATGAGGATGCTCCTTTGCCCATTGGCGAAGGTCAAACCATCTCTCAGCCTTATGTGGTGGCTTTGATGCTCGAAAAACTGGAGCTTTCCCCCGGCGACCGCGTTCTTGAGATCGGCACGGGGTCAGGGTACAGCTCTGCGCTTCTCAGCCGGATCGCGGGCGAGGTCTATACTGTGGAGCGGCTGGAGAGCCTTGTTCAGGCAGCAAGGGAGCGCTTTCTCAGGCTCGGCTATGAAAATATCCACAGCCGCCACAGTAACGGCACACTTGGCTGGCCAGAGCATGCGCCCTACGATGCCGTTATAGTAACTGCAGGTAGTCCGAGCATTCCCGACCCCTTGAGAGAGCAACTCGCCGTAGGTGGCCGAATGATTATTCCCATAGGGTCAATTCCCCGGTTGCAGGCGCTTGTCCTGATGCGCCGACTGAGCGAGCATGACTATCGGCAGGAGAATTTCGGTACGGTTCAGTTTGTGCCCCTGATTGGAGCTGCAGGCTGGGGAGAGCCCCGGAATGAGCCCGAAGAGCATGAATTACAGATGGCGGAGCCCCAAGTCAGACTCCAGCCGGAAGCCCCTCCACAATACCTCTCCGAACTCATCCGCAAGTCCGCCGAACCTATCTACTCCATTGTCCGGCCTGACCTCAGTGGCCTGCTCAACAGGATCGGCTCTGCACGGCTGGTCCTCATGGGTGAGGCAAGCCATGGAACGGCCGAATTCTACGAGCTGCGGGCCAGGATCACCCAGGAGCTTATCATCCGAAAAGGCTTTACCATCGTGGCAGTAGAGGCCGATTGGCCGGACGCTGCCTGGATTAACCATTACATACAGGATACTCCCGCTACCCTTGCCCTTTCCGAGGAAAGGCCCTTTTCTCGCTTCCCCGGCTGGACGTGGGCAAATACCAGCATGCTGAGCTTTATTGAATGGCTGAGGCATTATAACCAGACCATCGGGTCAGTGGAGCAGACCATTGGATTTTACGGCCTTGACCTTTACAGCCTCTATTCCTCCATCGCTGCTGTTCTCAGATACCTGGACAGCGTGGACTCCGAGACAGCCCGCATTGCCAGACAGCGCTATGGCTGCCTTTCTCCCTGGGAGCACGACCCGGCTGCCTATGGTGCGGCGGCTTTGAGCGATCGATATAAGGAATGTGAGTCAGAAATGGTTGCCATGCTGCAGGACCTCATGAGAAAACGGATGGAGTATGCAGCCCGGGACAGCAGGTTTTTTTTCGATGAGGTTCAGAAGGCTCGCCTGATAGCCAATGCCGGGCGCTACTATCGCCTTATGTACTACGGCAGCGTATCTTCCTGGAACCTGCGGGACCATCACTTGTTCGAGACACTCAAGATGCTTCTCGACGTCAGCGGGCCTTCGAGCCGGGCCGTGGTCTGGGCTCACAACTCCCATCTTGGTGATGCCTCAGCCACGGAAATGGGTGCTCAGGGCGAATACAACGTAGGCCAGCTCTGCCGGAAAGCTTTCGGCGAGGAGGGTGTTTATCTGATCGGTTTTGGCACGGATCATGGCACCGTAGCCGCTGCCTCGAACTGGGACGGACCAATGGAGGTTATGAATGTCCGGCCCGCACACCCGGAAAGCTATGAGCGGCTTTGTCACGACTCCAGGGTCGAAGCTTTCTTCCTGCCCCTTAAAAGCCCGTCTCCGGCTCACTCCCTGACTCCCCTTAAGGAGCAACTCAAGCAAGGGCTTCTCATACAGCGGCTTGAGCGTGCCATTGGCGCGGTCTATCGCCCCGAAACCGAAATCCTGAGCCACTATTTCCATGCCTCGCTCCCCAGGCAGTTCGATGAATATGTCTGGTTCGACGAAACAAGGGCAGTCACTCCGCTGGGGCCTGAGGCGGCCCGGGGCATGCCCGAAACCTTTCCCTTTGGGGTTTAGTGCCCCTGGTAAAACTGCGCTACTTTGTCAATCGAATAGTGAGGGGTAACTGGATTCCAAGCTTTCGCGGAAGTGTATTACTTAATTAAGAGGATTCAAGATACGGCTCATTACATAAATCTCCACATGAGATTGATTGTTTTTTCAAAACGACTTTTTTCTTGTAATTAGTTAAATTAGCTTGTAAACTTTCGCTCGATAGTTTTATCGATTAGGAGAAATTGAGGATAGATCTAAAACCTTTCAATATCGCTATCCATAAGGAAAGTTCAGATGAATGAGATTATCTTTTTAGTAGAAGAAAAACCGGAGGGTGGGTATACTGCTCGTGCTTTAGGGGAATCAATTTTTACCGAAGTCGATGATATACAACATTTGCATGATATGGTAAGGGATGCCGTGCATTGTCACTTTGAAGAGGGACAAGCACCCAAGATCATTCGCTTACACTTTGTGAAAGAAGAAATCATTGCCTTATGAGGCTTCCACATGCGATATCAGCTAAAGAATTAGTCAAAGCATTAGAGCTTGTTGGCTATCAGGTCACACGACAGACAGGTAGTCATATTCGCTTGACTTGTAGTCATCCCACGCAGCACCATGTTACTATTCCTCGCATGGTCATGTAGTCAAAACATATACTCGATATCGGAGCAGACACTGGGATAGGCGTAGATCGCTTTTTTCAGCTTTGATGCCGGTATATCGAGTCTCATGACCAGGGCAAATATATTGATAACCTCTTCGGCGTTCGGTCCCAGTAAATGGGCCCCGACTATCTTGTCTGCCTGCCTGTCGATTATTACCTTGGAGGCAGCATATTTCAGGTTTGTTCTCCGCGTGCTGTACCACTCGCTTCTGTCCCTGAAGATCACCTCATGGGTTTTTGATTTCCTTCGATTTTCCTCAAGTTCGCCCACACGGGCCAAAGGAGGCACCGTGAATACGACACTCGGAATGCCGGTATAATCCACCTCCGTAGTGTTCCCTCCTATGATGTTGGCAGCGACGACAGCTCCTTCCATATCAGCGGCAGGTGTTAAAGGGAGACCGATCCTGATGCAGTCACCAGCGGCATACACTCTCGGATTGGAGACGCTTTGCAGATACCCGTTTACTGCTACGCCTCCTCCGCGTTCCTTTTCCACTCCTCCGCGCTCAAGATCCAGACTTTGAATTTCAGGGACACGGCCAGCTCCATGCACAGCCATTTGCGTTAAGATGGTCTCGAACATTTTGTTATTGGTCTTGACCAGGAGATGGTTGCCACCCCTTTCGATACCGATAACTTCCGTTTTGGTATAGATTTCAATACCTGCCTCTTTCGATGCCCTGACGAGCAGGTTTACCAGATTCGGATCGAATCTTTCCAGAGGTTGTTCATTTTTATGCAGGATTATTCCCCTGGAATCGGCCCGTGCTGCGATGTGGGCGAATTCAAAGGATATACAGCCTCCTCCGATAAAGACAATGTCTCTGGGAAGGGTCGGAAGCTGCATAAACTCCTCACTGCTCGTCAGATATTCCTCTCCGGGGATGTTCAATTTTCGCGGCCTGGCACCGGTTGCAATAACGATGAACCGGGCCGAAATTTTGTCGCTGCCCACGCTGATAGTCGATTCATTGAAAAAGTGTGCTGCCCCACGGTAGGTGTCAATGCCCTGTTGCAGGAACCTTTCTTCCATCTCCCTGGGAACAGACTCGGTAAAGGTTTCCTTGAATTCCATGAGTGCCGGCCAATGAATGGCCACTCTGGTATCAGCATTTCCCGCCCCTGTCTCTGGCCTGCCCTTGCCCTCCATTCTGTTGTACCAATCGACGAGTTCAGCCGCTCCGGTAAGCACTTTTTTGGGATCACATCCCCTTAAGGCACAAGTTCCGCCGAATGGCCTCGAGTCGATAATAGCCACTTCCATCCCGGCATCTCTGCACTTGAAAGCAATATGAGAGCCAGCGGTACCCGTGCCGATAACGATCAGATCATATTTTCCCCTCATCGTATCCTTTCTTGATCCGCTTTGCGATAATATTTCCTCATAGGCATAATCGGCCTCATTGAAAGAAAGGTATTACCTCCCTCCTGTCCGATGCGCAATGTAGTCAATAAAACCCTGAATTTATCCGATAGGGAAATGTCAAACAATAAAAATATGTAATAATAT
>JBFMGO010000120.1:0-17582 GCA_040752695.1 bacterium
ATGGTTGGCTTAACTACTGGTAGGCTTTCTTGATTCATAGATTATCCTCCCTTATCTTATTCTCTTGGATAACCTATGATAATGCTTTCTTATCTAATTTTCATGCACGCTTACCGGAAGCACACAATCTTCTTTGCTCTATGCCCTTCAATTCCTTAATCCAGACATCTCCTTCCGAGTAATCGTACATGATCTCCGACATGGCAAATCCTTTGCCTATGGCATCCGCTAGATCGAGCAGTGCTTCATCGAAATCCTCGATAGAGAGCAGGGCTTCTTTGAGCCAGTCTGCAATTTCCTTCTCCCTGGGGTCGCTGGTCTTGGGCATGATTTCGTAATTCAGTCCGCAAACTGCTAATTTTCTGGTTTGCAGCACACTGGCCAGGTGCAGGTCTTTTTCCTCGAACTCCATAAAAAGCTCAGACTGCTGTCTTATGTCACCGGCGTCGGCAGCTTCGAAGATAGATGTCAAATCTTCCGGAGTGAGCCCATGTGAAGGATGCATATAAGGAGATAACATCCAACTCGGCTGGACTACGGGCTTCAGCAGAGCTGATTTTATTTTCGTGGTTAAATTTTTGATAATGCCCATTCTGTCACCTTCTGTTCACCCTGATGTCAAAATCCCTTCAGACTGTCGCGGGTAAAGACCTGGCCGCCCGCTGTCAATACCTCTCCCTTGCTGTCCTCGGGAGCAGATTGCTGCAAATTTCCGATACTGACCGTTCCGTCTGCAATGCGCCTGAGGAGTGAAATGGCGTTTACGTAACGGGCATTGATTGTCTCCGGTATTTCTACTACTTCCGGCCTTCGTGAATATGCATTGAAGGCAGTAATGTCCACGGACAGCTTTTTGATGATCTGCGGAACAGGGGAGAATGGCACCTCATAGAGCTTCTCGCAATAAGTATCTATTTCAGAATCTGCATCCTTGATGGCCTCGGTAATCCTGTCCTGGTTGATGGTTCCCAGATTCTCGTCATCCGTAAGCTGGATGAGCTTTTGCTCCGGGATAATTTTTTTTAGATCGTCGATGCTGGAATACATTTATTCATCCTGCGCTGTCTGTTCTGTCTGTTCTGTAGATGTTATCAAAATCTTTTCAGCTTCGGTTATCTCTCTATGCGTTGATTCAAACTCTTCCTTCGGACACCATGAGACATACTTATCTCGATATTCAACTATGTATCCAGGCTGTGACGACACACCAGCTAAAACTTTACCTCTTGCTTTCTCCATGAATGTGCGGTCATCCATTGGTGCAGCCTTGACTATCTTGGAACTGACGTAAGTCTTCATTTCTGGATATAAATCATTCTTTCCCACAGTCCTGTCTCCTTCTCCTTACCAGGCTCCCCGCCTGAACCTTGACTGCTTTGCTTCAACCCGCTGGTAGCTCACGCCCATGCGCTGAGTTTCCACCATGGACTCGGCTGCCTCGAGGGCATCCGGACCATCGTCATGCTCACCATCGGGGAAATCGAGGAGCTGCTCGATCAGCAGATTCTGGTCTGAGTGATGCTTACGGAATCTGATAATCCCCCTCTCTACGAGAGGGGAAATCCTGCCGACGCGTGTCTCTTTGTTTGTCGAGTGCTTAATCCCCTGCAGGGGCAAATGGTAGCCGCGCTCTTTTGCCACCAGTTCAAACGGCACATAGAGAAATTCTCCCAGTGCATTTTCCTCTGCTCCGATCATGAGGGGATGATACTCTTCATAAAGGTCGTACGTCGCCCTGGCCATAGCATCCGGAGAACATCTCCTGATGAAAGCGTTGAGCACATATATTATCCCCTCCGGATCTGCTCCGAGGATAATGATTGCCTTGTAATCATTGCTGGCCTTACTTTCCGATGAAGGATCGAGCCAGCAATATACCCGCAGTGATTTATAAACCAGGTCAGCTTCCGAATAGGTTTTAATCCACTCTTCCTGGAACATGCGATCTTCGCTCAGGACGCGGTTGCGATATTCCTTGTTGTAGGAGATCGAACCAATGGCTGCCTTCCTCTTGGCAAGCTTTTCCATCGACCACCTGGCAGGCCATAAGGGGCCAGGGCCTCCATCGGTACCTTTCTCGGCATCGTAAATCTTGCCGGTGTACTTGGGATCTTCGCAGGTCAGGAAGAAATTCAGTACGCTTTTCTTGGCCAGGATGGTCCCCACATAGGTGAAGTAATAGCCATCGGCCAGGGCAGGAATAACGCCTTCCCGCACCCAGTCGATTCTTTCCCTGGTCAGCTTGGGATTCTTGACCGTCTTGTCATTTTCGAAGTCATCGAAGATAACGCGGTCAGGCCGGTACTGACGGTTACGCAGACCTCTGACCCTGCCCATGGCTCCACGGGCTTTCATCCGTATGCCATTACGGGTGGTAAAATCCTTATCCGACCAGGGGTAGCCGCGAAGGTCTCCGAAATCCTGCTGTATTCTGGCGTTTTCCTCGATCTCCAGCTTGATGAACATGAGAAAACTTTCTGCCAGGTCCTCCGTATCTGAAATCATAATGATAAAATGCCTGAGCTCCAGGCAGATATCACGAAGCGGCACCCCGAAGGAAATCAGCGTGCTCTTGGCGTGTTCACGAGGAGCAGCGATGAAGGTCGGCTCATCGGGAAGTTCCGAGAACTCTACAAATTCCTGCTGGAAGGGAGCGAACTCGAGGGGAAAATAGTGAGGCAGATACGTCTTGAAAAAGTACGCCGGATCTTCCAACGATCTGCGCTTTCTCTCCGCCTTGGCTTTGTCGGAATCGTCAGGGAAGGGAGTTGCCTCCTGGTGGATCTGCTTCCTGAGTTTTTCTATCTTTCGCCGAAGATCTGCTTTGTTCATTTTTGTTCATTGGTTCCTTTCTATAGCATCAATGAATGGGGAAATTCCATTTTTGGGCAAGTTTCCCAATTTTGCTATCAAGGTCATTGATCCTGGTTTGTAACTCTTTTATTCTATCAAGTAAAACTTGAGCTGCCCTGGTATCGAGCGAGGAAATATTTCTGAAATCCGGATCAGGCACAGGCATCTTTCTGTGCAGCTCCTGTATCAAAGAGCGGATCTCTAATAACGAAGCATTATGCTGATCTTTTAACTCCTCGAATTCGCCTCTAGCTAACAGCCTTTCTTGATCCATACTATTCACCTTTCCCCAGGTATGTACCTGCCGTCTTTTCTTATGAATGATTGTCGCTCATATATGGTAGCCATCACATTCCTTTTTATTAGGTATGTTGCTTTATAAATATGAGCGACGATTGTTAAGGCGTTATCCCCTGCAGGAAAGCATCGACCTGCTTCAGAATGCTTTCCCTGGCTCCCCTGTCTTTAACTTTGGTTTGAACAAAAGTAACGAATTCCTCCATGACTGCCGGAGCGGAGAATAAGACATCTCCGGTTTCATGGAGGCTTTTTTCCAGTTCCGCTATTGCCTTGACTATGCTTGTGTAGGCGTACGTAGCGCGATTATCAATTTCCTGAGAAGAAGAAAAATAAGCGTCATATCGCTCCTTTTGAGTAATGAGATCCCGCAGGGCTTTCTCCCGTTGCGAGAGCCTGGTGGCCTGCATTTGTGCCTCTTCGGCATCAGCTTTCTGAGCCCTCTCCCTCCATCCAAGCTGCTCTGCCCAGGAGTAAAGCGTCGGCCTTGTAATGGCATAGCCGAGTTTATCCAGCTCTCTGGCAGCGGCATCGATGTTTTGACCGAGCTTACGCCAGGTGTGAAAAGCAAGATTTTTTATGTCAGAGTCATATGTTACCCTGGCCATTACCAGGCAACCCCGCCATTCGTCAGAATTCCATCCAGTAAATCGATTCCCTCTGCCGTAATGTTATAAATAAGAGCCCCTAAAGATGGGCCTCCGACTTCTGCCTTTCTGATGTAGCCACGGTCTTCCAGATACTTCAATTCAGCTCCGACCTCTTGCTCCGTTGCAGTCATGCCAAGATCGTCCAGAGCAAACCAGATGACTTTTCCGTCAACCGCATTAGGATTTTCACTCTTTAATATCTCCAGAATCCTCTGCCTCATCAGTCTGTGTTTATGCTTTTTAACTGACTGCTCGATAGTTACTGCCGGCTGTTTTGATGCTGCCTGTCGGCTCTCTTCCATTGCTCTTGTTTCTCCTTCAGGTTCAATTAAAACTTTAAAACTTACTGACGATGGTTTTAAGCAAAATCAGCATCTCCCGATGCTCGGTGGCCTCTTTCTCCGACCTGGCTGCCATTGTCTGCTGTAACTCTTTCAACACCTTTGTCTGCTCCTCGATTCTGGCTGCATAGGTCTGGATAATGTAAGGGATGAATTTCCGGCTTAACAGGTACAAACCAAAAAGTATGATTAAGGCTGGGCCCCACCAGAAAAGTGTTGCCAGAAATACCGGATTGTTGAGAATCGTGTTGAAATTTACATACATGGCTTTTTCCCTCGCTTCTCCTTCTTCGATATGATCTTTTGCCCTTCCTGCTGTTCGAAAAGATCACTCAATTAAATTATAACCGAACCGCCCAAAATTTTGTGCAAATCCTGCTAAATGCCGAACATGGGAGCACAAAAATATGAAAAAAAGTGATATCCGCTTTGCTACAATTTCAGAAGACAGGGGCCGTCCGTTGGTTATTTACATTGATCAAAGAGGAGGAAATTATGATGAAGTGAGGGTTGAAAGTTCAATCGAGCCGGGCAGCCTTAATGCTGCCTGGTGATGGTTAGGTCAGGCATTACCAAAATAGTAATCTTGCAAAACTATTTAATAAAACACACACTTTTGATTTTGAAAGGTAGATCATGAAAAAGGTTATTTTTTCACTTCTTGCAATACTTCTTTTGTGTCGTTCCGTCTTTTTGTGCTCTCCCGTTTCCGCTCAAAGAGCGTATTTTAAATTCAGCACCCCTTTAGGGAATGAATATTATGGCTACGAGCTCCAATTTCCTGACAACACACTTTCGTCTATTGGATACAGAAAAATATCCTTCGATATTGGCCTGAGCTATGACGATGCCAATAATGTCGTATCAACTCCCGGCACCTTATCCGCAAAGACATTACGACTTCAGCCATCAGCGACACAAAACATCTTCACTGCAAGCAGCACAATCCTGGCCAATGCATCGGTGGTTTCCCTCGATCCCAATGCAGATCACGTTCTGACATCAACCCCCACCATCGCCGATGGATCGGCAGGTGCCCTGCTTTATCTGACATGCGCCAACAATGAAACCCATAAGGTAACCCTGCAGGACCAGGACACCCTTGCAGGGAGCAATCTGCAACTCAGTGCCTCGACAAGAGACATAACCGGTAAGGCCCCGTTATTGCTGCTTTTCGATGGAACCGACTGGGTGGAACTCACTCAGGGCAGTTCATCATCATCGCTCTATAAAATAATGACCGATCCCGGAGATAACTATTACATAACCCCCGCCAATTGCACTGATAGCTATATTATCACCAATAACGGAGCAGGTGCGGCACGGACATACCAGATTCCCAATGCCGACACGGTCGGTCTCCCCGTGCGTGTAATGGCAACCGATGCATACGCCATCAATCTCGATCCCAATCGCGTATCTGATCAGATCGAAGGGTTGACCAATAATCCTGGAGATAAAATATCCAGCTCAGGTACTGCCGGTGACTGGATTCAATTGATCTGTGTCGAGATGGGAAAATGGAGGGAAATGGGCAGGAGCGGATCATGGACGGATGCGAATTGAGGGAACGACTATGAAAACGTTAAAAATATCTATTATTATCTGCTCTGTCATTCTGTTGTCAAATGGATATGGCTATTCAGCCATTCGTTACGTCTGGTCAGGGGGGAGCAACACATCTCCATTTGATTCGTGGGCAAAAGCTTCGACGACGATACAAAATGCTCACACGGGGTCACAACCAGGGGATACAATCGAAATCGCTGCTGGTACCTATTCGAACGGTTCGAATTCAACCCTGACAGTCACAATAAACAACCTGATAATTAAAACAACATCTGATCCTACTCATACCGGAACGGTTATTTTGAAAAATAGTAATGCGTATACGACAGTTTTGGTGACAGCAACTGGATTAACCCTCCAGGGGACAAACGAACATCCAATGCGTATCCTATATACAGGATCAAATCAATCCCGGTACACTATCGGTGTTAATCCAAACTTTTCAATGACTGGCAGATACCTGGACTGTAACACCAGCAACACGGCCGGGGCAGCGGTTTTAGCGTTAACAGGAACGACAAATATTTTTTGGCATTGCAATTTTATCAACACAAATTATACATCAGTAACTGCCTATGGCGCCCTCGATACCGGAAATTGTTCCAGCACATTCAATTCGTGCAATTTTTGGGGGGGGTATTATGGCATTTACGGCGGGGGGACAGGAACAACCACTGTTAATAATTGTAATGTGTTGGGCAGTATTTATAAAATACTCATCATAGACAATGCTACTCGTACGATAAATTGCAATAACTGCGTCCTGGGTGGATCTATTGGAGCCCAACTGCAATATTGCATCGATGAGGGCCCAGGACAAATCAATCTCAATAGCTGTGCCACGTTTGGAAACTGGTACTATTCAGCACTACCTGGATATCCGGCACAGATAACCGCAACCAACTGTATAAGCAATAAATTTCCACAATTCAAGCGACTTGGTAGAGAAGGGGTCATACCGTTTGGCCTCGACGATGTCTGGCCAGTAGCTGATGTAAGGGCAACGGCTGATGCTCTGAACAAGTATGGAAAGCATATGACCTGGTTTATTAATGTCGCAGCTATGACCCCTGAACACTGGAATTTAGCGAGAGATCTCGTCCTGGATGGTCATGATATCGGAGGTCATGGATATACGCATACTGAAATGACTTATAATAATGCCATTCACTTCCAATATTTTGGACAGGGCGGGCCAGCCACAGTCGAATTTACTGCCAGTCGTATCCTGCAATGCAGAACGAGTACCCACGTCGATGAGTTCGACGTCAATACAAATGAAATCGACACGCTGGGAGAAATTTTGGACGCCAATCAGCCCAACTGGGCATTCACCAAATCTACAGATGGAGGGCAGGACGCTACATGGATCTATGATTCAGTTTTAGCTACTTCTTTAAAACCCATGGGGGCAACAGAAGCCCCTTGCAACCTTGAATTCGATAAGACAGACGACGATTGTACAGACGGATGCGATGGGTTCTACGGAGATGAGGTATACGCCGTCAAGAGTAAAATTGAAGATGAAATTCGCACAGTTGTGCCTGGTTGGGAATGCGTGTCATTTGCCTTTCCATTCTCAGCGTATGATCCCAATTGTAAAAATGCTGTTCGTACGTCCGGATATGAAATAATGAGAGGAGGTCCCACAGCATCTTTGCGTAATGTAAATATTTTTGATGCTACTAAGGTCATCGCGTTAGATAATATCGGTGCAACCATCGACGAAGTGGTGAGTAGTGCAAATAACTTAGCCTTTCAAGTCGATCAATTTGGCCTGGGATTATCTGTCATGATGCACAATACCACCAATTGGACAAAAGCAGGCAGCACATCTTTTTTGGAGGCAATGGTAAAAACTCTCACCGGTTTGAATACGAACGTATGTGATTATCGTGAACTGAACGATTTGATAAGACTTTCAGGCAGATGGACTGATGCCGGAGGCGGGATATGGAGCAGAGAATGGGAAAACAATTTTGATTTCTCCCTCCTCCCCAATTCCCCACTGATTGATACCGGAGCCAATTTAGATTCAGCATTAGAAAATGCTGTTTCGCCACTGAGTATTTGGCCGGCGTCTATTGTCACGGAAAGGCAAAACCTCGATGGCCGTTGGGACATCGGCCTTTTTACCTACTCAAAAAGTGGCGCTGTGCCCTGGTAAAAGCAAAAGGTGCAAAAGTGCAAATGCAAAAGGGGACAGATTTATTAAATCTGTCCCCTTTTGCTTTAATTGCGGCCGCACCTAGTTACAGCCACATTCCCTGAACCGCTTTACCCACCGGTATACTGATGCAGGGCGTGCTTTGATCTGCCTGATAATTTCCGGAGTCTTGGTACCCGCCAGGAACAATTCGTATGCCCGTCTGAATTGCTCCAGGTTATCGCCATACGCGGCCTTGTGGCTCACCGTTACAACGCGGGTCGATCGGTAGTAAGGCACGCCATTATCGTCGAAAACAAGCTCTTTCGGGCTCTGATTCTCATTTCCTTCGATAGAAGTTCCCTCAGATCCATCAGATCCTTCCGCCTGTGCTGCCTGATCTGCCTGATCTGCCTGTTGTACCTGGACTGTTTTGGGGTAAATTCCTGCCCTCTCTAAAATACCGGCGATGTAGCCTGCCGGATTATCCGTCTTCTGGGCCAGTTCCACCCAGGCCCTGACCTGATGAGTATACTTGGGTAACTGCGCCCGTTTTTCCTCGATAGCAGTATCAACCCACAAGGGGAGCTGTAGGATTTTTTGTTTTTTTTCATGATTCATGCTCATGGCTCGATTCCTTTGATTCCTGTTTTAAACGTAAAGCTTCCAATATCCTGCGATTTCTTTCTTCATACCACCATGCTCTTTTTAAAAGGTCAACAGGATCTGTTTCCGTGGCTCCCATACGGACAGCCTTCATTCTCATCCTCGCTGTGGTCAAATCGTAGTGCGGATGATCAGCATGGCTTTGGTACCAGGAACGCTTTAACCCCAATATCCTGGCAAAGTTGTGCAGCTCTTCCGCACTTTCGGTCGATACCATGTGACCCATATAATCAACCAGAATCATTGCTCTCTCACTCCTTCTCCCTGCCCGATTTCCCTCTGATCGACTTTCCCTCGATCATTTTCAGACAGCCCATCTCCCGGAGACGGTCTACCGTTCTTTTGCCAATTCGCTCCATAAGCTCATCAACTCTCAGGTTACTGGTCCATAACGTTGTCAGCAGATGGTTGTACCGGTAGTTGATAACGTCAGCTAATTCATCGACTGTCCATTGGGTGCCGTATTCGGCACCAATGTCATCGAGGGCTACAATCTCGGTCTCTTTGGTTTCGTTGATGAGAGCGTCATATTTATCTGAATCTTTTGACAAATTCGAAAAGGACGATTTCAATGCCTTGTAATACTCCGGCACGCTCCAGAATAAGCACTTTTTCCCTTTTCGCATCAGGGACAAAAGCACAGCGCAAATATAGTAGGTCTTCCCAACGCCGACATCTCCAATCAGTCCGAACCCTCGTCCTGCTTGTCGTCCTGATTGTTCACAGCCCGTGAATGGAGTTGACAGGAAATGATCGATGAAATTATTGCACCAGGGAATCATTACCTTTTCATGGGGTGATATTCCGCTCGGTAAGAGCTGGGCATGGTAATAGCGGGGCGGAATCCTCGATGCCTGCAACATCTTCTCCCAATGTTCCTTTTCCTCTTTCTCTTTATGCAGGCGGTCATAGCAATCGCAAGGGTATACCAGCAACGAGATTTCGAGAAGGCCGACCTGCCTTGATCTGCGCTCTGGCCGTGCCCCACAAACAGAGCATGGCTTGCTCTGGGGATGTCCGATCAAATTCCGCGATCTCGGATCGAGATCGCTTTCTCTTGCACAGTCACAGGCTCTATTATCCCTTGGCATATGGTCTTTATGCCCCCCATGGGCCTTATAGTCCCCGCGGTCCTTGTGATCGTGATCCTTACCAGACATCGGTAATCTTTCCTCCCTGGGGATCCGCGCCCTGGTGATTGGAATCATGCCGATCTGCTTCCTGTTGATCTGCTCCCTGCCGGTCTACTCCCTGGCATTCTGGCTGCTCGAACCGATATCGCTTCCTGGATTGATCACCGGCGGATTTGTCAGCCTTCCACTTACTGGCATTCTTACACCATGTCCTCAGTCTGGAGCGGTAATTCACCCTTTTTTTGAGCCTGTCCCGGTTATCGAGCATCCAGGCGTTCCATTGCTTAATTTCCTCATATAAATCCAGGGTTGGAAAATCCTTCCGGAGTTGCCTGATGAAATCCAGGTCCTTATCCTGATCAAATGGATATCCTTTTATTCCCTTTAGTACCAGGAATACCTCTGCTTCAGCAAGCTCAGAGTATTTACCTATAAAGTATTTACTTATTATCATAGTCATTCTCCACCCCGTCTCGGCCGGATGACTGCTTTACCAGATAGCTGACAAGTGATGTCCTGGGGATCCTCCATTGCCCGCCGATCTTGGTGGCTGTAATCTCCCCGGCACTTACCAGCCTCAAAACACTAAAATATGATATCCGCGTAACCTCGGCCACTTCAGCCACGGTGAAAAAGATGTGCGAAATGGTCCGTACCTCACTCAGAGTTTCCTCGATCAAAGCTTCTTTTACCGAATCTTCTTTCATCGAAGACTCTTCGTTTCTCGATCCCGTGCCCATCGTTTAATTCCTTTTCTTCTTCCTTAACCATTTCCTGTAATTGACCAGCCCGCTGATAACCGTGCTGGCCTGTGTTGGCGAAAGCCAATCATAATGCTCTATGCCAGTCTGCTTCTTCACAAAACCTGCCAGTTCAGTGTCTGACCAGCCAAGCTCTTTCTGATGGCTGATAATCGCATACCGCTGCTTTCTGGTCAGTTTTCCGGCAGTTTCACCGGTTATTCTCCGAAGAGTGCTGATGAGCAGATCAGCCTCCAGGAAGGTAAGATCGCTCATGTTTTCCTTTTTGTAATTGTGCTCTATGAACCGGTAAAGCTCTTCATCATCAAGCTTTACCTTTGTCTTCCAGATAGTCCAGATGATTTTCTTCTGGTCTTTATTGATCATCTTTTTTGGCTGTGTGCCCTGAGTTCCCCTGTTCATGTGCCCGTTTTCCTCACTCATCAGATTATTAGTACCCCTTCACTCTTAAATTTGTAGTCTGCCATTTCGTCATTCCCGCGAAAGCGGGAATCCAGTCTTCACAAACTTGGCTGTGAAGAGGTATTAGGTTGTTAATGCGTGGAGCGTTAAAGCAGGTGAGCGTTTTTATTACTAACGCTCCACTGCTTTCACCCTTCACACAAACGGTTCCTCTACCGGAGTTCTGAGCTTCTCCAGGTTAGGCTCGATTTTCAGGGTGTCGGTAGTCTTCCTCTCTGCACCACACTTGACCAGGGTATTGTCGTCGAGAGCCTCCATCGCTTCCTTGTTAATTTTCTCTGTCTTTTTTATGCAACTGTCTAACCCCAATGCCTTGAGAGCTGCAATGCATGATTCCATCGATGCAATCGATATCTTTTTCACGACACGGTAGGCAACGGTTCCAAAATTCAGAGTCTTGGTTCTGTTTTTCGCAAACTCTTCTTTCCTGCCCCCGCAAAAAGAGGTAATCTTCTTTTCCAATGCCTTATATTCAGCCTTAAGTGCCGATGCCTGGTTTACGGCCTCTTCCTTTACCTTGCTGATTTGCAGGTTCATTGCCCCCTCTATATCGAGCAGGGCAATCTCTATTTCCCCCATGCGCCTCAACGCCTGGTCAACTTCAGGCCAATCCTTTAACGATTGGCTCTTATCTCCTTTGCCATTGCCATTGCCATTTGGGTTTTTCTTTGCCATTGTGCTCTTTTCTCCTTCTTGTTTGCGGTATGTGGTGCGCTAAGGTCAGGCTTGGGCCGCCGATCCAATCATAAGGGGTTGATGGGGGGGTGAAAGGAACGGCAGCCCTTGCCTTTTCTCTTGTAACCTGTATGTGCGCGGTATATAATACGGGGTGTTTCCTTAATCATATCAGGGAGTAAGGCTGCTACCTTACGCCCTGGGCATTCGGTTTAACTGGCCAGAGGTGCTTTGTCAGACCCTTTGGCCAGTCCTCTTAATCCGATCAGTTTGTCCTCGTATTCCTTCATATCCATGGCGATCAGTTCCACCAGCATTCTGAACCGTGCAAATTCGACGGGATTATCCCATATGCCGTCCTGATGAGCCCTCAAAACCATAGTCTGCATTTTATCCCTGATATCACACTCAATGCCTTTCAGCGGATGTTCAGCCATTACCTTCTGCACGATATTTTCTACTCTGCTGTTCATCTCCGTTTGCTCTATGGGTAATTTTTCCCCCCAGGTAATTTCCGTCACTCCCAAACCTCCATCATCCTGTCTTTCCTGCTCCTGTCTCATTTCCATTCTCATCTCCACCGTCTCTTTCACTTGCCTTTCATCCATGACTATTTCCTCCTTAACCTGTAAATATGTTAATATTATGTGGTTATGATTGCTGCTTTGATGATTTTTCCGGCAAATCTAATGGATATAACAGCTTTATGGCCTTATTATTCTCAATCAGATGCTTTTTCAGCCTCTTGAATGATACCCACCAGGGGATGTAATAAGTATATTTTTTGTCAATATCGATCCCGGCTTCCTTTAAGATCCTTTTATCAGCATTTTCATTCAAGCTTTCCCTTTTCTTCCCCGAACATAGAAATCTGTCTCTCGAATCGAAAAAACGTCTGCGCTCTTCACAATCATCATTCATCCAGGCTGACTTAAAAACCCCATTTACGTAAAAAACGATCCCGTTTTTATACTGGCTTAACATTGCCAAAACGAACGCTACCTGATACCCATCACAGTCGAGCCGTACCAGCCGACCCATTTGCTTCAGCAAATCCTCCATTTTTTTCCATTCCTCAGGTCCCATATCATGCTTCCTTATTTACTATCACTCATTCCTGTTCCCTGATGACTACCGTACTACCGAGAAGATGATGTTCATCACTTCCCGGTATCCCATTACCTTGCCCTTTTTGATTACCTTGGATAGATAGTGAAACCCTCCGCGAAGAGCCGCCGTATCGACCGCCAGGCTCTTCAATTCGCTATCTATCCCCTGCGAGAAAAAATCCATGTACCTGTTCAGGTCCTCCTTTGAGAGTGCCTTGAACTTTCGATAGTAGCCTATCCTGTTCTGAAAATATCCCGGCATCTGGTTGATGGCATCCTCGAGGGGAAAGATGCCGATAAGACACACACCGATCCCGGCTTCCATGATCTGCCGGAAGATGGCAAATTTCTGCTTTGTAGCCTCCCAGTTTGACGAGCGGCACAAAACATCTGCCTCATCCACGATCAGCAGCCGGCAGGAGCGGGAAAGCGTGTCCTGGATATCCCGCAGGGTCCGCTGTAAATCGCTGACCGTTGACAGCTTCAGCATCTGCGATAATCCCCGCAGTACGCCGGTAGGAGTGGATAATTCGGTGGGGGTGTAGATAAACACCTGGTCGTGCGTTTCGGCATAGGTGCGGGCCGTGTAAGTTTTCCCCAGCCCTGACGGGCCGACGATGACCCCAAGCTCTTTGTCCTCTGCACACAAATCGAATATGGCCGCGATCGTCTGCTGTGCCCTGGTGATAAACTGCTGATCACCGATCAGACGATCGAGAATTGCTTTTGCCTCTTCTTCCGATTTGTCTCCGTATTTTTCGTTGAGAACCTGGCTGATTTTGGTTTTCGAACAATCAACCATCTCGGCAAGCTGGCTGAGGCTCAAATTCCGCTCCTTCACCAGGCTGTTGAGCCTGGCGATCGCAGATCCGGATCCTGACTCTGCCGATCCTCCGCCAGGCAAAACCGACAGGGAAGGAGATCTGCCTGGCGATTGCTCCTGGCTTTGATTGCCCTGGCTCCCATGATTGCCATGATTGCCATGATTCTCATTTTGGTTAAGATTTTTGTCCATTGCCTTTAACCCCTATTTAGGATATGATCCCGTGTATCTATGGATGAGAAAATAAAAGCATTAATAGAAGATCTGCAAAAAAAATCCTGTTAATACCAATAGGATTAAGCATATTCCTATTGGAACGGATAGCTCACTCGGTAGTGCCTCTACTTTCTTTAACACTACTGCAGCAACTATCAAAGAGCACACTGCTAGACATTTTGAGCTTATGTTTAGTAATTGTGATTGTGCAATTTGCATGTATTTATCATCTCCATAATAAGCTGCGGAATAAATTGACTCCGAAATTTGGCATCTCCTGGGATAAAAAAGGAAACCCTTACTGCCCGTCACTGTCCTGTAAATCTCCTCTGTCACAATATGGAAAGTATGCCGGAGGCTTTGGATTCAAATGCCCGCAATGTAAAGAATTCATCTTCCTGAATGATGATAATGGTAACGACATTCCTCTTAATAAAGCATTAGAGCAGCTATCCAAATAACTTTCGCTCACATTTATAAAGCAACATACCTAATAAAAAGCATCCAATTCCGTCATTCCCGCGAAGGCGGGAATGACAAAGAAAAGATGTGATGGCTCCTATATGAGAGCGATAACTTTTACTTGGCATCGTCTACTCCTTCACTGCAACACTCGACCACTAAACCGACGTCTCCTTCAGACGACTTTTTAATGTCTACTTTCCTGAATGTGAGATCATTCACTTCATAATCGTCACCCATGAAAACCCCGGCAGCTTCCAGTACTGCATCGCGCGCCTGGTCTTCTAACACGGTGTGTTCATCGTCTTCAAAGATGACTTCAACATCTTTTATAATAGTCACTTCAGCTTTAGCCTTGTATCTGTCAGCCATATTTCACATCTCCGTTGATCTCTCATCATAGAGAACGTCGTATTGTAATCTCCTGGTTAGACATACATGGTGAATCAAAATAACGACTGCTCCAGGATCAAGAGATGGTAAAATTACTTTTTGATAGTACTCTTCCCAGGTTATAGCTTCCTCTTGCTGCTTAAAGGTTTCTATTTCTTTCCTATGAATGTACACTTCCTTAAACCTATGGCCCTTAAGACGATAACCAATAGGAAAATGCTTTACTTCTCCCTTTCTATTAATAAGGAGCATTAGGAAATACCTCTTTGGCACTGCAAATATAACGCTTACCTAAAGTAAACACATTGACAGAGCTGGCATCTACATCAATGGCTACTAAAACCTTTTTCCCTACATACCTGGCCAGCCGTTTATCCGTATAGCGTTTCCTGTTAAAAACTATGATCCCTTTATCCACCCTGATGCACCTGGCGTTATTCATACTCTGTACAAATTCATCAAATGTCTGGTAATTCACTGTCATGTCTTTTAATTCACCCCCTTCCACTTGTTGAAACATTTATCTTTTCTAAAGCCTGGTTATGGTCAAACAAACCATAAAATCCCTGAATGCCATCGGAAATAGCCTGTGCGATCAATAGGTGTGCCCGTGGGTAGAAAAGGTACCTGGCTTCCCTGTCATTATTAAGGAATAATGCCTCGACTATGACAGCCGGAGCTGGTGTGGCGTTTAGAAAATAAAGGTCATCACGTCCTTTTATCCCACGATCGACGAATGGAAGAACACCTAATAGTTCCCGCTGAATACAATGTGCAAGTACTTTTCCCTCCTGTGATTCCTGATAATAGAGGGTTTCTATCCCCTGGCCTGTATTCGGATTCGGGCAGGAATTAAAATGGATCTCGATGGCAATAGCGCCATACAATTTAGAGTCTTTCACCTTCTGCGAACTGATCAGCTCAACTTTTTTATATAAGGTGTCAGGCTGTATGAGCTGAAATTTGTAGTTCGATCGCTCCTCCAATTTGCTGAAACAGACGGCAACCTTCTGAGCTTCAAAATGCTCCTTTAACCTCAATCCCTTATTGATTGCCCCCGGTTTTTGAGGATAATGTCCGGCAGAAATAAACACGGTATGAGGTTCAAGACGTTCCCCGGGCTTTATCATGTCAGTAAATTGCTTGTCATTCACTCTGTTATCACCCCCTTCTCTTTAAATTGGCAGCTCTGATCAGAGCATCGTCGATCTCGTCATCCGATACCCTGGCCTTTTTGGCCTTTCTGGCGATGAGATCAGCGGCTTTTGCATCCTGAGCCAGCGTGCCCTCCCGATGGATCTTGCCGATCTTCTGGACGGCCTCCACTTTGGCCCTGGCTTTTTCCAGGTATTTTTTGGACAGCTCCGACCAGTACTTGATAATGCTCTGCTGGATCTTTATCCGGTAGGCAACGTCCTCTTTATCCTTTGGATTGACCAGGCCCCATTCCGATGCTGCACCAAGATAATCCCTGCCGTCAGGGCTGATAAGATGGATGCGTGCCGGATCATACGGATAATAGCGCACGATAACCTTCTCCCGGATCCCCGTAAGCTCACACTCTCTGATGTGATAACGACGCGGTCCGAAAAAGTCTGTCTGGAACGTTATCAGCCCTTTCTGAGGGGTAATCCTGCGCTCAGGAAGGAACAGCCAGTCCAGGGTAATATCGTTCAGGAACACTACCGGTGACTCCTCGATCTCCTCCTGATAGATCTGCCAGGGAGACTTGCCATTGTCGGTTGAAGGTGTGGCATTGACGAACTTATGGTGATTCCACCGATCGACGATCTCCATGACCTCGTTGATTACCTCGGTGTAGTGCAGGAGCTTTTTCCCTGCATATTGTTTTTTCACTTCATCCTGAAGCTCTTTATTTTCCTTATGATTGGTGCGGCGCTTGAAGTATCCGGCCATCTGCCGGTTCTTCAATTCCTGATCGAGGTGGGAGAAATCGCCCTCGATCGGCTTCGAGCGCGCCCGGTAGGGTTGAGCCTTTTGATGATTCACCCCTCCGGTGCCGCTGCCACTGATACTTCCTGCCCGTCCCATCTGGTCAGCCTGGCCTACTATCTCTTTGAGATCAGCATGCCCGAAAAACTCTTCCCACCCTCCTGCCTGGACACCTCCGGACAGCCTGGCTCTGAGCTGCTGGATATACTTGGAATTTTCCGACTTACCCCAGTCAGTATAGATGCCGGAAGGGATCCCGAACCGGTAAGCCTCCCGGAGGGCCAGGCCCACGGTATATTTATTGTAGTGCTTATAGGTTAAGGAGATGAATTGAAGGCGTGTTCTCATGTCTCGCCACATGAAAAGCTCCAGGAAGAGAATTTCGTTATTATCATCCACACAGAGAATGTCACACTTGTGCTGGTCCCCGCATAATACCTCCCAGGGATGATAACAGGAACAATCCCGGTAAATGGGTGGCATCTCCTCCAGGAGCCCGCGCCGGCCGCGATCCCGGAGAGTGTAAACCGGCTCTGCCACCTTCTTTATCAGCCTGTAGAATGACTTCTCGCTGCCGATCTGCCAGGCCGGATTATGCTGTGATGCCTCGACCTGAATCTGAGCGTATAGCTCCTTGGCCGTTATTTGGTCCCATTTGTTGTGGAGGATCAAGCCGATGGCAAACTGTGCAGCCTCCTCGTCCCATTTGTACAGCCCTGTGCCAAGGGCCGGAAGTTGAAGCCCAGGCTTTTTGGGTGGCTGAAAAAGCCGCTTTTGCCGATAAAGATTAAGATAGCGGTAAATCGTCTGCTTGGATATGTTGTAACGGGATGCGATCTCTTCGTACCAGCCATCCTTGCCGCCGAACCCTTTCGGGCAGGAAACGGCCTCTGCCACAATCCGCACCTTTTTCCAGCCCTCCTCATTGAGGTGGGCCGGATCAATGTTTGTGTGCTTCCGGTAAGCGTGCATGAAAATTAGATAAGAAAGCATTATCATAGGTTATCCAAGAGAATAAGATAAGGGAGGATAATCTATGAATCAAGAAAGCCTACCAGTAGTTAAGCCAACCA
>JBFMGO010000121.1:0-17285 GCA_040752695.1 bacterium
CAAAATATATTTATAGCAAATTATATGCCAATTATAAATTGATATAACATCAAGTGTAATGTAACGTTTTATCATTGAGATATGACTATTGAGAAGTATAAGGACACCTGAGAAATAAGAAATGGAGTTCCTAATATAGGAAAAATTTTTCATGTATTCCCAAAATCCCGGCAATGTCAGGATCTTTGAGCAAAATCCTCATGAGCTTGAGCAAAATCCTCGTTTCTCACCAAATCGGTCAGGCTCGATCGATGTAATCAGCTCATTTCCCCCCTTGAAGGGAGCGAGGAATCCATGCTGCTCTCTTCCTTATATTCCTTATATGAGGCAGGATGAAGGGATGAAGGTGCCTTTCAGGGGAATTTTTCCTCTTCCCTTCCCGCCGTTTCCCCGGTCTTTTTCTCATTCCTATGCAGTTGAATAATAAAATTATCCGATATGTCTATATCGTCAGACAGACTTACATTGCAGGGCAGGGTTACATTACTGGACAGATGTACATTGTCTGTCAGATTCATAGTATTCAGTCAAGATTCAAGCGGGCGGGCAGGCGTCAGGGCACCTTAGGCTGATGTGAAAAAAGGCCGGTGTAACTTGCGGGGCGAAGCTGTGCCCAATGAATTTTTCAGTGGAAAATTTTAGAGAGGAATGTTTATGAAAAAATGATTCAAGAGGTTAACACCTTTTTAGAATTTCAGGAAATTGAGCATGCATGGGACGATCTCTACCAGCGGGCAATGATCAGTAACCTTTTTCTGACTCACACTTGGCTCACGCTTTGGATCAAACACTTTGGGAATGGTCAGACCTTTGCTTTGTTGCATGTGCCAGACGGTGCCCCCAAACCGGAGGCTGGTGTCGTTTTAAAGCGGTACAACAAGTCGATAGGCTTTATCGAGAATGACTTTTCCGCTTATCCAGATTTTCTGGCAACACCTCAGTCGATTGGTGCCATCCAGGACTTACTGACCCATGTGAAAGGAAGGCATTTGCCATCCAAATTGGTTTTTGCGGGAGTCAGTGCCAATTCCGTTTTGTGCAAAAACAGTGCGAGCCTGGCTAAAGATCAGTGGGTTCCGATCTTCAAATACCCTAGTCAGATGCGGTCGATCCTGATTTCCGGTACCTTCGACTCTTATTTCAAATTGCAGGGAGCGAAGTTCAGATCAGAAACACGGCGAAAGGTCCATCGGGCGGAGAAAAATTTCCGGGTCGGATTAAGGACATTCTCCCACGGTAGAGAGAAGACAGAACTGTTTGAAATGGTGAGATTAATTGAGCAGGATTCATGGAAAGCCCGGATCGGATCGGACATTATCCACAACGAAAAGCAATTGGCCTTCTATGGCGATGTATTCGAGCGTTATGCAGAGCAGGACAAGGCAAGGATTTATGTACTCTATTTTAATGATCAGCCCGTTTCATTCATCTTCGGAATCCTGTTAGACCGTACGTATTATGCTCTTAAAACTTCATACAGGCTTTTCTACCGCGATTATTCACCAGGGCTTGTCTTATTTGCAAAAATCATTCAGTCACTCTTTGAGGAGAAAGAGGTAAAAAGGCTGGAATTCCTTGGTTCTGATGCCAGATGGAAGGAAGAATTTTCCAATTATCAGGAAGATTTTTGTACTCTTGAGCTTTACCCCATGGGCCTGAAATCGTTATCTTACAACATGCTCTACCTGTATATTCGCCCACTCATCAAGAGGTTAAAAATCATAACCTTAATCAGAAAATTGCAGAGAAGATCAGAACATTCGTGATGAACGGTTTCTATAAATTCAAGTGCAGGATCAAGCGGTTTGTCGTGCCTGTCCTGTTTCGCAGCGGTTATTATTCATGGCTTCTGCGAAAAGGAGGAAACACCAGCCGTTGTCTGATCCTGATGTATCACCGGGTTGGAGGCGATGAAGATAAGAGCCTGTATGGAATCAGTAAACAGAACTTCGAAAGGCAGATGCAGTTTTTGAGAGAGCACATGAGGCCGATTCCTCTCTCTTTTTTAGTCGACAGGCTGCAAAACCGCTCTCCTATTCCTCCAAAATCGGTAGTTGTCACTTTCGATGATGGGTATGCGGATAACTATTTCAATGCCTATCCTGTTTTAAGAAAATACCGGATTCCGGCCACCATTTTTCTGGTGGCCGGCTATATCAGCACAGGCAAGCGATTCTGGTGGGATCAGTTGCGGGCCGTAGTCCAGCGGAATCCCAATTTGCCAACGGTTCTTGAAAAGGATTGCTTTCTTCCTCCCCGTGTCCTGGCCAGGTGGCTTTCGGGCGGGCCGCACAGCTACCAGGAACTGGCAGAATCCCTGATTGCCCATATATGGCGGAATCAGAATACCTGTCCGGACCACTGGATCGAGCTTTTGGGGAGAGGATTGGAGAAGGACCTTTCGACTGACGATTATGCTCCCCTGACCTGGGAGCAGGTCAAGGAAATGAGTCATCATGATCTTGAATTCGGCTCTCATACGGTCAGTCACCCCAATATGGTGCATCTTCCTTCGGAAGAGGTGGAAGATGAGTTGAGGATGTCGAAGAAGATTATCGAAAAGCACCTTGGCTGTCCGGTAGAAGGCTTTGCCTATCCCATCGGGCAGTGCGAACACTATGACAACCGCATCAAGACGCTGGTGCACAAGGTAGGATTTCAGTATGCCTGTACAGCTCAGTTTGGCTGCATTTACCCGGAGAACTGGGACATCCTCTCCCTCAGGCGGATCCCTCCGCCGAACTCTTTACCCTGCTTTGTGCGGGATATCGGCTATTATTTAAGTCTTCCACCTCTGGATGGTTCTGTGCGATGAAGCGGATACTGATCATTTCGTACTATTATCCGCCTCTTTTGGATGTAGGGGCCTTGAGGGCTCTGGGGTTTTCCCGTTATTTGCCGGAGTATGGCTGGCAGCCCTATGTGGTTTCAGTTAAAAATCCCGATCCTGCTTACTGCCTGCTCGGAGAGGAATCGTTTCCCTCTCACGTGCAGGTTTCCTATACGCGTTCTTTAGTCAACCTGGCCCGGTTCAATGGGCTGGCCAACGGGTTCATGTCCCGGGTATCCAGGTTCCTGGGAAAGGATCATCTTCAGAATCTGGCGGATATCCTTTTCTTACCCGATATCTTCGTTGGCTGGGTCCCGCTTTCCTGCTGGACAGCCTACAGGCTTATCCGGAAATACCGAATCGAGGTTATTTACGTTTCCGCCAAACCATTCAGTTCAACCCTGACCGGGACAATCCTGAAGCGGCTTACCGGCAAGTTCCTGATACTGGATTTCCGGGACCCGATATCTTTAGAGGCTATGGGAGAGAGTGAACCGAAGGAAAACCGTTTCTACTGGAGAACCATTCGCAGACTGGAAAAACTGGTGTTGAGCCAGACAGACTGGCTTTTAGTAACCAGCCGCAAGACTCAGGAGCGATACATCCACCTTTATCCCTTTCTCAAGGATAAGTGTTCGGTGATTTACAACGGCTTTTTGGATGAGCTTCTTCCTGCGGCGCATTCCTCTGCGGGCAGCCGGTTTTCCATTATCTATACCGGTAACTTCTATCCGACCCTCCCCGGAGCGGATATCTTTTTCGAAGGCTTACATCAGGTTTTGGCCGAAGGTAAAATCCTCAGGGATAAAATACGGTTCTACTACTTTGGCGACAACGAGAAATGGTTTCACAGCATGAAAGTGAAATATCAGTTGCATGGAGTGATCCAACACTGTGGATACACGAACCGCAAAAGGGCATTGCAGCATATCGCCGACTCCTCTTTGTTTCTCTTAAGATCCAGAGGGGATATGATCAGCGCCAAACTCTACGAGGCACTGGCCATCGGTAAACCCATCCTCTCTTTAGATTCTACCGACGAGGTCGCCCAGCTTATCAGGAACTACTCCTCGAACTTCTACCTTCTTTTTGCCGGAGATGGACCGGAAAAGGTGGCTGGAGCCATCCACTATGCCTACGAAAGGTGGGAGAAAGGGGACTGGCCGACTATCCCGAACGAAGAGTATCTGGAGAGATTCAATAAACGGCGATTGACTCAGCAAATGGCTTCCGTTTTGGAAAGGGTTCGTTAAAGGGGGGCAGAGAATAGAGGAGGGGCAGGGAATAGAGAAGGAGCCGGGAATAGAGATTTCCGTCAGGCAAAAAGTTCGATCAGCCACCACCTGGTTAGCGGGGACAAGGCTGATCGGACAACTTTTGACCATGGGTATTACCATTACCATCACCCGGCTTCTGGAACCAGCGGATTTCGGGCTTTTCGGAATGGCCAACCTGGTCATCTCCTTTTTGACCCTGTTTGAAGGAATAGGGCTGGATGCGGCCATAATCCAGAACCAGGATCTGGGCCAGGAGGATCTGGACCGGGTTTTCTGGCTGATGGTTTCAGTCAATACCGGCCTGTACGTGATAACCTTTTTCCTCGCTCCTTTCATGGCCGGGTTTTTCCGGGAGGGAAAACTGTCGGTCATGATCAGGATTCTCGGAATCAATCTGATTCTGGCTTCTCTCTATGGAGTACCGTATAACCTGATGACCAGGGACCTGAGCTTTGATCACCGGTCCAAAGCGGAGCTGGTTTCAGGTGTGGGGCACAGCACGATCTGCCTGGCCATGGTATTGGCCGGATGGAAGGTCTGGTCGTTGATTTACAGCAGTCTGGCCACTCCGCTCATCATGATCGGCCTGATTTATTATTACCGCAGGTGGACTTTCAGGGTTTGCTCTCCCTTAAGCAAAAAGTGCCGGGGACTTCTTCACTTCGGGAGTCAAATCATGCTTTCCCGGACCTTGTGGTATATTTATTCCAACTCCGATTTTCTCATAGCCGGGCGTATTCTGGGCAAGGAGGCCCTCGGCAATTATACCCTGGCCTTCGAGATGGCTTCTCTCCCTCTGGAAAAGGTGGTTTCACTGATTCCGCAAATCGCTTATCCCACCTTTTCTCAGGTCCAGAAGGAGGAAGAGAAGGTCCGGCACTACTATTTAAAAACCATCCGGCTGGTGGCTCTGGTCGTCTTTCCCCTGTTTCTGGGGCTCTTCCTGGTGGCTCAGGATTTCATCCTGCTGGTTTTCACCGGCAAATGGTCAGCGGCCATTGAACCTCTCAGGATTCTGTGTCTCATGTCAATCCTTCGCTCCATGGCAGTATTGGGCGCTCCTTTGACCAACGCCCTTGGCAGACCGGGCATCGCCCTGTTCAACTCGTTTCTCTGCGCCCTTTCTTTGCCTGCCGCGTTTTGGGTAGGAGCCAGATCCGGTATCCGGGGAATCTCCCTTGCCTGGCTTTTCGTGTATCCGGTTCTTTTCCTTTTCATGACCTGGAATTCCACCCGCATTATTCACATCTCGGCCAAAGAGTATTGGACGAACCTCCTGCCCGTCATGGAGGGGAGTCTGGTCATGGCGATTTTTGTTTACGGCCTTAGATTATGGTTTTTGACGGATTTCGGGCCGTGGTTTCGCCTCATCCTCACCTGTCTGACCGGGGCTTTGGGATATCTGATTTTTTTATGGGTGGCTCACCGGTCTTTGCTGAAAGAGTTGTGGGAATTCGCGAGGAGAGACTGAAAAATTATGCCTGGATTGTTTGGCTTTTATCAAAAAAAATCCGGCATTCAGGAAAGCTCGCAAGAGCTCCTGGACCGGATGAAAAACCACATGCAGCGCAGATCCAGTCGAATCTGCGACACGGTGGCCCTCGACCGGTTCGCTGCGGGCCGCCTGACTCTGGGTACTCTGGACCCGTCACCCCAGCCTGTGGTCAGTCCGGACAAGCGGTACCTGTTGTTTTTCGACGGGCAGATTTATGAATACCAGTCCCTGAAGCGCGACCTGAAGGAGCGCGGATATCTCTTTCCCCGGGATGCGGAAGCTGAGTTGATCATGAACCTTTTTCTTGACCAGGGGATCGGATTTGCCCAGTACTTAAAGGGGATTTTTGTGGTGGTCGTGTATGATCGAGTCACCCACACGCTCCTTTTGGCCAATGACCGCTATGGCCTGTTTCCTCTCTACTGCAAGGATTCACCTGACCGGTTTTCCTTTTCTTCGGAACTCAAAGGACTGCTTCCCGTTATGGGGGAAGACAGGAGGATCGACAAGAGCGCATTGTGCGATTTTTATAATTTTCAGTTTATCATGGGGGACAAGACCTTCCTAGCCGATATCAGACTTCTTCCCTACGCCACGGTCATGGAGGTGAGAAAAGATGGAATCAGCCAGCGCCGGTACTGGAACTACCCGTATCAGAACACTGAGCGGGACCCCGGCCCCGATAGTCTTATTGAGGAAGGTCTTACGCTGATCAAAAAGGCGGTCCAAAACCAGTTGAAGCCGGACCTTAAGGTCGGCATCCCTTTGAGCGGAGGGTTGGATTCCCGGCTGTTGGGGACAATCGCCTCTTTGGACCAGGCGCGGGTGAATTTTTTCCATGCAGGCAGCAATCCCCGCTATCTGGAGACGCAGGCAGCGCAAAAGGTGTGCGGCTTCCTGGATGGAGAATGGCACTTTTTTGACCTTCGTGCCCAGGACGTAACCACCCTGATTCCGGAAGTGCTCAGCCTCAACGACAGCCATTTTTCCTGCCGCCAGAGCTGGCTCCTCGGTATTGCCAAGGCAGCGGCCAGGGAAGGAAGGGCGAATATCCTCCTTGACGGCTATTGCTTCGATGTGCAACTGGGGTCCACTTTTTCGTCCAGCGGCAAAAGCTCCTCCTCCGGCTTCTCTCCTGAAGAGAGGATCAGGATGGCGCGGGATACCTATTGCGGATTTTATCCGGAATTTGCCCGGCAGTTTTTTACCCCTGAATTTTCCCGCTCTCTCATCGGGGTAACGGCTGAAAATATCCGGATTATGAGCGAGGAGCGCATCCATGAGCCTATGGACAACTGGCTCCAGTATTTCTGTTTTGTCAACCGGGCCAGGAGGTTCACCATCGGCAACCCCTGGGTAAACCGGAATTATATCGAGAGCGCCTTCCCCTACATGGATTACGACCTGTTCGACTTCTGCCTGCGCCTGCCCCCTCACTACCGGCAAAAGAGCTGGCTGTACAGGCAGATTTTTCTACGCTACTTCCCGAATCTGTCCAGAATTCCCTGGAGCAAGACCGGCCTGCCCCTGCACCGGTATCAGACCGGTATTTCATGCCTGCGAGACATAGTCAAAGGGTCGGGATACTACCTCAATCGCCTGAGCAGGGGGCAGTGGGAATTGGGCAATTCGGATGTAAATCCCAGCCGCCGGTTTCGCAAGGACCCCGCTTATCGCCGCTTTTTCCTGAACATTCTAAAGGATAAGCGCACCTTTAGCAGGGGTATGGTTTCCAGGCAGGGAATCGAAAACCTGATCCGGTATCTTGATTCCGGAAGGAATTATTTTGACCTGGTAGAGGCCATCGTTACCGTGGAATTTTTCTTCCGCTCCTTCATGGATTGAGGATGGGATGGTGGGCTGTATCTCTCCTGACTTTTGGCTTTTGACTTCTGACTTTTGACTTCTGAATCCTGACTTCTTACTCCTTAACTGATATAACAGAGCACGATACAAAAAGGGACCCTGGCCTGATCAGTCTGGTAGCAGTAGGAGACGTTTGTCTTGGAATGGGGGTCTTAGATTCCATCCGGCACTTTGGTCCGGATTTTCCCTTTGCTCCGTGCAGCCCGATCCTCCGGCAGGGAGATCTGGTTTTTGGCAATCTGGAAATGGTTCTGTATGACAGGGGAACACAGCTCAGAGAAAGTCGGATTGATTTTAAGGTTCCCCTGCCATATGGCGCCGGGCTTGGCCGGGCTGGTTTTCAGGTACTCAGTGTAGCCAATAATCATATCCTGGACTTTGGCACTCCCGCCTGCCAGGATACCTTGAAGTTCCTGCAAAAGCAGGGGATACAGACTGTCGGGTGCGGGAGGGACCTTAAAGAGGCCAGAAAACCCGCCATATGCATGGTCAGGGGGCAGCGGGTCGGTTTTTTAGCCTATTCAGATGATGTCGGGCAATCCAAAGGACCGCATGGGCCCTGTGTGGCACCGATCAAGAAGAAAAATCTCCTTGAGGATATCCGGGCACTTCGACAGCAGGTTGACCTGATTATTATTTCCCTGCATGCAGACCTTGAATTTGTAGCCTATCCGGCACCCTGGCGGGTCCGGCTTTGCCGCCAGCTCATCGAGGCCGGGGCGGATCTGATCCTTCAGCACCACCCGCATGTGCCGCAAGGGGTAGAGAGATACCGCCATGGGATGATCATCTACAGCCTGGGAAGCTTCGTTTTTCCCGTTGCGGGAAACGATTACGCAGATCATCCCTGGACGGACCAAAGTTTCATTCTGCGCGTATGGATGGACAGGCGGGGGATCGCAAGTGCGGAGTTTCTGCCGGTACGGATCAATCGCTTCAATCAGCCTGTGCCCCTTAGTGATGAGGATCAGCGGAGAGAATTTCTTCGTTACCTCCGCCAGATCTCTTTACCTCTTCACCGGCCTGACCTTCTGGACCGGTTCTGGCTGCAATCCTGTATAGCCGCTTTCGGTACCCACTGGTCCTGGATAAAGGAAGTGTACTGGGAGAAAGGGTGGGCGGGAGTGGTTCAATGCCTGGAATTTCTGGCCAGGACGTCCGAAAACCGGCGCTGGCTGCTCGGCCTTTTATCAGGCATGGCACGATTTGGGCTCAGGGATGGCTTCAGGCACAAATGATGCTCTCCTTCTACCTCTGGACCCTGGTTAGTATAGGCCGTCCTCAGGATGTCCTGCCGGAGCTTCTGTTCCATCTCCATCCGGGCAAGATTGCTGCTCTTTTTACCCTTTTGCTCTATTTTTTAAATGTCAAAAAGAAGGTTAACCAAAATATTTTCCAGACACCGGAGGTTGTGGCCTTTTTATTTTTTTGTCTCGTTATGACCGCTTCCGGCTTGTGTGGTGTATACCCTCGACAGAGCTGGGAATTTTTGAAGACCGACTTTTGCAAGCAAGTGGTTTATTGCCTGGTCTTAAGCCGTATCATAGTCACATCCAAAGATATCAAAAAGCTGGCCTGGGTAATTATTTTAAGCGCGGTTATCATCTCCTTAGCCAGTATCAGCGTCAGAGCTCAGACCGACCGGGTCAGTGTCGGCACCATGTATGATCCCAATGATCTGGCCATGGTTCTGGTTATATCCTTTCCCTTTGTCCTTTACTTCTTCCTTGAGGAAGGCGGCTTCAGAAAAATCTTTCTGGCCGGAGCCGGGGTCGTCATTTTATTTGCCTTCCTGCTTACCCAGTCGAGGGGGGGATTTCTCGGCCTTATGGCCATTATCCTGACCTTTGCAGTAAGCGGCAGTTCCCTGAAGGGCAAGGCCGGGCAGGGTAAGGTTGAGAAGGGTCGGGACGAGGGGCAAAAATGGTCGAAGAGAGTGGTTGTCCTCCTTCTGACGCTTGCCCTGGTCGGCCTGGCCAGCAATCAATACTGGCAGCGCATCAAGACTATCCTGTCACGCGAGGACCGCGGCTCTATGAGAGAGGTGATCTGGGGGCGGGGGCTGAAACTGTTTGCGGAAAATCTCTGGCTTGGGGTGGGAGTGAATTGCTTTTCCACGGCCTACGGGCGGGCGCTGGAAAAGGGCAGGTTCGGTAAAGTCGGCAATGTCTATGACCGGTCCTGGAGAGCAGCTCACAACAGTTACCTCCAGGTGGGGACCGAGACTGGCATTTTCGGCCTTTTGCTTTTCCTCTTTCTGCTGGGCCTGAGCATAAAAAATTTCAGGGAAACCAAAATTCTGGCTCTGGCCGGTTCCGATTCACAAACCCGGCGCCTTTCGGAGATGTATTTACTGGGATTAATCGGCTTTATGGTCTGCGGTTTTTTTCTCTCTCAGGCCTATTCGATCTTTCCTTATCTTTTTCTGGCTGTTTCTGGCATTCTGCGCCGCCAATTCCTTAAGGAGGTAAAAAAGAATGAATTCGATCCCGAGGGTAGAGGATTGGGGATTGGAGAATCAACAGGGCATTCTCCTGGTTGACGGGGCGAGTTGTCTGGACTTGACCAGGGACTTTGGTACCCCGCTTCATGTAGTTCATGAAAAGAGGCTTTTAAATAACATAAAACGGTTTAAGGACGCCTTCAGTGGCTATCAGCCGGGAGTGAACGTTTTCTATTCATACAAATCCAATGGCATTCCCGGTGTATTACAGCTTATCCACCGGGGAGAGAAAGAGGAAGAGGGTCTGGGTGCCGAGGTCATTTCCCCTTATGAGCTGTGGCTGGCCCTGCGGATGGGAATCGCTCCCCGGCGAATTGTCTACAACGGCATAAATAAGCCTCTGGAAAGCCTGAAGCTGGCTCTCAAACTCAAAATAAGAATCAACGCTGATTCCATCGAGGAGGTGAAGCAGATTGACACAGAGGCTAAAAAGCTCGGCAGAACTTGTGAGATAGGGATTCGGGTCTGTCCACGGGCGGGCTGGAACTCCCACTTTGGTCTGAGCCTGGCTGATGGCCAGGCCGAGCAGGCCGTAGACTACATCAGCCGATCCTCACACCTTTTATGTACAGGATTGATGTGTCATCTCACCACCAGGGCCACTGACGCCGAAACACATGCACTTGCCTGCTTCGACCTTTTACGGTTTGCCTCAAAGATTCATCGAAGGTATGGCATAACCATTCAGTCCCTCGATCTCGGAGGGGGGTTTGGAGTGCCCACCGTCAAGGGATTCTCCCACTGGGAAGCACTGCGATACCGGCTGTGGAACCGTCCTCCCCGCAAGCCCGACCCCTCACGCTGTCAGCCGATCGAGGATATGGCCAAAAGAATCATTTCCGCTCTTTTTAAAGGATGTGAGCGGTTCGGACTCAACCCCCCCGTTCTTTGCCTTGAGCCGGGCAGAATCATTACCAGCGACGCTCAAGTCCTGCTGCTGACGGTCGGAGGGGTCAAACAACGAGGGGAAGGCCGGCTGTTTGCACTCACCGATGGGGGAAGATTCAATATTAATTACCCCCTGGAACATGAATATCATGCCGCTTTTGTGGCTAACAAGCTGAATGATCCACTCCGACAGAATTATTTTGTGGTTGGCAGGCTTTGCTCTCCAGGCGATTGGGTCTACCGGAATATTCACCTCCCCTGCCTGCAGGCACAAGATATACTGGCTATTATGGATTCCGGAGCCTACTTTACCCAATTCTCGACCAATTTTTCCTATCCGCGCGCTGCGGTCGTGGCTGTACGGGATGGAAAGGCCCGCGTCCTGCGGCACAGGGAGACGTATGAATGCATGGTTAGCATGGATCTCATGTGAGGAGTAAGCTTTTGAGGAATAAACTCTTGTGGAGTAAGCTTTTGAGGAGTAAGACTTCATAGATGCGGGTTTTGATCACGAATGCCCGCAACCGCATCGCCTATGCTGCCCTGAGGAGCCTTGGTGAGCGGGGTATCCCGGTCTGCACGGCAGATTCCATACCCTGGGCCATGTGCTTTTCCTCTCGCTACTCAAGGAGCTGTTTCCGCTATCCCTCCCCTTTTCAGGAGCCAGAGCGGTGCATTGCCTCCCTGATCGAGAACGGCCGCAGGGAACGCTGTCAGTTCCTTTTGCCTACCTACGAGGAAACCTTTCTCATATCCAAGTACCAGGACAAATTGAAGGAGCATTTTCGCCTGGTCGTTCCGGAATATGAAAAGATCCTGACAGTTCATGACAAGCAAAGCCTCTCCAGGCTGGCCGGGAAGCTGGGCATTCCTGTCCCCAGGACCGCCTTTCTCACCGAGCATCCTTCGCAGCACCCCTGGCTGACAGAAGCCCGTTATCCAGTCTGGCTCAAACCCCGGCAGGGCGGAGGAGCCTGGGGAATCGAGAAGGTAGCTTCCTACGATGAACTGCTTTTGCGGTGGATCAAGTCCGGCGATCTTCCCTATGGGCTTCCGCCTGGCCGCTTCCTGGTGCAAGAGCACATCCCTGGTGAGATTTATTGCGTGGCCATGCTGTTTCGGCAGGGGAAAATGCGGGCGCGATTTACCTATCGCCAGGTAAGGAATTACCCCCTGCAGGGAGGCGTGGCTACACTGCGGGTCAGTGACCGGCAAAGTGAAGCCGAAGGGTGCTTGCAGCGGCTCATGGAGGCTCTGCAATGGCACGGCGTGTGTCAGGCGGATTTCGTTGTGCATAAGGAAACGAAGGTCCCCTACCTTTTGGATGTCAATCCGCGATTCTGGAGCGCTACGCACCTGGCCGTCATTTCGGGTGTTGATTTTCCCTACATGGTATACCGCATAGCTGCGGATGGGGATACAGACCCGGTCATGGATCATCCTGCCGGTATCCATTCCCGGTGGTTCTGGGGAGAAGTGCGGGCCTTCTGGGCGTGCTTTCGCCAGCCCGGACAAAAGATCAGGGCACTGAAAACCTATGGCCGTATCGGGAAAGCTTACAGCAATTTCGATGACCTGTGTCTTCGTGACCCCCTGCCTCCTCTGGTGTTCTTAGGGGATGGCCTCAGGCGGATACTCAAGCAGCGCTCCCTTACCCTGCGGCCTCATGATTCCCTGGAAGGAGTATGGGAATAAACGGTGAAACGGGTGGGTGAAACGGGTGAAGGAGTGAAAGGGTGAGAAACAATGGCCAAGGTAATCAGGGGAGGGTCAGGGTGATGCAACTGATTGCTCCCAACACCCTGGGAGGCGCAGAGCGGGTGGTCCTTTCGATTCAGCAATGGCTGGGAAGGGGAGGGGAGGATGGCGAAGTAAAAAGAAGAGAAAATGGTGAAGCAAGAGGGAATGAGACAAGAGAGGAAGAGAACGGAGAATATTTCTCATCGACTCTGGGCGTGTTTTCCTGGGTTAAAAAACCCGATAACGCCTTTTTGCGCGAGGTGAGCAGCCGGGGCTACCCCCATGTCATCTTTCCCATGCGCTTTGCCTTCGACTGGGCCAACCTGGTTCAGCTTTTCCGCTCCCTCAAGGCGAACCGGATTCAGCTTCTCCACACCCATGGTTATCGCTCGGATATCCTGGGGCTGATCTGCGCCAGAGCGGCCCGGATTCCGGTAGTCACCACCTTGCATGGCTGGACTGCCATGGATTGGAAAGTACGAAGGTACGAGGATGTTCAGCGGTGGGGATTGCCTTTCTTCTCGGCCATTATCGCTGTATCGGAAGAGATCAAAGACCGGCTCATTCGGCAAAGAGGGATTGATCCCGGCAAGATCACGGTTCTTCAAAATGCGGTCAGTCTTCCTCATGAAGCCGATGGATGGGCTCAGCCTGCGGACCGGGGGCAGATCAGGCGGCAATTCGACTGCGACCCGGATGCTCCTGTGATTGGATTTGTCGGCCGCCTGAGCCCGGAAAAAAATCCTGCCGATTTACTCAGGGCGACGAGCCTTCTGGCTCGCCGGATACCCAATATGCTGTGCTGGATAGTCGGAGAGGGGCCGGAGCGCTCAGCATTGGAAAATCAGGCCATGAGCCTTGGCATCACGCAAAGGGTCCGGTTCCTTGGCTTTCAGGCGCAGATAAGCCGCATCTACAAGGCCCTGGATGTACTGGCCATCACCTCCAGCACCGAAGGAACCCCAATGGCGCTCCTTGAGGCCATGTCATGGGGCATCCCGGTGGTTTCCACGCGGGTGGGAGGAATAGGCGCTCTTTTAGAACATGGCGTGGATGGCTTTTTGGTAAATCCGGGGGATACGGCCGGGCTGGTCAGAAGCCTGGAAAGAGTGCTGAGTGACCCGGAACTGGCCCACGAAATGGGAAAAACAGCCCGCGAAAAGGTGCGGGTGGAATTCGCCATGGCCGGATGGATTCAGAAAATCCGCAAGGTGTATCGCCGGTGCCTTTGAGGATGCCCGTGGCTCTCTATGTTCACATAGAAATTACCAATTTTTAAAGGATTAAGCTCTTCCTTTCAAGACCTGACACCTCCCTGCTTTCTTGATTTTGTATCGATAGACCAGGTTTCTCCCTCAGGTTATTATAAACTAAGCTTTATCTCTATTACATTTCTTATCCTTTTTTAGTTCCTTTTTTATTTATTCCTCAAGTTTTAAAAAACTATGTTATACTATATGTGTAATGGCAACCATCTTATAGATATACAAGGAAGTTTTGAATTGTGAAAAAAATCGTCTACATTGAAACGACTATTCCCAGTTTTTACTATGAAGTCAGGACTGAACCGGAGATGGCTGCACGCAGGAATTGGACGAGAGAATGGTGGGACAGCCAACGCCACTATTATCAACTTGTAACAAGTCTGGCAGTTATAGAAGAGCTGGAAAATGGAGATTATCCGAATAAAGAACAGGTATTGCAGATGCTTACAGATGTTCCAATCCTGAGTATTCCTATGGAAATCCGCGACGTTGTTGATACATATATAGCACGCAAGCTCTTACCTGCCAATCCTAAAGGTGATGCACTTCATCTGGCTTTAGCATCTTTTTATAGCTGTGATTTTCTGCTTACATGGAATTGTCAACACTTGGCAAATGCGAATAAATTTGCTCACATAAGACGGATAAATACGCTCTTGGGCCTATTTGTCCCAATATTAACAACGCCGTTTGAACTTTTATCACAAGAGGAATAAAGAAAATGAAAAGTGATCCTGTTATTGATCGGATAAGGGAGGTGAGACGTAAAATATCGGAGAAATGCGATCATGACACGACAAAGCTGATACAGCATTATCAGGAGTTAGAAAAAAAAACCACCCGTACGTTTTTCCAAAAAGCCGTTGAGAGGACCACTAAGTAACTTGACCAGTTACCATACTGATGTTGGTCAGGGAGCACCTCATATACGCTATTTCCCTTTATCCCTGCACAAGAGATGAGTTTTCCCCGGCCTGATCTCCCCTTTGCTCATCCAGGATATCGAGGCCCTCATCAAAATGATAGTAAGTGAAACCAGATTGAGGGAGAAATACTGAACATGATGATTTTATACTATTTCCTGAGTTTATTCGATACTATTTCCCAAATTATTTTGTTAGATTTCCTTATTGTAAAAGTGAGCACGATCAGGGTAGAATAATTAAGAGAGAAGTCGTAAACTGAGCACAAGGTTAGAGATGAGGTAGTTTGGTTATGGAAAAGAAGGTAAAGGATCTTACCATTCAAGAATTAAGGGATCTGGTATCGAATATCGTTAAAGAAACAATGGAAGAATTCATTGAAGATATGCTGGTGCTTGCAAGCAAAAACTATTTGGCCGCGATAGACGGAGCAGGAGAAGACGATCATGACAATAAAATGCAGCAGTTTGAGGAAACATTTGATGCATAGGATATGAGGTATATCCTAATTATGTAACATCCCCCCGCTATCCCCCTTGAGAAAAGGGGGGAAGGGGATGTTCCCCTTCCTTTTGAGAACTTGCCTTAAAAATCCTGTTGGAGAATAAACAGCCGTCTATTTCGTCACCCCTTGTGAAAACGGGGGAACAAGTGTTTAAAAAGACTGAATTTTTTAGCTTTCGCTGGAATGACGACAGGGGCGTATGGCCATGAGTCCCTTATCTTTTCAAGCAAGCTCCTATGGGAACGGTGCCCCCTCCTTTTCCTGAAGAAAAAAGGAGCCTTTTTCCTGTTTAGGTTACGGCAGGAAACATACTGGTAACATCGTCACGATAAAAATAAAAAATACCTTCCGATGAACATCCTGTTTCTTTCGACTACTATTCCTTACCCCCCCATTGACGGGCATTCGCAAAGGACTTACTATCTTTTAAAACATTTGGCGGAGCGCCACCGGATCCATTTGATCGGGTTCGTGAAAAAGCCCGATGATTGGGGATCGGCACAGATACTCCGGGAATTTTGCGCCGGTGTGTATCCGTTCGTTCTTCCTGAAGATGTTTCCCGGCTGGATCTGGGACTTTCTCTGGCCTGCAATCTTTTTTCCTCCGATCCCTTTGTGGTCCGGAAATATTTTCATCCCCAAACCCGGCTCACTCTGGAAAAGATTTTCCAAAAAGATCGGATACACCTTATGCACTGCGATATGCCTAATCTGACTGTTTATGTCAACAGCCGCAATGGTCCTCCTGCCATTACGGTTCATCACGATCTGGAATGGACGCTTATGGAACGCAGGGCAGACATGGAATCAAACTTTTGCAAAAAGTGGTACTTTTCCCGGCAGGCTCAAAGGTGGCAGCGTTATCTGGCCAGGATAGAGGCTAAGACCCGGCTTCATGTGGTGGTTTCCGACCTGGATAGACAGCGCCTGGAGGAGATCTCTCCCCTGCATATACCGGTTCGTGTAGCACCTAACGGCGTGGACGTGGAATACTTTCAACCCCGGCCTTGCGTACCGGTGGAAAAAACGATTTTATTCTTGGGGGGAATGCATGTTTTTCAGAATGCGGACGGAGTAGAATACTTTTTGAAAAGCGTCTGGCCTCTGATTCAGGATATGGAAAAAGGGGTGAAGTGCCTGATCATAGGACAAAATCCATCCAGGCAGCTCCAAAACCTGGCTTCAGAAACAGGGGCCTGGATGCCCGGATTTGTCGAGGATGTGCGGCCCTTCTTGGCCAGTGCCGGCCTCATGGTAGTGCCGATCCGCATTGGCAGCGGAACGCGCCTCAAGATTTTATCAGCCATGGCCATGGGTAAGGCCGTGGTTTCCACCTCTGTCGGCTGCGAGGGAATCGATGCCCGGGACGGGGAGCATCTGTTGGTGGCGGACACCCCTTTGGATATGGCCCGCCAGGTGGTGGAGGTGCTGCGAAACCCTGCCCTTCAAAAACGGCTGGGAGAGAACGGCCGCAGGCTGGTTGAAGAAAAATACTCCTGGGCCAGAATCGCCCGGATCATGGAAGATGTTTACCAGGAGGCGGTGGAGGGATAAGCAGGTTTTGTCCTGAGCCTCTCCTCCATACTGTAAGGCAACCCCTGACCATTCACACTGTAAGGCAACCCCTGACCATCCATGAATCTCAATGGCAAAGTCATCATCATTACCGGAGCCAGCAAAGGTATAGGTAGGGCCGCTGCCTGCCTTTTGGCTGAAAAGGGAGGGCAGGTCGTCCTGGCTGCCCGCGATGGAAGCGCACTTCAAGAGGTCAGCCGCAGCATCAAAAGGGGCAGGGGTATTTCCCTGGCAGTGTCCTCCAACGTACGGCGTGAAGGCAGCGTCAAAGCCCTGGTCAACCAGGTGATCAGTCGGTTCGGCCGCATAGATGTCCTCATTAATAACGCAGGCGTATGCGTTTACGGGCCTGTGACTCAGACTACGCTGGATGAGTGGGAACAGGTCATGGAAACCAATTTGAAAGGGGTTTTCCTCT
>JBFMGO010000122.1:0-17058 GCA_040752695.1 bacterium
TCTGGAACTGGGGATCAAGGGTGAAGCAGAGGCTCAAGTTTTCCAAGAGGGGAGCATCTGCCTCTCGGCCAAAATGATGGTTGATATCCTTCGGGAATTACCGGATAAGGCCGAGGTCCACCTTTCACTGGAGGAAAACAACAGGGTCAAAATTGCCTGCGGCGGAAAGATTTGCTTCCATCTGGCCGGGCTTCCGGCAGAGGAATTCCCTCCTTTTCCTACCTACGAGTTAGAAGGGCTGATTTCGATGCCGAGAGAGGCTTTAAGGGAAATGATTGCCAAAATTAACATTACTGTCCCGCTTGTCGAGCAAAAACACCTGAGTGCGCCAAATGGGGCGCTGCTTGAGGTTGATCAGGAATCCATGGAAATGATGGGAACCGACGGGCACCGGCTCTCTTATATCAAAAAGCCCGGAGTCGAGGGCCTGAGTCAAAAGCTCAAGGTGATCCTGCCGAAAAAATCCATGAATGAGTTAAAGCGGATTTTGGACGACTCCCAGGACATAGACAGCATTTCCGTAGGTTTTTTCGAGAATCAGGCGATCTTTAAAATCGGTCCGGTAGAGCTGTTCTCACGCCTTCTTGAAACCTACTTCCCGAATATTCGGCCAAGGATTGCCAGAGTGAATGATAAGATCTTGCATATTAACCGTCAGGATTTTCGGCAGGCTGTCAAAAGGGTTTCAATCTTTACCGAAGAAAAGGAAAAGTACATACGCTTGAGACTGGATGAGGGGACTCTTTATCTCAGCTCCCAGAACCTGGGAGTGGGGGATGCCGAGGATCAGCTCCAGATTGAGTACGACGGGGAATCCATGGAGATTGGGTTTAATTCCAATTTTATCCTTGATATTTTAAATATCCTGCCGCAAGAGCAGGTAGTTCTGGAATTAAGTGATCAGGGTTCGCACGGAATTATCCGCCAGCCGGACAACCGCGATTACCTTTATCTTATCATGCCCATTAAGCTCTATGATGACGAGTATTAAAAGAGCTGCGGCCTGCAAGCAGCGGGGCTTTCAGGGCTCTGAGTCGCGGGTTTAGGATGGAAATCCGAATTTATCAGTTGCGAGTTGCGGGTTATAGGTTTATGATTGGGGAGAGAGTCGCGGGTTATGAGGTATCATTTCGGTAGCATTTCAAGGATTGAGATTCAGGTGGCGGCTCATGCCTCATAACCGTCTGTCACGACATGGCACTTGGCTTATCATACGCTTAAAGGGCGCAACGTGCACGAGGCATCTTATAACGCGAGTTAGTCAGGGGGAAAATGAAAACTCATAGTGAGCAGGAAAAGGTCACTATAGTATTGACCAATGATGACGGAATTCATTCAGAGGGCCTGTACGCTCTTTATCGGGGGTTGCAGGATGTGGCTAAGGTAGTCATCGTCGCTCCCAGCGGGGAGCGCAGCGCCTGTGGTCACTCTATCACGCTGTCTCATCCCTTGCGAATTGAAGAGGTCAGAAAAAATGACCAATTTTATGGATACGCTGTAAGCGGAACTCCGGTCGATTGTGTAAAACTGGCTATCAGTGTTATCCTGGAATCACCACCGGATATGATCATTTCGGGAATAAACTGGGGATTGAATACCGGTGTACATATCATGTATTCGGGTACTGTCTCTGCTGCTGCTGAAGCCACTATCCTGGGCATTCCGGCCATGGCTGTTTCGCTGGCTCCGGTGGATTTCTCTCATTTTGATCCTTCCGCTCAATTTGCCCGAAAGGTGGCTCTTGGGGTCTTACAGCAGGGGTTGCCTCCTGGAACGCTCCTCAATATTAACATACCAGCTCTGCTGGGAACCGGCCAATTACCCGAAGTGACCATAACCAGGCACGCCCAGTGTTTCTTGAAGGATTATTTCCAGAGGAGAATCGATCCGAGGAATAATGCTTACTACTGGCTGGACTCGGAGGAGATGACCGCGAAGGAAAGAGGGGATGTGGATGTGGAGGCTGTTCGAAGCGGAAAGATTTCCATAACACCGATCCGCTTCGATTTAACGGACCATCAATTTATTCATTCGCTGCGGGCATGGCCGATCCTGGAGTCTTTAAAGGAGAGATAATCCTGGAATCTTTAAAGGAGGGACAATTCGAGAGTCTTTAAAGGAGAGACAATCTGATGCCTTGAATTTTCTTTCTATCCAGGAAATTCTTTCTTTTTGAAGGTTGGAGTCTTTTTTCGGCCACTGATCAGAGCTTGCAAAAGATGATAACGAGCAATGAAGGTGAGACATTGTTTAATGAAGGTGAGACATCGTTTATGGATCAATAAAGGGCAGGTATGACAGGCAGTAGAAAAGCATGGGCTGTGGACACATGATCAAACCTTATTCAATAATGGTGAAATAAAAAATGGATGGGTTAATAGACGACAAAGCGACTGATTTAGCCGTAGAGTTGCAGGAATCAGAAAGAACAAGAGCAAAGTTAATAGAAAGAAGTAAGTTTCAATACCGGGAAAATAAAAGATTAAAGAAGACCATAGAAAAGCTTATTCTTGATAAAAATGACCTGAAAAAAGATCTGAACCGGCTTACTCAAGATAATCAGAAAACAAAGAAGAGGATGAAATCAGTTCTGGAAAAACTCAATAAGATTCAGGAACTGGATCAGGAGAACAAAGGACTGAAGGAGGAAATAGCCAGGGAGAAAGAGAAGCTGAAGGAGTTAAACTCCTTGAAGGCGGAGAGAACCCAGTTCCTCTCGAAGTATGAGGAGGCTAAAAAGCAGATTGCCTATATGGTCGAGATGGTTTTGGCTGAGCGCTACGATCTGATTAACCGGCTGAAAGGGTTGATCCGTGAAATCCCTGTCGATTACAGGGACATAGAAAAGAAGATGAAGCTGGCCAACAGGGTCAAGCATAAAACAGGAAAAAACGCGCAAGTGGCTTTATTTGTGGATGTCCAGAATATGTTCTACTCTGCCAAGAACCTTTACAATGGCAGACTGGATTACGAAAAATTTATGAAAGCCGCAGTGGGTGACCGTACTTTAGTTCAGGCAACCGCCTACATTGTACAGACACCGGATATCGATCAGACAAAATTTATATCGCTGCTCAAGAGCATTGGCTATGTGGTACGGGCTATGGATTTAAAGACCGGTACCGGAGGATTTGCCAAGGGAAATTGGGATGTGGGCATGACTATTGATATGTTAAATGTAATCGATAAGGTCGATGCCCTGGTCCTGGCGACCGGAGATGGAGATTTCGTGCCAATCGTCAAGCTGTTTCAAAAGAAAGGTGTCCGGGTGGAGATCGTCTCATTTGCTTATAATACGGCCATCGATCTTAAGGAAATTGCAGACCGGTTTTATCCGATCACCGAAGAGTTGCTGATTCAGGACTCTTCGAATAATTATTCAAAAAATGCGTCTGAAAAGTCCTGAGCAAAGATCACCAAACCGCGCATTCCTGGTGTTTGTGTGTCCCAACGTTGTGGCCGGTCTTTAAGAACAGGCACGGCAGCCATAACCATTTTCGAGCGGTTTTTGGCATTTTCAGGCATTTACAGTCATTATTGAGCATTCCACCACGGGAGATCATTGAAAGATGCATTCCTATTCAGTGGGCATAGAGATTGGCTCTTCGCAGATTACGATAATCCAGGTTAAAAAGAAGGCCAATTCGGTTGAGATTGTCAGGTTTTTTCGTCACCAGATTTCGCCTGATGAAGATATCTCTGCAATCATCAAACGGATTCTGACCGAAAACAAAATCCGGGGAGATCTTATCGTTGCTGGAATTTCGAGTCAAAAGGCTATTTTCAGGAGTATTACCCTGCCGTTCAGGGATCGAAATAAAATCCACAAGGTTGCCAGGTTTGAGGTAGAGTCTTCCCTCCCTTATCCGGCCGAAGAGGCTGTTCTCGCTCTTCAGGTCCGCGATGGCAAGGATGCGATATCCTCCGATCTGTTCATCGGAGCAGTGAAAAAAGAAACCGTGGCATCCTGCTGCCAGTCTTTGAATGCTGCAGGAATCGATCCTTATCTTGTCCTGCTGGATTGTACGGCCTTGTATGATCTATATCTGCACGCTTTTCCTTCCAGCCAGGAAGTCATCGCTCTGGTCGACATCGATGAAGAAAGAATATTGATGATCGTTGTCCAGGGAGAGCATCTTCTGTTTTCACGAAGCATTTCCAATCCGGTGAGACCCTGGCCGGAGAGCGCCAGTCAGGCAAAAGGGGCAACAAGGCAGTTCGATTCCAGTCTGCCGCCGCAGGCAGAAAGAGCCATCACTGGAGTCACCCCCGGAGAGGAAGGCGATGTCAGCCAGCCCACAGGGGAGAAATCCATCGGCGCTGAGCCCGATGCCGCCAGCCAGTCCCCTTCAGACCGATCCCCTTTCGGTGAGCATAGCCGGATCGAAAGCCTGCCGCCTCCCTCTAAAAGCGAGGCACCCTCCGGGACCTTGGAACTTCCCAAAGCGGCCCTGGATTTCATTCTTGAAGAAATTGACCTTACCATCTATGCTTGTTCCGCACAGCTCATGCTGCCGAACGATTCGATTTCCCGCATAGTGCTGATGGGAAAGGTTGGGGGGTATGAAGGAATAAGCGATTATTTTACCCAAAGACTTGAGATCGAAACCTCGGTCTTCAATCCCATAGAAGCGGCAGGAGAGGAAAATGCCGCCTTTCGGGACCGGGCCTTATCACATTCCCTGGCTGTTCCCCTGGGATTGGTTCTGGGGGGAAAGAAGGATAAAAAGAGCAGACTTAACCTGAGGCAGGAAGAATTGGCCTACCAGAGGAAGTACACTCAGTTTAAGGAGATGGCCATTGTCCTGGTTGTGTTGATCATAGCGACGGTTTCTTTGCTGACCCTGAATATTCGTTACAGAACCACTGTTCAGCAGGAGAAGCTCAATCAGATTAACCATGATATTAATCAAATCTACCAGGAGATTTTCCCTGGAGCCAAGCATGTGGATGATGAGCTTTTAGAAGCAAAAAAGGCCCTCAATGCTGAGAAGGAAAGATATAAAATTTATAAGATATTTGCTCATAAGTTCTTGACTCACCTGGATATTCTCAAAGACCTGAGTATCCAGGCACCTGAAGAAATCCAGGTCGAATTCGTAGACCTGTCGATCGATAAAAACCAGGTAAAGATAAAAGGCATTGCTGATTCTTTCGAATCTATTGATCGGCTGAAGAACCGTCTGCAAAAAACCAAACAGTATGCGCAAACCGTTGTTGAAAGCGCAAAAGTCAAGGGAGCTGAGAATAAGGTGGATTTTCGGCTCAATATTACGATATCAGATTCCTGACAATCGAAATTCAGAAGCCAGAAGTCTGGAGTCTGGAGAAAGAGGTCTTGAGCCAGAAATCTGGAGAGAGGGCTAGAGCTGGAATTCAGGAGTCAGGAGCCAGAAATCTGGGGAAGGGGCCTAGAGCTGGAATTCAGGTGCTAGGAGAAAGGATTCAAAGGCGGGAACCGAAAGGCAGGAGTCAGGAGCCGGAAGTTTGACTTTTGAATTCTCATTCGTCAGTTATCCATTTTCTAACCATTAGGAGGGGATAAGAGAATAATGATAAACCCACAAATATTTCGGGAGTACGATATTCGGGGCGTAGTTGAAAAGGATCTCACCGAGGAGGTTGTCAAGACTCTGGGGAAAGCTTACGGCACCTACCTGAGGCAGCAGAACAAAAAAAGTCTTACTGTGGGAAGAGACAACCGTTTAAGTTCTGAAAGGTTCCGTAACGCTCTGGTGGAAGGGCTTTTGTCAACAGGATGCAGCGTGATTGACCTTGGGGTCTGCCCCACGCCAGCCCTTTATTTTTCTCTGTACCACCTTAACCCTGATGCGGGAATGATGATTACGGCTAGTCACAATCCACCTCAATTTAACGGATTCAAGCTCTGCGATGGGAAGGAGAGCTTGTATGGGGAAAAAATCCAGAATATCCGTAAAATTGCCGAGCAGGGTGAATTTATCCAGGGCAAGGGAGGAACAGTGAGTACCTGCCAGATTATTGAGCCCTATATGGCCACTATCAGAGAAAACGTGCATCTGAAAAGAGGCTTGAAAGTCGTCGTGGATGCGGGCAATGGAACGGCCAGCCCCATTGTCCCGGATCTGTTTCGGAAGCTGGGGTGCAAAGTAGAGGCGCTGTTCTGTGAGATGGACGGCAATTTTCCCAATCATTTCCCTGATCCTACGGTTCCTGAGAATCTGACCTCTTTGATCCAGAGAGTCAAGGAGAGTTCCGCTGATGTCGGCCTGGCTTACGACGGGGATTCTGACCGGATCGGAGTAGTGGATAATCAGGGAGGTATAATCTGGGGAGACCAGCTTATGGTCATCTTTGCACGCGATATTTTAAGCCGTAATCCTGGAGCCAGCATCATCTTTGAAGTGAAATGTTCGCAGAACCTCGAACAGGACATTGTAAAGCATGGCGGACGGCCCATCATGTGGAAAACGGGGCACTCTCTGATTAAAAAGAAAATGAAAGAAGAAAATGCCCTGCTGGCAGGAGAGATGAGCGGCCATATCTTCTTTGCAGATGGATATTTCGGATATGATGATGCTATTTTCGCTTCTTGCCGGCTGGTCGAGATCTTATCCGAATCTTCACAAACCATATCGGAAATGATCTCCGATTTACCCAAAACGTACTCAACTCCGGAAATTCGGGTCGATTGTGCAGATGAAGAGAAATTTCATATTATAGAGGTTTTAAAGGAACACTTCCAAAAGAAATACAGGCTGGTGGACATCGACGGCATCCGCATCCTGTTCGACCATGGATGGGCCCTTATCCGCGCATCCAATACCCAGCCCGCGCTGGTCCTTCGTTTTGAATCCATCAGCAGAGAGGGACTGGAGGAAATCCAGAACCTGGTGATGGCGAAACTTCAAGAAAACCCGGTTGTAAGCTGCCGATTTTAGTTTGAAATCGAGCTACAAAGGCATAAGGGTACAAGATGACAGGTGCTCTGTTCTTGGTTATCCTCCTTGTGCCTCCTTATGCCTTTGTGGTTCATGTCTTCAAAGCTGTTTGCTGTCTACACTATTTGATGCTGGTAGTTCAATTGATCCTACAGAGGCTGATCCCACTGCTGATACGAGGAGAACGTCCAGAGCTGCCATACTTGCCATGATTGCCAGATCAGCCATGACTGCGTTGACTGCCAGATCAGCCATGGCTGCCATGACTGCGTGGTCAATGGCAACAGAACAAATGAATCGCTACTTTAAAATTTATTGAAATAATATGTGCCTATTTTATCTCGTCTGCTCTTTTTTGGAAAGCCTCTCAGTATTCCACCCCATTCAAGCACAACAAAGCCTTTCCGTTCTGGAGTCTTCATTACAGGAGCATCCAGAAGTTTATACTCATTCAGTGGAGTGAAATGAAAGATAACTCTTATGAGTGTATCAGGGGCTGGAGTAATGGTCAGCTTTGCGTATTCATCTAAAAATTCATGGCTCAGCAATTTCAGCTCATAAAAGCCGCTCCCCTGGAGCCGCTCTAACCAGTATTCCATAAACTGCTCTTTCTCCCTTATGTTCAGTCCCAGTTTTGGCAAGTATTCGCTAAACCATTCCTTAAGATCCTCCTGAGCAATTACCCAGCCCTTATCAGGCAACTCCAATCCATTGAGCTGAGCTTCCCAGAAAAGATAACCGTATTGCTTCCCCTGGCTCTCATCGGTTATTGTTCCATCTGCCTTTGCAAGTACATACCAACCGTCATGATAAGGGGGAATAGTCTTGGTGATTTCGCCATTGACATCAAGTTCAACTCTTACCATGGGCGTCCTTCTGGGGATAAAGATAAGTTGCTGGTTTCGCACAGACAATGCTTAGAAATGTTTCTTGCAGCTTTTTACCAATTATGTGAAGAGCCACTGTTAAACAAAATAATATTAAGAAATATAGCTATGAGCAGCTTTTTTACCCTGGATTTATTCACCGTATCCCTTCTCTTTCATCTTGAAAAGAAACAGTTCGCAAATATCAAAGTTCGCAAATATCTTTGATAAATTTATAGTCAATATAGTATAATTATATAAATATCATAGTCAATTTGTCAAAGTAAGGTGCCAGGTGGGGCCTTGAAAATGGGCAGCCGTCTCATTAATGGTACAGTTTTCCCTTGACTGAATCTAATGGATGAAAGAAAGATGGATTTATTGCAGGTATCCTGAATGAAGTATTGGCGCGATGTAAGAAATCCTCCATCCTTAATCTCTCTGGTATTTTCCACTGCCTCTGTAAAACGAGAAGTGAGGTTAAGAATGAAAAGAGTAATCAAGGCCATAGCATCACTCAAGGTCACAGTATTACTCAAGGCCGTTGTCATGGTCAGCTTTTTTAGTTTATACTCATTGTCCTTTATTTCTGCAACCCAGGGGCAATGGTATTCAACAAATCAATTTTCGACCGTTACCATAAACTTCAACTATTATGCTCCTCCCCAGGGTTTTCTTTTCCCAGGCAGTGCTCTTTATGAGCAATCCGGTTATTATCTCAGCCCCTTTGCTCCGTATGGATATTGCGGCAATCCTTCTGACATATGGTATCATAACTGCTCTGGCGGACCTTATGGACCTTATGGGCCTTACGGCTATAGCTGGTCATCTCTTTCTAGCTGGTATGGCTGGCCTTATAGCTGGTGCGGCAATGGATCATTATACACTTTGCCTTTTACGGTCACTGCCTATACTTTATTGAATGCTGCTCAGGCTGGTGCCGATAATGCCGGTACCTCAACTCCTCCTCCCTCTCAAGATGAGGGATCTTCCACTCCTGCTGCTCTCATTATTCCTTCTGCTCTCCCATCCTCGATGAAAGGTTACGAGCTCTATAGCTGGCCGGATGGAGGTGATTGGCATTTTACCTTGATTACTGGAACTAATCGGCTCAAATCGTATACAGAAATCACCTCAACCGAAGATATCGTTACCGAAAATGGGTGGGTGAAAGTTACCGTAAAAGGAGTGGATTTAGTTAAGGCGGTTTTGAGCCGGTTACCAAAAGGAGAATATGTATTCTGGATAGGCAGTAACTGGCTTAAGCAGGTGGGCGGGGCAACAAGTGGTAATCTGGCCCTTCCTGATCAGGAGGTAATTGATACCCTGAAGATGCATTGCAATGCATTGAATCTTGAGTTGTATGTTTCGTCTTAATTAAGGATTGAATCTTGAGTTGTATCTTTCGCCTCGATCAGGGGGGATACTTTGCCATTCTCTCTTGAGCAAGGTTATATGCGAGTTAAAAGTTTCTGCATAAAAGATAATAGTGGTTATCTCCCTGAAAATTAATGTAATTTTTGAGATTATGGCAGTATGTGAACTGTTTTTCCTACTGAGTGACAAAGAATTGCATAATTGTCCCCTACGTAATCCTTTCCGGTCTGTGCGAAGGTTCGGAAATATTTTTTATTTTTATCTTATAATATAGTTTTTTTGTTATATAATTATTATCTATTAAAGATAGAAGGAGAAAAGGAAGGTAAAAGAGCCTTTGGCATGGTATTTGCTCTAAAATATAAGCTATATCGTGCTGTAAGCAGGCTTATACCCTTTCGGGAGAACCAATCTAGTACTACTGTTCAGTCAAGCGAGAATCTATCCAAAAAGTCCAGGAAGATTACATCAGCATTGGGAGTATATCCACCTTTCGGATAGACATGAAATAAACCTCTTGAGGTTGAACTATCGAAAAGTCAATAGTTCTACCGTGAAAACTTAGTTTAAGAGATTGACTTTACTGAAAAAGGAACATCCGTTTTCATCCTTGGGGGTGAAAAAAGCTTTTTTCATGAATGCTTAGGTGGCATAATACACTGAAGAGTTGAATAATATTTATTGGAATCTTCCATAATAGCTAAATGGTATTTTTTGCTGAATAGCATTATCATAGTTTGGATAAATGTTTATCGTGGGTATCGAATGAAGTTGTCGAGTGGTGTTCATAGGCCAGGCCCCCTGCTCCTGCGGGCAGTATTAGTGGGTTTTATCTGCGTTCTGAGTTTACTTGATGCACCGGAATACATTCGCTGTAATCATGTCGGCGTTTGCGAATTCCTAGAGGTTTGCGTAGATACATCTGATACGCGAAAGCTTGAAAATTTCCTGGATTTCATGGACAGGCTCTCTCATCATACCCTGTCTGGCAATGGTTCCTTGAGACGACTTTTCCAGTTTTTCTCCAGGTTAAGAAATATAATTTATGAAATTTTTACTCAAAATTTTTCTTGTTCATCCTTTTTTTCAATCTTGTGCAGGTGTGTCAGTCCTGCCTATCGACTCCTTTGCCCTTCATCAGGGCCAGGGATCAAGATTCCTTTAGAGAAAGAGCCGAGCCTTCCTTCCAAAGAAAGCAATTTGCTTTCGCTATCGCTTCAGATCATAACCACTTCTATTATCAAATCCTGAGTCATTACCCCCTGGGAATATATCCGTTCGATCAGTACCCTTGCCTCATATCAGCTATCTTGAGGAGGCAGAGGATATATCAGATACTCTCATAGTTGCCTATTTTTTGCGGTTGAGCCTAACTTACTGAAAAATTGAATTCCCACTTACGCGGGAATGACGAACTTACGCGGGAATAATGAAATGGTGGTGCTCGTTGTATTCCTTCATCATTCCTGCGAAAGCAGGAATTCAGTAAAGATACATTAAAAAATAAATAGGATTTTCTTAGTACACAGGGCGTTAAATACGTTGCCAAGTTTGTAAGGGCAGGCTCTTTGTGCCTGTCATTGCCCATACCGGACGGCCACAGGGGGCCGCTCCTACAAACTGGCTGCGTATTTCCCGTGGCCTGTATTTATGAGGTTAGCAGCATGGAACACGTTCGTTATGTCAAGAGTAAGGAGAGTACCATGAAATTTTCTTCAAAATGCATGTTCGTAGGTATGGTGATAGTGACAGCCAGCATTATGCAATGTCTGATATCCGCACCTCGTGCAGGAGCACAAGTTCCTTTTCTTCCAGGCTATTATAATTCGTATAATTTCGTAGTACCGTTTGTAAATTACGGATATCCGCTTACCAGCGGTCTTTACAGCAATCCCTATGGGGGATGGGGAATGACGAACCTCCACCCTTTTACAGCAAGTCCCTACACGGCTTTATCTCCAACCGGATATTATGGAAACAGTCTCGTGTCTCCCTTCTCTTTCCAGAGTGTAATCCAGCCCCTCATGGAAGCCTTCAGTATATATAACTATTTACAATATTCAATAAATTTTTACGAGATAGCCCGAGATGTCCCTCTCCTCTATCTAAGGGACCCGGAAGCCGATCAACTTGGTGCCCTGATGTATAGCTATGCGAATAGTCTTGGGGTATCACCCCAGGAAGCTGTGCTCTATTTTATCAGGGATATTTATTTTTCTCAGCCCCAATAGTGACACGACTACTTGAATCGAATTGGCCGCTGACCTTATTGCGGCTGTATCAAGGATGGGTAAAGGCAACCTTACTGATGAAGAAAGGAGGGTAGGTTTATACCGCGTATGAGCAGTATGATTTAAAATCAGGTCTTTTATTTGATGTATATCAATCTTGCTTCAAAGATGATGAAAGGTTAAGGAGAAATAATCATGCGTAGAACAAGACTTCTATTGGGTGTAATGGTTTTAAGCCTGGCAGTATGTTTTATCATGGCATCATCAGCAACCGCTCAGTACTGGCAGAGTATGCCTCCATATAATGTATTGTGGCCACTGTGGACAGAGACCCTGTCACCTGTGAATCCTCTTACCGGCGCTCCCACCCCATTGGTGACCTCACTTACCAGTTCGACCGTACTGCCCGTTACACCCTCTTTTATCTGGGATATCGAGGACGCTCATCCCTGGTTTCTTTACAATGCTCCTGCCATCCTGGGCGGCAATCTCTACTTTTTTGATCCGCTGACTGGCTTCAATACCTTCCCGCCTCCGGATCATATCCTGCCAGGTGGAGTAATTGTCCCTAACACGCTGCCACTCGGTTATGAATTTCTGATTCCGCCATTTGAGCATGTTGATCTGTTGACCTTGATTGCCAACAACGCATATTCTGCTGCCTTCGGATCATATGCAGGTGCTATACCCTATCTCAGCCTGGTGACTCCAGAGGCTCTGTGGGGAATACCTCCATTCCCTGTTTTCTAATCTTATATGCTATGAAAGCTGCCCAAGCACGTCATAGATAAGGTAGATTATCTTTACTTGCCGCAAGGCTTTGCGGATAAGTACAGGGAAATGGAGGTATCTTGAATTCAATGTGGTATAAATCAACGCCTTTACCCATTCCGTATTTTTATCGGTATTCTCACCAGTAAAACAGGTGGAGGGGAAGGTCTGTCATACCGTTCGGGTTGATGGGCCTTCCCACAGTTTTTACCGGTTTTCCCCAAATTTTCTTTTTTTTATTGCCTATCAGCGATTTTTTTGATCTAATCACCCTTTTATATATGTCATGTACAATTGCCGTATCATAAGGCACCATTTTACCATGTTACATTTATCATGCCATTACATTCATCATGTCACATTTGGCTTTTATTGCGTTGGACGGAACGAAAAGGCTTAAGGTTACGAAAAGCAGAAAAATGACAGGAGGAAACCCCATGAATTTTAAGGTTAACAGGACAACCGTATCGCTCAAAATCGGAGATATCACCCAAGAATCAGTGGACGCAATCGTCAATGCCGCTAACTCGGCGTTGCGTGGAGGGGGAGGGGTGGACGGTGCCATCCATCAGGCAGGAGGCCCTGTGATCATGGAAGAATGCCGAAAAATCGGCGGATGTCCTCCCGGAGATGCTGTCATCACTACAGGAGGAAATCTGCCGAGCCGGTATGTTATTCACACCGTTGGGCCGATCTACGTCACCGGAAAGAAGGGAGAGCCCGAAATCCTGCACAATGCATACCTTAACAGCCTTCTTTTGGCGTCCCGGAACAACCTCCGGAGCATCGCTTTCCCTTCCATCAGCACCGGCGTTTACGGTTACCCAATCGAAAAAGCCTCCAGGATAGCCCTTCAGACCTGCATGGATTACCTGAAAGAGCACCCGGACCTTGTCGATTCCCTTACCTTTGTTCTCTTCAGCCAGAGAGACTACGATGCCTATTGCCAGGCACTTAAGGAGCTTTTTCCGGAAATATATCTTGAAGCCATGAAAGCACAAAATGAAGGGTAAAAGGCATGCCGCCAGGAAAGTACATCCACCGCTTATGAGAACCGCTATAAATGAGCGAGAACCGCTATAAATATGGATTCGGGCTGATTTCATGCCAGATGATTCCTTCCGGCAGCCCTGCATCGCTGAGTCTCAACCGGGCAACTCTCAGCGTCTTCATCAAGGTTACCATTATGGCGGCTCCGGCCAGGATAATATCCTCTCTGCCTTTTTCCAGCCCGCGAATTTTTCCCCTTGCACGAACCGGCATTGAGCGAAGATGGTCGGCCAATTCCTCGAGACTGGCCAGCGGGATAACCGAATTATTGATTCGGTCAGGATCATAGCTTCTCTGCCCCTGTTCGATAGTTGCCAGGGTGGTAGCCGTGCCCCCTGTGCCGACGAAATGTGTCTGTGAGTCGGTGCAGACAGGTGGGATGCTTTCTTCGATAGTGCTTCGGCAAAACTCGGTCATCTGTTCCCACTCGCAGGCGGTGGGAGGGTCATGGAGTAGATATTTCTCGGTAAGCCAGACAGCTCCTAACGGTATACTGGAAAAGGAGGGCTTGCCGTGCACGGGGAAAAAAATACATTCACTGCTCCCTCCTCCGATATCGGCAATGGCCAGATTTTTCGGGGAAAGGCCAAGGGTCTGGGTAACTCCGTAAGAGGTCAGTTTGGCTTCTGCTTCTCCTGAGATGATCTGCACCAAAAGGCCGGTTTCCCTGTGCAGCGATTGCCGCGCGGATTCTCGATTTTCGGCTTCGCGCCAGACACTGGTTCCCACCAGGATGACCTTTTGTGCACCGAACCTCGCTGCCTCAGATGAAAACTCTTTCACTGCCTTGACAGCCCGCTGCAAGCTTTCGGGCTGAATCCTTTTTCCCCCGGCGAATCCCTCACCCAGGCGGACAACCAGCCTGTTCCGGTGCAGGATACGGATTTTGCGGTCACTTAATTCCTCTGCAACGATAAGCCTGATGGCGTTGGTTCCAAGATCAATGGCGGCATGAATCATAGCCTTGAGTATAACCTCATCATCACATTTGAGCATAGCCACATCATCACATCTGTCCCTGAGTGTGAAAATTGTGCTCTGTAAAAGTGGAAGAATGCCTTGAGTAAAAGTCCACCCGTGGGTAAAAGTCGTTCGGCCAAAGGGCGCTGACCTGAGGGACGTCGGATAGACGATGATAAAAAATATGGATAACTATTTGCTTAACCTTATGTTATATTATATAATACGTGTCGGCTGAAGCAAAGAAAAAAAATAAAAGCATTACTGTAAAAAGATAAAAGCTTTACCAATTAAGGAAAGTAAAAACAATGACGGTGCCTTTTTTCAAGAAAGCAGGGGAGATGTCCGGGAAATATTCTACATTCGATAACCGGACGGGGAACTCCTGTGCAGTGCACCAAGATAGAAGGGAAGGTTATGAAAGATAAAAGAACACTGCTGTTTCTTTTTATTATCATCCTGTTAGGAGGGACCCTGCGGTTTGCGAAACTGGATTATCAATCGCTCTGGAATGACGAATTAAGCAGCCTGAGCAGGACTCGTGCGAGCAGCCTGGTGGAAGTGATCAAAGAGAGCAGGTCGGATGTTCACCCTCCCTTCTACTACTGTTTGCTCTATCTCTGGCAGAATACATTCGGGAACAGTCCTTTTTCGATACGATTTCTGTCTGCAATTTTCGGGGCACTCAGTATAGTGGCCATTTTTTTCCTTGGCAGGCAATTATATTCAGAGCAGGAGGCACTGATCAGTGCCCTGATTTTATCGCTTTCGTTCTATGGCATCTATTATTCCCAGGAGGCGAGAAGCTATAGTCTCCTGCTCTTATTATCAATGTGCTCCTACCTGTTTTTCATTAAAATTCAACCGCAGCAGTCCAGGGCAAACGAAAGCAATCTGATTACCTCATATGTATGCTATATACTCTTCACTACCCTGCTCATATATACGCATTATTTTGGAGTACTGGTCTTTTTTTCCCAGTTTATTTTCATTCTGCTGAGCTCTTTTGTGCAAAAAAGAGAGAAAGGCTGGTTTAAACCCTTTCTCAGCCAGATTCTTGTTTGCCTCCTTTACCTGCCACAGATTTCAACCATAAGAGCCAACATGAATATCGCCGAAACATGGATACGAAAACCACATTTTGATTTCTTTATTCAATACTTCAATAAATACTGGGGCAGTGATGAAGCTTTTTTCCTCCTCGCTTCTCTGTGCATTTTTTGCTTTTTTTATTTTCGGAGCAAAAAGAGCGAAAAGAACCCCGAACCGGGTTTGAACAGCACGTTGCTGGTTGTGGTCTGGGCGGCTGCACCTCTTATTATCGCGTATGGCAGGTCGGTCTTTTCAACCCCGATCCTGACAGACAGGAACACGATCATTGTTCTCGCTCCCCTGATTTTAATGATGGCCAGGGGAATTACCAGTATAAAAAACAGGGACATCCTGATCGTTTTGATAGCGGCTCTTTCAATTGCGGGATTCTACAGTCTTTTTATAACGAATGAGTACTATTACCGGGTGTCCAAGGAACAGTTCCGCGAGGTTGCGGATACGGTTATGGAAAACAAAAACATCAGCGAACAATCGCTGATCGTTGCCTGTGCCTGGAATCCCTATTACTTCGATTACTTTTTTGAGCAAGCCCAGAGTCCTTTCAGAGTGGATGCCCTGTATGAAAAAAAGGAAGACATTTCGAATCTGGAGGCATTGATTCGGGGATCTCGAAAAAAATTTTTATGGTATCTTATCGGCCATAAATATCCCTCTCAGGAAGCGCTGCAATACCTGGAAAATAACTATAAGCTCCTGGGCACAAAGCAGTTCAATAAGAGCAGCTTCTTTTTGTTCGTCTTGGAGAGATAGTCCTGTGAGCTGTTCAGGATGGTCCTGATTAAGGGCAGGTTTTCGTCTCCCTCTTTTAGTACAACGAAGCTTTCAACCGTCATTCTAAGCCTTCGCTCAGAATGACGTTGATAAGATAGCCAAGTGGAATCAAGCATCAGTGCAAGTTCCCACTTGAAAGTCTCGCCAGTATTAGTAACTTCCAGATTAATGACCGATATTTCATATATATAACTTTATAGGTGTATAAATAATTATCTAATGAACATTAATTACCAGGATCTACATCCTGATCCTTACAGGAAAGAGGAATTCCACGTATTACAATTCCATGTATTATAGGTGAGAGAGGAATTCCACCAGGATGATGATGATTGATGGTGATGAGAGGAGTAAGAAAGAGACAAAAAGATCAGTACAGTTGACAGCTTCCTGTGCCTCTTGATCACTCAGATGCATTTTTTATTAAGTGCTTGAAATGCAGATAGTTTCGCAATGACAAAAAGTGCAAAAGTATAGGTTTCATCACACCTTAATGTTTTAATCACACCTTTTGTTTTAATCACACCTTCTCTTTTAAGATTAAATTTGTTATAATGATTTATTCGAGAATAAAAAGCTAAAAGATTAAATCTTCAGAGGAAAAGCTAAACATTTTTTGCAGCGGTTTTTGCAACGGTTGGTTAGACAACGGATGATTTCAAAAATAATCAGTGGTGCCATCCTGGGCATAAATGCATTTACGGTTCAGGTGGAAGTAGACTTAGCCAGAGGGCTTCCCATTCTTACTACCGTAGGACTGCCCGATGCTGCGGTCAAGGAAAGTAAAGAGCGGGTCAAATCCGCCCTCAGCAATTCCGGGCTTGCCTTCCCGTCCCAAAGAATGACGATTAATCTTGCACCGGCCGATATCACCGACATTCCGCACCCCCCATAATAAGATTGGGGATTTATGTATAATAATTTTGATAGCCTAACAGGTTGATAATTTGCCAGTGTCTATCCTGAAGGTTTAAAACTCCCAGGCATTTCCCATCCATA
>JBFMGO010000123.1:0-16898 GCA_040752695.1 bacterium
GGTCCGGTTGAAGTTTAAGGTCACAGGGGGAGCCGAAGACGAGTGTTACCCCCTTACCGCAGGTCCGATGTGGGACGGTATTGCCGGTTTTACCCCGGTTGACGGCCGTTTTTGCCTCGATTACTGCGATGGAGATCTCAACGGCGATGGAGCCATTACTCCGCAAGATGCCCTGACAGCCTTTCATTGCTACCTTGCCCCCGTTGACTCCTGCCCTGACTGTGCAGATATCAATGGCAGCGGAGAGATTACCCCGCAAGATGCTCTGTGTATTTTCCAGAAATATCTGGAAATCCCTTCCTGCCTGGATGAGAATTCAGGCGGTAGATAACGACACATGTACAAGGGGGCTTTGCTTTCATAGGGCGGCAAAGCCTCCTTCCCATGATAACACCCGGAACATTTAAAGGCCATCCTAAAACCTCCGGCAACTGGCAAACCATCTGCCCAAAATGGGATTTTGGGGAGATAGAATAAACAAGCATTGTTTCAATTAGTTATAAGGTACTCGACAGTTAAAAGTTTTATCTCAAGCACCCTGTTTAAGTTGCTGAAAGTCACAAGGCTGCGATTGTCTGGAACGAATTAAGGCATAAATCGCATGGGCATTGACTCTGTGTAAATTTCTCAGGATGGTTTGAGTCAGTATGTGCCCCGCCAAAAATAAATGATATTGGGTGGGGAAAAGAGCCCATATAGATCAGGCAAAGTACTGCGCGGTAAGTACGTGGTGGCCGGTTATCGTCCTTACGCCGTGGATTATCATCCTCACTTTCACACGATCTTTGCCCGATAAAGGAGGAGGCTGTTGGTAACAACCGTGAGGCTGCTGGTAGCCATGGCCAGGGCAGCGAGGATGGGATGCAATTGTCTCAGGAACCCCGGCAGGAACCCGACAGCAAAGAATGCGCCTGCTGCTGCCGGAATAAGGGCGACGTTGTAAAAAAATGCCCAGAAAAGATTTTGCCGAATAGTTCTCATAGTGGCCTTACTGAGCTGAAGCGCCCTGGGAATACCGCTCAGGCTTCCGCTGACCAGGGTAATATCTGCCGCCTCGATGGCCACATCCACTCCCGTGCCTATGGCGAGCCCGACATCGGCCTGAGCGAGGGCAGGGGCATCGTTGATGCCGTCACCAACCATACCGACCAGGTGTCCCTTATCCTGAAGTTCCTTTACCCTGCTCAGCTTTTCTTCCGGCCTGACTTCGGCTAAGATTTCATCAATGTGCACTTTGGATGCTACAGCTTTGGCTGCCTGAAGGTTATCACCGGTGAGCATAACGACCTTTATCCCCTGCTGGTGGAGTTCATCAATGGCTGCTCCTGATTCGGGCTTGACCGGGTCTGCCACGCTGATCAGTCCTGCGGGCCGGTCCTCGATCACTACCAGCATGACCGTCTGTCCCTCGGCCTGTAAAGCCTGGATGTGGCTTTTTGCCTCATGGTCGAGGCTAGCCCCAAGTTCCTCGAACCAGGCGGGTTTTCCCACCCGGATGATTCTTTTGTTCACTCTGGCCGAAACCCCTAAGCCTCCGAACGCCTGGAAGTCTTCAGGCTCGGTGAGAATAATGCCTCTTTCTTCCGCCTTTTTAACAATGGAACGTCCAAGAGGATGCTCGGACCCTCTTTCCGCTGAGGCCGCCATTCGCAAAAGCTCCTCTTCCCCCCCGGCGAAGGAGGCGAGGGGTACGATTTTGACCACGGCAGGTTTGCCCAGGGTAATAGTTCCGGTCTTATCCAGGACAAGGGTGTCCAGGCGGCTGGCCTTTTGCAGTGCCTCACTGTTTCTAAAAAGGATGCCCCGGTCAGCGGCTTTGCCCATCCCGGCCATAATGGCCGTTGGTGTGGCCAGTCCGAGTGCACAGGGGCAGGCAATGACCAGAACCGCTACCATGCGTATCATGGCCGGAACAAAGGCGCCGCCGATAATCCACCAGAGCATGAAGGTGAGTACGGCAATCCCGATGACCGCAGGGACAAAGATGGCGGAAATCCGGTCGGCCAGGGCCTGAATAGGAGCCCTGCTGCCCTGGGCCTGCTGAACCAGTTGGATAATCCTGGCCAGGGCCGTGTCCTGACCGACCCTGGTGGCTCTGACTTTAAGCCTTCCCGCCTGATTTATCGTGGCTCCGATAACGGTGTCGCCCGGCCGCTTGTCTACAGGCAGCGGCTCTCCGCTTAACATGGATTCATCAACTGCCGACTCTCCGTCGATGACTACTCCGTCAACCGGAATACTCTCACCAGGGCGGACGATGAGCGTATCACCGACCTTGACCTGAGAAAGGGGAATCTCTATTTCTTTCCACCCGGCTCCGGTCCCGGTCCCGGCTCCAGTCCCGATGCCGACTCCAGTCCCGATGCCGACTCCAGTACCGACGCTGGCCGCTACCCCGGTCCTGTTCTGTGCCCCGGTCCTGGCAACAGCCCCAGCCCTGGCCCCGGTCTCGGCCCCAGTACTGGTTCCGGTCTCTGTCCCGGCCATAGTTCCGGTCCCGGCTCCAGCCCTGGTCTCAGGCCCTTGAATTCTTCCTTTCGCTCCTTCCTCGACTATGATGGTAGCGGTTTTGGGACGCAGCCCGATCAATTTTCGAATGGCTTCTCCTGTACGGCCTTTAGCGCGTGACTCCAGCATCTTGCCCAGCTTGATCAGGGTAATGATCATGGCCGAAGTCTCAAAATAGGTGTGCTGGCCAAGCGAGGGATACAGCAAAAGGGCTACAGAATAAAAATAGGCTACTGATGAGCCCATAGCTACCAGCACATCCATATTGGCGCTGCCATTCTTCAGGCTCTTCCATCCTCCCCGGTAGTAGTCCCAGCCGGTATAAAACTGGACAGGTGTGGCTAAAAGCCAGAAAAGCCAGTTGCCCCAGGACGAGAGAATCCATGCCCCCGCGGCACCCAGACCGGCCACGAGGCCAAGATCCCTTCCCATGCTGAGTATAAAGAGGGGTATGGTCAGGATCATGCCAACAAGAAACTTGCGGGTCTGATCGGTTATCTCGGCCTTGCGGGCGGCCCTCTCCGCATCTTCGGCATCTTTGGCCTGTTCAGACCTTTGTGCAGGCAAAAGGGCCTTATATCCTGCCTCCTCTATGGCGGCTGCCATTCCTTCTGGGGTGGCCAGGTCCGGATGGTACTCGATGGAAGCGCGTTCAGTAGCAAAATTGACCGATGCCTGCACCACGCCGGGTAACTTTTGAAGGCGCTTCTCGACGTTTAAAGCACAATTAACGCAATGCATCCCGGTAACCGGAATATCTACTTTTTGGGTAGCCACCAGGTCTTCCTCCTGTGAAACAGATATAAATTTTTTTATTAACAGAATATCGCAATAATCAATTTTTGTCAATTTTTACAGAAATATGGACCTCTCTTCACATGCATCGGGCTGACTTTTCCTCAGTGCCATGGGTGCCTTTTGGTATGGTGTGGCAGAGGTAATCATGGGGAGATTGGGGAGATATGGAGAGATGAGGTGAGATGAGGTGATTGCCTCAATGGGAGTTAATTACCACAGGCAGTCGTACTTTTTTCACCAGAATGCCGAAGAAACATAAAATCCTGACCGAAAAAAGATATGAGGAGATGTTTTTCACTTTCTTACCATCTTCATCCTCAAAATACGCATTATCGAAAAGAACCGCGGGAAAGCATGATAAGCACGCCACAAAAAGCACGCAAAGGTAAGTACTTATAAAGACATTGCCCAGGGGGCATCACCAGGGCACTTTGCAGCTTATGAACATAAAATTAGTTCAGTGCAAGATATGGAGGACATCCGTACGATGGGGAAAGAAAACCTGTCAAAGCCAGGAGAAAAAGTAAAAAATCCCGCCAGGAGGCTATCAAGGAAAGAAAAGATAAAGGTTTTGACAGCTATCCAGGAGTTCGGCATTGGAACTTATGCCTGTCCGGAAACATCGGTTCAGGATCTGGACCAGCTCTATCACCTGGCAAATAAATGGAAAGCAGAGTTGGAAAAACCCATCTTCAGGCAGGAAGAGGATAACGTTGTTTTTATCCTTTTCACCTAAAAAGGGCAGGTACTTCAGGCAAAGTTTTATCAGGAGCTGCTCCTGTTTCGGTGATCAGGAAAACAGAGCCATAATGTCATCCCTGGTCAACTGTTTGACAAGGCTCTCATGAGAGTGGATGACGTTCCGGACGAGATCCCTTTTTTGCTCCTGAAGATCCTGGATTTTCTCTTCTACGCTGTCCCTGGTGATAAAGCGGTAGGTAAAGACCCTTCTTTGCTGGCCGATGCGGTGAGTCCGGTCAATAGCCTGCATTTCTACCGCAGGGTTCCACCAGGGGTCATAAAGGAACACGTAATCCGCAGCCGTCAGGTTGAGGCCAAAGCCTCCGGCTTTCAGGCTGATGAGGAAAAGCTTGCAGTCCTGATCCTCCTGAAATTGACGGACGCACTGGTCGCGGTCCCGAACGCGGCCATCCAGGTATTGATAAGGGATATCGTTTTGATCAAGCCATCTGCGCATGATCCTGAGCATACTGGTAAATTGTGAGAAAACCAGGGCTTTATGCCCCTCCTCTATCACTTCATCCAGCATTTCCTGAAAGGCCAGGAACTTTCCGGAGGAAGATCCCTTCTCCATTGAGTGAAAGCCGGACAGGATCACGGGGTGACAACATATTTGCCGCAGCCGCAAAAGCCCTTCCAGGACCTTGAACCTTGATTGGTTAATCCCTGCCTGATCAATGACCTCCAACAGGCTGGCTCTGTATCTTTCGCGGAACTGGTTGTAAATAACACGCTGACCTTCGGTCATGTCACAATAAACTACCTGCACTGTCTTTTCAGGCAATTCCGGCTCCACATCCTCTTTTGTCCGCCTGAGCAGGAATGGGCTTACCAGCCTTCGCAATGGCTCAAGATCGACCTGCTCCTGCCGGGATGTTTTCTCGCCCTGACCTGCCTGCTCTGTTTCCCGGTCTGCCGACTCTTTCTCTGAATCCTGGGGCCTTCGCGGATTTTGGCACCTTTCCGGCCCCTGGTACCTCTCCGAACCTTGATACCTCTGCGAACCTTGGTACCTTTTCGAATCACGGTGTCTTTCAGGCCCCTGATACCTTTCCGAATCCTGGGGTTTTTCCGGATTTTGGAGCCTTGACGGATTTCCAAACCGATGAATAAATTCCCCATACCCGCCCAGGAGTGAAGGGTTCAGAAACTCAAACTGAGACCACAGTTCTCCCAGATGATTCTCAAGCGGAGTACCGGTCAACGACAGGCGATGCCGGGCGTTGATCAACGAAGATGCCTTCGCTACCTGGGTCTGATGATTCTTGATGACCTGGGCCTCATCCAGGATCAGGTAGTTGAATTCGAATTCCCGTAAAGGCAGAATGTCCCGCCGCAAGATTCCATAGGTCGTGATGATCAGGTCAAACTTACCGAAATCTTTCATCAGTTCCCTTCTCTGAGAGCCGGTGTAAGAGAGTACCCGCATGTGGGGGGTAAACCGTTGTGCCTCCCGCTGCCAGTTGAAAACCAGCGAGGTCGGAACTACCACCAGTGAAGGAGCCATACTCCCCCCTTGCCTTACATGCTCCAGCGAAGGCTCCGTACTCCCCTCTTGCTTTACATGCTCCAGCAAAGCCAAAACCTGGATGGTCTTTCCAAGGCCCATGTCATCGGCCAGACAACCGCCAAAGCCGAATTCATGCAGAAATACCAGCCAGTCAAGCCCTTTTTTCTGATAGGGCCGCAAGGTACCCTGAAATCCGGGCGGAATATCTACGGACCGGATTCCCTGAAAGTTTTGGAGGCAATCCCGGATTCTCCGGTATTGGTCATCCACGGTAACCTTTTCACCTGAAGTGAGAATAAAATCAAGCAGTCCGGTCTGACCAAAGGAGAACCGCAAATCATCCTTCGCTTTGCTTTGGCTTTCTCCCAGATTCAGGGCAAACCTGTTGCGCTGCAGCCAGGCTTCCGGCAGGATGCCCAGAGTGCCGTCACCCAGGGGAACGAATCGCTCACCCTCTTTTTCCAGATTCAATACCGTTCGCAGGGAAGCAGCCTGCTCGTCAAATTCAATTTCACCATGCACATCAAACCAATCAATACCGGTAGCAACCGTAAACTGAAATCTGGAGGGCAGACGGATCTTTTTTTTGCCTCGACCCTGGATGTGCCACCGGTTACTTTCCAGTAAACTTTGCAGGGCCTTGATCGCAGTATCAGAGGAGAGACTCCATTCGTAATCGGCATTGTTCTGGGGTGTGAATCCAAGGTCCTGGAGTTGCCGCATGCAGGCACTCTCCAGGGAGAGGTCGCGCTGGACCTGAACCCGGCGGTTGAAATCATGAATAGCCAAAGAGGGATTTCGTGAATCTGCGTGGTAATCTTCCCCATATCGAAAGGTAAGGTGCGCCCAGAGTTCCCGGCCAGAGGTGATGATGTACAATTCGGGATCGGGTGACAGTCCTTGAATTTTTTTTAATTCCAGTTCTCTGGGAAGGATAAAAATATCGGAGAGGGAATATTTTCCCTGCTGATCGATATTCTGGAAAAAGTCCAAAACATCAGCCCGGTCGATAGATATGGGTACAGGCTTTCTCAACTCCCGGATCCAGTTAAAGGGAACCTTCGTGCTGATCTGATGGATACGTCCCTCGTAAATAAACCAATGGGGATCTCCGGCAAAGATAATGTCCGGTTCAACCAGGGGAATCGGTTGATCCAGCCCTTGACGGGTGAGCAGAGGGCAAAGCTGATACCCGTCTTCCTCCTCGTTTTCCTCGAAGAGGATCTTAAAGTGCCAGAGCCGTTCCTGGGAAAATTTCAGCTTTATCTCTCGATGTTTCGTCTGAAAATAGTTCGTCTTGTCAATTTCGTTAATCCGAAGATAGAGCCGGTCAGTGGCCTCCAGGATAGGGAGAAGGTCCAGGGCAACGGTTGTGGGAATCGGGATATTTTCTACCGCTTTATCCCGAAAGCTATCGTAATGGTAACGATAGGCTAAGTGCTCGCGGCCGTTTTTCAGGGAGAGTACTAACTCCATAGCCCTTCTGTCCGCAGGGTTACTATACTTTTCGGTCAGTACCTTGCCAAGCTCGAACCTCACTGACCGGGACTTTCCCCATTCTCCGGTCTTTTTCAGATATCTTTCCTCAACATTTAAAATGACCTGCCCCCGCTGCAAACTGAGTTCCCGGTCGAGAATAAAAAAGGGAAAGAATTGATGAGATGACCCTTTGGCCTGTTTGTTCTTTGGAGAAGAATTATCCTCCTCAGGTAAAAGTATCCGCCAATCCCGGCCACGCCTGAGCTCAGGCAGGCTGAAGGAGTGATTCTGGGTGGGTGCGGGTGCCTTATAGCCTGATTTTTTCCTGCGGTTTCTGACTTCCAGGGCTCCGGTACCGCCTTGCGGTACGTCAAGGGCACCTGTTCCACTGTCCCATGCACCTATGGCACTCTCTTTACCTCTCCTCTCTTCATCTCTCCTCTCTTTCCCCTGCCAGGAACCTATCGCCCGCCACTTTTGGTCAGCCTCAACAATAGCAGCCCATAAGTGCTTGCAGTTTTCTCCCCAGTCAAGGAACGATGAGCACGTGCAGGACATTTCTACATGAGAGGAAGTCCCGAGATTGATTCCTACCGTATATTTTTGGTCTCCCTTGACCGTTGCCTCAATTTTGTCGGAATTTAAGATCCTGATATCTACAAGACCCTTCGAAAAGAATAGCTCGCCGCCCTGGCGAGCTGCGGATGAGAATTGCGGCCGCATTTTATCTAAAAAAGACATGCTTATTTTTACTCTCTCGCGTTAGGATGTACTCATTCTCTGTGTTCTTAAATAAGTGTAACAAACTTAACGCCAATAGTAAATTTTAAAATGGGGTATCCAAATAAATCTCCACGCATTTATCGTGCCTTGCCCGGTAGACTTTCAAAAAACCCGTTGAGAGGTAGGAGTTACGGTAGTAATTCATGACCTGTCCTTCCGATAGTACTGTGCTTCATTATTTAGCATATTTTCAGGTAAAATTAAATATAAAAATATTATAAATAACTAATCAAAGAACTTTCTTGAACAGTCGGGGCATATTGTCTCCTCATTGTCAATTTTTCAAGATGGGCGAGAAGCTCGATAGAGCAAAAGGAGAAGAATTATGAAAAAGATGCTCGTGGCGGCTTTACGTATGCCCTTGGGAATTGGATTGCTGGGGTTATTAATAGCCGTAATGACTATCTGCCCCCATAAGGCAAGGGCTCAGTCTTCCCCGCCGGAAGATATCACAGAACTCAACGCAGCCAGTTGGGCAGCCTGGGGGGAAGAAACTACGACAGTGGAGGTTGCGGACGACACCACTCTAAAGCTTATTGGCAACTCCTCACTCAGGTTTATCACTGATGGCGGGACCTGTATGCGGTATCCAGGCACTATTGCCGCCGATTGGGATTTGACCCGGTTCACGCACCTTGCTATCAGCTTCCTGGCTCACAATTCGCACTCCTTCCAAAGCGGTAGCCCCTGGATACGTCTGAAGAGCGATGATAACAATTACTTCGAGTACCGGTATTACCAGGGTGGCATACCCTGCGATTTACTCGATGAGGCTGTCAATGCCTGGCGTTCATACCGCATCCCCCTCTATGCTTCAGGCACTTCGAATAATGGCTGGCGCAGGATAGCGGTTGGCACACCTACCCTTGCTCAGGTCAGGTATCTTGAGATTCATGCCGATACCTGGGATTTTGGATTCACGCTCTGGATCGATGGCGCAGGCTTTAAGACCATGCTGGCCTTACCGGAAGGCCAGATGGCCGTTGCTCTTAACCACGCCGTTTCAGTGTCATGGCAGCCTGTTGGTGATCCTGCGGGACAATTTGATCACTATGCCATTTATCGATCAACCAGTCCCTTTACCTCAGTCAAAGGCATGGTGCCGATCGGCACTGTCAGCAATGTTCAAACCGGCGATTATCTGGATAACACTGCCGCTCGTGGCACAGGCTATTATTATGCAGTTGCCGCAGTCTCTCGGGAGGGAAAACAGGATAATGACATTACTGATATCGCCTCTATAGGCCCCCGCACGCCACGGGACGAGACGGACCTGCAGGTTATAGCCATCTCACGCACACCACGATATCCGCGCTATGTCCCAACCTATGCTGTCCATGAAATCACCGAGCCTTCAGGATTCGGGCCGTATATCTTTACAGCGGCCACCGGCCTTGTCCCTGAGCAGGATGCCAATACCCAGCGTTGGCCAAATATCGGCGACCCTGTGACCTATACGGCTACAGTCCGAAATCGCGGTACGAATACCTGGAACAGCAACACCCAAGGCACCTGGTACATCGATGGCAGCGCTGTTGAGCAGACCTCACAGAAGCTGGTTCTTCAGCCTGGCCAGACCGCCTTTTTCAGTCATCTCTTCCCCTGGGATGGCCAGTTGCATGAAATCGGCTTCAGACTCAAGACCGCCGACTCCCGCTCCGCGAACAACGAGCTGACTATAGACAGTAAATCCGTACCCATTCTCTGCTGCATTGATACTTCTTACCTTGAGCAATTTCGAGAGGATACTCCTCAGTACCTCCATGCGGTGACCGATGACTTTATCGATTGGCTGAACAACCAGGCAGCACACCTGAATACCCTGTTCACCGAGGCCGGATGCCAGAAGCAGGTCCATTACGATTGGATAGAAGTATTGAATGATAGAGCCGCTGATCCGGCAATTGACGGCCTGCCCTTTCTTATTTTTCCCCTTCGCTTTTATGCCGGCGGGGAGAACTTCCGCGAGTACTCCTCTTACTATTATCGGCCTGACGAGGATATTAATTATGGATTTCTTCAAGAGATCGGGCACCAGCTCGGTCTGATCAGCCTCTCTCAGCTCGATGTGCCAGGTGGAGCGAATCAGGTGAGCGGCTTAAGCTACAGCGGGCCGCAGGGGCTCATGAATGGATGCTCTCCATTTATCTCCCGGCACAGCGCCCTTGCAATGAATCACTGGCTGGATAAGGCGCAAGGGTATTGGGGCCAGTATATGTATAACCTCCCGGCACAGATGCGGCTTCGGATACTCGATGTTCAGGGACAGCCGCTGCAGGGCGCAACAGTCAGGATGTATCAATACTGCGAGCGGCCGGGGCAGGGCAAGGTAATCACCGATCAGATCAAAGCCCAAGGGGTAACCGATGCACAGGGAGAATTCATCCTGCCGAATGTATCTGTCGATCCCGCCAAAGTGCCTCCGACCTTCGCTGGCGATGTGCTCCGCGACAACCCCTTTGGCTACCTGGATGTTTTGGGCAGAAATGCTGTGCTGCACTTCCGGGTGGAGTACGGCGGCAGTGTGGATTATGCCTGGCTGGATGCTGCGGAAGCCAATATCGCCTATTTTGCCGGCCAGACCGGGACGGCCACTTTTGTGCGCACCCTGGAACTGGACGGCCCGACGCAAGGCCAGCCACCTTTGGATATGACTGAACTCAACGCAGCGGATTGGATCGCCTGGGCAGGAGACTACTTAAAAGCGGAGGTTGCGGATGACCCCAATACCAGGCTCATTGGCAATGCCTCACTCAAGTTCACCACCGATGGCGGATTTGATACCTGTCTTCGTTACCCTTACCATATTACCGCCAATTGGGACCTGACCCAATTCACCCACCTTGCCGTCAGCTTCCTGGCTCTCAATCCGGACTATTTCTATGGCGGCAGTCCCCTGATACTCCTTAAGGATGACGATAATAACTACTTCGAGTACCAGTACTATAAAGACGGCTGGCCTTACGATCTACTCAATGATGCCCGCGGCGCCTTTCGCAGGTGCAAGATACCGCTCGATGCCTCCTCCACTGAAAAAAACGGCTGGCGCCGCACGACCTTCGGCACACCGGATATAACCCGCATCAAGTGTCTCGAAATTCATGCCCGCGCCGGGTCCGGGTTCTCCTTCTGGATCGATGGGGCAGGCTTCGGGACATGGGATGAAGGGCACGATGTTTATCCTCAAGAGAGTATCCAGACCGTAATTGACGTCGCTCATAATGGAGATGTGATTACCGTCCATCCGGGAATATACAGGGAGAATATCCACTTTATGGGTAAAGCCATAACCCTGAAAAGCACAGACCCGAACGATCCGAACGTGGTAGCCGCTACGGTCCTTGATGGCAATCAGGCGGCACGTGTCGTTACTTTTGATGATGGGGCGGGAAGTAGTCCTGTCCTGACCGGATTCACGGTACGAAACGGTAAGGCTGACTATGGTGGCGGAATCTCCTGCTCTTCTCTTTCACCCTTTATTACCCATTGCATTATAGCCGGGAATTCGGCCGTAAGGGGCGGCGGTATTATCTGTGATCTTTCCTTGCCCACTATAAGTCATTGTATTATCTATAATAACTCCGCTGTAGAGGGCGGGGGAATCTCGTGTGAAAGTTATTCCTTCCCCCTTATCACGAATTGTACTATAAGCGGCAATTCGGCGATCGATGGCAGCGGGATGTATTGTTCCTATTTGTCCTCACCTTATGTTGTAAACAGCATTCTGTGGAATAATGGTTCGGAAATATCCGCTGAAATATCCGCTGATGAAGCGTCTCATCCCAAGCTAAGCTATTGCTGCCTGCGGGGAGGATATGCGGGGCTGGGGAATATGAGCGCTAACCCCTTGTTTGTCGATCCTGCACATGGGGATTATCGGCTCCGCAGCGGCTCCCCCTGCATCGATGCCGGGCATCCGCGCAGGTATGATGGCGATGCTTCCCGCTCGGATATCGGAGCATACGGCGGAGAAGGAGGATTGAGCCCCGATCAGGCGACGATAACCGTTGCTGCCGATGGAAGCGGAAATTACGCTCTCATCCAGGATGCCGTTGATTATGCCATCGAGGGAGACACGATCATCGTTTCCCCGGGAACGTACCGGGGGAATATAGTCATTGGAGGAAAGAGCATTTCCCTCATGAGTCAACCGGGCATGGATCCCCCGGTTATCGAAGGCTCAGGGACTGGATTTGTTTTCATGGTGATCAAGGCAGGATTGAAGGGCAGACTGAAAGGATTCATTATCCAGAATAAATCATCCGCCGATCCGGAAAATGACTTCAGCGGCGGGGTGTGGTGTGAATCTTCTTCATGGGCAATTACCGATTGTATCTTCAAGGATAATTCCTTTGGAATCGGGTGCTTCGATTCCTCTTCCACCATTGCCGATTGCACGATACGTGGTAACTCGTCTACCGGCTATGGTGTCGGGATTTTATGTGAAGCCCTGATCGCTGCCTCCTCCCCGGCCAGACCAACCATCATGAATTGTATTATAAGGGAAAATGCTACCGGAATTGAGTGCTACAGTTCCTCCCCGGTCATTACCAATTGCATCATATATGGAAATTCAACTGCCGCATCCACCGAATATGGCTATGGTGGTGGAATCGTATGTGGATACGGTTCCTCGCCGGTCATTACCAATTGCACCATAAGCGGGAATTCGTCTGCCGAGGAGAATGGCGGTGGAATCGTGTGTAGTGGATACAATTCCTCACCAGTCATTACGAACAGCATTCTCTGGGGCAATTCACCGTATGAAATGTACATCGAATACGATTCACCGGATGCAGACAGAGCCGTTGTCACCTATTGCGATGTCCGGGGCGGCTGCGATGGTGCGGGCAATATCGATCAAAATCCCCTGTTTTTCGACCCCAATGCGGGGGACTACCGTCTGCGGCCCGGCTCGCCCTGTATCGATGCGGGCTCGAACCAGGGGTCTCAAGATATCGATGGCCTGACGAGGCCACAGGATGGGAATAACGATGGGATGGCTCTATGGGACATGGGGGCCTATGAGTTTACCACATCTACCACAAAAGACGTTATTCCCCCCATTATTACCTGCCCTGCCGATATGACAGTTCCGGCTGCAGGACCATTGACCATTGTGACCTACTCAGCCTCAGCCACAGCCACGGATGATACGGACCCTGATCCCATAATAGTTTACAGCCCTGCGTCAGGCTCCGAATTTTCGCCGGGGACAAGGTGGGTGAGTGTGACTGCCACCGATTCTTCAGGCAATTCCAGCACTTGTACCTTTAAGGTAACGGTCGTGGATATCACGCCGCCGCAAATCATCTGTCCATCTGCCATCACGATAAATCATACCATTTCCGCCACCGTTAACACCGTTAACCTTGCCTATCCGACCGTATTCGATGCCTGTGACCCCAATCCACGGGTTACGAACAATGCCCCGGCAGTCTTCCCACCGGGGAAGACTGCGGTTACCTGGACTGTCATCGATGCCTCCGGCAATTTCTCATCCTGCACTCAGGCTGTGACCGTGGTCGATACAACCCCGCCAATGGTGAGCCATTGCCCGTCCGATATCACTGCTTATAATGATCCGGGAAAGCAAGGTGCTGCCATAACCTGGATACCTCCAACCTTTACTGATAATTGGCGTATAGCCAGTGTAACCAGTACCCATAAGCCCGGTGATTTCTTCCCCATAGGAAATACCATAGTCACCTATACAGCTCAGGATGACAACGGGAATAATGCCACGTGCAGCTTTACCGTAACGGTCGCCCCCGATAATGAATCCCCTGCGGTATCGATTACGGGGGTAACCGGCAGTCAGTCAGACTTAAGATTGGCAGGCAACTATGGGTATTGGAACGCGGATGAAGCGGTCTTCTGGAACACAGGTAAAATAGTCATAAGCTACGAAGTATCGGATAATTGTGATCCTCAGCCAGCCATCACCTTTGCTGTAGAACGGGAGGGGGAAATTAAGGATACAGGAACACTGAATACCGGCATGAAGACGATAACCATCGATCCTTCCGGGCTTACAGGCAAAGTAAAGGTAACGGTAACAGCCAAAGATGCCAGCACTCGTTCGGCCTCTGCCTCGACGGAGTTTACGGTTATCCTCCTGGTGCCTGAAGAGAATGTGACTATCAGACCGGCGCAATTTCTGAAAAATTATGGGCTATTTACTGCCTCTGTTGAATTTCCAGTGCCCTATGAAGCTCATACCATAAGTGACGCCAAATGTGATGGTGCGCCCCTTTTACGGATGAATGCGAATGTCTATGGCAATAATACGGTTGCGTTGAACTTCAGGCGAAGACAGATAGCGGTTTTGCCAGTTGATTCTAACTTCGTCTTGAGAGGTATATTGAATTATAATGGAAAGCCTGTCTATTTCCAGTCTTCTCGCAAGATACGATGGGTAAGGCAGGGAAGAGAGCTGCGAAGGCAGGGCTTAAGAAGGCAGAACCTAAGAAGGCAGGGCTTGAAAAGGCAAGACTTAAGAAGGCAGGGCCTAAGAAGGCAGGGCTTGAAAAGGCAAGACTTAAGAAGGCAGGTAATGAGACCGGCAGCGATTGACAAAATCGAAACCGTCTTAGAGGCTGAAAAGTCCTGTAACTGCTTAATAAATATTGAGGTCACCCCCACTTTTCGGATAGCTCTCTTAGAGCCTGTCCGAAAAATCCTGGAAGGCCGCATCACGGTATGTGCCGAGCCCACTTTTCGGATAGGTTTTTAGTACACATTGCTTTGAACTACCCGGCCAGATAGCCCCCTCTCCCCTTGAGGGGAGAGGGTTGGAGTGGAGGGGATTCAAAGTATAACAGGCCGTCCGGGTAATTCCCTTGTAGTGTACCAAGGGGGAAATATTATGAAGCCAGACTAAAAGTGAAAATAGTGAAATAGTGCTACAAAGCTGACAGTGAAGCTATGAAAGATAACCGATTTTATCAATTTTTTCACAGAGTGCTTTCCCTCCTCCTGTCTTTCCTCCTTTGGGGGGACAGGAACTTGCTGGTCTTGATCAGGTTTCTTTAATTGCAGGTAATAATCGTAGTATCCATCATGGATAGATGCAACTGCGTTCATAGGAAGTAAGCAACGATAAACTCTTTCCTTTTTCAGGTAAGCATCTTCAATGAGACATAATCTTTCAAGATCTATGCAATAATTATCGCTGAACTGAATCTTACCCTTAAATTGATCAGTAAAGTAGAAATAAAAATTTTGCGGATCTTTATTCTCAGCCAGGCGGAATCGGCCAGACTCATTTATGCTGTAAAATTTTTCATTCTTGTTCAAAAAGCACATATCAATGACATCATCTCCCCGGCACTTTAACACTTCAAGCACTACATCCTCAGGGGTCAGAGGGGTGTTTTTCTCCTGGACATCCATCAGCTTTTCTTTGATGGCAAATGAGTTTTTGGAACGGCTTCCTTCTTCCTCTTCATCGTCATTTACCGTCAGCGTTTCCATCGCTTGATCAAAATCCCATTTGTTTGTCCCCGTCCATCCATCGTCTTTATCCTTCGACTCATGTTCTTTAGTCATGAACTCGTTTTCTTTGTCTATAGGCCCGTTTTCTCTATGCATAAGCTCGTTTTCTTTAGATTTCGGTGCTGTCTCCGCAGATGAACCATGGCGGGGACGGCTCCTTAGTAATGCTATGATATCAGTTGCGTCATCCTGAAGCCTGACACGTGAAAATGGCTGATCTTGATCCTCAATATCTTGAGATCCCGGCAGGGAGTCTGTTTCAACTCTTCCCCACGCTGGATATAGATCCCAAGGAGATAGCGAAGGCTCAGGCTCAGCCATAGGCACAGGTTCCGGCTCAGGCATAGGTTCGGGCTCAGGCACGGCCGCAAGCTCATGCTTTTTCCCTTCATCCTCCCTGTCTTTCTGCATGGTCTGGCTATTGGTTTCATTCTCTTCGTGAGCAAGAATCTGATCATCTTCCTGCAGTTCGCTCTTGCGCTCTTCAATTTCCGCAGAACCAGTGGATTCTTTCCGGGGGCTCAGGATGCTGTTTTCGGCCCCTGCCGGATTTGCCAACCCGAAAAAATCGTAATCTTCAATTATCTGGTCTGCCTTTTGGGGAAGTCCTTCATCAGGGGTCGTTTCCAGAGGAATATCTTCCGATGGAATCCCTAAAGAAACATCCAAAGCGACGTCCAAAGGAATATTCAGAGAGGTATCGAGCTTTTTAAAAACCTCTTCTAATGGATTACCTTGATCCAACGAGAAACGGGCCTTTTCCAAGATCACTTCTAATGGATTCCCCTTATCCTCATGCCGTGGCGATTCATATCCAGGTGATGACTGTGTCTCTACAGCCTCAAGAGTTGCACCCTGACCCGGAATTCCTTCCAGAGCCACTCCAGGGATCTCTTTATGCTCACCATCGACAGGGACCTCCGCCGTTCTGCCGGTATCCGCTTCTCCCTCCTCTGCTAAGACGGTTTCGGTCTCTGATGCCTCCACCAAAGCGATTTGAACCTCTTCTGTTTCCACAGAGGGAGTGATTTGGGTCTGTGCTGCTGCCTCCACTGAGGCGGGTTGCACCTCTCTTTGGGCCTCTTCCTCTTCAGGCCAGGCGGTTTGATCATCTGGTTGAACCTCTTGCTCTTCAGGCGAGGAGAGTTGGACCTGTTCCACCTCAGGCGACAGAGTTTGGGCCTCTGGTGTCTCCTCAAAAGTGATGAGGAGAACCTCTTCTGTTTCCACCGAGGGAGTGATTTGGGTCTGTGCTGCTGCCTCCACTGAGGCGGGTTGCACCTCTAGTTGGGCCTCTTGCTCTTCAGGCCAGGCGGTTTGATCATCTGGTTGAACCTCTTGCTCTTCAGGCAAGGCGGTTTGATCATCTGGTTGAATCTCTTGCTCTTCAGGCAAGAGAGTTTGAACCGCTTCTGCTGCTGCCTCCGCTGAAGGAATTTCAATCTCTTCTGTTTCCACAGAGGGAGTGATTTGGGTCTGTGCTGCTGCCTCCAGTGCCTCCAGTGAAGCGGGTTGCACCTCTAGCAGGGCCTCTTGCTCTTCAGGCAAGGGGAGGGGGACCTCTGGTGCCTCCTCAAAAGTG
>JBFMGO010000124.1:0-16736 GCA_040752695.1 bacterium
AAGACTTGAAAATGGAAAAGAACGATGCCGTGGAATTGGCCTTTAAACACAATTTTTCCCAGAAAGCCTTTACCAGGATTTCCCTTTATCACTATACGATTAATGACTATATCAAGAGGTATTCATTTACCGATCCCAATACTGGCGCGAATAGGAGGGGCTGTTATAACATAGACAACGTACAACTGACAGGGGCATCGGTTGACGGAGCTACTGAAATCATGAGCCAACTGACGTTACGGGGGAACATCAGCTATCAGAAGAGCAAAAAAGAAGGTGACATAATGGATAAGACAGAACTGAGTGATGAGCTCGACTACCTGCCTGAGTGGAAGAGTGCGGTGGGATTTGATTTGAAACTTCCCTATCAAGGAGCGGTATTCAGTACAAGTATAAGGTACGTAGGTGAGCAGAAGACCACATCATCAAATAAAATCGTAGAACTTGATTCCTATACCACTACAGACATAGAGCTGAAGATCCCCGTAACAGAGCGGGGTGAGATCAGCATCTATGCGGAAAATCTCTTTGATGAACACTATGAAGAGCGTTTTGGTTATCCGATGCCGGGAAGAATTATCGGGGCAGCAGTAAAGATAGGCTTTTAATTTTGAGGAAAGGAGATTGACGTGAACAACATGAACAATATGAACAACGGATTAGCCTGGAAATTGAGAGGTATGGCGATAGTACTGTTGGTTTTCGCGGCAGTATTGTCCGGAAAGGTCCTGGATGCAGGCGCGAAAGAAGCACCGAGGACGCAGATGTATCTGGTGAGCGTCGGAAGTGGGGACCCGGATAATATCACCCTGCGGGCGGTCAATGTAATCAAGGACTCGGATATCATTTTTTGTAACCAGGGTATGAGGGATAAATTCCCCATCCTCCTGCAAGGTAAGGAAATCCATGATCCGGGATTCGGCATTTTTGGCATTTACGGAAAAACCCCGGAAGAAGCAAAAAAGAATAAGCGGTTCAATTATGAAGAAAAGATCAGGGAGTTTAATGAAATCGACTCCATTATCCGCAAGGCCGTTAAGGACGGTAAAATCGTATCAGTGCTGGACAGCGGAGATCCCACCATCTATGGACCGAATATGTGGTACATGGAGGCCTTTGAAGACCTGAATCCGGAAGTTGTGCCTGGGCTCAGTTGTTTCAATGCAGCTAATGCCGCCTTGAAAAAAGGAGTGACTACAGGGAAGAAAACGCATTCGGTTATTCTCACGGCTTCTTTCGGCAATGAAGATTACAGTGGCACCGACAGCATAGAGAAACTCGCAGTCAACCAGGCCAGCATGGTATTTTTTACCATGTTCCTCGATTTGGAGGAAGTAGTGAAACAGCTCAGGGTGTATTACCCTCCCGACACACCGATAGCCATCGTGCTTTATGCAGGCTACAGGGAAAAAGAAGAAATCGTTCAGGGCACACTTGACACCATTCTGGAGAAAACAAAAGGAGGAAAACTTCCTCATGAACACTTGATATATGTCGGCGATTTTCTGACTAACCGGTACAAGACTGCTGGTAAATGAGCATCAGAAGCAAAAAACAAAAGGAGGTAACAATGAAGAATAAGACCTGGATAAGCCTTTTGGCAACCGTATTTATACTTGGCATGGTATCAGTGGCACAGGGTCACATGCTCTGGCTGAATGCCAGTAATTACTCTCCCAAGGTAGGAGAGGATGTGATGATAGAAATAGGCTTTGGGCACAAATACCCCCATACTGAGACGGTTAAGGAAGACAGAATTGAGCGCATCTTTATACGCGACTCCAAAGGTCAGGAATTGCCGCTTGAAAAAGTTGCTCCTGAGAAATACCGGTTTTCGCCGAAGACCGAAGGACAATACGAGGCAATTGTAAAGTTCAAACAGGGCTTTGTCTCAAATACTACCGACGGCCGCAAAATGGGGAATAAAAAAACATTGCCTAATGTCGTTTCCTGCTTCCAATTCAGAATGGATGCCAAGGCGCTGATTAAAGTCGGCTCAAAAAAGGTGAGCGGCCCTTCTCAGCCAGGCGATTTGCCACTCGAAATCATTTTGCCTGAGAATATCAATAAGCTCAAAGTTGGTGATGAATTGCTATTGAAAGTGATGTATCTGGGTAAGCCGATTGGCGGAGCTAAGGTCAGTGCTACTGATGAAAACACTGCTTTGCAGCAGGAAGGCAAGTGGGTGCATGAACTGGAAAGCGATGCACAAGGAGTTGTGCGTATGAAATTGACTTCAAAAGGGTCATGGCTTATTACCGCTACCTATGAGGTGCCGTTTCCTGATCAATCTGAATGCGATAAATCCACCTTCCGTATGACCTTAACCCTTAAGCCTTGAACGTGGAAGATTCGGGAAAGGATATTTGAATGACGGTATAAAAATACTCGCTCATATACAGCAGCCACCACACCCATTCTTTGTCATTCCCGCCTTCGCTCAGAATGACGGAATTTGATGCCATTTAAGGTGTGCTGTCTTAATAAATATGAGCGAAGATACTTATGGTAATTTATGGTAATGTTGAGCCCCCACCTCTGGTGGGGGAACTTTTTTCTGTTATCGGATTTCTGTTATCAGATTTTTACTATGCAGAGTATGCGAAAAAAATGATGCTGAAAAGTACAAGGCTGTTACTGCCTGTTTGAAAACAGAAAAAAATAGAGATGAAAACTGACTCGGACGGATGAAAAGTGAGTCGAAATGGAGGTAATGAAGAAAATGCGTGAAGTTAAGGGAGAAATAAGTCAATGTCACCATCCTCATTTGGAAAGACAGCTTAGTTTATTTTCTGCATTTATTCTGGTAGTGGCCAATATGATCGGCACCGGCATTTATACAACATCGGGATTTATTATGCAGGAGTTGGGCAACACGGCCGCTTTGTTCCTCTGTTGGCTCTTTGGGGGTATTTTTGCCCTGTGCGGTGCCCTGTGTTATGGAGAATTGGGAGCGATGTTTCCCCATTCAGGGGGAGAATATGTGTTTCTGCGGGAAGGCTTTGGCAAAGGGATGGCCTTTCTCTCCGGGTGGATATCTTTAGTGGTTGGATTTTCCGCCCCTATCGCTGCCTCGTCTGTGGCTTTTGCTACCTATTTTTTAAAAGTTTTTCCATTCGTCATTGATAAAAAGGTGGTCATTCCTATCCTGGGGAGTAATGTACTCACTTTATCTCCGATTACCCTTTTGGCAGTAACTATTATTGTCCTCTTTTCCCTGGTTCATTATTACGGTCTGTTTTTTGGCAGCAGGGTACAAAATGGACTGACCATATTTAAAATCACCTTTATTGTCCTTTTCGTCGTTGCCGGTTTTTGGTTCGGTAAAGGTACTATGGAACACCTTCTTCCTGCTCAGTTGGATTTAGGGGCCCTATTTTCAGATAAGTTTGCCGTCTCTTTAATATTTATTTCCTTTGCGTACAGCGGCTGGAATGCGGCGGTTTATCTTGGCGGTGAAATTAAAAATCCTTCACGCAACATTCCTCTGTCCCTCTTTAGCGGAACATTTTTAGTAATATGTTTATATCTTGTTTTAAATGCCGTTTTTATCTATGCCCTGCCGCCAGCCAGCATGAGCGGGGTGCTGGAGGTGGGAGATGCGGCAGCGTCCGCCTTGTTCGGTAACAATATCAGTCAATACCTCGCTGTGGCAATTGCTATTGGGATTCTTTCGGCCGTGAGCGCCATGATTGTAACAGGCCCGAGGGTTTATTACGCTATGGCCAAAGACGGTGTTTTTTTCAAGCGGTTTGGGGAGGTCGACAAAGTGCATAAAACTCCGGCTCACTCCCTTTTCCTTCAGGCATTTATTGCGGCTGTCATGGTTCTTACCTCATCCTTTGATGCTCTTCTTATCTATATTGGATTTACCCTTTCCCTGTTTGCCATGATGTCCGTAGTGGGCCTCATGGTCCTGAGGATAAAGCATCCTTCAATCAAAAGAGAATACAAAACATTCGGATATCCCATCACTCCGGTTTTTTTTATCCTGGGTAATCTATGGATCATCTATTACTCGATAAGAAGCAGATTCATCGTTTCTCTTTATGGATTAGGGACTATTGGACTGGGCTATCTGGTTTATCGGTATTTTAGAAGTGAGGGGGAGAAAAAGGCATTGCCATTGGATGTATTGAGTATAGATTAGGATTATAACGAGAAAGCCGGATTAAGTAAGTGAAAATCATGATCTTTCCACCTGCTTATATGCCTTTCTATGAAGGCGAAAAAAGGAGATCTTCCGTGAAAAGAATATATGTCATTTTATTTTTATCAAGCGCACTTTTCCTTTTGGGAGCAAGAGATAATCATGTGTTCTCTCATGGTATTCAGTATACGATAGATAAAGCGGAAACTATGATCGTTAGGGTGGAATACGACGATGGCGAGCCGGCAAGTTATTCAGAAGTAAAAATCTTTTCTCCGGACGATCCGAAGGTTGAATATCAAAAAGGCCGAACGGATAAAAAAGGACAGTTTTCCTTCCTGCCTGATAAAGGAGGAGAGTGGAAGGTTGTTATAACAGATGGCATGGGGCACGCTATCGCAGCCGAGGTATTACCGGATAATAAGGCAGGCACCGGCCTGGCGGCGGTGCAATCCTCTGGGCTAACGAGATGGCAGAAGGCAGCTATAGCCCTTAGTGTGGTCTGGGGATTTATTGGCTGGGCTTTTTTCCTTAAGGCGAGGAATATGAGAAGGACAAATCCATGACGACCGATCGCAAAAAAGACCAGAGGATGCAAGCCTCATGAAACCAGTATCTACTTTACTCCCGGCATTGGCGGCACTGTGCGGCCTGATGCTGATGATCCTTAATTCCAGATAATAAACGTAGGGAAGGCGGGAAATTGCCTGCCACAGAAGGCGGAATAATGCTTCTTCCTGAAGTAAGGGGGTTGACCATATGCGCCGATTCCCGTAAACTTATTGATTCAATCAGCCTCACGTTCTTTGAGGGAGAAACCCTTGCACTTGTCAGCGCAAGCGGAATCCTGACACATAACCCCGGCCAGAAAGACCAGTGACTGGATAGCGGTCATGCAGGCCGGGAAAATAGTCGAAGAAGGCCCATCCAGCCGGATATTGACCCGTTCCTCGCACCGGTACACGAGGCAGCTTATCGAGGCCGCTTCGGCAGTGAGCTGAAAAACCGGTGACGGCGGTGAGCTGAGAAACCGGTGACGAGTTGTGAAAATGGAGTTGAGGGAAGAAGCTGCTGGAAGAAGTTGTTGTGAGGAGGTGTCATAAGGAATTGTCATGAGGAGTTTTCATGAGGAATTGCCATAAGGAATTGCCATAAGAAGTTTTCCTGAGAAATTGCCATAAGGAGAAAGGAGAAGATGTGAACATGGAGAGGATCGATCTGTCAGGTATCCCGGAAACGATGCAAAATCCGCGTTTGTCCATTCAGAAAATGATTCAGAATCAGGATATGAGGGGGTTGCTTGAAAAGGCCGCTGAATTACATGGCCATTTGTGCAGCTTTGTAACCATGGGTATCATGGCCGGCAGTCTGGCTGTTCGGAAATTGGCAGAGGCATCGGCGAATGACGGCATGGAAAGGATCACCTGTATCATCGAGTGCAATAACTGTTTTTCTGATGGCGTCCAGATCAGTACTGGCTGCACCTTCGGGAACAATGCCCTGATCTTCCGCGATCTGGGGAAAAACGCATTCACATTGATCAGGCGGGAAGGCAGGGCTTTTCGGGTTTCTGTGCGGCCTGAGGCCAGGGAGATCGTAGATGCCGTGCAGGAGAAAATATACCCTGGCTCAGAAGCACTGTTCGATAAGGTGGTCACCAGGAGGAGCGGAACCCTTGAAGAAGGCGAACTGTTGAAAAAACTGTTTCTGAAAGGCTCCTACGACCTTTTGACCGTACCGCCGGAGGCTCTTTTTTCCGTTCAGGAGTGCCGGTCGGAATCCGAACAGTATGCGCCGATTTTTAAAAGCTACACCTGCGCTCTGTGCGGAGAGAAGATTATGGAAACCCGGGCCAGGATCAGGGATGATAAAATTGTCTGCATACCATGCAGCCGGGACAGCTATTTCCAGCTTGACGGATCAGGCATCAGCCAGAAGAGGGGAGATCAGCAATGCCGATGACGGAAAAAGCCCGCAAGGGCAAGGACAACTGTCTGCACCAGGAGCAGGACAGTCGCCCGGGTCAGCGGGAAGATGGTGACTGCCTGCTGCTGGATCAGGATTTCTGGATACGGCATTGGGAGCGGGTTGAAAAGCTGTCCCAGAAAGGCTTGAGTAAAGAGTTTGTCAAACCGCAGCGGTGGGACAAGCTCTCGAAAGATTTCAGCCAGAGGTGGAAGCCGACTAAAGAAGATCCGATGAGAGATGAAATGATCTCATTGCTGAAAGAGCGGAATATCCTCAGGGAAGGGATGAAGATTCTGGATCTGGGGTGCGGAACCGGCAGGTTTGCCATTCCTTTTGCTCAGGCAGGCGCACTGGTGACTGCCGTGGATGTGTCCGAAGGTATGCTTCGCTACCTGGAGGAGGAAACCCCCAAAGATGTGGCCTCCCGGATCACTCCCGTCAAACTTGACTGGCACGGCGCGGACATTGATCGACTGGGATTTCGCTCTGCCTTTGACCTTTCCTTCGGTCACATGACTCCTGCCATCACAGGGCCGGAAACCTTCCTGAAGTTTCTGTCTACCTCAAGACAGTGGTGCGTCATGGCGACCTGGTCCGGGCAACGAAGACAAAACACGGCAGAAGGAGTGTGGCGGCACCTTACCGGTACAGCGTACGACCAGAATGCAGGGGATATCACCATCCCCTTTAACCTGCTGTATTGTATGGGATATCATCCATCTATCGAGTTCCGGTATCACCGGCATGAAAGCCTGGTCGATCCTGAGGCTGAGGCGGATCAGCTCTTCGATCTGTTTCACGGATACGTGCAAGGAGACGAAAGGCACGTCAGACAAAGGATCCTTTCCTTTTTGCAGGGCATGGCCCGGGAAGAAGGAAAGACGAGCCGGGAAGAAGGGCAGGGGAGCCAGGAGAAAGAGCAAGGGGCACAGGAGGGAATGAACGGAAGACACGGCATGATAAACAAAGTACTTACCGGGTGCATAGGCCGGATGGTCTGGAATGTTGATCGGGCGTGTTCGGACGTATAAGGAATATCAGACAGCCACCATAACTGCCTGCCTATAGGAAATAAGATAGCTATCAGATCATAAGACCGCTGCTCAAGACACAGTAAGGGCACGTGAGAAAACACCATCTCATACTCCTTACTGTGTCTTTACTGTGTCTTTGGAGCGCGGTAACAATTTTAAGTTTGGTTTACCCGGTCTTTCAACCTCTTCACTGCTTCCTGGCGAATCCATATAATAACTTCATCATTTTGAGCAATATCTGCCAGAGCAGCTTTATCTCCCAGCCTTCTCATTGCTTCCTGGCGAATCCACACAGGAATTTCATCGTTCTTAACAATATCTGCCAGAGCAGCTTTATCTTCCAGCCTCTTCACTGCTTCTCTGAGGATATCTACATTTTTATCGTTTTTGACGATATCTGCCAGAACAGCTTGATCTTCCAGCTTTTTCACCGCTTCCTGGCGGAGCCGTATAATAACTTCATCATTTTGAGCAATATCTACAAGAGCAGCCTGATCTTTCAATTTTTCCATTGCTTCTTTGCGAATCCATATAGGAACTTCGTTATCTTTAACAACATCTGCCAGAGCAGCTTGATCTTCCAGCCCTTTTACTGCCTCTCTGAGAATATCTATATTCTTATCGTTCTTGAGAATATCTGCCAGAGCAGTCTGGTCTTTCAACTTTTTCACCGCTTCCTGGCGAACAGACAAGTCTTTGTCGTTTCTGGCAATATCTGCCAGAGCAGCTTGATCTTCCAACCTTTTTACCGCTTCACGGCGAATGGATGCATCCCGGTCATTTTGAGCGCTGTCCGCCAGGGCAGCCTGATCTTTCAGTTTCTCCACCGCTTCCAGGCGAACGGATGAACTCACATCGTTTCTGGCAATATCTGCCAGAGCGGCCTGGTCTTCCAGCTTCTTCACTGCCTCCAGGCGAATTCTTTTATCCCTGCAATTCTTGGCAATGTCTGCCAAGACAGGTTGATCATGTATCCGGCACAGTATCAAGCCCGTTACCTTTTCGTATTCATAAACGTCCGGGTCATCTTCATCATCTTTTGCAATGCCTGCCAGGACAGCCCGTAAAATGGCCTGATTCGTTATACGGCCTATTACTGCTTTACGAACATATGAACTCATATCGTTTATGGCGATGTCTGCCAGAGTAGTTTGATCTTCCAGCTTTTCCGCTGCCTCCTGGCGAACGAATACATCTTCGTCGCTTCTGGCGATATCTGCCAGAACAGCTTGATCCTTCAATTTCTTCACTGCTTCTTTGCGAACATATGGGCTCGTATCGTTTCTGGCAATATCTGCCAGAGCAGCCTGGTCTTCCAGCTTTTTTACTGCCTCCTGGCGAATTCTTCTATCCCTTGCATCCCTGGCAATCTCTGCCAAAACAGCATCGCTTTTTGCACCATCCAGCAAAATAGCCTGATCTTTGATGCAGGCCATCGCTGTTCTTCGAACATATGAACTCACATCGCTTACAGCAATACCTGCTAAAATAGTCTGATCTTTCAACCTCTTCACTGCTTCCTGGCGAATTCTCTCATCCCTGGCATTTTGGGCAATATCCACAAAAGCAGTCTGATCCTCCAGCTTCTTCACCGCTTCCTGGCAGATGTTAAAAACGGCTTCATCCTTCATGAGAGTTTCTTCTATAAGAATTTTCACAAGTAAATCTTGGTTTCTCAACCTCTCAGCCGCCGTAAACCTGACGAGGCAACTCCTATCGCTCTTTGCAATCTCAGCAAGCAAGTTCTGGTCTTCCAGCTTCTTAACAGCAGACTTTCGAACGTCTTCCTCAGGATCATTCCTGGCAATCCATGCAAGTTTTTTCTGGTTATCCAGTCCATCTATGCTGCAAAGACGAATTTTCTGATCAGAATGCTTCCAACTGGGGCAAAACAAGGTTAATAGACCCATGGTAAAGCCTTTCATTTTTTTGATTAATGATATTTTTTGCCATATAAGCATATATAAGCACATGTATAGTTTATATACACATGTACAGATTATATACACTTGCTATTTCACATGATGAATTGAAGATTCTTATAGGATGGGAGTATCTCAGGACCTTATTATAGTAGTCCTCAAGATCTGAAGGGCTTGAAAAGGCAGACAATCTCCTCTTGAAGAAGAAACATTTTCTTGATGATCAGTCAATAGATTAGCCCATTTCACAGAAGGTAAATGCAAAGTTATGAGATGCTTGTATGGATTAACATATTTACTGAGAATAGTAAAGGCAAGAAACAAGTGGTATTCCTGAGGAGAGGGGATCTGGTTTGTATTCTTATTTACGATTGTTTTCGTAATCTGCAGTTTATGCTTTTGGCCTAATTCCTCTGCAAACTCCAAAAGGGAACAGATATCAGAGCGGTGACGATGTACATATCCGATCGAGCTTATCGAACTGAGCCGACAAAGTATGCAGATCAAGAGCAGACTTCCAAAAAAGAATAGAAATTTTAACTTGTCCATAAGTTACGATGCCTACATTTTTCAGCTCTTCAACAGGTAAGAGTATATATATCCGTCATAGGAGCGAGATGCAATATCCATTCCTGTTCGAAAAAATTTTCTCTTGTTATGCGGTTTATGAATAACTTCCTTTGTAAATCCAGCCTCACTCCTGCTTACTGATTAAGCTAACAAGGTTTACATTCGAGGAACTATGTTGACACTTCATTTCCTTTTGGCTGGTAATAAGGTTTGCTATTATCAGCCACATGTATGCAGGCAGCCATAGTTTACCCTTAACCAGTAATATCGTAATCACACAACGCTGTGGAAGACCTGAGTATGATTGAGAATAATAAAGGAAATAAAGCCAAATTGAGGAAGTTGATGGAATAAACCGTTTTCTCTGGCATATAAGTTGCAAATTATGGCATATTATATATTACTATTAATATCTCATAAAGATAGAAACCCGGTTTGAAGGTTGATCGAGTGATCGGGGACGCCTTTTCATGCCATGTCTTCGCTCATGGGAGATTACCTAATCAGAGGGAGAAGCAGCGAGAAGCAGGTAGAGCGATATGTGCCCTTGATTGAGAATTCTCATCCAATTCATTCCTCCCTGATAGTCATAGATAGTCAATGATAGTCATTGATAGTCTAATAATCTCTTGATAAACAAGAGGTTATTAGTTCCAGAGCTGTTCGAAATACCAGGCTGGGTCCAGTGGTATCCCGGTCGTATGAGGCTTTTGGGACAGGCCCTTTAAGGCTACACACCAAACCGCAACGAGTACCCTGTGCCGTACAAAGAAAAATCCTTTAAAAACCTTACCACCGGAAGGTGGGGTAACTATGGCTGCCAGGGTGCTGAGAAAGGAGAAACGAGTATGAAAAAAGTATTTTTAGCAGTGTTCAGTGTGGTTTTTGTATGTGCCGTAATGTTTTCATCTTTACCGTCTCCCGTATACTCTCAGGTATCTCTTCCATCAGTAAGTATTTCCCCCGTACTAACGCTGATCCAGCCAGTATACCTTTTATGTATCGAGCAGGACTCCGGAGCACTGGATATTGAAGGAGCCAGGGGAAGGATAGGACAAGAGGTTAAAATTCCGGTAAGAATTCAAAATGCTCCGAACGGAGTTGCCGCCCTCGGTTTTGAAGTTGCCTATAACACGGCTGTCCTGAAATATACGGGCTTTGAGCGGGGAAATCTCGTTACATCTTTTAACATGTTTGATGTCAACATCGATTCTCCCGGCAAACTGAAAGTAGGTGGATTCACTATTGGCAGCGGCGTTTCAAAAGGTGCAAGCGGCTATCTGGTCTGGTTGAAATTTACGGTCGTTGGCGGTCAGGAGAAAATCTGTTATTCCCTGACCCTGAGTAATCTGACTGACGAGATTGCCAATTTCCCTCAAACCGGAGGATGTTTCTGTATCCAAAGCTGCAATGGGGACCTGAACGAAGATGCAGCGATTACGCCGATGGATGCTTTAATCGCTTTTAAGTGCTATCTTGGATCGGGTGATTGTCCTGATTGTACAGATGTCAATGAAGATGGCAAAGTTACTCCGGCTGATGCTCTTTGCCTGTTTCAAAAGTATCTCGGCAAGCCTTCCTGTCTGGATGAACCTGCCCAACCTGTAACGGTGCTCTCCCCGGCGCGGGGGATGACCTCGTCCCAGGAATTTTCGATTGACAACCAGAATCACATCGTGATTAAGGTTACTTTTAGTGATCCGGTGCAGACGGCAACCGTTGTTGTGAGAAAAACCCTGATCCTGGATGCCGAAAAGGACCACAATGCAGCAGGAACCATCAGTTGGTCTTCTGATCGAAAAGAGTTGACCTTTCGGACAACGAACACTGTCTCTAATCTGCTGCAATTTAATCCCGACGGTTTTTTCTCGCTCCAGCTTATAGGTACAGATACTGGTAATGGCGCAATCAAAGATGACAACGGGAATCCGCTCGATGGAGATGAGAATGGTACGTATGGCGGGAACTATACAACCGGCTTTTGCTTAATTGGCTAAGGTGTTTGAGACTCGGATACAAAAGGCGGTGAAGAGCAAGGAATAGTCAGGGAAGACCCGCTCGGTGATGCTGGCGGGCCTTCCCTTTTTTTGAAATTCTCCCTCATCAAGAACACAACAATTATCAGGGATACCTACAACAGAAGGTCAGTAGCAGTCAATAATGAGTTGAGAGTAGGAGTAACAATTACAGGTGGAGAGGCTAACGAAGAATAAACGGCCAGGTATTCCCAGTTGGCTGCGGGAACCTGCTGTACAAGCCACCAGACCGGCGTAGGTGGGAGGCTGGCGTAGGTGGACGGCAGGGTAATGGTTATGGGCAGGTTGGTGATCATATTCGTTAAAATGCTCGGCGGCCAGAAATCGACACCTGCAAAAGGATCGTAGTAGGCCATGCCCTCAGGAGTGTTATACAGCAGCCAGGGATACCCCAGCGAAGGATGCCAGGTTAATCCAGGCTGAACCGGCAGAATGGTCGAAGGCGTGAGGCTCGATACCAGGGGGGTTGCAAGACCGGTCGCGGGATCGACGGGTGAAAGCACCTGTGACCAGAGGGGCCACAGCGTGTTATACGGGGGTAAGGCCGCCCAATTCGGGGCTATTTGTGCTCCAACCGCTGAGCAAAAAAGAAGCCCCGCGAACATAACCATTGACAATGAATAAACGCAATGCTTGAAACTTTTTTTTGTTGACATGTTTTCCTCCTTGCTAACCCTACGTTGTCTCTCTTACCTATCCTAAAGTTGTTAAAATTACCCCAGCTTACATAAAATTTTATTACTTATACCAATAAATAAACTTACTGTTTAAACATCTTGCGCCACTTATTTTGACCATTAAGGAAATAAGATGGATGGGTTATTCTTGATCGGGATTACTTCCGAATGTGCCTGCTAATATACACAGAATACAAGTATAAGCCTTCACCTCTTAGACGATAAAACTGAGCAGTGCCTTACGCAATTTTTTAGACCAGATATCGATATTGAAATAATGAACAGTCCAGAGGGAAAAAGCAAGAGAGTCTTATCAGAGCAGGCTAAAAAGCAGGATGGTAAAAGCCTGCCCATCTTCCTCCCTGATAAGGAACTCCCTCTCTACTTTTTTAGGTATCACGAATTGTCTGTATATCCGTCCGCTTACCGGTTATCTGCCGTAAACGGCACTGAGCGGCCTTAACAGGTATATCTTTTTTTATCGAAAAAGATCCGAAGGGTCCTTTTCTCATGAGGGATTTTTTCCACGTGCAAAAGATGGCGAGTAGAAAGATCGATGATTTTTAGGCGCTTGCTTTTTAAACTTATTTTTTCTATAAAATTTCCCAACATGTAACGCATGGATCCCTCCTGCTCACTCAAAAATTAGCTGTGTACCTCCTCGGTGTGATAAGTGCCGTATAGGTATTCGGCTTAATTCTGAAAAAAGTCTTACCGCCCATAATACCCTCGTAAATAGGGGGCCTTGCGGTAAACGTTCCAGTTATCAACACAGAGAACTGATTCAATAGTCAACAGGAATTCACTGCTCGCACATTCTTTCTGACAGACAATGATCTTTTACGGCCTTAAGCTTGAAAATAAAAGAAAAAGAGTAAGGATCAAGCTCCAAACCATTTTTGGATATTCTCAATGATCTGATGAGCCTGCTTCTGGTTCGTAATATTGAATTTACTCTGTTGCCGATAGACATCTCCGGACTTCTTATACCGTCGGATAGAAATCTTGGGCTCACTCATCTGGCCGGTCCGGGTATCGAGCTCCTGGTAGAGGAACATGATCGTGGTCCAAGCACCCTTTGAGAGCAGAGCCTTATCCAGCTCTTTTACTTTTACGATCCCATCCTCTTCGTACTGTATGGTCAGTTCCTCAGGTGTCACAGGGGATTCCTCCTTCCGTTAAAAGAGTGAATGGTCAACTCAAGGTCAGCATGAGTGAACATAAAGCACAATGTTCTCTCTGAGTCTGTCAAAGGTAGAGTGAAAAACATCAGGATCTTTTTCCAACAGAGTTATTCGAAAGCCAGGCAAATCACTGCAAAAAGAAGAAAGCGGAACAACACAGATTCCGGTTGAAGCCAGCAAAAAGTATACAAAGCGTTTATCAAGGGGCACATTTCGCACCATGCCATCCACAAACTCTTTAATCATCGGGTCGTGAATCGGGAGCCGTTGGTCAGATTTCAATACACCCTTCCGAAATACAATGCTCATGTAAAAAGCCCCGTTTGTTCTATTGACGATAATGAGGTCTTTGAGTGGGGACAGGATCTCGTAGGCAAGATTGGAGGCCCGCTCATAAAATGCATTTTTATCCATCAGGTATTTCTGGTAATTGGGATGCTGCATGATCTTGGGAATAGCTTTTTGAGGCAGGGTCGTAGAGCATACCTCCACCATTTTGGCGTTGACGATACTTTCAACATATCGATCGAAGCATGAATCCTTGCCCGCGTTATAAATCTCAATCCAGCCGCAGCGGGCTCCGGGCCAGGGGATTTCTTTGGAGATTCCCTTCAGGGAAATGGCACAGACATCGTCAACCACCAGGGAAAGGGGAACGTTTACTTTATTGTTATAGACGATGTTCTGGTAAATCTCGTCACAGATTATAAAAAGGTCATATTTTTTAGCCAGACCGATAATTTCCTCCAGGATTTCCCTGGGGTAAACCGCACCCGTGGGGTTATCCGGATTGATAATCAAAATGCCGGAAATCGTATTATTATATTTAACCTTATTCCGTAAATCGTCTATGTCTGGATACCAGTTGTTTTCCGGATCAAGCTTATACGTAAGCGGCGCTAATCCGGCATGAGATGCCTCGGCCGAAGAATGGGTTGAGTATGCCGGCGAAGGGCCGATAACGCGGGCCTCACGTCTCAAGAGGCTGTAAATCTTGGTGATGGCGTCTCCGGTACCATTGAAGAAGAGGATATTCTCTTCGGAAATCCGGGCTCCGCCCCGCCTGTTATTTAATTCCGCAATATAGCTCCTGCTGTCGTCGAGGCCCTTGGTAGGGCAGTAGGCATAAGAGGAATCATCCTGGACCATATTGTGAACAATAGCCTTGATCCAATCAGGGAGGATTTCTCCTTTGGCTACCGGATCGCCGATATTTTCCCAGATGACCTTTACTCCCAGGTTCTCTAATTTTTGGGCCAGAGGCACGATGCCGCGTATTTCGTAAGTTAATTCTCCGGCACCGATATGAACTATGTTATTACGCATCTTAAAATATTCCCCCTTGCGTTTGGGCGTTATTTCATAAGATAACATAAAGCAGGGACTACAATCAAGTAAAATGAAAAGAAAGACTTGGGCATGTTCTGCCTCCCTCAGCAGAGCATAATTATCGATCCATTACCTGTCAAAATTGAAACTGTCAGGGTAAAGATGCTTCAGGGTAAAGATGCTTCACGAAGTCGATCCCGGACAAATTCCACACCAGCGGTTTTGACGAACCAGCCGGCCCGGGGGCCATTCTCTTTGTCTATAAGAGCTGTATAAAAGGCCTGAAACACCTCCTTGATGGAAAGCTCTTTCTCTTCCTTGGCTGCCTCGTAGAAGGATCTGTGAATCTCTTCGGCAGATATGTCGATTTCCTGCGTGCCTTTCAAGAGATCGGACAAAAGGCGAGAGAGTTTCCCCAATGCGTTGCGCTGGGCTTGAGAGAGAGATTGAACCGATTGGGGGAGGGTTTCGGCTACGTTGAAGCGGTAGTCTTTAGGTGCGAAGTGCTCCAGCCAATTGAGTGCGTACTGGCAACGCTCCTCAAGTTCCCCGGCTGACGAATCGGGGATATGATATCCGCCCCGCTGTAAAATGGCCTTGACTTTCGAGGGGTCACCGCCGGCAATCTGGACAATGTTGATCAGGTGATTGAAGGGGACCCCTATCGGGACAAAGTCACTGGCCCGTGAAAGCTCCAGTGCCCGTGGATCACGGTACTTGGCGCTTTCATTGTCAACTTCATCGAAGACACTCAGCAACTGGTTTACCGGATCGAAATTGATCCTTTGCTTTGGCATGGCTTTAATAATAAGGTATCGCAGGACATCTGCGGGAACCACTTTAAGCACATCCTCGATAGCCACGACATTCCCCTTGCTGGAGGACATATCGCCCATACCTTCCAGCCGGATCCACTCATAAACAATGGGAAAGGGAGGGGTTCTGCCGAATACTTTCTGGCTGATCTCCTGCCCCGTATCATAAGAGCCGCCCTTGCTGCCGTGGTCCTTGCCCATTGGTTCGATATCCACCTTGAGAAAACACCACCGGCTGGGCCAATCGACCCGCCAGGTCAATTTCCCATGTCCCTGAACGGGCATGTTTCCCTGATTGAGGCATTGCCGGCAGGTATAGCGCACCAGCCCTTTCCCGCTGTCCCAGCCGGTAACCGCGGTCTGGGCCATGGAGCCGCACTTTTCACAGATGGGAACAAACGGCGACCAGGATGCATCGGTCTCTTTGCCGGTCAGCCGAAAGAGGATATCACTGATTGTGTCCCTGGCCTCAAGTGCCTTGATAATGACTTCATTATAGGCTCCGCTCTTATAGAGCTCACTGGCGCGCAAAACCGTTACGCTGATTTTTAACTGATCTAAAGAGGCCAGGAAAGGCGCCAGAAAGTGCTCGGCATAACTGGCGTGATGATCGCAGGGGCAGGGGATCTCGCTCAGCGGGTGACCGATGAAATGCTGATATTTCTGGGGGTTCAGAAAAGGGTAGACCTTACGCAGAGGATCATAGTCGTCAGCGATGTAGAGCAACTCGGCCCTCTTTCCCCTCTCCTGTAAAATGCGGTAGATAACGTCTGCGGTTGCCACTTCACGCAGGTTTCCAATGTGGATGCTGCCCGACGGAGTGATCCCGGTGACAATCCGGTAAACATGATCTTCCGGCATGGGCCGATTGAGGATCTGATCTGCAATCTGGTCCCCCCAATGTTGACTTTTTCTCTCCGCCATGAAAATACTCCTCTATCTGTTGACCTGAACTTCAGTGTGCCTGCTCAAGATTATTTCGAAGAATACCCATTGTATCATTTCTCCTCAGTATTTTCCATTGTTTTCATATATTGATTTTACTCAAAGA
>JBFMGO010000125.1:0-16664 GCA_040752695.1 bacterium
GCAGAGTGATGCTGCGGGCAGCCTTACTCACTCTGAAATACATCTTCCGGGAAGATCTGAGGGAACATTTACCGGAAATATTCGGTCTTTTGAGGGACCTGGCTGAGAAAAAAACAGGAATAGAATTCATCGAAACCCTGATAAGATACTTTCTCAATGCAGCTCCAAAGGAGCATGTAACCTATGGAAATATCAAGGAGGCTGTAGAGAGTGCCTTATCGGATAAAGGAGGTGAAATCATGCCTACCATTGCTGATTCACTCATCGAGGAAGGCAGAAAACAGGGGATGCAGCAGGGCATGCAACAGGGGATACTGCAGGGAATGCAGGAAGGAGTGCAGCAGGGAATCATCCAAAATGCTCGGGAAGCTGTCATTGACAGTCTTGAGGCTCGTTTTGATGTTGTACAAGAGTCGATGATAAAAACCATAAACGAGATAAACGATCCTTCAACCTTAAAGGTACTTCTGAGGAAAGCTGTCAAAGTAGAATCTCTTGATGAATTTGCACGCATCGTTCAGTTAATATTGCAATAATGTAAACAATAGCAGGACCCAATCTTTTTATGAGGGAGCGTTTCTTGGGTAATTGAGAAATACAAAGGACGTTTTCTGCCCTGAGTGGTTCTTGATCATCAGTGTTAATAGTTCGTGACTCCTCTGATAATGTTCCCTGATGATGCCCCCTTGATGGTTTCCCCCTTGCGATGTCCTCCTTACGGAACCCGATCCAGATATTTCTTCAGGAATCTGGCTGTATGGGATACGTCACTGCACCCGAGGATATCATAGGGGGAGCCTTTGGCCACGACAGTTCCGCCCTGTCTTCCTCCCTCAGGGCCAAGATCGATGATATAGTCCGCCTCCTTGATCACCTCAAGGTTATGTTCGATAACCACAACCGTATTGCCAGGATCGACCAGTTTCTGGAGGACTTGCATCAGTTTCTCGATGTCGGCCAGATGGAGACCCGTGGTTGGCTCATCCAGGATGTAGAGGGTGCGGCCTGAGGTTCTCTTGCCGAGTTCCGAGGCCAGTTTGATCCTCTGCGCCTCCCCGCCCGAAAGCGTGTTGCTTGGCTGGCCGATCTGGAGATAGCCAAGGCCGAGGTCGTTCAGAATGCGAAGCGGGTGTACGATCCGGGGAATCCTGGCGAAAAATTCCGCTCCCTCCTCTATGGTCAGATCAAGGACCTGAGATATATTCTTCCCCTTATAGGGAATGCTTAAGGTTTCCTCGTTGAACCTTTGACCGTTGCATGTCTCGCAGTTAACAGAGACATCAGGCAAAAAGCTCATTTCAACCTTTATTCTCCCCTCTCCTGAACACGTTTCACACCTTCCGCCACTCACATTAAAGGAAAACCTGCCCGGGCCATAGCCCCTCATCCTGGCTTCGGGAAGACCGGCAAACAGCCGCCTGATCTCGTCATGGAAGCCGATATACGTGCCCGGCGTTGAACGGGGAGTTTTTCCGATCGGTGAATGATCCACCTCGAGGACGCGATCGATGTTCTGCCATCCGTTGATTTCGGCGCAGATGTTGCCGGGGATATCCTCTTTATTCAGCAGGGCCTTTATTCCCTTCAGGATAATTTCCCTCAAAAGGGTGCTTTTCCCTGAGCCCGATACGCCCGTCAGGACAACCAGGGTACCGAAAGGAATAGCTATGTCGATACCTTTGAGGTTGTGCAGAACAGCATTTTTAACGGTCAGCCATTTGTCCTCTCTGGCCTTTCGCTCCCTGGAGGTGATCCGAAAGCGGCCGGTTTCGCGAAGCCACTTTCCCGTTATCGAGGCAGGGTCTTTGCGGATATCGCCGGGCGTACCCTTGGCTATGACATACCCTCCCTCCCGGCCTGCGCCGGGGCCAAGATCGAGGACACAGTCCGCCCTGCGGATCGTTTCCTCGTCGTGCTCGACCATGATCACGCTGTTGCCGCGTTCTTTAAGTTGCCACAGGGTATCCAGAAGCAGGTCATTGTCACGGGGATGGAGCCCGATGGTCGGCTCATCCAGAATGTAGCAAACTCCTGCCAGATTCGATCCCAACTGAGCGGCCAGACGAATGCGCTGGGTCTCCCCGCCGGAAAGGGTATCACCGCTGCGGTCAAGGGTCAGGTAGGGAAGCCCCACCCTCTTCAAAAAGGCCAGCCTGGTCATGATCTCCGGAATAAGGAGCCCGGCGATGATTCCGCCCCTGGTATCCAGGTTCAGCGCGGGGAAAAAATCCATGGCCTCCTCCACACTCAGAGAAACCATATCAGCCAGCGTGTATCCGGAAATCCGTATGGAAAGAGCCCGTTCATTCAGCCTTTTCCCCCCGCAGGCCGGGCAGAGCATTCCGGTTTCGGCATCGATCCCAAGGCCGTCACAGCCTGGACAGGCACCATAGCTGCTATTAAAGGAAAAAAGCCTCGGATCGAGCGACTCAAACGCCGTCTCGCACTGCGGGCAGTATCCTTTCTCGCTGAAAATCTCCTCATGGCAGGGGGAGGAGGCATTATTCTGCGCAGCGGCAAGAGCATAAAATGTCCCTTTGCCCTCCTGGAGTGCCTGACTGATGGCCTGCAACCGTTCGTCTCCGGTTGCCGATGCCAGGTCTATCTTCCGGACGACCAGATCTATGGAATGCTCCCTATACCGCTCGAGTTCCGGTATCCGTTCAAGCTGGATCAGCATGCCGTCAACTCTGGCCATGCGGCAGCCCTTTTTGATGGCCTGTCTGAAGAGGTCCTGGTAAATGCCTTTTCGCCGGACAACCTTGGGGGCCAGAAGGAGAACCTCCCTGCCCTCGAAAACCTCGTTCAGGCGGTTGAGCATTTCCGCCTCCGATTGAGGGGCGATAAGGTGATTGCACCGGCAATACTGCATTCCGACCTTGCTGAACAAAAGCCGCAGGTAATGATAGATCTCGGTGATCGTGGCTACGGTGGACCGCCTTTGCAGGCTGCTCATCCTTTGCTCTATGGCCACGGTTGGAGGGATGCCGTTGATAAGGTCGAGGTCCGGCCGCTCCATGATCCTGAGATACTGCCGCACATAAGTGGGCAGGCTTTCGATGTAGCGGCGCTGCCCTTCGGCAAACAGGACATCAAAGGCCAGACTCGACTTGCCTGATCCGCTGATGCCCGTAATCACTACCACCTGATCGCGGGGAATAGTTACGGAGATATTTTTCAGATTATGCTCTCTGGCACCGCTGATAGTTATGACCCCATCTGCTGCGGCATGATCTGCCCCGCTCTCGCCTGCTGTGACCCCATCTGCTGCGGCATGATCTGTCCCGCATTCATCTGCTGTGGCTCCGGCTGCCATGCACTCATATGCAATACTCACATTTCCAGCTTGAGCACTGATGGATGATGACGATGCGTCGAGATACCGCTGCAAAAATCTGCCCGTATGGGAATCCGAAACCCGGGCCACCTCCTCCGGTGTGCCTGCCGCCACCAGGTAGCCGCCCGCATCCCCTCCCTCCGGGCCAAGGTCGATGATATAGTCTGCGCACTTGATCACATCGAGGTTGTGCTCGATGATCAGGAGGGAGTGGCCTGCCTCCATCAGCCTCTCGAAGGTTCGAAGCAGCTTATGGATATCCTCGAAATGCAGGCCGGTAGTCGGCTCGTCGAAAATGAATAAAGAGGTGGAGTGTGCCCTGGAATGCACACCAGTACGCGCACGGGAGCGTGTGCCAGAGCGTGCAGGCAGGTGCCTGATGAGCTTGAGCCTCTGGGCCTCGCCTCCCGAAAGGGTATTGATCGGCTGGCCAAGGCGCAGGTAGCCGAGCCCCACCTCGATCACAGGATGCAAGAGGCGGGTAATTTCGGCAGAGTCTTTAAAGAAGTCACTGGCCTGTGCAAAAGTCAGCAGGAGGATATCACCGATGCTCTTCCCCCTGTAGGTAACTTCAAGCACCTCCTTCCGGTAGCGCAGGCCCTGACAGTCAGGACAGGTGATATAGACGTCGGACAAAAACTGCATCTCCACCTTTTCAAACCCATTTCCCTGGCAGGTCTCACACCTGCCACCCCGGACATTGAACGAAAACATGCCCGCCGAATACCTCCGCTCTTTAGCCAGAGGAGTTTTGGCCAGAAGCCTGCGGATCGGATCGAAGGCTCCCACGTAGCTCACCGGGTTGGATCGTGGGGTCTTGCCGATCGGGCTCTGGTCAACCATAATAACCTCCCCGATATCAGAAAATCCCTCGATGCGGTCGTATGATCCCGCTTTTAGAGCAAAGAGGCCCTTTTCCTTCCTGATTCCCTGATAGATAATCTCCTCGGCCAGGGTGCTCTTGCCTGATCCTGAAACACCGGTCAGGCATACCATAAGGCCCAGCGGGAGGGTGAGGTCAATACCTTTCAGATTATGCGCCCTGGCTCCTTTTACCCTGATCACTTTTGCCGGATCGGGCTTCCTGCGGCTTACAGGTACAGGAATCCGGGTCCGGCCAAGAAGATAATCGACTGTCCTTGACCCTTCGGCTCCGGCCATTTCAGAGAGAGGACCACTGTAGACGATGTTTCCGCCTTCCTCCCCTGCTCCGGGGCCAAGGTCGAGCAGGTGATCGCAGCCGGCGATAATCTCGGGATCATGCTCGACCACAACGACCGTATTTTGCCTGGCCAGTTCCTTCATGATTTTCACCAGGCGATGATTATCGCGGGGATGAAGGCCCACGCTGGGCTCATCAAGCACGTAGAGGGTATTGACTAAAGATGAGCCAAGTGCCTTGGTCAGGCTTAACCGCTCGACCTCCCCCCCTGAGAGCGTCCGGGACTGCCTGTCCAGGGTCAGATAGTCAAGCCCCACTTCATCGAGATACTGAAGGCGGCTTTTAATCTCGCGCAGGATCGTCAAGGAAGCATGGTCAAGTTGCCCTGCTGATGGTGCACGGGAAGGGCGGCCTGCTATCGAAGCCTGGGCAGGCCAGCCTGCTGTTGAGGTGCGGTCAAGTTGCCCTGCTGTCGAGGCATGGCCGGGATGTTGTCCGTTGGCCAGACCGGTAAAAAATTCCCGGGCCTGGCTGATCGAGAGGCTGTACACCTGGGCCAGGTTCAGCCCCTTGATCCGGTAAAGGAGCGCTTCAGGCTTGAACCTGCTGCCCTGACACACCGGACAGGTGAAATAGCCCCGGTAGCGGGACAGAAGCACCCGGACATGCATCTTGTAGCTTTTGCTCTCGAGCCATTTGAAAAAGCCGCGAATGCCATAAAAGCCGCGTTCACCTTCGATGATTGACTGCTGCTGACCGTGCGTCAGATCCTGGAAGGGAACAGTGGCAGGGATACCTTTTTTGCGGCAAAAACGGATCAGGTCAAAATACTCCTCCCGGTCCGTGCCCCAGGGCTTGACAGCACCCTGTTCGATCGATAAGCCGGGATCTGGAATAACCTGATCAAGATCGATCTCGATGATCCGACCAAAGCCCCGGCAGGTGGGACAGGCCCCCAGGGGGCTGTTATAGGAAAAAAGGTTCGGCACCGGGTCCTTGTAGTCAATATCGCAATATGGGCAGTGCAGATGGGCGCTGAACCTGAGGGTCTTTTGCCCCGGAATCCGCACCAGAATATGGCCCTGGCCAAACCGAAGGGCCTGCTCGATGGAGTCGATAATCCGGGTCCTGGCCTCGGTATCCTCAGGCCGGATGACGAACCGGTCAACGATCACTGACTGGTCACCAACTGCTGGCTGGTCACCAACTGCTGGCCGGTCACCGATTGCTGGCTGATCACCGATTGCTGGATGGTCACTAATTGCTGGATGGTCAATAGTTCCTGACTGGTCAATAGATCCTGAATCGTACTCTTCTGCGATTTCCATGACGCGGTCCCCGGCCAGAACCCGGTAAAACCCCTGGCGCAAAAGCTCCTGCCTGATCACTGCCGGATCAAGAGCACCTTTGGGATAGGGAAATGACAGGATCATGCGGCTTCCGGCCTCCTCCTGGCTGAGCGCCTCCCAGATGGTTTCAGGGGTGTCACGCACCACTTTCCGGGAGCACTGGCTGCAATGCAGCTCACCGATGCGGGCAAAGAGCAGCTTGGTGTAATCGGTCAGCTCGCTCATGGTCCCCACCGTGGAGCGGGAGGTTTTCACCGGGCTTCCCTGCTCTATGGCAATGGCCGGAGGGATGCCCTCTATTCGTTCGACCCTGGGTTTATCCATGCGGTCCATAAACTGGCGGGCATACGGAGAGAAAGTTTCAAGGTAACGCCTTTGCCCTTCAGCGTAGAGAGTATCGAAGGCCAGGCTCGATTTGCCCGACCCGCTCACCCCGGTAATGACCGTGATCTGATGCAACGGGATGTCAGCATCAAATCCTTTCAGGTTGTTCTGGCGCGCTGAGACAATTCTTATGGCACCTTTGTAATCCCTGTAATTTTTATAACTTTTGTAATCTTGTTCTTTTTTGCTCATGTTTTATCTATATGTCTGCATAGTGCCCAGACTGAGTATGCGAAGTTCTCGGAAAAAATGTCAGGCAATAGAATCTATAATCAAGTCGCTCATATACGTTAGCCATCGCATCCTTTTTTGTGGGATTGATAGATGCTTTTTATTAGATCTATACTTTCGCATTTTTCAGCAATAGATTAGATATGTTGCCTTATAAATATGAGCGAATCAAGTAGATATAATCTACATTATATTATATATAATGATATTAGATCTAGTTAATACTCGTAATATAATGCTATAATAGCATAATGCTATAATACCATAATAAACGAAAAAATGGTATAAGGCTTTCTCGAAAGGCATGGGGCCATCTCAAGTGTGATTATCGATAATAATTTCTTTTTATTATTAAATTTATTCTATGCTATAATATATACGAAGAGGAAGTAAAATAACTGAAGGGAGGATAGCTGAAAAGATGCGCTTTTTCAATACTGCCGGACCGGTAAGATGCGAGGAGCACTATTGTTTGCCTCCACTTGGGCGGCTTGACCTCAGTGAGGTACTGTCCCTGATTGCCCAGAAAAAATATTTCGTCTTGCATGCTCCACGCCAGACAGGGAAAACCACCTGCCTTCTGGCGATGATGGATTATTTGAATGCTACAGGCAGCTACCGGTGTCTTTACTTCAATGTGGAGTCGGCTCAGACTGCCAGGGAGGATGTGCGAAAGGGTATGAAGGCCATACTGTCTGCGATGTCTTTGAGGGCATCTCATTTTCTGGAAGATGATTTCCCTGAATCTCACTGGCTGCAGATACTGGAAAAAAGCGGGGAACATGGTGCTTTAAACTCCTTACTTTCTCTTTGGGCCAAAGAAAGTCCACTACCATTGGTTCTTTTGATCGATGAGATCGATTCCCTTGTGGGGGATACACTGATTTCCGTGTTGCGTCAATTGCGGTCAGGCTATGATATGCGGCCTGGCACGTTTCCTCAGAGCATCGTGCTGTGCGGCGTTCGGGATGTGAGAGACTACAGGATACATTCTGCCGCGGACAAAGCGATAATTACTGGAGGAAGCGCTTTTAATATCAAAGCGGAATCTCTTCGTCTTGGAAGCTTCTCCAAGGGTGAGGTATCGGCTCTTTATCAAGAACACACAGAAGAAACGGGACAGGAATTTGCGCACGGAGCCGTGGACCTGATTTGGGACTTGACCCAGGGTCAGCCCTGGCTGGTAAATGCCCTTGGCTACGAAGCGTGTTTTACCATGAAGGAGGGGCGTGACCGGAGTGAGCCGGTTACAGCCGAGATGATTCGAAAGGCCAAAGAAAACCTTATCCTGAGAAGGGATACTCATATCGACCAGTTGGCTGACAAGTTGCAGGAAGCCCGGGTCCGTCGGGTGATCGAGCCAATATTGGAAGGGCTCAAAGAGCCGGAGCAGATCCCTTTTGAAGACTTGTCATATGTAATAGACTTAGGGCTGGTGAGCATTGACGGGCAGTTGCGCATAGCAAACCGGATCTATCAGGAAGTGATTCCCAGAGAATTGACTTACAGCACTCAGGTCACTATCTCGGAGCAGCCCTCGTGGTATATCGGTCTGGATGGCCGGATCGACATGGACAAGCTTCTTGCTTCATTTCAGGAATTTTTCCGCGAGCACTCGGAGCATTGGGTAGAGCGATTTCAGTACAAAGAGGCAGGTCCTCAACTGCTTTTGCAGGCTTTCCTTCAAAGGATCATAAATGGCGGAGGAAGAGTGGAAAGGGAGTATGGCCTTGGCCGGATGCGGACAGACCTTCTCATTGTCTGGCCTTATAATACCGGGATTCAAAAAGTGGTGATCGAGCTTAAGGTACTCCATAAGTCACTCGATGATACTCTTGCCAGGGGGCTCAAACAGACAATGGAATATATGGACTGCTGCAATACGGATCAAGGCCATCTGGTGATTTTTGACCGCCGCGAGGGAAAAAGGTGGGAGGAGAAAATATTCAGGCGGGAAGAGAAATATCAAACTAACAGTATTACCGTATGGGGAATGTGAGATGAAAGGCACCTTATAAATCATATAGAGCAAGTGCAGATGGAGCAAGTGCAGAGTAAATCAGGTCAAAGGAAACGTAATCCTTCATGAATGCAGCCGTAACACCCCAGATACCATTGTTGCTGGATTTGATCATTACCCTGGCCGTGGCCATTGTAACGGTCAACCTGGTCAATCGGATACACATGCCCTCCATAGTAGGATTCCTGCTGGCCGGAATCGTTATCGGGCCGTCATTTCTGGGAGTGATTCATGAGATTCACCAGATTGAGATGTTAGCTGAAATCGGTATCGTTCTTCTCCTCTTCACCATTGGTCTGGAATTTTCACTCGGTCGTTTGAGGGAACTTCGACGCTCTATCATTCTCGGGGGAGGACTTCAGATTCTTTTGACTACCGCCCTGGTTACAGGAGTAGCCTCTTTAGCGGGGCATACTTTTCCGCAGGCGGTTTTCTTTGGCTTTCTTATTTCTCCGAGCAGCACAGCTATTGTTCTGAAACTGTACGGAGCAAGAGGGGAATTGACAACTCTCCACGGGAATTTTGCCGTCAGCGTACTCTTATTTCAGGATCTATGCATCGCTCCCATGGTATTACTGACGCCGGTACTGGCAGCGGACGGCACCAGCTCCTGGGGAAAGGTCATCCTCCCCATAATCGCCGGAGTGGCAGTTATCAGTATCGTAGTACTCTCGGCCCGGTTTTTCCTCCCCCGAATCATAGACCACGTAGTGCGGATGAGAAATCAGGAGATTTTCACCCTTTTTATTATTTTATTGTGCCTGGGGACAGCCTGGCTGACCTCGCGCCTTGGTCTTTCGCTGGCCCTGGGAGCATTCATCGCTGGATTGCTTCTGTCCGAGTCGGAATACAGTTATCAGGCTCTGGCCAATATTCTCCCTTTACGGGATAGTTTCGCCGGGCTTTTTTTCATTTCCATTGGCATGTTATTAAACCTTCAAACCGCTCTGGACGCCCCCTGGCATGTTCTGGGGCTTGCAGCCCTCATTTTAGGGGGTAAGATGTTCGTTGTCTTTATCGTGATGGTGATGCTTCGCTGCTCTTCACGCACTTCGATCAGCGGCGCTCTGGGATTGGCCCAGATCGGTGAATTCTCCTTTGTACTGGCCCAGGCAGGATTGAACTACGGGCTGCTCTCGCCCATCACGTATCAACGTTTTTTAGCCTCTGCCATTATCAGCATGATGGCTGCTCCCTTTTTGATTCTCATTGCGCCTAAAGCTGGCTTTCGCTTGCAGCCGTTCCTGGGCTGGCTGGATACCCTGGTAGGGGCAGCATCCAAGGCCGGGGCTGAAGAAGAGAAGGAAAAGTATGCCAGGCAGGATCATGTTGTGATTATCGGCTATGGAGAAAATGGCCGAAACCTGGCCCGGGTTTTGCAAGCAACGGCGATCCCTTATGTAATTATAGATTTAAATATCCTGAATGTCCGAAAGGGAAAGGAAACAGGGCACACAATCTATTACGGTGATGCGGGAAGTCCGGAGATTTTAAAACGTGCAGCCATCTCCCGTGCCCGCCTGGCAGTCATCGCTATTTCGGACCCTTCGGCTATCCAAAAAATTACCTGGCTGATCCGGCACATGAATTCTGAAATCTTTCTCATTGTCCGCACTCAATATGTTGCCGAGATCGAAGAATTATACAAGTTGGGAGCCAGTCAGGTGATCCCGCAAGAATTCGAAACCTCGGTAGAAATCTTTTCCCATGTTCTGCGGCAATTCCATATACCCCGAAACATGATCGAACTCCAGGTTCAGCTCATTCGAAACCAGGGATACAGCATGCTCCGTGGGTTGAATCTGCCGGATCTGAGGTTTAAACATATTCAGCACCTCATTGCTGAAACGCTGACCGAAAATTTCCTGGTGCTTCCTCAGTCCCCGGCAATTGGCAAGACCCTCGGAGAATTGCACCTGCGATTGAAAACAGGGGTTACCGTTATCGCCGTTATCCGGGGAGATGAAGCGATTTCAAGCCCTGGTTCCAATACGGCCGTCGAGTCAGGAGATATTCTGGTGATGATGGGCAACCACGCAGCCTTAGACAGGGCGATCGAGATACTCTCCCCCAAAGACCCCGCCATTGACTCCCCCTCCCCTTCCTTGAGGGAGAGGGATTGGTGAGGTTGATCTTTCTGGTAGTATCCTCCCAATAGGATAAAAACGAAAGCGTATTGTTACTTACGCCGCGATGTACTGAGTACTGGCTGACCTCGCCCCATTCGTTTATTCCTTCATGAGATCTATTACGCAGGTATCCGTTCCCAGGTTGTCCACACTTTGAATTTTGATCTGGTCAAGCGCTATCGAATATATGTAGTTATCCGTGTAGTTACCCATAAAGATGCTTCGCTTGACAATTGAGTTTGGTTGAGTCCACCAACTGCTGCAAAGGGTGTAACTTTCCGCCGAATCAGGATCGACATGTGAAACGCCGCCAAGTTCCGAAAAGCCGTTTTCTAAGGTTACCTCATAGACCAAAAGCCCGCTGAAGGCCATTTGCGTGCCATAGTAGCTACCCTGTTCATCTTCACAGATAGTGATGGGTATGGCCAGAAGATTCGGACGGTCTTTCGGAGAAAAATAGGTAAAGGCCAGATGGTTGAGAGCTGCCTCCGAACTGCTCCCACGGGTGCCCTTGATCACATTATATAATCGTTTTGGGTGTGCCATGTCTGAAATGTCGAAGATTTGCAGCATAATACCCTGGAATAAGGAAAACGTTCCCTGATCTTCGGCATCATAGCCGATGGTGAGGAGGTGATTGGCATCCATAAGATGCATATAGGTAGAATAACCTGGAATCTTAAGCTCGCCCTCGATTCGCGGGGTATTGGGATCGCTCAGGTTAAAGGCGAACAGCGGGTCGGTCTTTTTGAAAGTCACCACGAAGGCTCTTAGGCCGTCAAACCTGACCGACCTGATATCTTCAGAAGGGGCAATGTTATCAACCTGGCCAACCACCTCAAGTCCCTGAGCCTCTTCCTTGAGAATGCTCATGGTGCTGTGTACATCAGGGCCGGGAAGATGACCCGTGGTAGTAGCTATGCGCAGGCAGCCCTGATACTCATCCAGGGAGAACTGGTTCAGCACCCGGCCTTTCACGACTCCGCTGCTGCTGTACTCGCAGCCGGCAGCAGGCTCGCTGGTGAGCCTGAACTTATGAATGGTACTGGCTTCGGTGATCTGGCTGGCAGGATCATAGTACCAGTCATAACCGTATCTGTACCCTTGCCTCGCAGCCACATAGAGGGCCGAAGCGGATGAATAGACAGCACCGGGCCGGCCAAAAATCGTTGCCTTTCGGGGCTCTTCAAGCTGGTCGATATCGAATGAAAAGACAGTCAGAAAAGACTGGTTGTCCGAAGAGTTCACCGCATAAAAGCTGCTGCTGGTGTCGATGCTGTTGCAGTCCTGTAACAGGGTTTCGGTGGTGATTGTTTCACCATTCTGGTAACGTTTGTCCTCAATTGTGGGAAGCCAGTCAGTAATGGCGGTTTGATCAATGATTTCGCGATTCGTTTGCTTAAGCTCATCGAAGGCAGCGAGGAGTTCCTCAAGTTTCGGTTTCTCACTGGGATCAGTAGTTGACCAGCACTTTTGCCAAAGCTCCGGCCAGTATTTGATCTCTGGTGATTGAAAAGCCGGCGATAGGATAACGGTATGCACGGCTTTTCCAATTCGACGGGAATTAATATAGGAGGAGCCTTTGAAGCGGATCTCTCTGAGCAGAAAAGGGCTTGCAGGATTTGAAATATCATAAACGGTAATTTTCAGGTTGAGATTATCACCGGCAAAATCACAGTCATAGCCGTAGACGCATTCGTCATAGGGAGAGATATAGCCGTCATAGGCCGGATATGGCTTTTCATTCTCATGAACAGGATCGAGGCTCGAATAGACAACAGCCCTGGCACTGTCCGGATCAACGAACAGCTTTCTGGGAGTGCCTTCGATCTCGGTATTACTGATTACATCGGCACTGTCAGCAGGCCAGGCAGCTATTATCTGGAATTTGTTATTGGCCAGAATGTAAATATACGAACCATCATTCTTTACAAAATCAGCCTCGTCAACTCCGGGCACCTGATTATTGGTCGTAGAGTGCTCACTGGCGCTTTGCTGGTCAGCTTCCCCATTATCGCCAGTCGCTTCAGATCCGGCAGCACCGCCGGTACTTCCGGTACTTTTCGGCGGAAGTGAGGCACCGTCACCATAGCCTTCATAATAATAGGGGTAGCAACAGCCATTACAGTCAGCGACCTGGGCTTTATAAGAATCGATCTTATCCTCCATATCCCGCATTGCAGCCGCTTTAAATGAGGCAAGGAGATCATCACAGTCCTCGACAGGAGTAAGGGCAGCCAGTTGCCTGCCCTTACTTGTTGGCTTTACTATGGTATTTTGGCCAGATGATGAATCTTTTGAATTATTCGTGTCACGACAGGATACGGTAAGGATGCAGATTCCCGTAATGAATGCTGCCGCCAGCAAAATGATACCCTTATTATTATGCCTTCTCATACCTTTCCTCCATGGTGAGTGCTTTACATTTTCATAGTGGATATTTACATTTTCATAGTGGATACTTTATATTTTATTCGTTATGATTTGTACCGGTACTAGCAGACTACACACTACTGAGCCACTCAAAAAAGTTGTAAAATAATGGGAAGATATCTTTCAATATTATAATTCTCTGGCTCGCTCCGTAAGATTTGAAATTTGAAACAGGTGAATTTTCCTTTTTATGGTGATTTATGATAAAATTAGATGCAAAATTGATGCCAGAGTAATGGAGGGCTAAATCCCTCATATTTGCTCATCCTTGCCTTACGGCAAGTATCAGATTTCTGAGAATTGTATCAGAAATCTGATAAACATTCATCCGAACTTATATCAGTTCAATGGAAGATGGGGAATATCTGGAAACCTGTCAGGACACCGGAAAATTTTTGTTGTATAATACCGGGAGGGGGATAACCGGATGGAAGGTCGTATTCATTTAGGCATAAGCGCGTGTCTTTTGGGAGAGCCTGTCCGCTACGACGGCGGGCATAAGTTAAATCACTATTTGAGAGATATTGTCGGCCAGTTTGTCAATTGGATTGCGGTCTGCCCGGAGGTTGAGTGCGGGCTCAGCGTTCCACGGGAGGCGATGCACCTGGTTGGAGATCCGCAGTCACCGCGTCTGGTTACGGTAAGAACCGGCCTCGATTACACCGAGCGAATGCTCCAATGGTCAGAGCAGAAGCTCGATGAGCTCGAAAAACTGGATCTATGCGGATTCGTATTTAAAAGCAAATCCCCAAGCTCGGGAATGAAGGATATTAAAATCTACAGCGGTACCGGAGCGTCCGTGAAAAAAGGAGTGGGTCTTTTTGCCAGGCAATTCATGGATCGATTTCCTCTCATGCCTGTTGAGGATGAAGGCAGATTGAATGATGCAGGACTGAGGGAAAATTTTATCGAGCGGGTTTTTGTATTCAAGCGATGGAAAGACCTTGTCAGGGACAACTTTTCAATCGGGGGATTGATCTCGTTTCACAGGGATCATAAATTACTCATTATGTCGCACAGTACCAAATACTTGAGTGATCTTGGAAAAATTGTGGCCCAGGCCAAAGCCGATGATCTTACCAAAGTCTTTGATAACTACATCCTCATTCTCATGACTGCACTCAAATTAAAAGCTACCATCAAAAAGAATGTCAATGTCCTCCAACATATTATGGGTTATTTCAAAAAGACGATCTCGGCGGACGAAAAACAAGAGCTCCTTGAAGTGATTGAAAACTACCATAATGCTATGATACCCCTCATTGTGCCCGTTGTTCTCTTAAAGCACTATGTCAGAAAGTTTGACGAGCCTTACCTGAAAAGCCAATACTATCTGCATCCGCACCCGATAGAGCTCATGCTGAGAAATCACGTGTAATCAGATCCCGTCTGGACACTGTTCAGATATGGAGTGATATCTATCACCATAGGGTTTTGAATTATGTTTTTTCGGGAAACTCATTCTAAGACTGCAAAAAAGCCTATCCTGCAATTACTTCAAAATTATCGCACCCCCAAAGGCCCGCGACAACGTAAGAAGGTGATGGCATTGTGACCAAATCGTGTTCTGATGCCGTCAAGGGCTTTCATCAGCCTGTGCTCCCTAACCGGTCGGCAGCATCGAGAGCTACTCCCCACAGCCGCGTGGTGCCGGTGAGATCAATAAAAAAGTGCCCCGGCTCCGCCGTCTCGACCTTCGGCGAGACGCGGCCAGCCTCTTGCACGATGGCAGCCCTGGCACGCTCGTACAATTCGGGCGCAGGGTCGAGCACCACAAGGTCAGGGCACCTTCTTCGGGCAGCCTCAAGGAGCATCCCCTTGTAGACACCGGCCTGAGATGCCTGAGATGACACGTCAAGCAGAATGCGGCGGATGTTTCCAGGAGCGGCCACAGCTACGGGATACGTGGCAAGCCCTGGCTGGGATGCCCTGACTACGGCAACATAGAAACTGGCTATGTGGATGTGCACGATACGCCGTTCCATGATTTTCCGGTCCCCTGTTTCTGATCTCCTCATGATCGCTTCCCATCTCCCGTCAATGCACACGTCAATGCACACTACACTTTCCGTATGATTCCAATCAATTTACCGGCAATGGTCACTTCACCCTGATCCGCAGGGATGGTGATATCGCTGAATCCCGGATTTTCAGCCCGAAAGATGATGCTCCCATTCTGCTGGATATAGCGCTTCAAGGTTGCCTCGCCGTCAATAAGAGCCACCACGATGTCCCCGCTTTCCGCAGCCTGCTGCTGCCGTATGATGGCAATGTCCCCATCGAGGATGCCGATCCCGCTCATGCTCTCTCCCTGGACGCGCAGAGTAAAAAGCCCCGGCCCCTTGAAGAGATTCTGATCCAGGGTGATGGAGTCCTCCCGGTTCTCAATAGCAGTAATGGGTTTCCCGGCAGGCACCGATCCGACAAGAGGAACCTGTATGCCCCTTCCACCCGAATCCATATCGAGCCCCACAACCACTTCTACTCCACGGGCTTTCCCCTGAATGAGGCGAATATACCCTTTGCGCTCAATCAGGCGCAGGTGCTGGCGGACGTTGTTGAGGCTCCTGTAGCCAAAGTGCAGGGCGATTTCCCTGATCGTTGGCGGGGAACCATGATTTTTCTGGCAGGCAATGATAAAGGAGAGCACCCTCTCCTGCGATACGGTTAACCTTTCCATAAGTATCCTGTACTTGTGTGTAGTCACTCGTTCTCCATGGCCACTGGTTCTCCATGGTCACTCTATGTGGTCGCTATAGAATCATTATACTGTACAAATGGACAGTATTCAAGGAAAAGCTTATATCACCTCCGAAAAAAAGTCAGTTTCAAAAATAATTGTTGAAAAACAAGATATTATCTGAATCGCAGAATGTTACGATGAGATGGGAACTACGATATCGGGAACCACAATACCAGGAATCACGATACCTGGAGCTATGTCAAGGAATGAGGAACCGACCGAAGTTTTCGAAAGGGGCCCTGATGGAGGGAAGTTACAGATTAATTGCACCTACTATATGGTATTTATGATATTATGGTGACTCCAGGCTCTCACTGCCTGCATAAAAAGTGAAAATTACCAATAAAGCCGCATTGCCCGATAAGGGTTCCATACCACCTGAATCCATATAATATATGGAGCCTGTATAAAATTTATTACCACCTGTTTTGTTGCCTGCACCGTGGGCTTTTCCTCCTTATATCTCAGGTATAAAAGCGGCCATATCCGGATTTTTTAGCGCTTCAAAAAAAGCTAAAGCCGGATTCCGACCTCATTCTCATAAAGAGGAAATGCCGGTTTCAAATGGTTTTGCCGTGGGCAAAAAAGATAATAATATCAGTAACCTGTCACGTCCGACTTTAACCTGGCATCTTCCTTGCTCAGATTAAATGCCATTCGATGTAAAGTAGAAATCACGTTCTCCAGATCGTTTAGTTCTCTCGTTGTTATTATTATTATTATTATTATCGTGGTCGCTGTTATTGTTGTTATTGTTGTTGTTATTTCCAGATAGCAGTTCCCGGCTCCTGCACATATACTCATCTTCGATATGACTCGTATCGTAACTCTCCGTGTAAGTGGAATGGTGGGAAGCGACATTCCGTGGGGAAGTTA
>JBFMGO010000126.1:0-16527 GCA_040752695.1 bacterium
GCGGGAATCCATGCATGGTTGCAGCACCCCCCTGGATTCTAAGCCTACGCTCAGAATGACGGGAAATGTCCGTACTTACTGACGTATACAGAATCATAGATAAAAAGTGTCCGGTAGAGAGATATATTTTTAATGAGCACTCCTAAATCCTTAATTGTATCCACTAATGCCTATTTTATTCGTTATTTCAAGGATAATGTTTTTAATATTTTAATTATTTTTTATTATTTTATTTAAAAATATAATTTATACTTATTATCAAAATTATTTTTATTTTTTTAAAATATATGCTCCTTTTCATGAGATTTCAAATTAACTTTGAAATCAAGAGGGCGAAGCTATGATTTTAAATTAACATGAATTATTGTTATAAATTTATGAAATTTTCATCAAATTTTCAAAAATCATAGCCGATAAACAGAAAAAAATTAAACTCAGTGGAGAAGTCATAATCAAATGTTCAATCCTTCAAATCTTCCATCGAAAAATTTTTTTCCCATGCCTCTCCTGTTTATCATATTTTTATTACTCCAGGCTTATCAGGCAATTGTTTTTGCTGCGCCACCAGATGTCTATAAGGTAGGAAATCTTGATGTTTTGAAAATCAATGTAGCAGGAAGGCCGGCTATAAACGAGGTGTTTCCAGTCTCTTCTGATGGGACCATCAGTTTCCCTTGGTTGGGCAATGTATGGGTGGCCGGGCTGACGGTGAAAGAGATAGAGGAAAAGATAACGGGTCTTTTAGGCCAAGATTACCTGGTGGACCCGAAGGTATACGTAAGCATGGAAAAGTATAACAGCCAGAAGGTGATCGTATGGGGGGAAGTCAAATCACCGGGGACCTATGTTCTGACCGGCAGGGCCACCCTTCTTGAAATCGTAGCCGAAGCTGGCGGGGTAACGGAAAAGGCGGGCAGGAGGATCATGCTCTTTCGCCATGCCCTGGATGTGGTTGCCGGCATTGATGCTTCGGAGGCTGTCGAGGGAGTGATGAAAAAAGAGGGCCCGACGGTCATCGATATTGACCGGTTAGTGAAGGGGAGCGGCCTTGAGGGTGACCTGACCGTGTCGTCGGGTGATGTAATCGTGGTGGAGGCACAAAAGGATTCTGACATCAACGAGCAGCGCGTTTATATTACGGGCTGTCTGAGTAATCCTGGTGCCTATGATTATCAGAATGGTTTAACTGCCTTGAGTCTTTGCATCATAGCCGGAGGATTCACCAATCGTGCCGCCCCTCAGAAAGCTACCTTGGTCAGGAAGGTAAAGGGGGAAGATAAGGTGTATCAGATTGACCTTGACAGGGTGAAGCGCGGCAAAGCCATTGACTTCGAGCTCAAGCCGGGGGATCGGCTGAATGTACCGGAATCTTTCTGGTGATGCGGGCACAGGGCAGGGGAGAGAGTATGGAGCAAAGCAAAAATGATCACCCTCTCGATGACAGAGAGCAGATCAGTGAAGTTCATCTTCTGGATTATGTAACCCTTATCCGAAAGCGGAAATGGGTTCTCATTGCCTGTGTTTTGATCTGTGTGTCTGCGGCTATTGTTGTCAATCAGGTTATTGTTCCTCAGTATAAGGCCGAATGTCAGATCCTTATCGATAAGGAAACGAACAGATCTGTGGTTAGCGGCGAGAACATGGAGTACCTGTATTACGAGACAGCCCTGTCGGAAGAATTGAGCTTCAACACTCAGCTTAAGATCATTACCAGCTACGAGGTATTGAAGCAGGTCATCGACAGGTTGAAGCTGAAGGAGCGCGAAAAGAGCAAAGAGTCAAAGGAGTTCACCGAAGGTGCCGGATTTGCATTCCATTTCAGGACTGCCGTCAGAAAAAACATTGAAAACCTGAGGGAAAGCATGAAAGGCCTGAGTGAGTTTCTCACCGGCACTGCAGGAGAAAAGCCTCATGGATCGAGGGCGATTGCAGGGGGAGGGGCCAAAAGTCTGGCCGAGGATCTGCCTGACAGCGAGATGGCGGCCCTGGTATCCACTCTGGCAGACAGGATAGAGGTTCAGCCCGTCAAGGATACCCGGCTGGTGAATATTTCGGCCAGCGATGAGGACCCCGTCTGGGCTGCTGCCATAGCCAATGCAGTGGTTAAGAGCTATATCGACTATGATACCTCCTTACGGTATAAGTCGGTCAGGGAATTTGTGAACTGGATCTCGGCCCAGATCGAGGAGATGAAGCAGAAGATAGACGCTGCCGAGAAAAAGTTTTTCGATTTTAAAACCAATAACAGGATCTATTCGATCCGTGAGAAAAAGGACATTGTCACGGGAAAAGTCACAGACCTGAATAATGCCTATATCAGGATTCATACCGAGAGGATGGGGATAAAGGCGAAAATCCTGGAGCTGGAAAACCTGCTCAACCGCAGGAAAGACAAAACACTGGGCAAAGACCTCATAGACGATCAGTTGCTTTTGGATCTCAGCAAAGAGCTTTCAAGAGAGAATATCAGGCTGGACGATTTGAAGCGGGATTACAAAGACAAACACCCCGAGGTTGTGGATGCGGAGAGCAAGATCGAAATCCTGAAAAAAGAATTCACCCACACGCTGGATAAATCCCTGCAAGGGCTCCTCCTGCAGGATTCTGTCCTCAAATCCCGTGAGGACACGATCATGGCCGAAATAGCCAAACTGGAAGAGGCAGCCATTGCCGATAACAAAATCGAGGCCGCCTACTCGATGCTCGAGCGGGAAGTCGAAACCAATAAGGTCCTCTATGACGTCATGCTCAATAAGCTCAAAGAAACCAAGATAAACGAAACCATGAAAAAAAGCAATATCAGGGTAACCGAGCCCGCGATCATCCCCGAGTCCCCTCAAGGCAGTCAGAAAAAAATCAATATCGCCCTGGGTATCTTACTGGGCCTTTTGGGGGGCCTTGGTCTGACCCTTTCGATCGAGTATTTCGAGACCGGCATAAAGAGCGAGGAGGATGTAAAACGCTACCTGCAACTGCCGGTGATGGGCATCATCCCCGAGGATGACAGTAAAGCGGCCAGGGGAACCAAAACGACCGATGCGGCTGATTCGATTAAGACTGCCGCTCACAGGAAAAAGCCGGTGAAATTTCCCCTTTTGAGCAACCAACACTGCTCGACGGCTTTTTGCGAAGCGTACAGGAGTCTGAGGACCAACCTTACCTATTCTCTGGGGAGCGGCACATCGAGTAAATCCATCCTGGTCACCAGCAGCATCCCCCAGGAGGGCAAATCAACTACCGCCTCGAATCTGGCCCTCACCCTGGCCCAGGCTGGCGAGCGGATCATTTTGATCGATACCGACCTGAGAGTGCCCTCTATCCATAAACGATTCCACATGGACCACAAAAGAAAGGGACTGACCAATATCCTGGTCGACCTGTTTAATACTCCCCTGCATGAAGGCACCCTCGACGAATACAGTCTTGGCGACATCATAAGCCTGATCAATATCCAGGGCAGAAGCGGCACCCTCACCATATCGGACCGCTCGGAGCACTTTTCGCTCTTCTTCAAAGAGGGGGAACTCATCGATGCCCAGACCAAAAACCGCCCGGAAGAAAAAAGACTGGGCTCTCTGCTGACAGCCAGTCAGAAGATTACCGAAGAGCAAAAGAAAAATGCCCTTAAGGAGCAGGATTACTACCATGAACGGCTGGGCTTAATTCTCCTGAACATGAACCTTTTGACTCCCGATGATTTGAGAGGCCCTGTCACCCTCCATTTTTCTTCGACCATGAACAGAATACTGAGCTTAAAGACAGGATACTTCAGCTTCAAAGACGGATGCCCCCAACAGACCGATACCGGTGATTACCTGAAGGATAAATTCCCCTCATGGCAAAAGACCTTCCAGATGCAGGCAGCTCCTTTTCTGGAACACACTATCTTTTCCATCCTTCAGGACTCTCCCCTGGAGAATCTGAAAGTGCTGACCTCAGGCCCCCTGCCTTCAAACCCTTCCGAATTGCTCAGTTCCCGGCGCATGAAGGCACTTATGCATATTCTCAAAGGAAGATTCGACTACCTTGTCCTGGATTCACCCCCCATCAATTCCGTAACCGATGCTTCCATCCTGGCCTCACTGGTCGATGGGGTCATCCAGGTGTTGCACGTGGGCCATACCCATCGCAAAACCATCATCAAAGCCAAAGAACAACTCGACAGCATCGGAGCCAGAATCTTCGGCGTGGTCATGAACCGCCTCGACCTGAAAAAAGAGGGATACTACTACTCCTATCACTACTACCAGTACGGCACTACCCTTGGCCAAAAAGAGGAAAAAATAACCACACCCACTTAAAAAAACGTCTGATGAGTTAAACTGTACCCTTTAATACAGGGCGCGGAAATTCCCCGTGCGGTTTTATTGGAATAGGGCCATGGGTCGAAAAAGATCCCCTCACTTCCTTAATATTAAAGGTGGATAAAAGCCCTTTATCACACCAGGGAAGAAGGACAATAATCGTTTTACCGCGCCGTTTATTGAGCCTGATAGTTAACAACAAAAGGAGTTGATAAAGCAGGTCATATTCTTCCCGTCGCAAGTGGCCAGCCCGATTCTATAAAGGCATCCCCGAACACGATGCGGAAGAAGTCTTAACCGTGCGAGGGAAAGTCTCGACCGTCATTCCTGCCCATCACGGGATCAAAAATACCCGGGAGTGAAAGCATCCTATGAATAAGCCGTTATTTTTTAAAAATAAGGAGAATGGTTATAACCTTTTTGGTTTTCTCTTGCAACCAGAAAGAGAAACGACAAATAACCGAAGGGGTATTGTATTTTGTGATTCGATCGGGACTGAGAAACTCTATAGCCATAGAGTCCTGGTTAATTTTGCCAGACTCCTTCGTGCACAAGGTTATCATGTATTCCTATTTGATTATTATGGAAATGGCGACAGTGAGGGAGACTTTGAAAATACAAAATTGGATACGTGCTTATCCGATACGAAAGCAGCAATTGAATTCTTAATGGAAGAAGCAAAGATAGATGAACTCGGCTTATTAGGGGTAAGATTAGGAGCTGTTTTTGCTTCCTTGCTTGCGGCAAAAGAAAAAATAATAAAAAATCTTATCTTATGGTCGCCGATTATAGACGTTGGAAAGTATATTAATGATTCTCTCAGGGAGAATATAAACTTACAACTGAACATTTATAAAAAGATACAATTTAACCGGATGCAGTTAATAGAGCAAATAATGAATAATATTCCTGTGGAGATCCAAGGCTATGTAATATCCAAAGATTTTTATAATAGTTTTTCCCAGGTTGATCTGAAAAAAATACAGTTGCAATTCGATACCAGAACCTTAGTGATAGAGATACAAAAAATGACAACTTCTGTAAGTAAAGAGATTACCATGCTTTTTAAAGATAATAATCAATGCTTCAGAACAGTAGTGCCGGAGGATCCCTTCTGGATCTACAGAGGGGCAAACCACAAATATGTAACCAAATCGAAGGTCCTTTTTGAAAGGACACTTAGCTGGCTAGAGGTGTTCGATGGTAATGGAAGAGCCTGTAAGGTTTAAAAACAGAGCAAAGTACGAGCTTTACGGAATAGCTCATATCCCATCTAAAAACGAAGTGGAGAAAAAAGTCGGACTTATTTTTTTAAACGCGGGGCTCGGGGATAGAATTGCCTTCAACAGGCTGCATGTTACTCTGAGCAGGAGACTGGCTCAAAACGGCTTTTATTCCTTGCGCTTCGACCCCGCTGGTCTTGGAGAAAGCGAAGGGGATATAGAAGAAGCTATGCTTTTTGATCTCTATGCTTCAATCAATAAGGGACGATTTATTCATGACGTGATAGACGCTGTCGAATTTTTTACCAGTAAGTATGGGCTGGAAGAAATTGTCCTGGCTGGATTATGTGGTGGAGCAACAACAGCTTTACTTGCAGCGCCACACTGTGGAAAAGTAAGTTCACTTATCCTTATGGGATTTCCCGTCCTTTTTAGTCCTCTCGATGCAAAAAAAGGTGTTCTGGATCCTACATCCGCTCAGTATCTATTGAAAAATCAGCTTATCCGGCTTATAAATTTTAAGATACCGATCCTAAGCTCCTGGAATACCATACTCGGAAAAATCAAAAACGACGGATTATTTGAACTGACAGCTAACTTATTGAAATCCTGGTTGACGGTCTTCAAAAAATCGCATAATAGTTTCCATCCTAACTTTAACAAATTGTCCTTGGATACACTTGAAAGAGTGAGAGGAAGTATAGATATAAACTTCATTTTCGGAGAATGCGATATGTGGAAACTATACTTTGAGGAGGAATTTGAGCAAAAAGTAGGCAAGGATTGTGAAAATAAATATTTTTATAGAAAATTTATTATTAAGAATGCAAATCACACCTTTACATTCCGAGAATGCCACAATGAATTAATTGATGTCATTCAATATGTCATAAGTAATAAGATTAATTCTCAATTAAGGAAAATATCATATCCTCTATGAATACTTTTACTTCATTGGAATCGCCGTGAGTGAGCGAGGCGTTTCATCAAATAAGGGAATAATGGCAGCAATAAAAAGAAGGAGAAAGGTGGTAAAGGCATAATGATTAAAGTAGCTGTAGCAGGGGCAGGTTATTGGGGAAAGAATCTGGTACGGAATTTTTATGAACTTGGCGTATTAAAGTCAGTCTGCGATAGACAGCAGGGCTTAAGCCAGCAATACCTGAAATACCCCGGCCTTATCTTTACTGACGATCTCCAGTCAATTATGGATGATCAGGAATTAGCGGCTGTGGTCATTGCCACGCCAGCACAGACCCATTATTCCCTGGTTCGTCAGGCCCTTCTTGCGGGTAAGCATGTTTTTGTGGAAAAACCTCTGGCCCTGGATGTAGCCCATGGCGAGGAGTTAGTCTTACTAGCTGCCCAAAAGGGGCTGATTCTCATGGTTGGGCATATCCTTCAGTATCATCCGGCTGTTCTGAAGCTTAAGCAGCTTATCGACCAGGGAGAGCTGGGCCAGATCGGGTATGTTTATTCCAACAGGCTCAACATGAGTACAAACCGATCCGAGGAGAATATTCTCTTTAGCTTTGCTCCTCATGATATCTCTGCCATTCTTATGCTCTTGAACGAATTACCGGTGAGCATCCAGGTCAGCGGAGGGGAATACCTGCAAAAGAAGGTGACGAATGTGACGTTTACCTTTATGCAGTTTAATAGTGGCGTCGATGCACACATTTTTGTCAATTGGCTTCATCCCTACAAGGAACAAAAGCTGATAGTTATCGGTGATAGGCAAATGGCTGTCTTTGATGATATCAGTGAGGAGAAACTTTTCCTATACCCTCACACTATCGAATGGAAAGATAGACTGCCTGTAGCCAGCAAGGTCCAGGCCATGCCTGTTCCCTTCCAGATGGAAGAGCCTTTACGTGCCGAATGCCAGCACTTTTTGACCTGCATCCAGGAGAAAAAGCAGCCTCGCACCAATGGCCAGGAGGGCTTACGGGTTCTCAGGGTACTTCAGGCCTGCCAGAAATCCCTTGACCATCAGGGAGAGAAAATTGCCATTGCGGGTCAGTCGACCCGATTGAATTCGATTTCAGGAACGTTTTCAGTCTCTTATATCCATCCCACGGTGGAAATTGATAAAGGGTGCATTATCGGGGAGGGAACAACGATCTGGCATTTTTCCCATGTTATGAAGGAAAGTATCATTGGCCGCGACTGCCGTATAGGTCAGTATGTGGTCATCGGTCCTAAAGTCACTATCGGAAATGGATGCAAGATCCAAAACAACGTCTCGATCTATGAAGGGGTAACCCTGGAAGATGATGTCTTTTGCGGCACCTCCATGGTCTTCACCAATGTTTTTAATCCCAGGGCAGACATGCCCGGGATGGGTGAATTACGTCCTACTCTGATCAAAAGGGGTGCTACCATCGGCGCCAATGCCACTATCATCTGTGGCCATACAATCGGCCAATACGCCTTTATCGGCGCTGGTGCGGTGGTGACTCACGATGTTCCGGATCATGCACTGATGGTAGGGAACCCGGCCAGAATCGCTGGCTGGATGTGCACCTGTGGTAATAAGATAAAGGTAGGGGGGCAGGAGGGGCACTGCCCGATCTGCAAAAAAGTATATATCATGGATAATGGCCGGATCAGGGGGAACCCAAAGTTAAGTCCTGAGGCAGGACCTAAGGGAAGTCCTGAGAGAAATCCTGAAGTAAGTCCTGAAGTAAGTCCTGGAATAACAATAGAAACCCTTTTCAGCGATTCTGAAATTGACCAGCCTGCGAACAAAGAATCCACCTCAAAGAGGTACTGACATCTACTAGCCAGTCCCCGTCCACCTTCAGGAATGCTTTCCCACGTTATTAGGATACAGGGGAGGGGATTCCTTCAGAACGTAACCAATTATCTGAAAAAATACATGAGTAGAGGAGAATAGTCCTGGTAGCGCGTGATTCACTGATAGCTTTATTAGCCCGCCTATCAATGTTCGCGACCGCATTTGTCGGAAATATGATCCTGGCCCGGTGTCTTGGTGCGTCAGGAATGGGAATCTGGTCAATTATGGTCACTTTTCTGTCAATGATACTCCTCGTGTGCGGACCAGGTATTGCCTCGGCAAACGTATATTACGTTGCCCAGGGAAAACATACGGCTGGAGAGTCCTGGGCTGTAACGCTGCTGTTAGGCACCGGATTCGGAATAGTGGGGGTATGTACGGGGAAGGTCTTGCTTTGGCTCAGATTTAAGAGCATAGCAGGGATTGAAGATCAGAGGTTGATTTTACTTCTTCTTCTATCCCTTCCTCTGCTTTATATAACAGATTGGGGATATAAAATTATCCTTGGGATGGACCGCATCGGATTAATGAACCTCTTAGGTTTAATTTCTAATATTTTTCACCTGGGCTTAATAATACTGTTCGTCGAAATTATGAAGATCGGGTTATGGGGAGTGGTAACTGCTTATCTTGGCATGTATCTTTCCTCTACCCTGATGCTGATAGTAACATTCCTCATACTCATGCGACCAAAGGAATTTCGGCTGAGATGGAAAACGATACAATTGGATGTCGTGTATGGAGTGAAGATATACTTCGGTAAATTGTCGGAGTGGACCAATAACCGTATCGACCTGCTCATAGCACCATTATTTTTAGACAGCAAACAGATCGGTCTTTATGCTGTTGTAGTAGCGGTCACTGAGAAATTATGGCTTATTCCCAGCGCGATATCTCAGGCTGTTTTTCCCAAGATATCAGCGGACATAAAAGGGCGGCCTGAATTGGTAGGGCGGGCATGTCGAACCTCCATAATCATTATGCTTCCGATTATGCTTTTATTGATCGCTGGAGGATGGTGGGTGATACCTGCCTTATTTGGCAGTGAATTTCAAGGATCTTATCTGCCCATGCTCGCTATCCTGCCGGGCATCTTTATGCTTGGGATCAGCCAAATATTATCAGCCAGCCTGGCTGCGACCAACCATCCCGCAACGATATCTGCCGTTGTTACGGTTGCCTCTGTAATCAATGTGATTTTGAATTTCTTACTCATCCCACGTATGGGAATTACCGGATGTTCGCTGGCCAGCACTGGTTCTTACACATTTCAGGCTGTGGCATTGCTTTGGTATTACTGCCAGTATACAGGTGTGCGCCCCGTATCGCTGATAAGAGTCCAATTCAGTGACCTGTTAATCTTGCTGAAACAAAGCAGGCAAATAATTGCTAATGGTTCGTATGAGAGGCAAGAATCTCTTCGCTTCAAATTATTTAATAAAATCTGCTCTCGATAGAGAGGAATGGATCACTTTTGTACATGAAACATATGGTCCAGTTAAAGGAAAAGTAAAAAACAACCGGATTGTATTAACCCAAAAAATATTATGATTAGTACATACCTGACTACTCTTTATTTTGTAAGCCTCGTGACAGCTCAGATCAAGGGAGGACCAGGCCATTTACCTGTAGTTTTTATATCATATCTATGCATAATACATCTCATATTCTGTAAGGAGCAGATTAACTTAGACAGGGATACGTCAATACCGCAACTCATTCTCATTTTAGCTGCCATATTGTCTCTCACTTTTCACTTCAATATAAAATGTTTGACATACATAATTGGATTCATCATAAATATCATTATTTATAATAATTTATTCAAACAAATTTCATTAAAACACTTTCAAATAGTATTTTTCTGCCTATTATTAACGATATTTTATCCGGCCTATAATGGAAACCAATTATCTTCCATATACGGAAACTCCAATTCGCTGGGAATTATTTTATTATGTTTATTATATTTGTTATTTTTACTTTATAAAAATAACTATTTTATCCTCTTTATCTGCATCGTATTATCTTATGTCTTATTCCTTACAGGAAATAGATCCGGGATAATTAGCTTTGCTACTTTTTTTATTTTTTATTTTATTTATAAAAAATTTGGTAAAATATATACTTATATATTATTTTTAGTATTTTTAGTCGGTATAATTTCCTATTTAACTTATTGTGCATTTGCTACTAAAAATTTACTATATCAACTAAATATTACCTTTTACCAAAGAAATTTTCTCTACGCCTCCCAAAGAGATACGATCATTAAACATACAATTCCCAATATCGTAAAGAAACCATTCGGCTTAGGATTTGGTTTTAGTAGTAAAGATGCTATGCAAGGGTTGGGAGTAGATGTGACATCTCCCCACAATGCTTATTTAAAAATGGCCTTGGAAGGGGGCTGGCTCTTTCTTATTGCGTATATCTTACTCATTTTACAGGCATTGAGAAAAGCTGAGAATCCCGTAACAGTATCAATGCTCATTGCATTCAATATAAGGGTATTTTTTGATATAGCAACTCCTTTTGGGTATAGCATTATTTCTGCTTTGCTAATCGCGCCTTATTATATTGAAAAAGGCCTGAAACATCAAAAACACTTTAACCGACTGAAAATGAGATCTTTGCCTTGAGCCATCGATCAGCCCGATGCAGGTACCTTGCTATAGCCGGTTCGTAAACAATAAGACAATTGAGCCTTGGCATTTTTTAAGACAGGCTCTCATCAGAGAGAGGACAAAGGGGTGTTAAAATGGATATTTGGGTAAAAATAGTCAAGGTTGCCTTCTCAATTATGGATGGCATAGTAAGTGAACGGCAATGAAACCGGTTATCTGTTTACTTGCCTCTGCGAAAAACATACATACTGTTAGATGGGCAGCATCTTTAGCTGAGCGTGGGTATGATGTCCACATTGTATCATTTGTAGATAACACTATACCTGGTATTCGGGTTCACTGTTTGGCTTCCGACTTCAATATACGTGGCAACGGGTTTTATAAGATCGTTTATTGTTTCAAAGAAATCAGACAGCTGAGGAGGATTATCGCTGATTTGAAACCCGCTATCCTTCATGCTCACTACATCACGAGTTATGGCCTGCTTGGCGCTTTGACGAGGTTTTATCCTTTTGTTGGTTCTCTTTGGGGTTCTGATGTCTTTGAATTTCCAAATAGATCACCCTTTCACAGGATGATGATTAAATTTGTTCTGAGTCGTTGTGACTACCTTTGTGCAACCAGTTGGGCTTTGAAAAATGAGGCGGAAAAATACACGAAAAAGGAAATAACATTGACTCCATTTGGTGTTGACTGCCAAAAACTTAAACCTGTGCTGCCTGGAAACTGTGATGATGCGTTTTGTATAGGAACAATTAAATCTCTCGAAGATTGCTATGGTATAGACATTCTGATTGATGCATTCGGAGTGTTAGTAAACCGAAATAGAGGGAAAAAACTCAAACTGATGATAGTTGGAGAGGGATCTTTGAGGAAAACCCTTGAGGAGATGGCCAAAAATCTTGGCTTAGCAGATAAGGTAAAATTTATCGGCAAAGTGGAGCATAGTTTAGTTCCCGCATATCTGAATCAGATCGATGTGTTTGTGGCGCTTTCAAGACGTGAGAGTTTTGGGGTTGCCGTCCTTGAAGCATCAGCCTGCGGTATCCCTGTTGTAGTATCAAATGTGGGTGGGCTCCCTGAAGTTGTAGAGGATGGACATACTGGAATTATCGTACCTCCTGATGATAGGAATGCAGCAGCCATAGCTTTAGAAAAAATCATGTTAAACAGCCAATTACGACTTAACCTGGGTGCTGCGGGGAGAGAATTTGTTCTAAAAAAGTATGATTGGAATAGTAACGTTACACAAATGGTAAAACTCTATAATGAAATCCTTAAGGTCTACCCGAGAACTAACAGTCAGCACAAGTACCTATTACAAAATAGGTATCCATTGAAAAAATCCCCCCCTGAGTCTGGCCGATAACTCACTTCGGATCAAGGGACAATCGTGGCAGGCCCCGGATCTCATTTCAGCCATGCTCTGCCGGGCTAATCATCAGCCGTACTTTTCAGGCAGGTGAAGGTGAAGACAAAATGGAGATATTCTCATGAACACTTTACTTATACATCAGGCATTTGCTTCTCCGAAAGATGCAGGAGGAACACGTCACTTTGAACTGGGCCGGTATCTCGTTGGAACTGGAGACCGGTTCACTATTATAGCCAGCGATCTCAGCTACCTGACCGGAAAACGAAAGGTTGAAGACAAAAAAGCAGTGGCAAAACAGAATATCAGCGGCGTTGATATCTTGCGGGCGTATACCTATCCCTCATTGCACCGAAGCTTCTCCTGGAGGGTGGTTTCTTTTCTCAGCTTTATGGGCACTTCATTGCTGGCTGCACTGTCAGAAAAGGATGTGGATCTGGTCATGGGCACTACACCCCCAATTTTTCAGGCAGGCTCAGCCTGGCTGGTTGCCACATTACGCAGGCGTCCTTTCCTGCTGGAGATTCGTGATCTGTGGCCCGAGTTTGCTATTGCCCTTGGCATATTGACTAATCCGCTGCTTATCAAGCTTTCCCGCTGGTTTGAGATTTTCCTGTACAGTCAGGCCACACATCTTTTGGTCAACTCACCAGCCTATCGGGACTATCTTATCAGCAAGGGAGTGCCAGAGAGTAAAATCACCCTGATCCCCAACGGAGTCGATGCCACGATGTTCGATCCTGAGGCCGCAGGGGAGCATATCAGGGAGAAGTACAACCTCAATGGCAAGTTTGTGGTCACCTATGCAGGCGCCCTTGGTATGGCCAATGATATAGATACCCTTTTGCACGCTGCGGTACACCTGCAAAATGAACCGGACATTCATTTCCTCCTGGCGGGCGATGGCAAAGAGCGGGGCCGGCTGGAGGCAGCAGCTAGGAAGCTATGCCCTTCGCAGGTGACTTTTACCGGCCCTTTTCCAAAAGATGAAATGAGGAATGTTCTTGCCGCTTCAAACGCCTGTGTAGCCACACTCAAAGACATTCCTAGTTTTCGCACCACGTATCCCAATAAGGTTTTCGATTATATGGCGGCTGGCCGTCCTATTGTGTTGGGTATCGACGGAGTGATCCGCCAGGTAGTAGCGGATGCCAAGGCTGGCATATTCGTGCAGCCGGGAGATGGCGCTGCACTGGCTGATGCGGTGCGGAACCTCTACAGGAATCCTGAGCAGGCTGCCTCCATGGGCATGGCCGGCAGGCTTTACGTAATGGAGCATTTCAACCGCTCCAAACATGCAGAGGATTTTGCACGGCTTGTTCGGAGACTGGCTCAGGTGCGATAGCCTAAACCAGTTGTTGCCAGGAGGCTGTCAAACAGAGAACTGATGGAGAGATGATAACCCGATGGTCGTTATCCCATCGCGTCATTCCCGTGAGGCGGAAAGAGCCTCTATGAGCTGCTCCTGTTACCTTTTGGGGGTTCGATTGATAACCTGCTGGCAGCTCTTATGCTCATGTGCGGCTCACGCAACAGTCAGGAGGTAATTATTCGATGTATCGTAAATCTGGAAAGCGGATGCTCGATCTGTCTCTTGCCATACCATCATTATTTCTCCTTTCTCCATTACTAGCGTTATTGGCGATACTTGTCTGTATAAAACATGGGGCACCTGTTCTTTTCTTTCAACAACGACCTGGATTGAACGGGCAGCCTTTCAAGCTGTATAAATTTCGAACCATGACAGATGCTCGCGATGCCAAGGGCAACTTATTGCCTGACGAGAAACGGTTATCCCCCTTTGGCCAATTCCTGCGCAGTACCAGTCTTGATGAATTGCCTGAATTATTTAATATTATCAAAGGGGACATGAGCCTTGTCGGGCCACGGCCGCTGCTTATGGCTTATCTTGACCGCTATACTCCCGAACAGGCGAGAAGACATGAGATTAAGCCGGGTATCACTGGCTGGGCACAGATCAATGGTCGCAATTCCATCCGCTGGGAGGAAAAGTTCAAGTTTGATGTATGGTATGTAGACAACTATTCCCTATGGTTAGACCTGAAGATTATCGCCATGACTGTCGGGAAGATTCTCAAACGTGAGGGCATCAGTCAAGCTGGGCACGCCACGATGGAGGAGTTTAAAGGGTAATAAACGGTTGTCCATATCATTTATCCGTGCAGATAGAGCAATGGAAAAATGGATTTTTTCGAACAGCCATACAGCAGACAATGGAAGTATAAATGCAACAAATTGTTGTTATTGGAGCAGGTGGTTTTGGCATTGAAACAGCCTTTTTGATAGAGGAAATCAACCGGGCCGAATCTCAATGGGATTTGTTAGGTTTCTTAGATGAAGATACCGGCAAACATGGCAGACGGTTCAATGGTTACTCCGTACTGGGGAACCTGGATTGGTGTAAGGACAATCCCAAGGTAGCTGTAGCATGTGGGATCGGTAATCCCCTGGCCAGGAAAAGGATAAGGGATATTCTGAGGCAATCCGGTGTCCAGTTCCCGAATCTTATCCATCCAGGTGTTATCTGCTATTCAGGTAACGTTTTTGGTGTTGGAAACATCGTGAATCCCGGAAATATCCTTAATGTCAATGTAAGTATCGGCAATCACGTTTGTTTGGAATCAGCTTCTCTTATCGGGCATGAAGTGATAATCGAGGATCTGGTAAGTATCATGCCCGGTGTAAAAGTGTCGGGGAATGTAGTACTGGAAGAAGGATGCTACCTGGGAACAGGGTGTACTATTATTCAGGGAAAGCACATTGGCAGATGGGCAACGGTGGGTGCCGGTGCCGTAGTCATAGAAAATGTACCACCCTACTCAACCGTCGTTGGCGTACCGGCAAAGATAATCAAAAACCAAAGTTAATCACCTGACCACATAAGATGCACCATCGTAGCAGCCAGGCGCATACAAAAACGGCTTCTACTGCAATAGATAATAACTGGCATGGTATTGAATATACGTTATATTGAATAAATATAAAGGAGATGTAATGTCAAGAGCAGCGCCGCATAAAGTTCGGGATAACCAGCATCTCAACGGCGATGGCAAGTCGAGGATTGAGACAGTAAAAACTGACTCAGAACTTCAGACACGGCAGGATTCACGGCCAAAGCGCATCTACCTTTCTCCTCCCCATATAGGGGTGGAGGAAATAAGATTTGTGATGGAGGCATTTGAAACCAACTGGATCGCACCCTTAGGACCGCAGGTGGATGCCTTTGAAGAGGAATTTTCAAAGACAGTAGGCTGCAAGCAAGCGGTTGCTCTGTCTTCAGGTACGGCTGCTCTTCATCTGGCCTTGAGACTGATCGGAGTAGGTCCGGGTGATGAGGTAGTATGCTCTACCCTGACCTTTATTGCCAGCGCATCACCGATTACCTATCTGGGTGCCAAACCGGCCTTTATCGATAGCGACCGGCTAACCTGGAACATGGATCCGGGATTGCTGGCCGAAGAGCTCAAAGAGCGTGACAAATGGAAGAGACTTCCCAAAGCTGTTGTTCTCGTCCATCTCTACGGCCAGAGTGCGGATATTGATCCTATCCTCGAAACCTGTAACCGATACGATATACCCCTGATCGAAGATGCTGCCGAAGCACTTGGATCCACCTACAAGGATCGATCACCCGGTACTATTGGCAGAGCTGGCATTTACTCATTCAACGGCAATAAGATCATTACCACATCGGGTGGAGGCATGCTGGTTTCATGTGATGATGCTCTCGTGAGCGGGGCTCGTTTTTTAGCCACACAGGCTCGTGATCCGGCCCCGCATTACGAGCATTCGGTCATAGGCTATAACTATCGGATGAGCAACGTACTGGCCGGGATCGGCAGAGGGCAGATCCGTGCTTTGCCTGGACGGATTGAGGCCAGGCGGCGCAACTACGAATTTTATCATGCCGCCTTAGCCGATATTGACGGTTTGGAGTTCATGCCTGAAGCTCCCTATGGAAAGTGCACACGCTGGCTTACCTGCCTGACCATCGACCCGAATAGATGCGGTACAGACAGAGATGCCATCATTGCAGCGCTTAGCCGGGAAAATATTGAGTCAAGACCGGTCTGGAAACCCCTCCATCTTCAATCAGCCTTTCAAGGTTGCATATGCCGTGGCGGAACCGTGGCTGAAGATCTCTTTATCAGAGGTCTCTGCCTTCCCTCCGGATCAAACC
>JBFMGO010000127.1:0-16522 GCA_040752695.1 bacterium
ATGGTCCCGGTTATTTGCCCTGTCGGAAAAAGGTCCTATTCCAAAGACCAGCATTGGGCGGAACCTGACTTGAAACATGCTTCATTACTCATGAGGCAGATTTTTGAAAACAGAGAGGAGGCTAAGGCCAAAGGAGCTCTGCTGAGAAAGCATATCAGGGATAATTTCAGCAGAGAAGCCATTAAGGACAAGCTGCTTAAGGCGATAACGGAAGAGGTAAGGTGAGGTAAAGCATGGAGAGAGTAATTCCCAATCTGTTCCATTTTATCTTTGGACTGAAAGAGCAGACTGAGCCATTTCATATATGCTTCTATCTCTGCCTTGAGTCCTGCTTCCAGGTCAACCATCCGGCTACCGTATATTTCTATTATCACTATGAGCCCTATGGAGAGTATTGGGAGCTTATAAAGAAGCGCCTTGAACTGGTAAAGGTTGATTTAGTATCTTTTGTATCTCGATATAAGTATGGATTCCGGAACAGAAAATGTAAAAAATATGGTTATGCTCATCATTCCGACTTTATCAGACTTGAAAAGCTCATTGAAAAAGGAGGCATATACGCAGATATCGATACCATATTCGTGAATAAAATACCGGATTACCTCTTTACAAAACCATTTGTTCTGGGCCGGGAAGATGATGTCCCTGTTCACAGGGAAAAGCAGCTCAGCCCATCATTGTGCAATGCCTTTATCGTGTCCGCCCAAAATTCTGAGTTTGCCATAAAATGGCGCGAGAATATGGAAAAAGAATTTGATGGTTCATGGAGTAACCACTCAACATTCCTTCCTCAAAGGTTAAGTAAACAATACCCTGATCTCATCCATATAGAACCTAAGAGGACTTTCTACAAGCATATGTGGACACCGCAGGGCATTCATACTCTTTTTAAAGGATGTGATCAGGACACTAAGGATGTAGTCAGCATGCATTTATGGAGTCACCTCTGGTGGTCGAAAAAGAGAAAGGATTTTTCCGACTTTCATGAGGGAGTCCTTACTCCGGAGTATATCCAGACTGTTGATACAACCTATAATCTGATTGCACGAAGGTTTTTGCCGGGATGAATAATACTGTATCGGGAAACAAGCCCAGGCTCCTCTATATTACTCCCGTCGTTCCCTGCCCTTCAGGGAATGGCTTTGCCATGCGGGCTTTTCAGGTGCTTTGGGCCTTGTCAACAAAATACTCTGTCTATTTATTAGTTGTCAACAATGTGCCTGGAAATCCATCGATGAGCCGGAAAGTTATGGATATCTGCCAAAACTCAGCCCTTGTACCACTTGAGCCTTTCAAAGATGTTCGGGTAATTGCCCGGTCATTAGCCTATAGGTTTGCGTATCGTTTTTTTGGTAAACGTATTTTGTTGCCCAAAGAGTATCTCTTTCTCACCAGGAAGAGAATGAAATCTATAACCAGGATATTTCAAGACATAGATTTTGATGTGATACATGTATTCAGGCTCTTTATGGCCCCTTATGCGCAGCCATTTACGGATAAAGATTTTTCGGGAATTTATCAACTGGATTTGGATGACATCGAATCACTGAAGAGGCAAAGACTCAGTGAACTCTACAAAGAAAATGGCCATAGAGCAATGGCAGAAAAGATGGCTCGGGATGCTCAACAGTACGAAGAGATTGAGAGAAGCACTCTGCCATGTTTTGACCGGGTTTTTGTGTGCTCTCCCCTGGACAAGGAGAGGATACGTCAAAATTATCACTGTAAAAAGGTGGATGTTCTTCCCAATGTAATGAACATCCCTGAAGGAGAAAGCGAAGAGAGAATAAGCCTTCCTTTTACCTTTCTATTTGTCGGAGCACTGGGGTATTACCCTAATAGTGAAGGTATTATCTACTTTTGTGAAAAGGTATTGCCTTTGCTTCGCAGGAAAAGTCCGATGGAATTCAGAATTAATATTGCCGGTGCCTGGTTTCCCCGGAAAGATAAAAAGAAATTAGCCCGCCTTAAAGAAGTGAGGCTATTAGGGTTCATAGATGATATCGGCCCATACTATAAAGATGCTCACTGTGTACTCATTCCTATAAGGGCAGGGGGAGGCACCCGGATAAAGGCACTTGAAGCCTTCGCCTACAGAAAGCCGGTTGTATCAACTCCCCTGGGTGTAGAAGGTATTGATGTTCAGCACGAGAAACAAGTACTGATCTCTGACACCGCAGAAAAATTTGCGGAAGATTGTATCCGGATTATGACCGACCCACCACTTCGCAGCAGTTTAGGAAAAAATGCCTTGCATTTCGTGCAGACCTTCTATAATCCGCAACTGCTCATAAATATAGTGTGTGGAGAGGATGGAAAAGCCAAACCTGATCCTATTCTATAATACAATGTGGGATCAGCCGCTTACCTACCCGCAGGCTGATATTCCCGAAACTTATATGCTGACCACGGATCGACGATTCATGCAGGAGGCAACTGCCGTGGTATTTCACCTTCCCTCACTTCCTTCTCGCATTTTCCACCATGGCCATCTCAGGAAAAGAAAAGGTCAAATATGGGTCGCCTGGTTTATGGAATGCGAAGCCCATTATCCTCATCTGGGCAGTTCTTCATTCATGAGTTGCTTTGATTTGACTATGACCTATCATCTGGATGCAGATATCGTTGTTTCTTATGTTCCCCATGATTTCAGGGAATCCCTGGGGAGGCCTATCCATGATAAGGATGCTGGAAATATAGTGAATGCATTTATCTCAAGCCGTTTTAATAAAAGCGGCAGGATGGAATATCTCAAGGAATTGATGAAATTTCTTGACCTTCATTCTTATGGAAAAATATTTCGAACCAGGGTCATAGAAAAAGATCATGGACGTCAGACTAAGATGGATATCATTGCTCGATACAAGTTCACACTTGCCTTTGAAAATGCTATTGCGCAAGACTATGTGACTGAAAAGTTCTATGATCCATTGACGGCCGGTTCTGTGCCCGTATATTTAGGTGCTCCGAATATCAACGATTTCGCCCCGGATGAAGGATGCTTTATCAATGCCTCTGCATGGGATAGTCCGAAATCTCTTGCGCAATATCTTATCGCTGTATCCCGAGATGATAACCTATACAAGAGCTTTTTTGAGTGGAAAACAAAACCACTTAAGCAAACATTGGTCAGGTTAATTGAGCAACAAAAGGAAAATGAATTTGTAAGGTTATGTAAAATGATAGAATCTGCAAACTAATAGGAATTCCATTTCAAGACCTTGCCAGGGTTTCATGAATGGACCCGATCAAGCGGCCTGGCTCAAGCCGGCTCCAGACATCCTTTTGGTCAGTGAGCCTGCCATACTGCTGGAGCCACTTCGAGAGGTTTCTCTTGTCGCCAGCCTCGTTCCAGTCCTCGACGATGACAACTGGAAGCCCATCAAACAAGCGGTCAAGCGACGATGTTTTGGTGATTACGATGGTGCCGAGATAGAGCAATTCCCATGTTCGATGACAATCCAGCCCATTTCCCGCTGCGCTGACGACGAAGGGGTATTCGGCATAACGACGCCAGATAGCGGTTTGCGACATGGGTTTTCTTAGAAAGTCGACATGGTCGTAATTCCGAAGCACTGCGGCGGCCCGACGTCTTTCCTCCGAGGCGAGACTGACTTCCAGATCACAGAAAACCCTTAGCGGCACTTGATCAAGCGGTAGCCGACATGCTCGAATACGCTGTAGTTCTGCGACGAGCCGGCGCGGACTGGAGCAGAAGCGGGGCGTGTGAAGATCTATCCCTATCGGCAGCGGCGCAAACTTGGCATGTGCGTGGCCGTCATAGTTCTGAGTGTGCCAGGACACCAACCAAGGGCAGTCAAGCAGTGCATCGATAGTGGCTGTTGCGATGTCGGAAGGTACTGACGCATCGCCGTCTGTGGTGATCAGAACGAATGGTTCCCGAATCGTCGGCAGCGCCCCACGGACAAAATTGTCGAGATCACATGGCTTTCCATCCCTCGACTTTGTACCCAAACGCACCCATACGACACCACGAGCGCCGGCATAGTGCTGGCGGAAGAACGATTCCGACTGGCAAGATTCAGTCTCTTCGCGCCAATAGGAGTCGGAACCTTTGAAATCGCAATACTGACTTATGCCCTTTGACCACAGGCAAGGCGGATCATATTTCCGCGCTGGTACCCAGGTGAATCGGATCAGCAACCGCCTCAGTGCCCTGCGCCTGCCATGAAGGAGTCTCATGGCACGGCGACGGGGCTCTTGAAATCGATCGTCATTACGACCGTAGTCAAATAGGGAAAAACCCCGTCATTAAAAACCAAGTAATGGGAGTCCATCATCAGTCGTTCTCCTTCATCCTGTTTTGTTTACGTAATTCAATACCTTCATTGCTAACCTCAGCAGCAATTGCTTTTCGAGCCCACATGACAGCTTCTTTGGTTGCACTGCAACCATGACAACCCATACATCCGGAATTTTTTAAGGAGATGTTGTCTACCGATTCTTTTACCAGGATTTTTCCTAATTCTTTATGTAATTGTAAAACCTTATCTTCCCGACCAATGTAAGAAGGGATGATCTTCCCCAGTGCAGAACTGCCTACTCGAACCAAAAATATCGAAGTGATTACTCCCATTTTAGCTGCTCTCTCAATTTCTTTTATAGTGATCTCAAAATCCTCATCAAAACCTATCATATTGACGTTCCATACTTTTCCCCGTCCAAAACGGGATACAGCCATTTCCCAGCTTCTCAGGTAGTCATCCGGAGTAAATGCTCTGGCTTTGCCGGGACAAATATTCCGGCGCACTTTTTCATCGAAGGATTCTAAAAATATTCCTATCGAATCAGCTACTTCACCTAGTTCCTTCAAGAGAGCTTTATCAAAAACGGGCTCACATTGAAGATGTATTGACAGCCCGGTTTTTTCCCGGATAAGCCTGGCCAAACATAACAGATCCCTTGCCGTTGACTCAGGTGTTCCCATTGTGCCACTGGTCAGAGTTACTGAGCGAACTGTATTGTGAGTTACACCCAATTTGAGATACTTAAGATTTAATCGATTTGATAGTTTTTTGGGAAGTTTGAATCTTTCAACCAATATAGTATTGGTGCAAAACTTACACCCTTCATTTTGGTCAAAATGTCTACACCATCTATAAACAAAAGTGGCGTAGGTTCTGTAGGGATGAAAGCGTACCTTAACTAAATGAGCTGTTTTTCTACGTCTAAACCACACATTGCGCCAATTGAATGGTACCTCTTCTAAAAAGATATTGTCTTCAGTGAAAAGAATCTTCTTTTTCCCTTCGAGTCTATTTTCTTCCCACCAATTGGCGGGCAAGGCATATTGGGCTAAATAATGATCTTTTGGATACATTACCAGACTTATCTGGCTATCATGATTCCCAGGCCCGTCACCTACATAGCAGGTTAATCCCCGCGGTCCGGGACCACCTTGGCGGGATTGAAGATGAACTATTGGCGTTAAGTCGTCCATTATGGTGATACCTCGAGAAAGAAGCGTGACCCGGTTTTTTAATTTCATCAGAGCTTTTTCTTCACTATCGACTCTCAAGATATTCCTCCCACTATAGATTCTATTTAAGGTTTTATTATTTTTATCAGTCGGGCTTCTGGTATTACAGTTGTGCCAGTCACAATTAAGGAGCACTTGGACTCTTCTTTCTCCACCGGGTCATTGAGTTTCGATTTAATCTTTGAGGTCTCACTGACCTTGGATAAGAACCTGATCTTTTGATTTTGCCACATTCCACCGGATTTTTCGGTATAAAATGATTTTATAGTTACTTAATCAACTTGATTTTTTAATAAAATTTCACTAAAACCGTAATATTTTTTACATATTCTAACTATTGCAAGAAGTAACTGCTTATCATCTTTCTTAGTTATGAAGTAAAAATTTATCCGATATAAAACAAATCAATAATGCTGTTGTAGTTTACTCAAGCGGGAACTGATATAAAATCTGTTAGCTTTTGCTGATGCCTTGTGCCAGGGACAGCAATCACCTATAAAGGAGATAATTTGTCACCAACATTTCCAGAAGTAACTTACACCCCGGCAAGCCGTCTAAACCAACCTCTACGCCTTTTTAGGGATATGCTACAAGATTTATGGAATAGTAGGGAATTAGCTTGGCGACTCTTTGTGAGGGACATTTGTGCCCTTTATAGACAGACAGCTCTTGGTTTATTCTGGGCTTTTTTGCCCCCTATAGCCACTACTATTGCTTTTGTAATTCTGAATAGTGGTAAAGTTCTTAATATCGGAGAAGGAGCCAATATTCCTTATCCGGCATTTGTAATGTTAGGAACGGTTCTTTGGGAATTATTTAAAGATTCCTTGAATGCACCAATTTATATCGTGACCAGGGCAAAAACTATGCTCAGCAAGATTAATTTCCCGCAGGAGGCGCTCATACTTTCCGGCATTGGCGAGGTTCTTTTCAGTTTTTCAATTAAGCTTTTTTTACTTATACCTATCTTCTGGTGGTTTAAAGTCCCTGTGGCTCCCTCTGTTATTTTAGTACCGGTGGCAATATTATTTTTATTGCTATTTGGAACAATGATAGGCATGCTATTGGTTCCTATTGGCATGTTATTTCAGGATTTTTCCAAGATCTTACCTATAGTTATGATGCTATGGATGCTATTTACACCTGTAGTATACCCTCCTACAAGAGAAGGTATTTTAGGTAAAATTAATTCTTTAAATCCAGTTTCACCTCTTATCGTCACGGCAAAAAATTGGGTTGTTGTCGGGTTTGGTACTGATAGTCCATTATTCTGGCTAGTGGGAGGTATTGCCATGGTACTGTTATTATTAGGCTGGGTTGCTTACAAATTATCTATGCCAATCATAATTGAGAGAATGCAAACCTGAGCGGTAACCAGGAAGTCATTTTTTTAGGAATATCTTTAAATAGTTAAATAGTATATAAAGGGATAAGGACAATGGCAGTAAAAGTTGATACAGGAGGGATTGTTATATATGCCCGATGTTCTTGTCACTGTTGAAAATGTAAACAAAAAATTTTGCCGGGATCTTAAACGTTCTCTTTGGTATGGAGTGAAAGACCTGGCTTATGAATTAACAGGCCGCAGTAAGAATAATGAAAACTTGCGAAAACATGAGTTTTGGGCCCTGAAAAATATTAACTTTGAAGTGAAACGAGGCGAATGTTTAGCTCTGATTGGACCTAATGGTGCTGGAAAAAGTACATTGCTGAAAATGCTGCACGGACTTATCAAGCCTGATGCAGGGAAAATAACCATACGTGGCCGTGTTGGAGCGCTTATAGAACTAGAAGCCGGTTTTAATCCCATTTTAACTGGTAGAGAAAATATTTATGTCAACGGTGCAATACTAGGGTTTTCCAAAAAGGAGTTGGGAAAAAAAATCAATGATATTGTATCCTTTGCCGAAGTTAGCGATTTTATTGATGCGCCTATTCAAAGTTATAGTTCCGGCATGAGGATTCGGCTTGGATTTTCTATTGCTGCCCATCTGCAACCAGACATACTGCTTATTGATGAGGTACTAGCCGTTGGTGATATCGGTTTTAAGATGAAATGCTTTAAGCATATCATGAAGCTGAAAGATCAGGGTATTTCTATCATATTAGTTTCACACGCTATACATCAACTTTCCCGTGTTTCAGATCGTGTTATGGTTTTACATAAGGGGGAAAATTTTTATGATGGAGGTTTGTCCAAAGGTATTGGCTGCTATCAAAATTTACTCAAAACACAAGATTCTATAGACCACCGAAATGTAAATGAGGGAATGCCTTACATTGAATATGTTCGTTTGATGGATGATCAAGGGAATGACAAAGAAGAATTCAAAACAGGTGATTTGTTACATGCTGAAATAAGGATTAAGAGTAATAAACTGATCAAGGGAGCAAGATTGACTGCTGCTATTGAAGCCCCCGCTGTAGGCATTTTGGGGGCCTTCTCTACACCGTATACCAATTTTCATTTTGACATTATTCCTCCCAGAACAACTATTCGTCTTATTATGCCGAACATTCCCTTGCTTATTGGAGGATACCACCTGGATCTTCATTTATATGGATCAAGCATTACAGATTTTTACGATCGCTGGAATGGGGCAACATCATTTCAGGTTGTTGGCCCTCCAACTGATGCCTATGGATTTGGGATAAATCATATAATAAAGTTTGATCATAAGTGGGAGTCAACATGAAAAATGATAAACTAACGAAGTCAAAAAAAAATCCATTTCTGGTTATTCATACCGCAGGGCTTCTACCGGATCGAAAAATACAGCGCGATGTGCAGGATAAAAGCCGGAGAAAACACCAGTTAATAGAGAAACTACCAAAAAGCCTATCCCAAAATACTCGTGGGTAGGATTAGAGTGATATACTTATCCACATAGTGTTTCTCAAAATCATTGTAATGCTTAGTGGTCCTCTCGCTAAGTAAGTAACATGGATAAGCCTATAAGTGTAGGCATTCTGGAAAACGGCCTTGATCACGTCATTCCCGCTTTCGCGGGAATGACAAGAAAAGGACTCCATAATTATGGTCGGGTAATTCCCCCAGTATTTACTTAGCGATAGGACCACTAAGCCTTCGCAGGAATGACAAAAAAGGAATGTGATGGCTACTATATATGAGCGAGAAAGATTTACTTATTGACATAAAAGAGGAATTGAGTAAAATAATTTTAGGCTAAAGATAGAAGGATGCGGCTGTATACCAAAATAAAATGATAAGCTTACACGTATTTTGAGATAATAGATGAGATAAAGAATATTGAAACGATATCCGTTGGTGGAAAAATCCGAGATATCATGAGGCTTCGCAAGCAGTATGGTCATGAATAGTGGCGGAAACTCAAAGGAATTGCGAAAATCCACCTTCAAATAAAAGGACAGAAACAACCGGTTGCGTAATTCTAAACTGCCTGTACTTAGAATCCAGGCTTCTCGAGAGCTTCTGGATTCTAAGCTGCCACAGGGGTGGGCATCCCTGCTTCGCCCAAGAATGACGGGAAATAGTAAAGCTTGCGGAATATGCGCATTCGCAGATGCCAGATATGAGCATTAGTAAAATAGGGGGTTGATGATTGATTACGAACAAAGAAGTCAAAGAGATTGCATCTGGCCTCGGAGCTGATCTATGCGGCATTGCTTCTGTGGAAAAATTTTCTGAAGCTCCAAACGGGTTTCATCCCAAAGATATTTTCCCTGATACAAAGTCCGTAATTGTTATTGCCAAACGGTTGCCGAATGGCATATTTTACACAAAAGATCCGGTTCCGTATACATCTGCGAGCAGTGTTATCCTGCATGAAGTCATTCGAATTTCTTGTGAACTCTGCATCGAGTTGGAAAGAAACAATGGATTCATTGCCGTGCCAATCCCCAGTGAACCATATGAATATTGGGATGAAGATAAAAAGGAGGGGAAAGGTATTTTAAGCTTGAAACATGCCGGCTATCTCGCAGGTTTAGGCTCTCTTGGGAAAAACACTCTTTTTGTAAATCGCGAATATGGGAACAGGCTTATCCTTGGAGCAGTCCTGTTAAATAGTGCACTTGTGGATGATCAAGTATATGATTACAGGTTTTGTCATGATGCATGCACTCTTTGCATCGATTCGTGACCAATCTGATCGGTGGATGAAGTATGGCCGAACAACAATATGACGTAATTGTGGTAGGAGCAGGGCACGCCGGGTGTGAGGCCGCGCTGGCCGGCAGCCGGATGGGGTGCCGCACGCTCCTGATTACCATGAATCTGGACAGTATAGCTCATATGCCCTGCAGTCCCTCTATCGGAGGACTCGGCAAGGGGCATCTGGTGAAGGAAATCGATGCTCTGGGCGGTGAAATGGGCAAATTGGCGGACAGGACTGCCATCCAGTTTAAAATCCTGAATACCAGCAAGGGTCCGGCTGTCCAGGGGTCCAGGACGCAGAATGATAAGCTCCGCTACCATATGGCAATGAAAGAAGTTCTGGAAAAGATAAACCAACTCCATATCTGTCAGGACACGGTTGAGGGGCTCCTGGTCGATAAGGGCATGGTCTTTGGAGTCCAGACCAGGATACGGGGCGAAATCACGGCCAGAGCGGTGATTTTAGCCACCGGCACGTATCTGGCTGGCACGGTCCATGTGGGAACCAGGAGTTTCCCGGCAGGTCGGGCAGGTGAGTTTTCCGCAGAGGGGTTGGCCAGGGACTTGCGAAGAATCGGCTTTCAGATCGGCAGATTGAAAACCGGAACTCCTCCCCGTCTCCGGCGTTCAACAATCGATTTCTCGGTGATGAATGAGCAAAGCGGCGATGAGCCTCCGGGTGCCTTTTCCTTTTCCACGAGCCGGCTGGATCTTCCGCAACTGCCCTGTCATCTAACGCAAACCAATGAGAAAACTCATGACCTGATCCGTAAGAACATCCATCTCTCTCCCCTCTACAATGGAACGATTACCGGAATTTCAGCCCGCTATTGCCCTTCACTGGAAGATAAGGTGATGAAATTCCCCGACAGGGAGAGTCACCACGTGATCGTCGAGCCGGAAGGGCTCGAGACCGAGGAAATGTACGCCAGCGGCCTTGGCAACAGCCTTCCCTATGAACTGCAACTGGCTATCGTACGATCGGTCAAGGGCCTTGAAGAGGCCCAAATCATGAGGCCCGCCTATGCCATCGAATATGATTTCATCTTTCCCACCCAATTGAAAGCTACCTTGGAAAGCAAACTGGTTGGCGGCCTCTATCTGGCGGGCCAGATCAACGGCACGTCAGGCTACGAGGAGGCAGCAGCGCAGGGGATGTGGGCTGGCATCAATGCCGCTCTTGCTCTCCATGGGCAGGGGCCATTCATCCTGGACCGGTCCGAAGCCTATATGGGTGTTATGGTCGATGATCTGGTTACCAGAGGAACCCGTGAGCCCTACCGCATGTTTACCTCACGGGCCGAATACCGTCTGCTCCTCCGGGAGGACAATGCAGATGTGCGCCTTGCGGAGAAAGGGTACGCCTTGGGCCTGGTCAACAGGGAAAGATACGATGAAATCAGGGAGAAAGAACGAGCCATCCGCCTGGGGCTGGAAAAGCTCGCCACAGTCAAAATCATGCCCAATGCCAGAACCAACCAGACCTTGTCCAGGCTGGGAACCAGTCCGCTTCAAAAAGTGGTGTCCCTGGATGGAATTTTAAAAAGGCCAGAGATTACCTTTTCGGACCTCAAGGGGTTCGAAGTATGTCAAGAGGACCAGGAGTGCGCCCGGCTCATCGAAATGAACCCTTCGATAACCCGGCAAATCGAAATCCAGGTGAAATACGATGGATATATCCAGCGCCAAATGCAGGAGATCAAGCAGTTTCAGAGCCTGGAAAGGATTAAAATTCCACCAGACCTCGACTACCAGGGTCTTTCCGGCCTATCCAATGAACTGAAGCAAAAGCTCACCCAAATCCGTCCCATCTCTCTTGGGCAGGCATCGCGTATTTCAGGAATGACACCTGCCGCTCTATCGGTCTTGATGATTCACCTTAAAGCCAGAAAGCCAGTTCCTCGCTAAAAATCAGAAACAGCCAAAAAAGATGTTTTTTTTTCCGAAGAAGCAAACGGGTGCGGCCGATTAAAATAATGGGTATAGGGTTTTTTAGTGTTCGGCTAATGGCAAGCTCTTGTTTGTCCAGAGGAAGATAAATGAGATGCCATTAGCCGTTTTTTATTGCCTTTCGTCCCCCCTCCCTCTTGAACAATCTCGGTGGTTCAGATACTTTCTGCTGTCCGTATAGAGGGAAATTGCGGCTAGAGGGATATTTCTACAAAATTGATCACCGTTCCCATACGCAACTGGTTGCGCTGTAATTAAGAAGAGGTATAATTATCTATGATACGGCGTGAAGAGGGAAAGACAAGATTACGACGGGTAATAAAAGAACAAGAGTCTCTCTATTGAACCTGGGGCATATACTGACCACCATTTGTATGGCCGAGAGGAAACCTTTATGAATTTGCAGCTATTCAGCCGATTGTCATTCCGAATGATCTTTGGGGAGCGAAGGTCCCGTTGTTGCTGTAAAAGTAACAAGATTCTTCATCATCGCTATCACTCCCTGGAATGATTTATCTATCAGAATAATCCATGATTAAGAGAAGGTGCATATTCATTTACTAATTATGTACTACTATCTATTTTATACATAGATTGAAATTATAAGAATAAAAAATACGCTGATTATCAATATGAATGATCCATTTTTCTCATCAGGAGTTGTTCCTGTAACAACTCGTGGCCCGTAGCATTTTTAAACCATAGCTATGCTAAAGATTACGGTTTTGCCGAGCTCCCCAAATTCAGACAGTAAACAAAAAGATAATGGAAGAGCTGACAGATAACGGAAAATAAAGGCAAACCGTAAATAATTTCAAAGAAGTATCAGGGTAAGCGAACCGGATGGATAAAGAGAACAGAGAGGATAACCAGGCATTATTCTCTCTCTGGTATTTATACTATGCAAGATAGATATTATCTATCTTCCTGATTTGGTTATATTTTTTCCTATCAGGTATTTCCAATCGGTCGCTATCCCGATCAAAGGTTTCGTTTAGCATTTATGTCCCGGCTAATGTTACTCCGTTGGCCGGGATTTTTTTTAGTACAGGCCGCGGGAATTACGCGTCCGGTTGATCCTGTACTTTTCGCGGATACTTTTTAGATAAAGTCTTTGCCCACCAACATTGGTGATGCCGCTTCCCTACCCAATCGATTTCAAGGAAAAATTTCAACATTATTCTCCCGGGTAATGATCCTTACCAGGAAAGCACTACAGAAAAGGAGAGAAGATGTATATTGGAGTAGACTCTTCCTTTTCTTTTTTGCCGAAGATAGCATAAGGTAATACATTATTTGTATATTCTGTCTCACTACCGGACACTTTTTGCTGTCATTCCCGCGAAAGCGGGAATCCATGCATGGTTGCAGCAAACCCCTGGATTCTAAGCCTACGCGGGAATGACCTGAAATACCTGCACTTACAGGTGCATACAGAGCCGGAAATAAAAAGTGTCCGGTAGTGAGTATTCTGTCAAAAACTAATTGAATCACCAGATTCATACATCATTTGAAGGAGTAATTTATGAAAAGGAATTGGTCGATAATTGAGGGAAACAAAACGTGGATGGTTATCGTCTGGACTATAGTGGTCTTGTCCGGCCTTTTAAGCGTACTTATCGTATGGACACCGGCAAGAGCCAAAGAGGGTAAAGTTGCAAGCCAACACGTTCAGAATATGCTGGAAACTCATCCCTACAAACAGACAGTAAAAAAATATATGGATAAGCTCGTAGCAGCCATCGATGAGACATCCATGTGCAGCCAGACATGCGTTACCTGTGCTGATGCCTGCGTGGGGGAGAAAGATACCATGCTTGCCGCCTGTATCCGGCTGGACATGGACTGTGCGGATATCTGCTGTACAACCAATAGGTTGCTCTCTCGTCTGACCGAAACGCCTATGAATGTTGTGCGCAGCCAGCTTCAGACATGCATTGTAGCATGTCAGGAGTGCGGTGCAGAGTGCAATAAGCACGCCGAGCAGTACGAACACTGCCGGATATGTGCTGATGCGTGCTCCCGCTGTGCACAGGCATGCACCGATCTATTGGCTGCGATGCAGTAAGCCATCACCCAGAGGTAGCCCTCTTTTCTAAAAGGGGAGCCTATCCCCCAATACCTCCTCTCCCTTTGGTAAAGGGAGAGGGGGACATTTAAGACGCCTTCCTCTTTCAGTTAGGTAAGGGATGTAACGAAGGTCGTCCTCATTAGCGCGCAGGGTGGTTCCCCTTTGACAGACAGGGGAGGCGGGAAGCCCGGTTGCATGATTGCCAAATTTGGTGGCTATGCAATAGACAATCTGGCTATTTTGCCTTTACCTGATCGGTACGAACAGGAATAAGCTTGATAATTAATTGAAAAATAATGCTTTTAGATATTTCTCTATTTTTGGCATGATAGTTGCTTCATCTTATGAAATATAAGGATTACCTAATAAAGGGGGTGAATTCAATGACTATCTTTATGCTGTTACTTTATGTTTTTTTAATGCCTTTGGGACCGGATTTTTTTGAGAAAGTTGCTCATAACAATAGATCTTATTTTAATCATGGTAAAAAAAATTGATAGGGGAAGATACAAGTAACTTCACTATATCCATAAGCTAAACGCTGCTTTCTGATCCACGGGGGATCAGAGCAAATTGAGTAGACGACAGGTTGCAGTTGTTATTATACATACTCCATACATCCTGGAAAGAAAAAAGCAGATTACCTGGTATTTATGCGTGGCTGACAACACAATCTGCCCTGCTTAATCCATATCCTCAGACATCACCTGCCCCTTTTCAATTCTCTCATTTGATCTTCTTCTGATGCGAGCCAAAGGGTGTTTGGCGATGAAACTAAATTCGGCAAGCTCCCTTCAGTCCGTGCCTTTCTCATTCAATCCAACCATTAACCCATGTCTTTATTAAAAAGGCGTAAAGGCCAGGAGTCGGTGCAGAATAAACACTCTTTGCCCTGCATTCCGCACTCCGCCCGCCGTGCCACTCCTGGCTTTCGTATCGTAGCTCGGGTTTTTCATTTTTATTCCTTTGTCCTGACAATCTTTTCTTAACACTTTGGTTTCCTCCGAGCATCTTTACTGTCATGACATCATGATGCATATGCCCTGACACCTGCCCAGTAACTCTCATGCTGACTTTTCTCCCCTGCTGGAGGATTCGTCATGGTTTTTTTTGCCTTCAACCGAGACGTTGATTGTATGGGAGTAACATTCACTTTTACTCCCATACGATTACTATCAGAGGATAGAGATGTGAGGTGTTCGTATGGGTAAGAATTTCAGATTTATACTGATTCTTTTTTTTGCATGTGTTTTCGCAGGTTACCTGGTTTTTGCTCGTTTTGCATTTGCTGATGGAAATGGAAACCCTCTGCAATACAGGAGGAGCAGGAGTGATACCTTGAGAAGTACTTCATCGCCCGAACTGGCTGTTGTGACCGAGGAGATTATACCTCTTCCAGAAGCTGTTCAGAACATGATCGATCTATTGGCCACAGACCAGCAGACTGCTGAAAAGGTAAAAGATTCCATAGCTGTCTGGGCGACAAAGCAGAGGGACCGTCTAATGCGATGGCGGGTACATACGATGACCGAGAATTAACTGGAGTTTTCCCGTCAAGCAAATTCGTAGCGTGCCTCGACGATTCTCAGGCTGTGATCTCATGGGAATATTCCCGGCGAGAAGGACCGTCGAGGCCGCGTTTTCAAAAAAACAAACCCTGTTCAAAAATACCCCTCCCCCCTTTTTTAAGTACACCCCTCCCCCTTTTATAGCGGTTTTCTGTTGGGTACGCTGAGTACAGAGATTTCACAGAGTATTTCATTCTGTGATTATCTCCGCCTCTTCCCCTTCCCCAAAGAGCAGGATTCTACGTGCATAAAATATTGAACAGGAAGCATAAAATCTATGCTAACTTACCGCACAGAATAAAAAGCTATAACCTGCTCCAATGATATGAATAGAGCATTTTATACTTAATCATGAATAAAGAAGCCGCAGCTTGATAGACGGGAAGTTGGCATCAATTTTGATATGGCATAAGATGTTGTGGAAGACAGGTCAAACCCATAGGCGAAACGGCCAATCATTGTTCTTAATTTAACAACTATGTAAGATTACGAGGAGGTGAATAGGTGGTGAGTCAGATGGATACTATCTTTATTCGTAAGGCAAAAACTGAAGAAGGTTTGAACCGGGTCTTTAATGTTCGATGGGCAGGATACAAGAAGTATTTCAACAAAAAGGAGGAGGCTATTGATAAGTACGATTACGCACCCAATGTCACTTTGCTCCTCGCTGAAGATGGATATCACGAGCCGGTAGGAACAATGAGAATTCTCGATCGAAGACACGGGAAGATAGAGCTCGATGAATTTGTTGAAGTCGATTCCCTTATCCCCGATAATGAGAGGCCATGTGCCGAGGTAACCCGCTTTTCATTCTCAAAGCACTTGAAATCGAAATTAATCAAGCTGCTGCTGTGGAAGGCGGTCTTTCGGTACTGTCAGGTGAATCAGATCAACACCATGCTTATTTCGCTGCCTCCATCTGCCGTCCGTGATTATCAGCGTTTGTTTCTCTTGGAAGACACCGGACCTTCGGGTGTTTACCACCACCGGCTATTTAAAAATGCAGAGCATCACACTTACAAGTGTGATATTCCCAAGACATTGGAGTTTCTCAAATCCAGTAAACACCCACTTTACGACTTTTTCTGCATCGATGACCACTCCAATATCAACATGGAATAAACGGATTGATAGGCAAGGAAATAAGTCTGCCCATACCCTGGTAGCTATTTTCCCGCGATAGGCCGATAAAAATTGCAGGCTGTTATTTCAGGGCAGATTTTTCCATACTATTACATGAAATGTACTATATATATTAACCGTTAACTTCCATGGTGGTTATGGGTCTCAATGCT
>JBFMGO010000128.1:0-16009 GCA_040752695.1 bacterium
GCATTATTTTTCCTCCAATCGGTCGATATTAGGATATGCTTTATCCTTACCCGGGGTAAGAAGCTGTCTTATTGAGAAATCCGATACTCGTTACTCTTAATATTTTTAACAAACTGTAAGTATTTATTAAGGAAATGCTTTTTTATTCTTCATCATTTGAGGTTTAAGCCAAAGGGGGGCGGTATGAGGCGCAGGACAGAACTTATTTGTATTTGCGTGCTGGCATTTCTCTGTATACTTACTCCACAGGCAAAAGGAGCACGATTAGAGGAAGGCTTAAGACCCATGTCTATGTCTGCCTTCAGACAGGGTCTCGGCAATACTTCAATAACCGGTACCATCGGCTCTTTCAGGTCTGGCAGGTTTTTTTCCGGCTCCGGCACATCAGATGCTGCTTACGAAAATATGGGGCAATATTTAATCGAGATTGATCCACTTACGCTCCAGATCAAGAGCCCGGATAGTATGTGGAAAATCGGTAATGGCAGAAACCTATACCCTTCCGGCAATACAGCCTGGGAACTGAATGGCACCGGTATGGATACAGGTATCTCTTTTCTCCAAACCAATAGGAGGGCCCTGGGATCGCTCAGGACAGGTGTTTATCATATCGACCTGGATACAGGAAGATTAACCAGGCAGTCTAATCTGAAATCCGGCTCCTACCGGGGATTTGCTCAAGATGGGAACAGTTACTATGCTTCTGATGGCCAAACCATCTTTCTGCTCACCGGAGGGAGTATCGAGCTCCCTGAGGACATTGACAGCCTGGACTTGGTCCTGGGCAGTATATCGGACAGCGGTAAATTCCTGCTGGCCGCCACCCAGAACTCCAGCGCCTGCAGTGTCTGGAAGATCCCTCTGGACTCAGGAGGCGACTTTGCAGGTACATACAGCCTGGTCACAACGGTCAGCCATGACGAATCGAGCGTATCGACGAGCCCGGCCTGCTATGCAGGTATCTCCTATGCGCAAATTTCCTGGCCGGATGAAGGAGGCAGCCTGAAGGAGGTCCTTTACCTCAGCAGTGATTATTTCGATTCGGATGCCTCTGACGAAATAGCCATTATCGACTTCCAGACTGGCGCCATACTGAACCGCGTTCATTCTGCGGAGTCAGGGCTCTCTCTGAGTGAACCGGTCACCCTGACCAACGGCAGCATGACCGATTATCTGATTTGGGCCAATCCTCGGGGCATACAGGGCGTTGACAGCCGTTTGTTCATCATCGGCGATTTTTGTTTTACCCTTTGTCAGCCCTCCGTAAATATCAAAAAGTATGTCTCCGTAGATGGTGGAACAACGTATGTGGATGCTGACACCCCCTCTGGTCCTTACGCGCTGGTGGGAAGCGATCTTTATTTCAAACTGGTCGTGACCAATACCGGGCTATGGAAATTGGGCAATATCACTCTTCAAGACACCGATTTTAGCTTGAGTAGCTGTAGCATACCGGAATCACTGGCTTCCAAAGCTTCATTTACTTGCGTGATCGGGCCCATTAAAGCCCTCGCCGGTCAGCAGACCGACACCAGCACAGTCACCGCCCAGACAAGATTCTCCGTGTTAACCGGTAAAGTTTTTTCTGATACCGACGACGCCAATTACTTCGGCGCTGATCCTGGCATTAAGATTGAGAAGACACCTGCAACCCAGACCATACTCAGCGGCGGCACTGCAACCTTCACTATCAAGGTGACCAACATAGGTAATGTCACTTTGACGAATGTAACCTTAACTGACACACCACCGTTTTCCGGCTGTACTCCGCCGATTCCATCCCCGTTCACTCTGGCTCCTGGTACAAGCCAAACCTTCCAGTGCACGGTATCCAATGTGACTCAAAGCTTCACCAACGTCGCCACAGCCACCGGTACACCGCCAGCAGGCCCCAACGTGAGTGCAACAGCCACAGCCCAGGTGATTGTGAGCCAGCCAGGTATCAGTATTACGAAAACGCCCTCAACCCAGACCATAGTCAGCGGCGGCACCGCTACTTTCAACATCACGGTGACCAATACCGGTAATGTTCCCCTGACCAATGTGAATGTGACCGACGTGCAGGCACCTGGCTGTGCTCGTACCATTGGAACCCTGGCTGCCGGAGCGAGCTCTACCTATTCCTGCACGGTATCCGGTGTGACTCAAAGCTTCACCAACATCGCAACAGCCACCGGTACACCGCCAGCAGGCCTCAACGTGAGTGCAACAGCCACAGCCCAGGTGATTGTGAGCCAGCCGGGTATCAGTATTACGAAAACGCCTGCAACCCAGACCATAGTCAGCGGCGGCACCGCTACTTTCAGCATCACGGTGACCAACACGGGCAATGTTCCCCTGACCAGTGTGGCAGTGGCCGATACTCTGGTCCCTGGCTGTGCTCAGACCATCGGAACCCTGGCTGTTGGAGCGAGCTCTACCTACACCTGTACGACGGCCGTTCTGACCGCAGGCTTCACCAACACCGCAACAGCCACCGGTACACCGCCGGTAGGCTCTAACGTGAGCGCAACAGCCACGGCTGACGTGGTTGTAGAAGAACCAGCCCCGGGCATCAGTATTACGAAAGAGCCCCTAACCCAGACGGTGGCCAGTGGTGGCACGGCAACTTTTACCATCACGGTGACCAACACGGGCAATGTTCCCCTGACCAATGTGGGAGTGGCCGATACGTTCTCTCCCTGTGACAGGGTCATTGGAGACCTGGCTGTCGGAGGCGTTTCTACCTACCCCTGCACGGTATCCGACGTGACTCAAAGCTTCATCAACACAGCAATAGCCACCGGCACACCGCCAGCAGGCCCCCCTAACGTGAACGCTACAGCCACGGCTGACGTGGTTGTCCAATAGAAAATGCCCCTGACTCCTGACAACGTCAGTTGACAGCATTCATAGAGGGGGAGCAGATAAATTATCTGCTCCCCCTTTTTATATGAAAATCCCCCAAGCTCCTTTAGAAAATAGTGGGTGTTTCCTTTAAAACTCAGGGGTATAGTCCGCAGAATTTGAATCCAGATCCTGAAGGAAACCGTTCTCGAAGCCCAGCCCAAGGAAGTGCTCTTCCACCTCCTGATACTCGTCGGGATTGAGTCTGCGATCAAGGTCAGGTGTCTGGCAGGCCCGATAGACCGGATAGTATTGGGACATCAGGGAGACATAGGTTTGAGTACCCAGATTCCGGGCAATCCAGGTGAGAATTTTTTTGCTGTTTTCCACCTGCCCCGGCAAGATCAGGTGGCGGATGATCATCCCCTTGTGCATGATCCCCTCCCGGTCAAAGACAGGCACATCACCCACGATTTTTTGCATGGCGGCTATCGCCCTTGCGGCATGCTGAAAATAATCGGGCAGCCGGGAGAATTTGACGGCCAGATCATTGTCGAAATATTTAAGGTCCGGCAGGAATACATCCACCAGGCCCGACAATCTCTCGATGACTGACGCTTTCTCGTAGCCATTGCTGTTCCAGACAATGGGGAGCACGCCGTTGGGAGCGGCATCGGGGGAACTGACGGAAAGGTTGACGGGGAGGAGCCCGATGGAGCCGATCTCCTGCTTCAGACGGGGTAAAATCTTAAGGAGCCTGCCTGAGTAATGCGTGGGCGAGACCAGGTTCAGGTTGTGCACCCTGGTGGTTTCGATAAATTGCCTGCACGCGGTGATAAAGTCTGCATCCTGATAGATACTGCCCTGGTGGAGCTGTGAAATCCGGTAGTTCTGGCAAAAGAGGCATGAAGCATTGCAGTGGGAGAAAAAAACGGTCCCTGAGCCCCGTGTGCCGCTGATGCAAGGCTCCTCCCAGAAGTGGGCCATAATCCTGGCGATTTTAAATTCCGCCGGAGCCTTGCAGACCCCAAACCGGGCAATCCGGTCAGCCCGGCACTCGAACGGACAGCAATCACATCCGGTCGCCGCGCCTTGGTGCTGTCGTGGTTTCATCATCTCGATCATTCATCCGCCTTTTGCAAAACGAAAAATTTCAGGTATCTTCCTTCAGGGAAGCTTAAATTGTAGGGGTGGTCATGCGGCTGCATGGTGCTGGCCAGGACTTTCACCGTACAGCGGGCATTGACTGCCGATTGGTGGAGAATCTTGATGAAGGTCTCCGTATCGATATGAGCGGTGCAGGAAGAGGCTGCCAAAAGGCCATGAGGAGGAAGCTTTTCCAGGGCCTTGGAATTGATCGTGGTATAAGCCTTGATGGCATTCTTGACCTGCTCTTTATTTTTGGCAAAGGATGGCGGATCAAGGATAATCAGGTCATATTCATCCTGGGGCATGTTTTTCAGAAATTCGAACACATCCTCCGCTATGAATTGATGTTTCCTGGTATTGATCCGGTTGGCCTCGAAGTTTTTTCTGGCATACTCCGTGGCCTTGGCCGAGATATCCACGCTGTCCACCCGTTTGGCACCGACCAGGGCAGCATAGACCGAAAATGCGCCGGTATAGGCAAAACAGTTGAGCACCCGTCTGTTCCGGCAGAATCTGGCCAGGAGGGTTCTATTCTCCCTTTGATCGAGAAAGAAGCCGGTTTTCTGTCCTTCCCGGAAATTGACCCAGAATTGGATGCCGTTTTCACGGATGAGCACTTCTTCCCGGTTTTCGCCGAATAAGAGCTGTTTGGGCTGGGTTTTCAGCCCCTCCTTCTGGCGAACGCCGACATCGCTTCTTTCGTAGATGGTTCCAGGCTGAAATACCTCTTTGAGTGCCTCCACAATGGCCTCTCTCAGTCTGTCTATCCCCATGGTATGGAGCTGAACCACCAGAACATCCGCATACTTATCGACGATCAGGCCGGGGAGGAGGTCACTTTCGCCAAAGACCACGCGGTAAGAATCAGTGTCCGGGGGCAGAAACTCTTCCTTGGTGTGCCGAAGGGCCATAATCCTTCGCTGGAAAAAGCCCTTATTAATCTCTTCATCCTTCCAGCTCAGAATTCTGACTCTGATTTCCGAGTTTTTGTTATAATACCCTGTAGCCAAGAAGCGGTCCTTTTCATCGTAAATCCCGCAAACCGCTCCATTGGCGGCATCTTCGGACACTTTTTTCACTCCCCTGGAAAAAATCCAGGGGTGCCCGGCCTGAAGGTTTTTTACCCGTTCGTTTTTAATAATGATCCTGGGTTTCCCGTGCATGTACCTTACCTTAGCTGTCCTCGCTGAATGTCCCCGCTGCTTTTTGCCTTACTCGGAAAAGACAATGGCCTGATATACCTCTACCGTGGTCTTTGGGTCCTTCCATGCATCCTTGTGCATCCCTGCTTTCTGGGAAAGGCTTTCCAGGAAGTCATCTTTATCCGGCAACTGTTCCCAGACCTGGGGGAGGTAGGTGGCCCGGTGCCATCCCTGGCTCAGGATCACGCCATCGATCTGCGGCCGCAACTTTCGCTTCAGATCCTCGACATTGGAGAAATGGAGCTGCCTGGGCAGGGTAAGGATGCTGATTTCTATCTTAATCTGATCCAGTTCCTTTTTGCTCAGCGGAGAGAACCTGGGGTCGCGGAAGGCTGCATTAAAGGCATTTTTTTGCACACAGTCACACAGCCGCTCTTCCGGGATAATCGTGCCGATGCAGCCTCGTAATTGTCCGTTCTTGTGCAGGGTGACAAAGCAACCCCGCTTTTCTTTAACATAGGATGAGAGGTTCTCCGGCAAAGGATCGTTCTCCTCGTCCATCAGGGTATTGGCGATCTTGGTCCTGGCAAGGCCAAGGAGCATTTTCTGATCCGCCTCGGTAACGGATTCGGAGTGAGATGCTCCGGCATCCTTATCAAGAGCGAAAGCCATATCCTTATCCGCTGCCTTCTTCACTTCATTCTCGTTATCACCGGCCTTTGCCTCAGCTTTCGATTCTTCCCCACCCGATCCCGATTCACTGACAAAGGCAATGCTGGCATATCCGACCACCCGGTCGGAGGGGCCTTCGGTATCTCCCGAATTCCGGCAGTCGATCAGTTTCCCCTGCCACCCCTTTTGCCGGGCAATCTCCAAAAGGACCAGAATGGGGATTTTACCGCAGGCTTCGCATTCGGCCACTTTGCCAAAGTCCATGGCAGTGATGGCTTCGACGCAGGATTTGTCCAGGATTTGAGCCTCTTTATAGGGGTAGTAATGGGAAAGGTCGGAACTGGCCACCACCAGGGTATGCTCGTCGATGAAGGGCAAAAGTGCCCTGGCTATGGGCAGAGGGTCTGCCTGGCCGATGGTAATGGGAACCAGGTCGAAATTTTTCAGCATTACCTGCAGGAAAGGCAGTTGCACTTCCAGGGAATGTTCCTTTTGGTCCATGACCAAAAGAGGTGAGAAAAGTCTCTGCTTTCGCAAAGTGGCGGCAATGGGAGAAAGAGGAATATCGCCCAAAGGGGTGCGATAGCAGTCTACATCCATAATCGAGGCACTGTCAGCGCCTATGTAGTGGCTGGGTGCAAGAACGATGACGGTTTTGGTGGCAGGATCGATCTTTTGGTAGCCTGTGGCTGCTATCGGTCCCGAATAGATGTAGCCTGCATGCGGAGCGATCAGCCCCCGGACCCTCCCTGATACAGGATTTCCCTTGCCTTCTTTCAAAAACCGCTGGATCATCCTCTCCAGTTTGCCTTTTTCCTCAGGGTAGAATTGTCCTGCAACTACAGGAAGCCTTACTTTCTTTTTATCCTTCTGTCCAGACTCGTCTTTGGCCTGGCTGGAGGAAGTAGAAGAAATGAGCAAAAGAAAAATGAAGCACAGATAGATACTATTTTTCATAATCCTGCACCTCCTTGTGTTGTTCCCTTTCTCGGAAAATGAGAATATATTCAATCCCACCGGCCGCTTACGGCCTGTTTACAGAATTTGCACTTTCCCTTTTCCAGGTTAAGAGACAAAAGGGTATACCCCTTTCGTTTAACCACCACCTTCTTGCAGCCGGGGCAGATAACCTCGTCCCCCATACCCGGTACATTGCCGACATAGACATGGTGCAGACCTTCCTTTATTCCTGTTTCCTGCGCCTTTTGTAAAATTTCCACCGGTGTAGGCGGCAGCCGGGTGAGCTTGTATAAAGGGAAAAACCGGGGAAAATGCAACGGACAGTCAGGCCCCAGATTCTTGGCCAGCCAGCCGCACATTCTCTTGATCATCTCCATATCGTCCGTATAGGTAGGGATAACCAGGTTGATGATTTCCAGCCAGACACCTTTGCTGTGGAGGTTTTTAAGGGTATCGAGCACCGGATCGAGGTGACCGCCGTTCAGCTTGAAGTAGATATCATCGGAGAAACTCTTCAGATTGATGCTGGCAGCATCGATTACCGTACAGAGACGGTCCAGTGCCTTCGGGGTGATGTATCCGTTGCTGACGTAAATATTTTTCAGTCCCGCGCTCCGTGCCTGTGTTGCGCTATCGACCATATATTCATAGAAAGTGGTGGCTTCCGAGTACGTGTAGGCCAGGCTGCGGCAGTCATATTTTTGGGCCAGCCTGACTACCTGATCAGGAGGCAGGTCCTGATTGCGGGTCTTATCCGGCGTGGTCTGGGAAATCTCCCAATTCTGGCAATTCAGGCAGTGAAAGTTGCATCCGGCAACAGCCAGGGAAAAGGCAGTGGTACCAGGGTAAAAGTGCAAGAGAGGCTTTTTTTCAACCGGGTCCGCATTGATGGTGCAGGGGTTGCCGTAGGAAATGGAGTACAGGGTCCCGGACAGGTTGACTTTGGTCCCGCATTTTCCCCTGCGGTCCGGTTTGATGAGACAGTGATTGGGGCAGGTCTGGCATTGGACTTCTTTCGATTTCAGCTTTTTATAAAAGTAAGCCTCCCGAAGGTGCGGATCTGAAGGGTCAAACGCGGCATCGGCCAGGGCCAGACTGAAAGGGGAAAGGGCCAGCCACGCCCCGCCGCAGGTCATACAGAGGCCGCGTTTCAGAAATTCCCGCCTGGTAGCGGTCCCAGGAGCAGCCCGGGACTGGTCCTTGACTTGAGTCCTTTGCTTCAAAGCCCGATTCGTATGTTGATTCGTATGTTGGTTCATCGTGCCTTCCTCATCCGGGTAACAACCGCCAGACTGGCTGATTTGACCAGAGCTGCTGAAAGGAGCACACCCGAAATGCCGAATTGGGGGAGCAAAAATAAACTGGTCAGCAGGGTCCCGCAGGACGCGCCAGCCAGATCGGCCAGATAAAGCCCTCCCGTGATCCTGCCCGCCTGCCCGGCAAACTGGTGGGAGATGGCAACAAACTGCCAGCCCACAGCCAGGCCGGAGCCAAAGATGAGAAAAGGAATAATTCCGCACTGAATTATGGACAGGAAGGCTTCTGCATGAAACCTTCTGCTGAAAACAGCAAGCCCCAAAACGAGGCAGGCCAGAAGGATGAGCATAACATCCTGAAAACCGGTTTGTCTGAGCGGGTCTTGTCTCCACTTTCGGGCAGCCAGGGCACCTGCTCCTAATCCTATCATAAAGAGCGTAACAAATAAAGAGATCCATAAGTAAACATAGCCAAAAATGATCTGGAAAAGGAGAAGCAGGGACAATTCCAGACACATTCCTGCATAACCGGAGGAGAACGTAACCAGAAGCAGGCTGTCTTGCCTGCAGGCTAAAAAGGCAAAAAGAGCGGCCAGTACGATCACCACGGCCAGTACCATCCAGCCCATACCCCCCGATTTTTTCAGCCACAGGTTCAAAAGATGCCGAAAAGCGAGGGGTGAAAGATCGGTATTGGGCAAAGCATCCTTTTCAGCCACCAGGCTCCCGATACGATCCATCCGAAAGGAATCTGTCATCTCGGACAACTGGTAGTCGGTAAGCCAGCGGGTCCTGATGTCGAGCTCCGCCAGTTTTTTCCTTATTTCAAGACCTGGATTGTGCTCCTTGCCCAAAAGTGGCTTTCGGCTGGCAAGGAAATAGTGAGTTTCACCTGGGAAAAGAATGACATGGGGAAATACCTGGGTCAGTGCCGCATAAACGGACCGGTTTAAGCCCAGCCCCTCGGACTCGAGGTAGTTATCCGCACCGGTCAGGGTAAAAAATAATACCCCTTGAGGATTGAGGATATCGCGGGCTTCCTGGAAAAACTCCCGCGTATAGAAGCGATTGAGCTGGATGTTTTCCGGATCAGGGAGGTTGAGAATAAGACAATCGTAGTGAATGCGCTTTTGCCGCGCTTTTTTCATAAAGAGTCTGCCGTCACCCACATGGGTATGAACACAAGGGGCGTCCAGAGCCGTGCAGATCTTCTTTCCTAGGGACAGGATGGCAGGATCCAGCTCTACATAGTCGATCCAGTTCGGCTTATGCCTGAGGATTTCCGAAAGGGTGCCGAACACTCCGCCACTGATCAGGAGCACTCTGGCTCCGGCACCAACCTGCACCAAAGGGATATGACCAAGGGCCTCGGCCCGGTAATCACCGGTGGAAAAAAGGGGAATGCCGTCCGAGAGGACGTTTATCTGCTTGCCGCTGCGGGTTATGGCCAACTGGGCAAAGGGGGTATTCTTATGGAAGAGGATCTTCTGCCCAGGCGTCCGAAAGGTGAGGGTTGCCATATTGAGCGGGGCACTGAAGCAGATGAAAAGAGCTAATAGGACCGGCACCGGCCATAAGCATGGCGAGGAAAGCAGCACCGCCACCATGAGGTGAACCGAGCCAAGAGCTATCAGCACTCCCCAATGGGAGAAAAGGTATACGAAAAGGAAGCTGAACAAAACCCCTCCCAGAACCTCACCCCATAAATCAATGATGTATACGGTGGAGGGGGTATCCCGGCATAAGCTGTCGTGGAACGGGTTGTCCCTGAATGAGCTGTTGCAGGCTGCGCTGTCATGAAACAGCGCAGTGTGACCCTTATTGTGGCCGCCATTGTAGCGGTCTGGGGACAAAAGACTGGCTGCTGCGGGAATCATGGCTCCTGAGATGAGACCGTAGGGAAACAGGATCAGACTGCTGCCGATTAGTGCCGAGCCGATTCCCGGTAATTCACCTCTGATCCACAAAAGCGGCAGCACTCTGAAACCCGCAAGCTGCAGGAAGGGAATGACAGCCAGGAGCAGATGGCCGCAGAACAGCAGGCGACCGGCTTTTTCCCTCCCGACCAAGAAGACTCCCAAGGATGCACCGGAAGCCGTGGACAAAAGCCAGATGCCCAGAATAAGGCCGATTATCAGTTCGTTGCCGCCGAAAGTGGTAATACCCTCTCTGATGAGAATTACTTGAGTCACTACGCAGGAGAACCCAACCGCGGCCAGAGATGTAATGATCTTGGGGGTTTTGGGTACGGGCATGGTATTGTTCACCTGCTGATGGTTATTGTGCGTTAGAGCTGCTTGTAACGTAAGGATATGGCCGGATTTTAACCTTCCCTGAGCGAAAATACAAGGCCTTTCAAGGTAGGGATCTATTATTTATTGGGATCTATTATTTATTGGGATGGTAAAACCTGATAAAGAATTCCCTGCCTTTTAATCCGAAATTTCTTTAAAATCCATTCGGGGCTGTAATCCGGATGATCGGAAGTCAAGTAGAGCTTGTGCCCCTTCATGATGTAGAGGATATTTACGGAAGTCACCTCGATGCAGGCTGGAAAATCTCCCTGGACGCTTGGCAGGCCAGCAATGAACAGCTCCTTGCCGATAGCTTCGACATTTTGAAAATAAAGCAGAGTATTGATAATAGTATAATCCGGGAAAATTACCGAGCCTTCCTCCGCCTGCTCAAATACGTGCAGTGCGTACTTTCGTGCCCCGTAATAATTTCTTTTCGAGGGATTTAAGAAATACTGATAAGAATTCCGGTAAGGTATCTCGCGCTTCACTCCTATATTTACTTTATACTTTTCTAAAAGAGCAGGTATTTTCTGAAAAATAAAAACAGGAGAGATGGCAGAAAGAAACAGCATAACCAGGATGCTTCGGCTCCATCCCTTATTACTCATGCGGCTTACCCTGTCAATGCCAAGGCCGGTGAGCATGGCCACGAAAATATACACGGGGAGGTAAAATACATACTGGTCCGCTACGGTATAGCGAAAAGCAAAGATAAAATAAATCAGAAATATCCCGGTAAAGAGAAGACGATAGTGCCAATTTCGTTCTTTCCAGAAATTCCCTGCTCCTGGAACTACAAAAAAGATGTGAAAAACCGGAAAATTTATTCCCAAAAACAGGATGAGATTTTTAAAATTCCTCCAGCAAAAGATGTGAGTATTGAAAACGTCATTCTTCCAGGCATTACTCCCGATGAGAGCCGATTTTAAGGTTAAAAAAAAGCTCCGGGTTTGAAAATATTCTCGGGCTATCAAAACCTCGTAGGGCAAAGCTCCCAGAACGGTCAAAGAGCACAGGATGAGGAAATCCCGGCCAGTGATTTTCCTGCCGCGTAACAGGATGGCAGAGTATGAAAAGTAAACAATCATGCTTAATAGGGCCATCAGGTGGTTACTGAGGTTAAGACCATTGACCCAGAATAACCAAAACAGATATTTTTTTTGCCCGGTCTTCAAAAATCGGGTCAAAAGGATCATTTCCGCCAGAAATAAAAAGGTATACAGTGTGTAAACCTCAGCAATGACTGAATTGGTCCAAAAGGTATGGCTGACCATCAGGGTCAGACAGGCCAGGATGGCACCTGGCCAGTTGACTTCCCACAAACGGAGCAAAAGAAAAAGGCTGCCGATCGTCAAGGCTCCGAATATCGCGGAAATAAGATTGGCAGTATAGGCCGGATTATGGAAAGGAAGAAGGCTGAAGAGCCTCCCTATCAGGATATACAGAGGATGGCTGAGGGCTAATCCCAGAGCCCCGACATAGTCGCTCAAATAAATTCGCAGTTGAAATATCGGGCTGTCATTCCACAGTGCATCGGGAGCTAATGTGTATACATAAAACGCTAAGGAGACGAAAGTAATAAAAAAAGAGCTCTTCCAATAGGTTTTCTTGTCAACGGTTACACCCGTACTGGGACTCAACCTCTTTAAACCCTCCTTGAAAAACAGCGCAGTTTTCCCAGAGTTTTCTATCCACGGCCTCTATATAACAGCAGATTGGTAATATAGATGGATACTATAAGTTTACTGGAACTGTCGATGCAAAACAAATTTTTTTGTTGTGGGTGAATGAAATGCTTTTCTTGGCCTCATCCGTTTTGGTGACAATATAACTATGAGGACAATGTAAGGAGATTGGATGAAAAAATGAGGAATAACGGTTGAAGGACAATTTTATTGGAAGAGGGGAAAAATGATCGGGTGGGTGATTTGGGGTTATTCAAACCACCCACCCAGACTACGTGAGATGATTGCTCCATTGTTTTTCCCCGTCTTTTTGAGGGTATGGTTTTCCTATTTAATGCCTTTGCGGGCTGACATAAGAAAGTAAAACAACGTTCCGAAAGCTCCGAAAAAGATACCCATGAAATTCACCTCCTTTACTGATAAAATTGATTAGTGACTTCAGGTATTATAAGAATGCAACTGGTGTGCCAATCTTTAAGATTTTAAAAGAGGCAATATTTTTCAAATGGTTAACAATAGTAATTCCTCATGTGCTCTCTGAACGGGTCCTTTGTTTTTTGCGTTTTTGCAAGAATGATGAGATTGTTTATTGCAATATCGCCATTCTTTGTCATTTTGCAACACCAATGAGCAAAATTGTCAGGTGCCAATCTCATCACGGGGTACGGAAACACAGAAATCGGTGTTGACACTAAAATTAAAGTCAGTAGAAGGGATTATGCACGGTGAAAGTCATTGATTCTGGGCTACGATGCTTTTTGAAGAAGATTCGTTTTATCTTTCTTTGAAAGAAGATTCGCCTTATCTTTCTTTGAAAGAAGTTCAAAGGTAAACATCCAGGCCATTAATCTAATCAATGGTACTTTTGTCAAGATTGAATCTAAGATATTTAAAAATGGTAACATGCCTGGGATAAAGGCTCCAGCGATACTTGTAATGTGCCAATATCTTATTTCACCTAAATCAAAAAAATGTTTGGCAAAATGTACATCCTTTAAGCTTAAAATGTGATCTTTTTCCCATTCTGTTCTGGCGGAGGGTGTTAATATGCGGTACAGCTTCAGGATGAAGTTATAGTTCAGGGCTTCTATCGCAAGAATTCTTCCCCCGGGCGCAAGTATTCGTCTGAGTTCAGAGAGGGCATATGATAAATCCAGATGATGCAGCATACCTGAGCATATAACAGTATCTATACAATCATCCGGCAGATTCGTATCTTCAGCGTCACCTTGAAGGAAGACTAAATTAGTCAGCCCGAGCTTTTTGGCTTTTTCCTGAGCCCTTTGTATGGTATTGCGGCTTATGTCGATTCCAATGGCAATTCTGGCTCCTGCTTGAGCAGCTCTTATCGCGTTTCCTCCTTCTCCACACGCATAGTCCAGGAATACTTTATCTTTACTATGTTCAGCAATCCAATCCTCCATATATTCTGTTGATTTATTTATTGTTTCATAGAATTTGCCTTTCTCCCCCCATATGGCTGCCTGTTTTTCTGAGCTCCAATCGAAGAACTCAGATTCCTTCCGTTTTCTGTCCTCGAGGTTATTCATCCACTCTTCAGTGGGAATCTTGCTCAGTTTTTTCAATTGTGCCATCAATTCATTTGTATTCATAGGTCTTTTCTCCTTCATGATCATCTTTCTTCCGGCCCATGTGAAGGTAGATATGAAGTAATTCCCTGCTCAAAGCTTCAGGAGAGTAGTGAGAGTCATAATATCCTCTGGCCGCCTTTCCCATTTCCTTTATTGTCTCTCGATGCTCCACGAGGGAACGGATTTTTTCTTCCAGCGCCAGCGAGTCTTTTGGCCGGACGACAAAGCCGGTTTTCCCATCCTCAATCAGTTCGGGGATACCCCCCACTCTGGTCCCGATGACAGGTCTTGAATGAAAATAGGCTATAGAGATGACACCGGTCTGGGAAGCTCCCGTATAAGGGAGGACAACAACATCCGAGGCGGTAAAGATCGTGCTCACCTCAGCATTACTGATATAGCGGTTGATCAGAACGAGGTTATCCCTGATGGAGGAACAGTCGCAATAGATCTGTCCCTCCCCTGCCAGAATAAGCTGTACCTCGCTGCCGGATCTGAGCAGCCGGTCCGCTGCCTGAATCAGATACTCCACTCCTTTGTATGACCGGATACGGCCGAAAAAGAGGATCTTGACAGTATTCCTTTTCAGGCCATCCAACTCCGGCGGCCAGCAGGGAGGAGTCCCTGCGGGAGTTTTATGGTCTGTAAAATCCTCCACGACATTCGACACCATATGGGTTGAGAAAATTCGTGACTGAGGGATATTAAACGTGGCGCTCGCCTCAGGGATATGAGACCGTGCATTGACATGGAAATAAGGGATACGTTTTAAGCATGTCTTTCTAATAAGATGATAAATCCTGTTATTGATCCTCTTCAAAGGTGGAATATTCGCTTCATGATGCGGTGAAGGGTCATGGATAGTCAGGATCTTGGCCTTAATATCCGGATTGAAGAAAGCCGCTGTCAGGACCTCGATAACACTGCCTGTCGTATAGTGAACGATATCAGGATTTATCTTTTTGATGAGACGGGCACAGCGAAAGTGATACAAGGGATTGTATACATAGAAGAGTAATCTGCGAATCTTTTTGCCAAGATCGGTCTCATATTCCGTGAAGAGCACCTTGACCCTGCCGGAGGTAAAAAGCGATGCCTGGTACATTTTTTCCGTCTCCGGAGACCTGAGGGTAATAAAATAAATATCCAGGTCCAGAGAGGCCAGTTCCAGTGCCCTGAGTAACGCATAGGGTATTTGGGCTAAACCACCCCAGGCCTCCATTCCCAGGAGGCAGATTCTCTTTCGATTGTTGCCAAAGGCTCCTGATTCTTTCTGCATAGGCATCTGATTTTCTGTATACTTCCTGCATAGACATCGATTTTTCGGCAGTCATCTGAGCTTGACCACCGCATCCGCAATTGCTGTCGTATCCTGAACCTCTGCGTCAGTCACTCATTTTCCAGCATCAGGGCAAAGCTCAGGGACCGGGTGATTGGAAGCCAGGACACTTCCTCGATCCAATAAATAGTCACTCGCATATCCTTGATGACGGATATAATCCTTTTAACCAGTTCTTCAGGAGAGTAAATCCGTCCAAATCTATTCAGAAACCCGAATCTTCTGCAAATCGTGGCCTCATGGTCAAACCCGACCTGATCGAGGGAAAACATCGACGGATCGGTCAGGTTAGTAAAATCCCTGCTCAGATAGAGGGGAACGATGAAACACCTCCCGCCTGGCTTGAGCAGCCTCTGCGCTTCCATGATAAAGAGTGTATCATTCTCCTTTTCAAAGTGCTCGAAAGTACAATGGAGAGTCATTTTATCAATTGATTTATCAGGCAAAGGAATATGAGCCGCATTGCATCCGATTTGATCTTGATAGAAGCCCGGCCTGTAGGTCAGGTCCTGACAGTAGACTTTTCTCACCTGCTCCCTGATAAGATCGGGAAAGGGAGAGAGCCAACTCCCTACGTCAATATAAGTATCAGTCTCTTTGAAACCGATGAGTTTGAGAGTTAAAAAATATTCCACTATTTTTTTATAACATGGGTCATGCCGGATGCCGTCTTGTCCCATGAATTCTTCATATCTTTTCAAAAACTCATCGAACTCGTTCCGCTCAATGACGACAGAGGGACATTTTGTACCGGTTAAACTCTCCATACGTTCCCTGACAGCCATCTGTTCTGACTTGTTGTGACAGGTAAATCCCAGTTTTTGTGGCTCCCAGGGGTAGGTTTTCCAAAGATGGTACCAGTGCCTTTTCCCTAATGACCCTGCTTTATTGATTACTTTTTTGGTAAACCAGACTGCATAAGGATAGTGCCCTTCGGGTGCAAAAATTCTTTGAGAGATAAACTTGCCATCAGCTTTCACGAAAAAAACTCCTCTTGGCCTTAGTACACATTGCGATCGTCACCTGCTCATCTACGGTTCTTTTTTGTCTTAAGAACCGGCAAGAGACCGTCAATACCAAATATAAGGTAT
>JBFMGO010000129.1:0-15398 GCA_040752695.1 bacterium
AAAATAGACTTCCCCATAATCAAAATCAAGATAGGCCATGGACCAGAAAGCCAGTGACTGCCTGGCAAGGTCGAGATAATCCTTTCTGCCTGTCTGGCCATACAGAATCAGGTAGGCGAGAATGCACTGCTCCTGCTGCCACCAGGCTTTGCGGTTATGCCAGGTGAATTCCAGCGGCATCCCATTCTTTGGTTCCCGTTCTACGACATCGAAGCAGCCGCCGCGGATCTGATCAAGCCCGTAGATCTTCATCGCATCGCCCAGTTTTATGGCCAGATCAAGATATTCCTTTTTCCCAAGCAGATTATATACTCTACTCAAATTCCAGGCTATCTTAAGGTTGTGTCCCACGACAGCGCGGTTCTGCTGCCATTTATATGTCTTATCCGGTGTCCAGTCCCGTAAAAAGCGTTCCTGAACATAAGGGATTTTCGGATCAGGGTCTGGAAATTTATCAACGATTAAGTCAGCGAGTTCTTCCTGCATCGCCTTGCATTGATCAAAGAGGACGCAGAATTCTTCATTGGTGATATTTTGGATGGTAAGCATGAGATTCAAAAGATAAGCTGGTGTGTGATCACCGATTGAATTCCAGTTTTTCTTCGCGCAATTATCTCCCAGAGCCGGTACATCGGGTTCGAAATTTGCATAATCAAGATGTGAGTAATACCCTCCCAGGTGCTCGTCTTTATATCTTTTAAAAAGATTGATTGTTCTTTTTATGTCGTCGAGTGTTTCCCAGTCGTTGGAAATCCGGTAAAAATTGGAAAGCCCGGCCAGGGCATAGATCTGCTCGTAGAGAGGGATGGTATTTCTATCATCGCTAAACAGTGAGGGAAGTATTTTTTCTCCCTTACAGTAGGCATGTGCCCAAACCACAAAAGACCCGTTGTGGCTTTCGAGTCTAAAGGTATCTCTCTGGTATTCCACTCCTTTTCTTGCTGCCCAATAATAGCGATCGTTTCCTGTCATAAGATACGCAGCGGACAACCCGGAAATCAGACGGGACAAAGTAGCGCACTCCTGTATGGGGTCCTTTTCTCTGGAGCCGATGTATGAAAGATTTGTCTGGTATGTGGAATAATCATAGGTACTGCCCGGACCGAAAAGATTTAAAAGCCACTGGTCTGCAAGGGCACCGATCTGAGTCAGCCAATAGTGAGGTTCTTCAAAAAGATACTTACCCTCTGCGTCATGGAATAAGGTTACCTCCCGCGCATCAAAACGTGATTTGTCTTCATGAAGTTGCCGGATGCCATAAACTCCGACAAACAATCCTTTCTGAATGTAGCGGCTGAGTCTTCCTTCGGGACTGTCCACGTAATTCTGAGGTGCCGGGATTCTATCGCGATCGAGTTTGTCAAAATTTTTTATGAACTTGTAACTGGTAGCATCGCCAACACAGATGTCAAAGACATCACCGCTTTGACAGACAACCTGAAAGCAGCGGCTCGGCGGATTAACGTCCTGCACAATACCCATTATTCCTTCACTGTGAGTATAATATTTCATTGTTCCTCCCTGGGAGAAATTACAGTCTGAGAAATTACAGCCTGCTTTTTCTATCTCTCTCCTGCAATTGTCTAAAGAATTCCTTGATAAAGGGGACTGAGTGGGAGCTCATCCTCCCGGTAACCAGATTTCCATCAACATGGACATCCTTATCCACATACCTGAAGCCTGCATTTTTTACATCATCGATGATGTTATAGGCACAAGTTACCTCTTTTGCCTTTACTGCATCTTTTAGAGAACATAAGATCCACATGGCATGGCAAATGGTCCCCACAAGATGTCTATCGGACCGCAGTATTTTCTCGACAAGTGCACGGGGCTCGGGACGTTCTAATACACCAGGCTGCTTTTCTTTTTGGAACCACCAGCGCAGACGGTCCGCCCAGTATCCACCTCCAAAGATAAACCCTGCAAAATCATAGATATTGACTTCATGGATGCTCATATCCACAACTAATCTGAAAATCGGCTCGTCGCCGGAAGGAATGCTTTTTCTCTTTCCATTGTCCACTTCTTTGTCTGTGGTAATAAGAACAGGCTTAAATCCTGCATCTTTAATTTCCCTGATGATGGGAAAGTAGCTGAATGAAACCCATTCATCTTCAACAAATACGCCAATTTGTTCTGTAGTCATTATGCTCTCTTCCTTCCGATGTCAGGATTTTTACTATCATCTCACCACAAAGATAGGACGATGCTGTTGAGCGGCTGGTTAAAAAAGGCCAATCTAAAACAACGGATGTTCTTCTTCCCAGATTTCCATGGTAGCCGCCGTCAGGGCCGGTGGCATCACGCAGAATATATTCCAGAGGATAAGGAGGCGGGCCTATGTTAATGTCCGTGTTGAGAAAACCAGTCCCATCTTTATAATCGTATTCGAGCACATGACCGGTAACATGTTTCCCCCAAAGAATGCTCTTCCGATCGTTCCAGTCCCGTGCAAAGGCAAGACAGGCCACACCATAGCATTCAGCCGCCACGAGCTTATCCAACTTCATAAAACCCAGAATAAGATCGTGGACCCTGCTATTGTTCACCATGTCAATTAAAGGGCCGCTTCCACCAACTAATAACAAACAATCATAGGACGCTAAATCCTTTTGTACTGCATAAAGGGCGTCATGGTAATCTTCGAGTTTCCTGAGATACAGAGGATCACATACATAGGGTCTTTCCGGCAGCCAGGAGGAAAGATTCAGTGGCTTCTCCAGTCGGTATGATTCATCAATCTCACGGCCTCGACGAGCATTTTCCTCAGTAGTGACCTGCCGTCCAAGGGGTGGATCAATGTAATCGGCATTCAGGCTGGGAGGCAGCGCCCTTGGCCTTTTTCCTTTTGGGGTGGCAAAAGTTACGTCGAATCCGGCATTATCCAAATGATACAAGGGGCCTACTAATTCCTCAGCCCAATACCCCCATTCAGACAAAACAGTCAAAACTTTTTTATTCATTTGAACACTCCTTTCTTATCTCAGGTTGTATCTCAGTCCTTGTCTCAGGTCTTATCTCAGTCCTTGTCTCAGGTTTTATCTCAGGCATTATCTCAGGTCTTATCTCTTCTTTAGGTTATTCACGAAAGAGAGTTATCGAGAAATACGTCTACAAGACATGGTTTCCCCATGCGAAAAGCTTTATCCAGGACCGGGGCAAGTTCAGATGGATCTTCAACATGAAATCCGGCTACCCCCATACCTTCTGCCAATTTTTTAAAATTAAGACGTGGATGAACAAGATCCATATTATCCGGGAACGGACGTTCCGGAGGCTGGGGATTACCCCAGTAGCTAAGCAGGTTATATTTAAGTATTTTATAGCTGGCGTTGTTACAGATTATGAAAACTACAGGGATATCATAACGGGCTGCCGTATACAGAGCGTGAATGCCGAAACTTCCGCCACCGTCACCGACGATGGCCACAACAGGCCGGTCAGGGTGAGCTAATTTCAGTCCTATACCTCCTGGTATGCCCACTCCGAGGATGCCCTCCCTTACCTGAAAGAACTGACCAGCCCGACTAGGACGGATGTAACGAAGAAGCTGCTCCGAGCAGGTAATGGCCTCATCGAAAATGAGTGTTTCAGGGGTGATGAACCGGGAAAGTTCCCGCATGAGTCGAGCAGGCCTTATGGGTGTAAGGTCCATAGTGATATCGTCTTTGGCGATGGCCTCGTTTCGTTCATCAAGGGCCTTTTGATGAAACGTATCAAACCTCTTTTTTGCCTTTGCTCTGTCCTTTTCCGTCATTCTCTTTTCCAGTTCTTCACATAAGGCGGCAAGGCTTAATTTCGGATCTGCCATAATGGCCAGATCTGCTACGAAATTCTTTCCAATTTCCCATGTATCCAAATCGATATGAATAATTTTTGCATTTTGTGCAAACACATTTTCAGTGAGGGGAAAAACTTCCGGAAAAACATAACTCCCGCAGATGAATACCACATCGGCATCCTTGACTATCTCCCGGCTCGAGCTCCCAAACATATGCCCGGTCAGCCCCATGAACAGGGGGTACTCAAAACTGACATTCACCTCAGCCGAGTCAGCACCGTATATGGGACAACCCAGAATCTCTGCGAATTTTTCAGCTTCCTGCTTTGCGTCAGAAAAAGCCAGGCCGTCTCCCATGATGAAAATGGGATTTTCAGCGGACAAGAGAAGAGATATCGCCTCTTGTATGAACGCTTGATCGGGAGAAACACGTGTTGAAATTCTGGTTGCAGGTCTTATCTCGACATTTACCTCTTCATCGAGACAATCCATGGGAAAAGACAGATACACGGGACCGTAGGGCGGGGTTGTCGCAACCTTTACAGCGCGCCTGAGCATTCTGGCAACCTCAGAACCTCTGCGAATCTGGGTACACCATTTTGTTACCGGCCTGGCAAGTTCCTGCAGATTCGCAGCCATCTGTGCATCCATATTGTATATGTCAAGAGGTCCTTCTCCAGCTAATACTATTAAAGGAGCGCAGCCTCGCTTCGCCTGATACAACATGCCAATAGCGTTGCCGGTGCCTACTGAACAGTGTAGTTGCACAAATGCCGGCTTTCGAGCTGCCCGCGCATAGGCATCACCCATAGCAATAGCCATTGTTTCATGAAGACAGAGAATATACTTGATATCGGAGAAATCAGATAGTGCATCATTAAAACTTTCCTCCGATGTGCCGGGATTACCAAATATATAGGTTACTCCCTCAGCAATAAGCTGACGAATAAGTGCCTCTTTGGTAAACATCTGTGTTCTCCTCTCGGTAATAAAACAAATCTTTTAAAACATTATAATTTAAAATATATTCATCATTAAAATGTATTCTTACATAAAATAATTTGAGATTACTCTTAGTTTGCCTTTAGTATATCGGCATTTTTTACGAAAAAAATTACTACTGATTCAAATATTTATATTCTGAATCATAAAAAAATGAAAGTTATTGGAATAATTTTTTTTCAATGATCCTGTCATAATAAAAGAAATTTTTTACCGATATATAACTTTAAATTTTATTAAAGTTAAAATTTAAATAATTCAAGGGAGGGCGAGTCCATGGCTGTCGTAATTGAAAGGGATGCACCTCAGGAAGTTTCATCAGTAGACATTAAACCACGGGGAAGAATCTATCCAAGTCCTGCCACCTGGAGGGATCAAATTTTATACTTTCTTCTCCCTGATCGATTCAGTGATGGGGGCGAAGGCCATCGGCCACTCTTTGACCGGACAAACCCGGATGTATTCAAGACCAGGGATAAACGGAGCTGGATGGAGGGAGGCAGGAGGTTTCAGGGTGGAACAATTACGGGGATTGAGAGTAAGCTGGATTATTTAAAGGGTCTTGGAGTAACTACCCTTTGGATCGGCCCGATCTGGCGCCAGCGTCCGGATTTGGAAACGTACCATGGTTACGGAATCCAGAACTTCCTTGACATCGACCCTCGGTTTGGAACCCGCCAGGATTTAAGGGATCTTGTCGATGCGGCTCATGACCGGGATATGTACGTTATCCTGGATATCATCTACAATCACACAGGGAATAACTGGTTTTACAAAAGTAACGGATATCCGGTGGCGGATATTGATTATCGCTTTGAGCCTCCCTATCCTTTTGGCGGATGGCGCTCCAGGCAAGGAGAGTGCATCGATTCCATAAGCACTCTCGACGACGGGGTTTGGCCGAGAGAATTCCAGAACCGTGACTGGTATACCCGCGCAGGCAGGATCAATCACTGGGACCCACAGCCCTGGGAAGATCCGATGAATCCCAATAATGAATTCCGGCGCGGAGATTTTTTTGATTTAAAAGACCTGGACTTAAGTGATTGGGATTCTGGTAAAAACAGGGAGATTCTGAACGCCATTTCCCGTGCCTACCAGTACTGGATCGCCCTGAGTGATTGCGATGGGTTCCGTATCGATACTCTTAAACATGTTCCTCTCGAAGCATCCCGAAAATTCTGCGGTGCGATACATGAATATGCAGAATCTATCGGCAAGGAGAATTTTCTTCTCCTCGGAGAGGTGGCAGGTAGTGGTGAAATGGTCCATAATTATCTTGGCATTTTTGGCCAGAATATCGATGCTGCCTTAGATATTGGAGTGCCGCCCAACATTTTGGCAGCAATGGTCAAGGGCTTTGGGGACCCGGCTGGTTTTTTCAACCAGTTTAGGGGTGGCGGGCAGGATATTTTAGGCTCTCATCGTGAACTGGGGCGCTATCATGTATCGATTCTGGACGATCATGATATGGTGACCCGGAATGGAAAACACCGCTTTGCCGCCAATGCCCCTATCCCCGGCATTTATCAGCAGGTCGCTCATGCCGTAGGTGTGCAATTGACAACTTTGGGGATTCCGTGTATCTACTATGGCACTGAGCAGGCTTTCGACGGGACACAGAATCGCCATGATCCGAGTGTTGACAGCGGCTTTGAGGACCGGTATATCCGCGAGTCGATGTTTGGAGGCACATTCGGGGCATTCGAAACGAGCGGCTGCCATTTCTTTAATCCGGATCACCCAACATATCTTCGCATTGCCGCCCTGTCCAGGGTTCGCGGGAGAAATGACCTGATTGGCCGGACGCTTCGGCGCGGGCGCCAGTACTTTCGGCAAACCTCGGTCCAGGGTCGTCCCTTTTCCTTTCCAGGGGGAGGTGAATTAGTTGCCTGGTCACGCATCCTGCTCAATCAGGAGGTCATCATCGCCCTCAATACGAACGGGATACAAAGCCGGGGTGCTGACATTACCGTGGATTCATCATTGCACCCCGTAAACTCCGCGGTATCCGTTTTCTACCGGGGCGACTGGAGCGATGCCGAACTGAAAAACCCACCCACAGGCCGGACCATACCTGTTCAGTCAGCCCAAGATGGCCGGGCAAGCATCAGGATTGATCTTCCTCCTGCCGGTATGGCTGTCCTGGGCTAGATACCCGATTAAACAAAAGGTGGAAAATGTGTAGTAAATCACTACAATGAGCCTGCTACAGGGTTAATGAAATCATTACCATAGCTTCGATAAGAGAAAAGGCAAAACAGTGTTGCCAAAAGCTACAGCCCATTCAGGTGATCAAAGGAGATTCGCCGGAAAGATTCAGGAAAAGCAGGTATCGTTGCCTGTAATCATTACCTGAATGTGCAGGTTACCTGAATGTGCAGGTTACCTGAATGTACAGGTTAGGTTTCAGTATTTTGTTACTAAAAATCCACATGCATTTTCTGGTGAAGGGACGCTGTAGGAAAAAACTACAGAAAAATGAAAAAAATCCAAGCTGAACCGCATACGGAATCCGAAAGAATGAAAAAAAATGTTCTCCCTTGCTCTATTACTGTCCTATCATAATAATCCCTGCCTATCAAATAATCCCTGCCCATCATAATAACTTCTGCCTGTCGTACTAATCTCTGCCTATCATAATAATCCCAGGGATACTTGCAGATATGAGATCGATGCTGGCTAATATATGAGACTGGTGCTGGTTAGTTGAATAGCCCCGGCTTTTAAATTTTATTACTTAATATATATTATTATGATAATCATTAATATTGGTATTGATATTGCAATATCAATAAATATTGAATTTATTCGAATCCTTATTGGCAACTATACCTTATTGGTAACTTTTGCCATGCTGCGGGAAAGGAGATTCTCGATGTGAATGACTGATTAGTTCTTGGAATTTTCAAGAACGAAAACATAACAAACATTTTGTACCCCCCAATGCGTAATTTTTTCGATGTTTTGGCTTTCTCAAAAAGGAGGCACAACAAGACCGCTTAAACTCAATCATAGTTTCTCACTCAATAGGTTAGATCGAGGGTGCGAAATGTGGGCTATAAGGAAAGGAGGTGAAAAAATGAAAAAGGGCTTAGCTTTTCTCTTAGCAGCATTTGGAATCTTCCTGTCAGTAGGTATTCAAACTGCAGCAGCAGTTTCATTTCAATTCATTGGATTGTATCAGCTAACTGATGCTGACGGAGATCATTTTTCAGAATCTCTCATCATTTATGACAGTAGTACTATTATGGAAAAGAATCCGGCAGATGATGTCTTAAAATATGTAAAATTTACTCCTTTGACCCTGGATAAGAATGAGTACACCCCTGGAGACAGGTACTCCCTGGTAGAAGTTACCGTTCAAGATGGTTTTCAGGCTTTCGATAATGCTAATAATCAGCTATTTACTGCAGCGACTCACTTGAAACCTTTGATAAAGACTGGCGATAATACCATGGCTCTCATGTCCATGATGGACATGAGCGGGGTTGGAGGATCAAAAATTGCAGATGCCTTCATAGATAATGGCCAAGGGAAATTAGCTGTTACATTAATGTTCTCTGGAGGATTCAATCCCGAATCGGGACAGCAAATCATGGGCGTATATACCGGGACTGCAAGTCTTCCCAGTATTCCTGAACCCTCAACATTGCTCCTGTTCGGATTGGGGTTCCTCAGCTTTTTAGGCTTATGTGTTCAGAGAAAACAGTAGTAAGTAAGAAGGAAAAAGGAGAGGGGTTTAATCCTCTCCTTTCTCCATACTCATGCTTTTACATGGATATATTAATTATAATAGAAATAAAAATAAAAAAATAACAGATAAGGGAAGAAAAGCTGTTTACCCTAAAATGAAAGGAGGTGATAGAATGAAAAAGAAAGGCGTAGTATTAGTGGGGCTCATGATTTGCTTTTGCCTCATGAGTGTAAGGAGTGGATCGGCAACGTCGACTTCGGCCTCTTTTTTCCTCATGTCTAACGAGTTATACATTATCAATAACACGATAGGCAGTTCTTTCTCGGAAACCCTGCATCTTGGAGATGCTTACATCGGATTTCCGGATCCGTCCGATAATGTACTTTCAACAATCCGGTTTTCTGATATGATGTTATCTGCTGCCGACCATACATCAGGTTCCAATATTTTCCCATTTTCCCCTCAGGAATACCTTTTGACAGCGTATGACAATTCCGGACAGACGCTCTTTACCGGGCAATATGGCGTTGATTACCTTAAAATTAACATCGATGCATCTACAGGAGCCCTCGTATCAGAGATGAAATTCAACTTGACAGACATAAGACGGGGCAATGCTTCTGGCTCTCCCATTGCTGATATATTTATCAACGCGGATAAAGGGACAATGAATGTGACTCTTCAGTTTCATGGGAGTATTAATCCAATTGCTGACATCGAGGATGGTAAAATGGTTAGGGGTGTTTATATGGGTATGGGAGGTAGTGAGGTTCCAGAACCATCCACACTTATCCTCTTGATAGTTGGCCTTTTAGGTTTTGGGGGATCTGCCGTCATGCGGAAGAACGGTTAATCGCCCAAGACTGTTTCATTTACAAAGCTGGTTTCTGTGAGAAAAGAGGGGAGTGCCCCTCGCAAGGATAGTTTATTTTCGAATAAGTCCAGAGGTTTTGGCATTCAGTCAAAACGGCCTTGATCCTGTAATTTCCAGGAAAGCGGGAATCCAAAAAAAGAGTTGGTTATCCCCCAAAATGGGTTCCCTTCAAGAGCCGCTTATGCAGGCAGATTGAGGCTCGGGATTATGGTGAATATCAAAATAGGTGGATATATCCGAAAATACCCTTGTGAGGGGTGCCCCTTTTTTTATTTGGCGATAATTGTGGATTCCAAGTGCAACTGTGGATCCCAAGTGCAATAAAGGGAAGATACTGGTTTTTAGCTTTCTTTTATTTTTCGATTTTATATTTTTTAATCAGGTCATAAACGGTAGTCCGGGCAATCCCGAGACTCTCCGAGACCTTGGAGAGGTTACCGTTAAACTTTTTTAGGTAATTCGACAATAATTCCTTCTCTACTTTTGCCGTAGCTTCTTTCAGGGTTATCATTTCCCCGCAATTTTTTCCATAGAGAATCCCTAAATCTTTTGGCTTTATGTTCTTATCGATAGAGAGCGCCACAGCTCTCTTTATCCTGTTTTCTAATTCTCTTACATTCCCCGGCCATTGATAAGCTTCGATAGCCTCCAGCGATTCTACAGTAAGCCGTTTAAAGGGAAGGCCTTTCTCGTTGATATATTTTTCCATAAGCCATTGAGCCAAAAGAACGATGTCCTCCCCTCTCTCCCGCAGAGGCGGTAACTCGATGACTACCCCGCTTAACCGGAAATAAATGTCTTCACGAAAGGTGCCTTTTTCGACTTCGTGCTCCAGATTTTTGTTGGTTGCGGCAATAACCCTCACATCTACCGGTATTAATTGGTTCCCACCGATCCTTTGTATCTTCTTTTCCTGTAAAAACCTCAGCAGCTTGACTTGCAGATAAACAGGTAATTCTGCAATTTCATCAAAAAATAACGTTCCTTCATGAGCACTTTCAATCTTGCCAATTCTTTTCGAGTGGGCATCGGTAAAAGCTCCTTTCTCATGACCGAATAATTCACTTTCCAGCAGGTTTTTCGGAATGGCACCAGAGTCAATGGGAACGAATGGCTTATCAGCTCTATAACTGCACTTATGAATGGCTTGAGCCGCTAATTCCTTGCCTGTTCCGCTCTCTCCGCCTATCAGGATACTCAGATCAGTTTGCGCGACTTTTCTTATGAGGTTCATTATTTTTCTCATCTTTGCGCACTTGCAAAAAATGCCCCAAAACTCATGCCCTTCTTCCGGCTCGGATTGCGGCTGTATACTTTCGAGCTCCAGGTTCCTGATATATAAGGCCCGGTCCAATATGACTTTTAATTCCTGAAGGTCTATCGGTTTAATATAATAGTCATGGGCTCCGATATGGAGGGCATTCACAGCGTTTTCCTTTTCGCTTTGACCCGTTATCATGATCACTTTGACATAAGGATCAATTGCCAGAATTCTTTTTAAAACTTCAAAGCCATTGGGAGTATCCTCAGGTGAGGATAAGGTTACGTCGAGAGTTACAATATCGGGTTTAATCTTCCTGAATTGCTTTATGGCCTCGTTCCCCTCATAAGCCGTAAATACTTCATACCTGTCATGTAAGCCCCATTTGAGCTGCTTACAGATAATCTCTTCATCATCTACGATAAGTAGTTTAGGATGCATCGTTTTTCCCTGTTCCCTTCCTATCTTGCGTAAATCTCAGTACATATCGCGCTCAATGCGCGACCCGTGTTGTAGCATACATAATTGAAAACCGCTCTATAATGCCTGCTCGAATGTATTTCTCCGTTATTCGACTAAAACAGGCTCCTGGGTCAGGCTCTCAGTCTCCACGGGCAAAAATATCCTGAACGTAGTGCCCTTTCCTTCCTCACTTGTCACCTCTATTTTCCCTCCATGGGCAGCTACAAACAGCTTACTCTGGTAGAGCCCGATGCCCAATCCCCCTTTTTTGCTTGTCTGGAAAGGTTTAAAAAGCTTTTGACTAAGGAATTCCTTTGACATTCCCGATCCATTATCTTCAACTTCAATAATGATGATAGTGCCACCCTTAAATGTGGCCGAGACAGAAATCCGCCTATTATCTTTTCTCTCTTTCATCGCTTCCTGAGCATTGATGATCAGGTTATTCACTACACTCTGGATTTTTTCCCGATCTACCTTTACCTTCGGTAAACGGCCATATACTTCAATAAACCGGATCTCATGCGAACCCGCTTGAGCATTCTCCACGGCAGCATGGAGTAATTCAGTGAGATCGGTAGTAACCTTGTTCAAGGAAGTTCCCTTTGGTAAACAGGAAACCTTACCGATAAGCTTATTCATGTTAAGAATGACATTTGAGATGGTTTTAATGGAATCCTTTTGAAACTCCACGTCATGAAAATTCTGAGTGGCATTTTGAACGAGAAGGGAGAGCATGGAGATCCCATTTTTAAGATCATGCAGGATAAAGGACGAAACCTTATCCATGAACTCTATTTCTTTCAACGTAATAAGTCGTTCTGACAGCTTGATATTTATGATTTGACTCGATACTTGAAGACAATAGGCTTTGAGAATCTGGTAATTTTCCTGGTTAAAAGCTGCTCCGGTTATTTCCTTCCCGAGGGTAATAAAACCGATAAGATCTTCTTTTACGATGAGGGGGCTTATGGATGAAACTTTGCATACTGAAAAAAGCTCCCTGTTCATGTCCACGAGTTCTTTTTCCCGTTTACTTTTGCCAAGAGAGATTATGTCAAAGGGCTCCCCCCTGGCTTCCAGGTATATCATGAGGGGATTATCTCTATCTACTGATATCTCGGCCTGCTCGGCTCGCAGTGGCTTCAGTGACGAGGATACATAGAATTTCTTATCATCTTCGTTATAAAGAAAAATTACCACTGAATCAGTATAAAAAACTTCGGAGAGAAACTTTGAAAAGTTCGCTAACATTTCGATGAGATTTATTGGAGAGCAGATCCTGTTGGTGAGTTCAATCCACTCTTCCCGGTAGTCGTGCCTGTAGCTGTAAAAATATTCTCCGATAAATGCCTTCAGCAGCCTCCTGTTCTTTTCAAGCAAGATGAAGGTTCCCGTAACCATAAGGAAAGCAAGGACCAGGACCGGACTGAAAACCTGGTTGAAACTGAATTTCAGGATTCGTGCCAATTCCCCGACCAAGCCGATGAGGACAAGGTAACTGCTGATGACTATCCCTGTAAATGACCCATAAACTACGCACTGTGGTGAACCAATGGTAATTCTGGTCAGTTGATGTCTGAAAATGCTGAAGGCGAGAAGTCCTAAGCATATGAAAGTAATAGTTGAGCCAATAGGCAGATAGGTCAGGTTAATATGTGGGAAAATGATTAACTTACAGGTAATGTAAATGTAGAAAAGGAAAGCAGAGAACATTGCCATAATGCTGTACTTAATTTGCCATTTTTTGATTCCTTTTGCATTCCTGAATAGTGTCTCCAGGTTCACAAGGATAAAAGTAAAAGTAAATATCAAAAAAAACAGAAAAAATTTACCTATTTTCCCTAAATAAAAAATATTTTGAGGATTGTTGCCTTGAAAGGAGAAAGAAACCGGATCAGTTGCCAGATAGATAAAGAGGTCAGAAGGGATAAAGATAAAAAAGATGATAGATGAAACGAATATTACAGATAAAACCGGCTTCCATTTCTTGATCCATTTCTTCGCTTCTTCAGGGCTACTCCTTGCGAAAGTAAGGCTTAAAAGAGACCATGAGCCTGGAGCAAGGCAATATCCCACCAATCCGATTCGCCCCCAGAATAATAATCTCGATGCATTGGAGGAATTCTGGAGAATAAAATTGGCTAACTCTGCTATACTGATGCTGCATAGGGCGAAAAAAAAGATTCTGTTAATAGTATGCCGGTGATTTTGGTAAAGAAGGACCATCCCGAAGCATAAAGCAAATACGAAGTTAACCAGTGATGGAATCGAGTGATTATCTATGCTTGACTTAATAAAAGGTGTATTAATTACCTGTCCACTTAAGTACGGCACCACGACTGCCGCACTCCAAAAGTGGTTGGCATCCACAGCAGGTAATAACCGTCCGGTTATGTGACATGTGGCGTACTGAGTCATATTTTTTAACATGTCCATATTTGGGATACTATCAAGGGGCCAAGAGAGTTTGGACGAGAGTTTGGATTCATGAATAAAGGACGAAGGAGCCTGGTCTAAAAAATATCTCGATAAAATTCCCGGAAAAGTATCTCGATAAAATTCTCCAAAATACCTCGATAAAACTCCCCAAAAATTTCACAAAATATCTTGATAAAACTCCCAAAAATTTCCAATTGATTTGGTTACTGTAATTTTTTCCATAAAGCTCTTGCCTCACGTATTTCCGGAAAATTCTCAGTTATCTTTAAAGCGGTGTCCAGTGATTCCAGAGCGTCTTTTTTCTGATTGTTTTCATAGTAGGCGAGTGCTAAGTGATAGTGGATACTTGGATTTTTTTTATTCAGGTTGGCCGCCTTTTCAAATTGTCTTATTGCTTCTTTTTTATCGCCGCCCTTATAAAAAGCCCAGCCTAACGTATCTACAATATTTCCATTATCTGGATTTAAGTCTACGGCTTTTTTTGCATACTGAACGGCTCGATCCAAGTCAATACCCTTATCAGCAAGGATCCAGGCTAATTGGTTGAGAGCTACAAGTGCGTGAGGGTCCGCTTTGATGGCCTTTTGATAGTTATCAATAGCCATCTTATAATTGTTGGCTTTTTCAAAAAGTAAGGCGATCTTTATACGTTTATCCACATCGTCTTCATAGTGCTGCAAGTAACTATCATATTCATGAATGGCCTTTCGGAGATAATCGTTTTTCCCTTCATTATTATCATTTACTTTAGTTCCTTTATCTAGTGAATAGTAAATATCCCCAAGGGCGAGATGAACGGACGCCAGTCTTGGATCTGCTTTCAATGTTTTTTCGAAATACTCCCTGGCTTTCGCAGTATCGGTGTTTGCAAAGAATTGACCCATCAGGTAACTCACCAGAGGGTTATCGGGGGATTTTTCTAAAAGACGGCTTTCTTCTTCCCGTACTCTGCTCATCCAGCCCTGTTTCATATAGGTTGCCATGAGAGGTAAATGAGAACCGATAAATTGGGGATCAGCCTGGTAGTAATGGGCAATATCTATCTTTTTATTCATCAGTTCTGGAGCAAAGATATTGCACTTGACATACATTTCACTTGCTTCCCTGTATTTCCCCTGGCAGGCAAAAATATTTGCTTTAACTAAATAAAGAAATTTGTTTGAATCATTGATTCTTAGTGCCTGGTCAACAGAGGCCAAGGCTTTTTGGTAATCCATTTTGAGATTTTGAAGAATAGCTAAACTGCAATAAAGATTTGTATCTTCAGGATTTTTCCCCAACGATGATTCGAAAGCCGCCAAAGCTTCCTTGTGTTTCCCCATGACCAGGTAGATCAATCCAAGGATATTCCCTCCTGTTCCCGCCTCCTGATTATGGTCAAATGCCTTGTCATATGCAGCCAGAGCTTCTGAAAATTTCTCCTGTTTTACATAAAGGTCAGCCAGCAGTAGATTCAAAGATGGATTGGAAGGTTGAGATTTTGTCGAATTCTCGATAATAGAAATAGCTTCATCGGGTTTTCCCATTTTTTCATAAATGCGGCTCAGCATTATCAGTTCCTTGACAGATTGCTTGTTCAATTCACTGGCTTTCTCAAACATGGAAATAGCTTCTTTGGTTTTACCTTGTTGGATGTCGATCAGTCCAATTTCATAGTATAATTCGGGGTTCGAGGGATCAAGAGTCGAGGCTTTTTGTAAATAGGATACAGCGGTAGAAAAATCTTTCTTTACTGTGCTGATAAAGGCAAGCCTCTGGTATGAGGAAATAAGGTTTGGATCAATCTTGAGGGATACGTCAAAGGTGGCCACGGCATCTTCAATTTTATTCTGAGTAAGGAGTATCTCTCCCAGGAATGCATAAACAAAAGGGTTCT
>JBFMGO010000130.1:0-15352 GCA_040752695.1 bacterium
CTGGTGTGGTTCTCTCATCCGGCTAATTCCTATGAAAACCTGGAGATTCTGCTTTCCCATGCTGAAGAGGTGCTGAAAATGCTCAATCTTCCCTACAGGGTAGTGACCTTGTGTACCGGTGATCTGGGATTTTCTTCAGCGAAAACATATGACATCGAAGTCTGGCTTCCCAGTCAAAATATGTACCGGGAAATATCCTCTTGCAGTAACTTTGAAGATTTTCAGGCTCGAAGAGCGAAGATCCGCTTTCGCGATGAGGCAAAAGGGAAGTCACAACTCGTTCATACTTTGAATGGGTCCGGTTTAGCTATCGGCAGGACGGTAGTGGCACTCTTGGAGAATTACCAACAGGAAGACGGATCAGTAGAAATTCCTCAATCTCTTCAGCCATATGTGGGAGGAATTGAAAAAATAACAAAACAAAAATAACAATTTTTTGGAGGGATGGCCGAGTGGCTTAAGGCGGCGGTCTTGAAAACCGTTGATCGAAAGGTCCGTGGGTTCGAATCCTACTCCCTCCGGTTTTTTGATAAATTCTATGGAGAGGTGGCCGAGTAGGCTGAAGGCGCTCGCCTGCTAAGCGAGTGAGTGGGGAAACTCACTCCGAGGGTTCGAATCCCTCCCTCTCCGCCATTTTTATGGTGAACGCTTAGACAGCCGATAAATCCCTGCCTCAAGAGTAATAATAATGTATTCACCCTCATCTAAAAAAAGTCCCGATAATCTGTTTTTATATGCATTCTTTTGTCAGTGTCTGGCACTGCTGCTGTTGTACGGAGCATGCAGGCCGGTTGTGGCTTTCAGTGACGATCGAATCATAGAAGAGGAGTTGCTCTTACCGGAGGAAAACCAGAAAACCTATTGTCTGGTTATTGATCCAGGACATGGGGACAAGGACAATGGTTCTACCCTTGGAGCGAACTTGCTGGAAAAAGACCTGACTCTTGATATTGCCCGTAAGATAAAAAAGCTTGCTTTAGCGGATACAGGAATCAATGTAGTACTGACCCGATCCGGCGATGACGATGTACCGCTGGAAAACAGGGCGGCTTTAGCCAACCATCTGAAGGCTGATTTTTTCTTGAGCATTCATTTCAGCAATCATCTTTATCCTGCTCAGGATGCGTTGTGGATCATTACCGCAGTGTATCCTCCTGAAGAGGTGGAATTTTCCTCAATGACGAATGGCAGTTGGAAGTCGATGCAGAGCAGGCATCTTATCGAGAGCCGCGAGTTTGCACAACGTATTGCAAAGGCAGCTCGTACGAACGAAACCTTTCAGTCTGTCAACATGCTGGAGGCACCGGTGTATGTTTTGGAAGGTGCATCTATGGCAGCGATAGAAGTAGAGCTTGGATTTTCAGCGACCAAAGAGGCGATAGAAAAAATGGAAAGCGATAACTATCGGTTGCAGGTTGCAAAAGATCTTTTTCAGGGTATTCTTGACTATATCAAAGAGCAGGAAGAAAAATCATGATTCGAAGGTTGGGGGCAGCAGGCAATCATGGATTAATAAAACAATTTCTTTTGATTATACTGTCCCTCATCATAGCGGGCTTCGGATTTTGGCTCTGGACAGAGGTAAAAACTCCTGGTCAGAAGATAAAAAGAAACCAACTCCTTTCCCGGATTCTTCAGGAGACGGCGGGTAAGGATAAGGAAAAGGATTTGACAGTATTGCAACTCTATTTTGCCAAAAGGACACATTTCGCATTGGCAATCGAGACAAGGGAAGTAGAACTGGAAAGGTCAACCCCAGTTCAACAGAAAGTCAATCGCACACTCTGTGAACTTATCAAGGGGCCAATGCATGATGATTTAGCTCCGACTATCCCGGTCGGCACAAAGCTTCGCAGTTTTTTTCTTGACAAGAATGGGATAGGGTATGCTGATTTTTCGAAGGAGATGATTAAAAATCATCCTGGCGGAACGTGGGCAGAATTAATCTCTATTTACTCGATTGTTAATACCGTAACCAATAATTTCCCTCAAGTCAATCAGGTAAAACTGCTGATAGACGGTCTGGAAGTAGAAACCCTCAGGGGGCATCTTGACATACGCAGGGGTTTCTCTTTCAATGATACTCTGACTCGCCCTCCTCAGCAATAGACCTCCTTGTTCTTACCGGAAAGAAAGGGCATTGGCAAACAGTGTCAAACGTAAACGATCAACCTGTTTATGGCGATCAATCTGCTTGTTGTGATAAACCCATTGGGATTTTCGATTCAGGAGTAGGCGGCTTAACGGTAGTCCGAGAAATTATCAATATCCTTCCTTATGAGAATATTATCTATTTGGGAGACACAGCCAGGGTACCTTACGGAGTTAAATCCAGGGATACCGTCACCAGGTATGCTTTTCAAACCAGCCGGTTTCTTCTGACTCAAGGGGTAAAGGTAATCGTTATTGCCTGTAATACGGCATCTGCTTTCGCTTTGGGAAGACTTCGGGATCATTTTTCCCTCCCCTGTCTCGGAGTGATTGAACCTGGGGTTCGGGTTGCCCTGAAGAATACGATGACGGGAAGGATCGGTATTATCGGTACAGCCGGTACCATTTCGAGCCAGGCTTATGTGCAGGCTATGAAAGCAATCAATCCCGATGTGGAGATATTCAGCCAGCCCTGCCCGCTCTTTGTTTCCCTGGTAGAGGAAGCTCTGATCGAACATTCCGTAACCTATCAGGTGGCACAGATGTATCTTGAGCCATTGATACAAAAAAGGATAGATACTCTGATTCTTGGCTGCACTCATTATCCCTTGCTAAAAAAGGTTATTTCCGATATCATGGGTCCTGGGGTGGCCCTTGTCGATTCGGCCATATCGATCGCTCTGGAATTAAAGACCATCCTTGCACGGGAAGAATTGTCCAACCCACAAAAAACGCTCGGAGAGCACCGGTTCTTTGTTACGGATACGCCGGAGCAATTTCAAAAACTGGGAAAGCTGTTCCTGCAACAGAAAATCTTCTCGGTTGAGCATGTAGACATTTGCAGTTATGATCATGACTGCACAAACGAAGAGGGAGAATGTGAGAATGAGAGTTGGCGGACGTGCCAACGATGAATTGCGAACGGTCAGTATAACCCGCAATTACATCAAGTATGCAGAAGGTTCTGTATTAATTGAAATAGGGGATACGAAAGTAATCTGCACGGCCAGTATTGAGGAAAAAGTACCTCCTTTTTTGAAAGATACTGGCAGAGGCTGGATCACATCGGAATATTCCATGCTGCCCCGGTCCTCGGAAACCCGCAACGTGCGGGAATCGTCCCGGGGCCGGATCGGCGGGCGGACGCATGAAATTCAAAGGCTCATCGGAAGGTCACTTCGATCAGTGGTGGATTTGAGCCGTCTGGGCGAGAGGACTATCTGGGTCGATTGCGATGTCATTCAGGCGGACGGAGGGACGAGAACTGCTTCCATCACGGGAGGATTCGTGGCACTTGTGGATGCCTTGAGCCATTTGAAAAGCCAGGGTAAGATAAAAGAGCTGCTCATTAAAGATTATATTGCCGCTATCAGTGCCGGAATCGTCGATGGTGAAATTTTACTGGATCTTGATTATGAAGAAGATTCACGGGCAGAAGTTGACATGAATTTTGTCATGACCAGTGCGGGAAAATTCGTTGAATTACAGGGAACAGCAGAAAGTAATCCCTTCTCCTTAGAGCAGCTTGAAACATTGACCAGCCTCTCGAGAAATGGGATTAATGCACTTATCGTAAAACAAAAAGAGTCTCTTGGAAACCTCTGCCTTAATCCTGAAATTTATGTGTAAGAGGCCGATCCTTAAATCATGGGTGTAAGAGCGATGACATCACCGGATAAGAAACAATCTCTATCCTCATCACCGATAAAAACACTGATCGTAGCCTCTCATAATGCGCACAAGGTAGAGGAAATCAGGGATATTCTGCGAGATTTTTCAGTCAGGATTCTTTCTTTAAGCGATCTTGACTGGAACATTCCTATTGTCGAGGATGGCAGCACCTATTATGAAAATGCCCTTAAGAAAGCCAGAGTGATTGTGGATCATTTCGGCGAGCCTACTTTGGCTGAGGATTCCGGCCTTGAAGTGGATGCTCTCGGCGGACAGCCGGGGATCTATTCCTCACGGTATGCCAAAGAGGGAGCCTCGGCTGAGGCGAATAATCAGAAGCTTCTCTTTGCCCTTCAGGATATACCTGCATCACAAAGAACAGCCCGCTATCGATGTATCGCAGTGCTCATTTGCCCTGCTGATGGTCAAATCCACTCATTTGAGGCCACCTGCGAGGGTTTGATTACTCATGCTCCAGAAGGAGATAAAGGGTTTGGTTATGATCCTCTCTTTCTTGTTCCCGAATACGGGCAAACCTTTGCTGAGTTGGGGGATGAGGTGAAAAACAAAATCAGCCACCGGGCCAAGGCTCTGGCCCAACTCAGGAACTTTTTAAAAATTTCCAAGAATTCCTGTTGACTTTTCAGAACAGAATCCTCTATAATCCTTAAAAATTGCAAGATTAGCAGGAATCCTGGGCAGTATCAAGGAAAATTAATGTTATAACGGGGCGTAGCGCAGCCTGGTAGCGCACCGGTTTTGGGAACCGGGTGTCGGAGGTTCAAATCCTCTCGCCCCGATTTAGCTTTTATAACTGCCATTAAGTAATGCCCTTAAAGAATTGCCATGAGATAATATGGTTAGGGAAGAGCAATTAGATTAATAACCCTCATCTTTGAAAAAGCCTGCCAATGCATCGATCCTTTGTGACTGCATGATAGAATATTATTTTCCATGAAAAATCATAAAATGAGAAATTCCTTCCTGTTCCACAAGGCCAGGGTAAAAAGACGCTGTTCCTTGAGAATCAACCGCTCTTCACGCATATTTTCCCGTCGCTCCCTGGCCGCACTGCTGATGCCCAGTTTGCCCTGACGATACGCCTTGACCAGGCTTACCACCCACCGCCTGAACTCCTTAGCCTTCTGCGAGCGGGCAAACATGGTGATGAGATACAAACCCTCCTCGGAGTAAATCCGGGTTTCCCGGAGACCGGCTTCCGACACCAATTTGGTGTCGGAAGAGGATTCCTCCACCTTCAATTTGAAGGTGGAAGAGAACTCTTCCAATTCGTCGCGGTGCCGCTGGAAAATTTGGTTGACTGCATCTCTTGGGTCAGCTAAATCAAGGGCTGTTCCGATATCTTCGCCAGTGAACCAAAGGTTTCCAGGATCTTCAGCAAGCTTTATGACCTGGATGTCTATATCACCGAACTTTTGAGTGGTTAATACTTGGGGTTGCATTCGACATCTCCTTGTTTCCTAAACGAGTTACAATGAAAATAATAAGAGTTACAATGTAATTACATTGTATACCTTGCTGTAATTCTTGTCAACACCCATTGTATTGACAATGTATTTTTTTTGAGTTACTATAAAACTGTAAACAACTTATCATTAGGACAATTAAAGGGAAAAAACCAATGGGAAAAGACACTACTTATACACTCAGATTAAGCAGCGAATTGAAGAAGGCCATTAAAATAGCAGCAAAAAAAGACCATCGATCAGTCGCTTCTTTATTGGAAAAGATAGTCATCGATTACCTTCAAAAGGAACGAATCGAAATTGACAGTATGACCGCCGACGAGCCGGATTTAACCCAGAAATCCAATTGAGAGGAAGGTGTATTATGGCAATATTTACGTCCGATGAGGCGCGTTCAAAACTCTCCCGTTTGATAGATGAGGTATCTTCTTCACATGAGCCGGTTATCATTACCGGTAAACGGACAAATGCCGTACTTATTTCTGAAGAAGACTGGAAAGCGATTCAGGAAACTATGTACTTGCTGTCTATTCCAGGTATGAGAGAGTCAATCAGGGAAGGAATGAAGACGCCGGTTGAGGAATGTACAAAGGATCTTGACTGGTGAAATGGCAGGTTGTTTTTACGAAACAGGCACAAAAGGACGCCAAAAAGTTAGCCGCTTCAGGGCTTCGCTCAAAGGCGGAGCAATTATTAGAAATTCTACAGGAAAACCCCTACCAGAACCCTCCGCCATATGAAAAGTTGATCGGTGATTTATGCGGTGCATTTTCCCGCCGAATAAATATTCAACATCGCTTAGTTTACCAGGTCTTGGAAGAGGAGAAGGTAGTTAAGGTTATTCGTATGTGGACCCATTATGAATAATCTGAAAGGAGCGTGATACCATTACCAATTACCAGGTAAAGAGGTGCGGGCCGATTGAGGCTCGTACAAATGTACGGATTTAAAGAAGACAGGGTTTGAAAGGAGAAAGTGTGTGAGAAATGTTAATCAGCAAGTAACGCTTAGCATGAGCATGAGTCCGGAAGCTCCGGATGAATTCCTTATTTTTCCCCTGGGGCAGGTCACCGGCACCGGCATGGAGCCGTTTACGGTGGATGAATCCTCAGTTGCATCGGTCAAATTAAGCCACCTGGCAAAAGGGACGGATACCGTGATCGATTACGAACACCAAACCTTGACCGGTGAAGTGGCTCCGGCTGCCGGATGGATCAAGGACTTCTTCCTGAAGGGTAACGGCCTGGCCTGCCGGGTTGACTGGGCAGAGAAGGCAAAGGAATTTATCAGAAACCGTGAATACCGGTATTTTTCTCCAGTCGTCGGACTGGACAAAGACCGGCATTTAGTTTCCATTCAATCAATCGCATTAACCAACCTGCCGAAGGGGAACAATCTGACCCCTCTGGTCATGAAAGGCATCGATACAGCATCTATGGAAAACCTAAAGCAGCAAATCACCGAAACCGACCGAGAGGTCATGAGACAAATGGGAATCAGCGAAGAGGACTTCCTGAAGTATCTCAAACAGGCAGAGTCCACCATGGCCGAAACGGAAGCCATGAGGCAGGCCCATGGAATCACCGAACTCGACCTCGAAGTCATGCACCGAATAGGAATCAGCGAAGCGGACTTCCTGAAGTATTCTAACCGATAGGAGATTTGAAATTGATTGCATAAGATGTTTATCTTATAGTACAATCAATCTCCTGAGTTGAGGATTTTTTCTCGCATGTTTTCCTTAATCTGGCAGAGAAAGCGATTTTCCTGGAGGTCGCTATCTCTGCCAGTTTCCCTATCTTCCAATGAAGAAACCGATATACGACCTTGAGCTTCCGGAAATCAATGAATGCCGAGAGGCTGTAGGGTTACCCAAAATCAAAGCACAGAAAAGGGCCTGCATCGTTTGCAGCCGTCATTTTCGGTCTCTCTCCCCCTCCCACCGGGTATGTGATGCATGCCGCCCGGAGTGGTCAAAATCCGATCCAGAAGAACCGGAATATCACGTGTTATCTCCTGCCTCGAAATAATAAAAACTGGCCCTCAGAAATATTCCGGGGCCTCTTTGGGGCCTCAGTTTTTAGAGGTTATAGAGAATCTAACCCATTGAAATCATTAAGAAAAGGTTGGTGGCGGTGCAGGGATTTGAACCCCGGACACTGCGGATATGAGCCGCATGCTCTGACCAACTGAGCTACACCGCCTTATTCTAGTTTATGATACGCCCAATCGACGATACGGCGCTTATTTCAATGGAGAGGAGATAATTCTACCATAATTTATCGTAGTCAGCCATAATTTCGGATTTAATGTACATAATTTGTCAGTATAATTAGCTCTCTGAATGTACTGTATAAATCCAAAACATCCTAATATTAGATAGATTTCTTGATATTGTCAAGAGAAATTACCTAAAATTTTAAAATCATAATCAGGGTCAGATGAGGGTAGAGAGATATTAGAGTAGAGAGAAAGGACACGAAGAGTACCTGCTCTTCGTGTCCTTTCTTCACATAATTCCTCAGAAGCTTTTTTAAGATAACAGGTTAAAGTATATCTTAATTACCCCTTAGGGGGTTTTCGGTCAATGCTCCAGGACTACAATTTCCTGGCTCATGGTTTCTCCTTTCATTTCCGGCTGGTAGTATGAATATGCCTGAGAGCTGGTAGCCTTGGCTTTAACCGGATACAGAGCCAGTGCATCGAAGCTAAATGCCAATTTCTCTCCGGCCAGCATGTTTTCGATAAAGAGGATCACTTTTCTTCCGGCAATTTCGTAGCGCTTCATCTTCTTCTGAGCTTTGATGAGCTCCTCCAGGGATTCAGCGACTGCGCTAAAGCCTGTAGGAATGGAAATATCCAGAACTACCATTCCGGCTTCGAGAATGGGCGGTCTTATGGGAGGCATAATGGTAATTGGAGGTTCAATGGGAATAATGGCTGAAGAGGCGATGGAGGAGTCGTTTTGCGGGGCTTTGAGGTCAGTCTCTGGCATGTTCTCGAAGAGGATGATGGAAGGCGGATTGAATTCAACTTCGACCGAAACCTTGACCAGGTCGTTTACTTCAACCTGATTCGTGTCATAATCGACACTGATCTTGAAGGTTTCATTCATTTTGGGCGGCTGGGGCAGGTTGAACCTTGTAACAACCTGGATGACCGCATCTCCCCTGCCCGCAGCACTGATAGCGATTTCCTCGTTGATCGCCACTTCAATGCTTTGAAGGACATCGAAATTCTCGCTGCCGATTTTTATCTCTTTCCTGGTCGAGGAAGAGGTTCCCGGTCTTGTTTCGATCTCGATAGTCAGATCGACATCGGCCTGCACTCCTTTGGAATAGGCGGTCAGAGCCTCAAGAGCTACTACCGTATCTTGAGTCGAGCTGAAACCGCCGCTTGAATTGCGCCTTGAGACCAGCCATTTGGCAGCCCGGCCTGCGTTCACTTTATCCCCGTGCTCGATGAGGGCAAGGAGCGCATAGGCGCTCGTTTCAACCTGTGCACTGGCGGGCCCGGCTGCTTTGGTCGCTCTGACAGATCCGTCTTGATCAGTTATTTCTGACGCTCCCCTTGAGTTCCAAAAAATCCCCTGTTCATCCTCTTTTGCCAGTTCCATGAGCCGTGCGTAGGCGGCATCCTTCATTCGGCTTTTCGCAAGTTCAAAAGCGTAGCATAAAATGGCCATAGTATAGCTGTCCGTTATTTCAGATAGCCGGTCTTCGTATTGCGTTTCCAGGTAGCCAATCGCACGGGCTGCGCTCGAAGCATCTTGTGCTCTCAAAAGAGCGATAGCGATATATGCAGTCAATGCAGCTTTCCCCTGTAAGCCGCCCATCATGTCCTGGTGATGGATAAAACCGATGGAATCGAAAGAGCCATCACTATTTTGATGTGCGATGATCCAGCTTTTCGCACTTTGAAGGACGCTGTCATCGATATAGATCAGATCTTTCCCTTCCGAAAATACTTTCAGCACGAAGGCGGTAAGCCAGAGGCTGCCTTCATTGTCGCTCTGTCCAAAGGCCGAGAAGCTGCCATCATTACGCTGATAGGTAAGTTCCCTCTGGTAGCCGGTAACCATAAGTTTTTCGGCCTTGGCCATGATTTCCGGTTTGATTTGCCCGCTCTGTTTGAGATACTGCGTAATGTAAATGTCCGGGGCAAGGAGGATCATGTTCTGTTCTCCGCAGCCGCAGGGCATTTTCAAAAGAGCATCGAGACCGTCGATGGTTTGCGTCAGATAGTTAGAAGTGGCGCACAAATAGGCCCTGCCAGATCCCTCCACGACCGGGGTCGCAATGGCGGTATTGCACACCTTCGAGCCTCCGGCACTTAAAATGACATTTTCAACGATCTCCCGAGCTACACCTTCGGGCTCGATGATCATCGTTTTAATGGCAGCATCGGCAGCGGCGCTGCTTCGGGCGGTAATCTTAATCTGTTTTGTTCCGAGAAGCTTTGGCCTGATTTTAAATTGCGCGCCTCCGAGGTCATTTGCCTTGATCTCGATGGTCTTTTGGGTCTGGTCGAGAAGATCGAACCACTCATTCGGTTCAATTTCAACCGTTACCCTTTGCTTTTCATTCAGGTAGTTATATATCGAGACCATAACCGGGAACTCCTCACCCCGTATGGCCGAATAAGGAAGATCTATCGTGATGAAAAAAGATTGAAAGACGCGAACTGAATCATCGCTGATGCCGAATCCCCGGTCGGGCGAGAGGGCCACTGAATGAAGCATCCAGGTGGTGATGCTGTCAGGAGCCTGGGCTTTCAGGGAAGCACGCCCTTGTGAATCAGTGATAATATCCTCCCAGAGCCAGGTTTCAGGGAAAAACTGCCTGACCCTTTCGACCTCGGCCAGCCCATCTCCACCTCCTGGCGTACTGGTAACGTTATATCCCTTTGATTCAGAATCAGCTACAGCAGAAAAAGCCATCAATGGCACTATTCCTCCTCTGAATCCATCTTGAAACCACATTCTCCAAGAGGGCTTTCTCTGATATTCAATTCCTTTGGGTATGGCCTTATTGCTGAGCACGATGACTCCGGCATCATTGAACGTGTCCTCAGCCCCTTTGATGCTGACCCGTGATGAAGACTGAAAGGAAAAATCGTGAAGTTCGGCTTGAGGCGTCATATACAGCTTCTCAAGCTCATCAAAGACCTGCTGGAGATTGAGCCTGTTCTCGGCCAGGATGAAGACAGATTTATCCACAACGGCCAATCCTACCCTGGCCTTCCCTTCGGTCTGGACATCGATTTCGATCTCCTCCCCCGGTTTTACCTCTTCCTGGCTGAAGGAAGCCGTAACATTGTGGGGATATTCAGCCTCGACGTCGAAAGGAAGATAATCTGCTGCCACCTCGCTGCTGGGGAGAATCTGATAGACCAATAGTTTTGCCGATGGTGCCATCATGGGGGTGGCTGTCAGGGATATCTCGCTGTTTTGCGTAAGACCGGTGAAGACCACCCTTTGGCGAGCCACAACTTCATAGTAGAAGTTTAAGGAATTAGCGGTGGAATGAATTTTGAATCTCATACTTTCACCCACCCGTGGGCGCCCTTCACTCAATTGCTCAAGGTGTATGAAGTTTCCCGTGGGCGAGTAGCCAGCCTGGATGTCTTTGGAAGCGCTCCCATTTTCGGCAGTGACCGCAATGTTCATGGCAATGCGTCCTGCCGGCGGGGTTATGGTTAAAATCGCCTTTCCCGCCTTGGTTTCGATGTTTTGCGTCTCCCGTCCCGCTTCTTTAAATTCAACGTCGAAATAGGTTATGGTGACCCCTACCCTGGTATCTATGGGCTTTTGATCCGGTGTTTCAGTGAGGATCAGCGTATGAAAGGGCAAGGAGGGCTTGTACACGGAACTTTCAGGAATAATCTGAATGTTCAAAGGAGTAGAAGAAACCGTAAGGAGCTTGTTGACCTTCTCCTCATAGCCGGTGGATTTTTCCTTAACCCTTATATCCAAAGTGACATTTCCCATCCCTCCGGCTGAAGGGACGCCGGCAACGTACCGGGCCGGTGAAATCTCGAAATCGGCCTCACCGTCTATATCCTTGGTGAGGGTCTCATAGATCTCCCAGGTTCCCACATACCGCGAGGCAACGATGACCAGTTCTCCCTTGACCGGCTTGCCGAAGCTGTACTCGGCCTTGATCTTGCCCCTGATCGTCTCGCCAGCTAAAAACCACTCCTTGGGCATATCTGCCTGGACCTCATATTTAGGCAGAACATACTTTTCCACCCTCACATCCATCTGGGTATTTTTTTGCCCGGCGGCAGCGGTTATTTTCCACACCCCAAGATTGGGCTCCGTGGAGATAGGCAGGTCCAGCTTAGCCAGGCCGTACTCATCGGTATCTACCTCCTTGCGGAAGATCTTGATCCCCTTGGCATCCTGTACCTCTACGGAACTTTTTCTGCTGACTGGCCGAAGTTCCGAATTCAGGGTAATGAGCCTTAAGTGTATGGTTTGGCCGGGCTTATAAATCGGCTTATCGGTTTCAACAAAAAGGAGCAGACCCTCTTCAACCTTGACAGTGGCACTGTCGGAAAAGCCTTCTCCACTAATAGTCAGTTTATACTCTCCCTGCTCGACCTCGCGAGGTACGGTGAGTTCTATTCTCCCTTTGCCGCTGATAACCTGTTCGGCATCGAGGACATTAGCTCCATCCTTTGAGGTAAGGGTAGCCTGGACTCTGGCCCTGACCAGATTATCACCGCCAAGGAGGGTGAGAGAGACCGCCCCTTTCTCGCCGGTATAAAAGAGTTTGGGCAGAACCGCCATATAGCTGTCAACGACGCCGGGTTCGATCGTCCCAAAAGGTTCCTCTCCCTGGCTGCCTGAGAGGCAGGAAGGCTGACCGAGAAATTTTTGGAACAGACACAGGGCATCAGCCGGACTAAACATTCCGTCCCGGTTAACATCTGCGCAACCGGGACAAGGACCGTACCCAAGGTAGCATCGAAAAGCATAGAGCGCATCAGCCGGCGTGATCTGGCCATCGCCGGTCAGATCAGCACTGCACGCCGCATCGGCTGTTGTGGCACTTTCTTGCCCGGATGACGGATCTCCGGAGTGAGCCAGTGCGCCGGATGACGGATCGCCGGACGCGGCGCCCTCCAATGCGTCGCTATTGGCAGCAGGAGCATCTGCCGATGTTTCATCAGCAGCGCCCGAAGGGTCACCTGCTCTTGCCCTGACACGGTAGGCTTGATCTTGAGCCGAATTGTTGCTTTCAGCGTTCACGGTGCTCATGCCATCCACGGCGTTAGTGGCAAAGATGCCCCTCACGGTGCCGTTCATGGTGCTATTCATGCTGCCGCTCATGACGCTGTCCATACTGCTAGCGCCCTGGTACAGCCGGTAGTCCTGATAGATGCCAGAATAGCGCCCTACCCTTGAGGAGGCAATGGCGAGAGCGCCGCCGAGAGCCTTTAAATCATCGGGTGAATTACCCAAAAGAATGCTGTTGGTGATTACCGGCCGGGATTCAGCCCCGCTCCACTGATCGTTTTCGCAGGTTAATCCACCACCCCCCGAAAGACCATTGGCGAAGTTATCATCAATGCTGCTATTTTCGATGATTGGTGAAGAGCCAAGGCAATATATGCCGCCGCCGCTTCCCTCAGCCAGATTCGAACGTACAGTACAGTTGATTATGGCAGGCGATGAAATGAGGCAATAGATTCCGCCTCCGTGATCTCCACCACCACTGCCGCATCCGCCTGCGCCAGCAGCCAGATTTTCCCTGATGGTGCAATAGGTTATACTCGGCGAAGAACCCTGGCAATAGATTCCGCCACCGCATACAGCCAGACCATTTCGTATAGTGACTCCGCTGAGCAGAGAATTACCGCTCTCCCCGCTGGTGAAGGTGACCACGCTTCCAGCCCTGCCCCCATCGATAACCGTGGCAGCCACTACAGAAGGATCGACAGGGTTTTCCCCTCGTACGGTAATGGCTTTACCGCCAAAATGAATCCTCTCCCAGTAGGTTCCCTGATGGATAATGATCTCATCTCCATTTTCGGCAAGCTTGATCGCAGCCTGGATGCTCTCACCGGGATAAACGTGCCTCTGTGCTGCTCCGGCTCTTGTGACATAAATTGCCAATATCCCCAGTATGGCCGCTATCCGGGAAACCATACTCAAGGCCACCCTGTTTTTTCTGTCTTTCATGGCCATCCTCCTTTTTGGTGGTTGGTAAAGCTTGTTTGACGTTTAGACCGTTTGGCCTCACGGATGGAACTCGTTTGCCAACGTAGAACACATTGCATTCGATATACAGCCCGGCTATCATCCTTTGTTATCGTCCTCCTCCCCCCTGCGATAAGGGTCTTATCCCCCACTTTATAAAGGGGGGACAGGAAGATTTTTGACAAATGATCCCCCACTCGATACTTGTCAGGCCCGTTCCCGGCCAGTATATGGGGTGCGGAAAAAACCGTTGTTGTACGGATTCTTTATGTGATTGCAGCCTGCACCAATCCAAAACAGGTGACGAGAAAAACGCTCTTAATCGTAGAGTCCTTTTGTGGCCGGGTGCTCATTCAGGATGCGGTTTTCAATGAATCACGATTAATAATGACGCTCGACATGCAGCACACTGAATGACTGCGTCATACTTAATACCGTTTATTAGGGTAAGGGGGGGATAATAATCATTATAATAGATACTTATACAATAAAAATATACTAACATTTATCGCACTGTGTCAAATAAAAAAAGAGGCGATCCTGGTTCTGTAACCTCTATCGGTCGATTAGTTATAGTAAGAGGGGATCCATTTTGAACAAGACAAGAGAATCAACTGTGCACCAGGTTAATCTGGTAGTTTCGGCTCTTGACAGACTGTTTTTTCAGGATCGTAGATCATTGTGTTGATTTTTGAAAAGTGAAAAGGTATTATTGGATACTTTAGCGATAACGTTGCAACCTTAGTCTTAGGCAGGTTTATCGATAGGGGGAGTTTTTCTCATTGCAAAACGGTAAAAGAAGGGTAAAAGAAATGAAGTATTATAAGGTTCGGGGTGCTCATCCACTTTCAGGCAACATAAAAGTAGGGGGAGCCAAAAATACCTTGCCCAAAAATCTCGTTGCTTCACTGCTCACTGACGAACCCTGTATTATTTCTAATGTGTCTAACATCGGAGATGTTAAGGTGACCTTGGATATGCTCAAATCCATTGGCACCGAGTTTACCTGGCTGGATCAATCGACCTTAAGAATCTCTACCCCAAAAGTTACCTCTCATGTTTTAAATTCACAGTTTTCCGGCATTAACCGGATTCCCATACTCATGCTGGGTCCTTTATTACATCGTTTCGGGATGGCCGAAATCCCGTTACTCGGCGGCTGCAAGATAGGCCCCCGGCCTATTAACTTTCATATCGATTCCTTGAAGTCTCTTGGCGCTGAGATTGAACTCATCGAGGGGAAATACAGAGCCAAGGCATCCAGGCTGCATGGCACTACAATTTCCCTTCCTTTTCCGAGTGTCGGGGCAACAGAGACAATTTTGCTTTCCGCAAGCATGGCAGAGGGAACCACGGTTATCAAGAATGCAGCGATAGAGCCAGAGGTGATCGATCTCATTGCGGTTTTGCAAAAAATGGGCGCTATCATTGCCGTAGATGTAGATAGAACCATCATTATCGACGGCGTGAAACGTCTGCGCAGTTTTAAGCATAATGCCCTGACAGACAGAATTGAGGTTGCCTCCTGGGCATGTGCTGCTATTGCTACCCGTGGTGATATCGTGGTAGAGAATTCAAACCAGCTCGGAATGATGGCATTTCTCAATATCATCCGTAAGATAGGCGGCGAATACGAGGTTCTTGAGAATGGAATACGTTTTTTCTCCAGAACGGACCGCTTGACTCCTACTTTTCTTGAGACTGATGTACATCCAGGGTTTATGACGGACTGGCAGCAGCCGTTCGTTATCCTGATGACTCAGGCGCATGGATTATCTGTTTTGCATGAAACCGTGTACGAAGACCGGTTCGGATACACTGAGGAATTGAGGCGTAT
>JBFMGO010000131.1:0-15325 GCA_040752695.1 bacterium
TAATTTCCTTCCTATTCGATCTTAGGTAAAGTTATAAGATAAGGCCAGACAATGTGGCATTCATTATGCAATTATATAATATTATAGTTTTATCCTTTTCCATTTTTCAATAACGGACGGTAGATTACGGTAGATTATAGAGAATGAGTCCGTTTTGCCTGATAACAGACCCAATAAAGGGTCCTCTCCATAAATATATTCATAGAAACAGTAAGTTAAGGAGGATGCAGTTGATGGAAGGGAAAAAAGTAATCTTTATGGCTCTTTTGGTTTTCCTGTTCATGATCGCTGTTCCCCTGTCTACCTCTGGTGTAGAGGGGCAGATCGAGATTGTGCAGACACTTTCAACTACCTTTCCCATTCTTCTTGATGAGCCGGGAAATTACCTCTTGATGAGCGATCTTACCGTATCTGCCGTTGACACCAACTGTCTTCAGATCACTGCCGATGAAGTCATCCTCGATCTAAACGGCTACACCCTGAGCGGGCCGGGAAAGGGAATCGGCTCCAGCGGCTGCGGCATCTTGGCTTGCGGTCAAGACTGCATCACCATCCGCAATGGAACCATCCAGGGATTTTTCACTGGCCTTACCCTTTCGGGAACAAGCCACGAGGTGAAAAACCTCAATGTTCTCAATAACACCTCCTGCGGCCTCGTGATCGAATCCGCGGCCCTGGCCAGTTGTACGGCTGCAAATAACGGATCTCACGGCATCGAGGCTGAAAGCTGCACCATAAAGGATTGCACGGCCAGCTACAATGGGGCCTGCGGCCTTTCTTCCAATTCATCAAACATAACCAACTACACGGCGGACCATAACAGCTCTCACGGGATCTCGGCTACAGGCAATTGCCGCCTTGAGGGGTGCATTCTGAGTAACAATCAGGGCTATGGTCTTTCCCTGCATCCCGATTACAGCTATGTCGTCAGGAATGGAACCAGCGCTAATGTCCTGGGAAGCTTTTCCATTGATGGTTTTCACTACCTGCCAACCAGCGGTGATGATGCCAATTATGAATTCTAACCTTGGGGAAGAGGCCGATATCATGAAGAGAAAAAAGAGAAAGACCACTTTTGCAAAAACCATTCTCATCTGTATGGTGTGTCTTTTGAGTCCATGGATAATTTCGAAAGGGGTGTGGGCCGATCAGAACGATGCAGCCCACCAGACCCACCTGAGTGCAGCCAGAGGTCCCGGACTGGGAGCGGACTGTGCGGCCTGTCATACAACCGGCACTCCGTCGGCAGCGGATGTCGGCTATTTCTTGTGTATTCCCTGCCACAGCCCGGCTGGGGCCTATGATGGTCTGGATGATGCGGTGATCGGAGCCAGAGCCAATTGGGGAAGTGAATCTTCAGCCATTTACGAAGCGGACGGCAGCCTTAAGAGTGGAAAAGAAAAGTGGTGTGTAGGCTGCCATGATGATGGACTCAGTATCATTCAGGGCATACGTGCCCCGAACATTTCCGGTCAATCCATGAGCGGTGACTGGCAGGGGCCGGTTTCTTTGGTCTCCAGTGATATTCCGGGTGCGGAGAACCTTCTGGACGGCAATCCTGGTACGGGCAATACGGGGAATGGTTCTTATCTTATCGTTGATCTTGGTGATACGGCTTCAATCTCTCACCTGAGACTTTTTATCACGTCCGGCACACAAGTTCACTGGGATGTCTACGGTGGAAGTGATCTTGTTTCCTGGACAAGGATACTGTTTGGCCAGTCAGTGCTTTTCGGCTCCCCCACCTGGCTGACAGGCCCTGATGGAGGGTGGAACGAAAGCAGGGCGGACCGGTTTCTTTCCATCCGCTACCTCAAACTGGTCAAGGTAAGCCCCTGGCCTCTGAGCGGGAATTGTCTTGGTGAGCTTGAAGTGAAAAAGGACCTGGCCTACGGCTACTATGATACGGGGCATAAAATCGGATGCTCCCGCTGCCACGATACGAGCGGAGTGCATAGTGACGGTCTTGCCCGGACCTATGAGGCCGGTTTGAACAACTACCGGACCGGCTACCGTCTCAATGAAGTGGAAGTGGACGGACAAATGGTGACTCCTCTTGAAATACCCAGAGTAGTGGGCTGTAACAGCGGAGAAAATCCCAGAACCGATAATGACTTTGCCCTCTGTTTTGCCTGTCATGACAAGATTAAACTGCTGGGTGACCCGTATGGTACGGGCATGTTTTTTCAGGATCCTCCGGCCACCAACTTCCGGAATGACGATCATGTCGATGGCAGCGGCAAGGTCATGAATGAGCATCTTCGTCATCTGCGGGGGAGATACTACTGCGGCAGCGGCCTTGACTGGGACTCTGACTGGGATGGTGTTACAGACTCACCCCAGAGCTGTCCGGCCTGCCACAATGTGCACGGCTCTCCCAATCCGGCCATGACCAGGCATGGAGAACTGGCCGGCACTCAAGGGGCCGTGGACAAGGTTCCCCAGTTCAATTTCCGGTACCTGAATGCCGAAGGGAAGCCAGACACCGCTCTTTCGAACGTCATGGACAGCATCGGCGGCCAGACACAGTTCTATGGTGCAGGTCCGGGAACTGTGGATAAGAACCATGTGTGCTCTATGTGCCACAACGACATGATCACCTATTATCGCAATCCAGTGCCGACCTGCCAGGGGTGCCACGCTTCCTACGTAGAGACGCAGGCCAGCCACTGCACCCATCTTCAGGCAGACCGGGGACCGAACCTCGAGTGCTGGGACTGTCATGCCGGCAGCCCTGATCAGCCCCACACCTTTGTCTTTGCCGATGGCAAACCGCTGGGGGAAACCGAAGTCTGTAATCCCTGTCACAGCCAGGGTGGATCATATGACGGAGTCGATGATCCCGATCTTGGGGCCAAGCCCAACTGGGAGCAGGGTGTCTATCAGGGAAACTCACTGAAACCGGGCAAAGAGAAATGGTGTGCTACCTGTCACGATCAGGAACCAGCTTACAGCCAGCAGAGCTTTACTACCATCATCATCGATGACCCGCAAGCTGTCCTGTCTCCCGATTGCGCCGCCCCTCCCGGTAATCCGGCTGTAGAATGGGCTCATGCCTCGGGCAATGAGCAGCAGTACGGAGACGGCTACCGGTATAAAGATATCGGCAGCGGCAGCGGTACGGTCACCTGGACACCCGATATCCCCTTAGCTGGCGAATACTCGGTCTATGCCCGCTGGGTAGACAGTACTTCACTGTGGAGAGCGACCAATGCCCCTTATACGGTTTATTACAGCGGCGGCTCTGAGACAATCAGGGTAGACCAGAGGAGGAAAGAAGACGGCGGACCGGGAGGCGGCCAGTGGCATTATCTGGGGACCTGGAATTTTTCTGCCGGAACTTCCGGCCGGGTAGTCTTAAGCGATGACGCGGATCATAAGTGGGTCATAGCCGATGCGGTCAAGTTCGTAAGCGGCCCAAAAGGTACCTATGCACCTAATATCGTTGGCAACGATACGGATTACGGCTTTTATAAAACCGGACATAAGATCGATTGTCTGGCCTGTCACGATGCCACGAAAACCCACCTCGATCACCAGCACCGAACCTATGAGGTTGATGAAGGAACCGGACAGGCAACTTTTCCCTATACCGACAGCTACCGGCTGCGGGAGATCGATGGCCTGCCGGCCATGAACCTGCCAAGACCTGTCTATCCTCCTGCCACCAGTCCCCATAATCACTGGCAGGATTTCGCCCTCTGCTTTGACTGTCATAACCGCTACGAGGTTCTGGGTGAAAACGGAAATGACGTCAGCCATACGAATTTCTGGAACAATGATTCCAGTATCGGCAACTCCCACTGGATTCACCTGAGCATCTACACCAAACACTTTGACTCCGACTGGGATGGAGCATCGGATTCAACCGAAAGCTGCATCTCGTGTCACAATGTGCACGGCTCTCCCACAGGACCCATGATCCGCCACGGTGAATTGATCAGCCCATCCGGTACGAGTCAGTACACACCAGCCCTGAATTTCTTCTATCTCACTGAAGGGGACGGCTCAGCCACGGCTACCTTTACCCATCCCCTGGCTGGCGGAACATACGACGTTTATGCCTGGTGGAGCGATAATTCCAACCGCTCTACCTGCGCCAAATACATCATCAACTATCAGGGAGGATCGGACAGCGTTATCGTCGATCAGGAGCAGAACGGCGGGCAGTGGAATCTCCTCGGTCAGTATCCCTTTGCTGCCGGCAGCGAAGGTTCCGTGGTTCTGACCTCCGAGGGAGCCAATGAATACATCATGGCTGACGCCATCAAGTGGGACCGGACAGATGCAGGGGATACGGTTATTGTGGATGATCCCAATGCTTCCTATGTGGGAACCTGGGCTCTGTCGACATCCAATCCGGAACAATACGGATCGGGCTCCAGGTATTGCTATGCTCCGGTCAAGGATAGCGAGGCAACCATAGCAGAGAGTTTTGGCGGTACGTTTTCGGTAGGAGCTATCCTGACCAGCAACCATGTCTGCCAGATGTGTCATAATTACGTGCAGTACAGCCGGATACCGAAAGCAGGGCCAAGGATAGTGCTGAAAAATGCCGATCCGTCCGGAGTTTCGAATGATCAATCGACTCCTGTTTTGTTTACCGTCTTTGTGAGTGACCGGGACGATAACCTGAGCAGTGTGGTGATCGACCTCACCCCGCTCGGCGGGAACCCGGACCGGGTTATGTATGACGACGGATCGAATGGTGATGTCACCGCTGATGACGGAACCTTCAGTTATCGATACAGTGTGCCTTCAGGCATCGATTGTGGACCGAAAACTCTGACGGTAACCGCTACTGATGCCCTGGGCTTGAGCGGACAGGGGGGTATCCCTCTTACGGTTACCCAGCCGGGAGCCATTATCGTGGATAATCCCGATGCGGTATTTGCAGGTACCTGGACCGAATCCACCAGTTATCCTGACAGGTTCGAAGACAGCTATCATTACCATAGCGCCGGAAGCGGTACGGATACGGCTACCTGGACTGTCACGATACCGGCGGCAGGTAATTATGATGTCCATGCCTGGTGGACTGCCGATTCCAGCCGGGCAACGGACGCGAAATACACCGTCTTCTTTGAAGGTGGATCTCAAGAAGTGGTCAGGAGTCAGCAAATTAAGGGCGGATGCTGGAATCATCTGGGAACCTGGTTTTTTCTTCCGGGAGAATACGCGGTGGTCCTGTCCGATGATGCGGATGGCTATGTGATCGCCGATGCCATAAAGTGGGCACCTGAAAACGGTCCCGTCTTGTATCCTTTCCCTGTCAGCGATAATCCCGATGCCCACTATGTTGGCCCCTGGAAAGTATCAGACGTAAACAGTGATAACTATGCCGCAGATATGTATTACCTTGCTGCCGGCAGCGGCGGCAATAACGCCACCTGGACGCTGGCCGTTCCGGAGGCTGGTAACTACAATGTCTATGCCTGGTGGTCGGCCTCGGACAACCGGGCTGCCGATGCCCTGTACACCATCACCTATGAAGGAGGATCAGAAACTGTTGAGGTATGCCAGCAGGTACGGGGCGGCCGCTGGAACTATCTGGGCAACTTTCCCTTTCTTTCGGCTCATTACACGGTAGTTCTCACCGACGAGGCTACAGACTATAATAGTGCAAGCTCAGGTCCCTTTGTTATTGCCGATGCCATCAGGTTTGAGGCGGGCAGCGCCCCGGCTCACCCTTATCCGATAGCGGACAACTGGGATGCCGTTTTTGCCGGCCCCTGGTTAGCCGCAAGCTGGACCGGAGGGGGAGCATTTTATGGCTCCGATTATCAGTACCATGCCGCAGGCTCAGGAGCCTGCTCCGTCACCTGGACAACGGATATCCCGGAGCAGGGAAGCTATCATGTCTATGCCAGATGGACAGCCAGTTCCAACCGGGCCACCAATGCACCGTATACCATCTTCCATGGGGGCGGATCGGACGTGGTTACCGTCAATCAGAGAAGCAGCGGCGGGCAGTGGGTACTTTTGGGAACCTATACTTTTCCCGTGGGAACGTATTCGGTCGTTCTCTCTGACCAGGCCAATGGATATGTGATAGCCGATGCTGTCTGGTGGGAAAAAGTGAATCCTTGATAAGATAAGGTAAGTCCTTGATGAAAGGCCAGTTCCTGAACAGGCCGGGTTTTCTCTCCCGGCCTGTTCAGGACGTTATGGTCTGCAATCGATTGAGCCGCGACGTATGACCCGAGTTCCCCTCCTTTTTTCTCAAATCTAAGGATAATCCATCCCGGTGCCGGTTCCGTCTTTCCTCCCCTGGCGCCATTCTTCCCCCTTGCCGGATAGTGAATCATGTAACTCAAGAAAAGGTATTTTTAAGGGTAACGACCCCCTTTATTTTAAGCAAATTTTACGTATTTTTTACATACTTTCGGTTGACATTCGGATTGATTTGATTTAAAGTGAAAGATGTGTTCCGAGAAGTTAGAGATTCTTGCTTTATGGAATTTGGGAGTAAGGATCGAAATTTTTCGGAATTTTTTTTTAGGCGGGTGAATTGATTTATTCCTGTATGTATTTATCGACTGCTCCTGATCGCTTCTTCAATCCCAAAAAACGAATCAGCCCTTTAGATTTTTTAACTTATAGTAAATTATCACTTTAAATTATAGATAATAAATTATCCATCCCAACGCGAGGGAAGGATCATGAGGCCAGAGCGATAATATAAATAAGAAGACTTAAAGAAGGATAGATAATAGAAGCGGTGAGTGGTTACAAGGAATAGACAAGAGAGGGAATCGGGATGGGAAAAGATCGGAATGCGAAAAGATAGGAAAGCCTGATTCCTGAATTTTCTACTCTTGACTCCTGAATAAGGAGTCTGAATTCCTGGAACTTACCTGAATCTTACATTTACAAAGGTATGGAATTAAAAAATGTCAAAATCAGATCTGTTACCACGGTCTACTGAAGAAAGAAAGGGAAAATATGCGACTGCTTTTTCTTCAAAAAGATGAACTGGCACCATTTGTTTGCAATCTTATTGCTTCGCAGGAAGTAGTAGGACCGAAAGCCAGGAAGGGTAGGTTCGTATTTGATAAGCTGGAGAGTCCGGATGAATTGCGGTTGGACTACGATACGACCATTCTTCCTCCGAAAAAATATTTTTTTCAACCCCAGCAGGACCTGATTAAATTCTCTCCCGGAGAATTCAAGGGGTGCATCGAACCGAAGCCAAGGATTCTTTTCGGTGTACATCCATACGATATCAAAGCCATATCTATGCTGGACCATCTGTTCAGCGAGGGGAAAAAGGATTGGAATTATCTGGCTCACCGCCAGGCTGCCACCATCGTGGGCATCAATGTTCACAAAGTATACAAGCACGCATTTTTTGAAAGCATGGGAGCCAGTATTGTTACCAAAGGGTATGACCTGTTCCTGACCGACATCGGAGAGGAGGGGTTTGTGGTTGATGTGGCCACGGACAAAGGGGAAGATCTGGTTCGGCTTGGCAGCTTTGATCAGGCTGCTCCTGAACAGATGCAAAAACGCAGAACGATCCTGTACGGACAAACCGACCGGTGCCCGCAGAAGCTGGATCGCATGCAGGATGAAATTGCCGAAAAGGTAAGCCTTTCCTATAACCATCCGATCTGGGAGGAAATGGCCGGGCGCTGCTTCTCCTGCGGTGCCTGCAATCTGGTTTGCCCCACCTGCTATTGTTTCGATGTGCAGGACGTCTGGAATCTCGATCAGGCATCCGGAACCCGGTTTCGGACCTGGGATGGCTGTCTGACCGAAGATTTCGCCAAGGTCACCGTGCAGGGGGGGCAGGAGAACTTTCGCGAGGATCGTGCTTCCCGTTATCGTCACCGGATCATGCGCAAAGCGGTTTATTTGAATACTAAGCTGGAAGGGCCTGCCTGTGTGGGTTGCGGCCGATGTGCTTCGGCGTGCCCTGCAGATCTGGCTAACCCGGTACCTGTCCTCAATACCATTATGGAGGAATAACATGGATTACCCTTATCTTACTGACAAAGAAGAGAAGGTCAAGGAAGCTGTTCAGGGAGAGGAAAACATTTTTTTGCCCAAAGTGGCCAAGATTCTCCATGTGCAGCCAATGGCCAAAACCGAGAAGCATTTTCGGCTTGCCTTCCAGGATGGCACGCCAATGGCTCATCAGCCTGGCCAGATTGTGGAAGCCTCCATTTTCGGCTTTGGAGAGATCCCACTGGGAATTGCCTCTACCCCCACCCGCGAAGACCATTTCGATGTGGTGATTCGAAAGACTGGACGCGTTTCCGGTGCCCTGTGGGACCTGAATCAGGGCGATGCCATGTACATTCGCGGCCCTCTGGGCAAAGGTTTTCCGGTAGAGGAGTTTAAGGGGCATGATGTACTCATTGTTGCCGGAGGGATCGGCCTTTGCCCTACCAGAAGCATGATTGAATATATCGAGGATCGCAGGGAGGAGTTCGGGCGGTTTATCCTGTTTTTCGGTGCCCGCTCACCAAAGGAGCAGCTTTTTCTCGACGATCTCGAGCGATGGAGAAAAGAAAAAGAGTGGATCGAATACCATGAGACCGTTGACCAGGCCGGTGGGGACTGGAATGGTAACGTAGGAGTTATCACCACTCTTTTCGGCAAGACCGACATCAGCAAAGATACCAGGGTGATCATCTGCGGCCCCCCCGTTATGTATAAATTTGTCATAAAGGAATTGAAAAAGCTGTCTATTCCGGATTCTCATATCTATGTTGACCTGGAACGTAGAATGAAATGCGGCGTAGGAAAGTGCGGGCATTGCCAGATTAATGGCCTCTACGTGTGTACCGATGGGCCGGTCTTTAATTTTGCCAGGATAAAAAACTTGGAGGAGGCGTTCTAAATGAGTAGACCAAAGGTCGCCTTTTTTGACTTCACCAGTTGCGAAGGGTGTCAGGTTGAGATTGCCAATTTCGACCAGGATTTGTTGAAGATGCTTCAGGCGATAGAGGTGGTGGAATTTCGGGAGATCATGAAAGAAACCTGCTCCGCGCCTTTGGATATTGCTTTTGTGGAGGGAAGTTTCTCGCGGGAAAAGGACCGTGCCCGGCTTCAGAAGATCCGCCAAAGGTCCAGGCTGGTGGTGGCCTATGGTTCCTGCGCAGCCACCGGCGGAATCAATGCTTTGAAGAATCATAAACCCGTTTACAAATACAAGGTGGAAGTATATGGCGCAGATGCAACCCTGCCCCACCTTGAAACCCAGAAAGCCCTGCCTATTTCAGCGGCTATTCCGGTTGATCTGGCTATTCCCGGCTGCCCGGTTAACCGCGATGAATTCGTCCGGCTGGTTTCGGACCTTTTGCACGGCAAGGCGCCGACTATTCCAAACTATCCGGTCTGTATGGAATGTAAAAAGAAGGAAAATATCTGCCGTTATGAGCTGGGAGATACCTGTCTTGGCGTGGTTTCCCGGGCAGGCTGCGGTGCTCTGTGTCCGTCTCATGACACACCCTGTGAGGCCTGCCGGGGCTTTGTGGACACCCCTAACCTGAACTCCCTGGTGGATGTTCTGGTCAAGGGCGGCATGCAGCCCGCTTATGCCAGGATCAAGGCACAGATGTTTACGGCAAATCTGGTGGAGGAATAAGCCCTATGGGACAAAAAATCAATATCAATCTGCAGCACGTAACCCGGGTCGAGGGACATGGAAACATCATTGTCAATGCCACGAATGGCAAACTGGAGCGATGTGAATGGCAGGTGCCCGAATCACCCCGGTTTTTTGAATCTATGGTGAGGGGCCGGCATTTTCCCGAAATCGCCCGCATTACCTCACGTATCTGCGGCATCTGCTCAGTAGGGCATCAACTGGCTTCGGTCAAGGCCACGGAAAAGGCGCTTGGCATAGAAATTTCCGAGCAGACCGACAAACTGCGGCGGCTTCTGAAGCATGGTGAAAATTTTGATTCTCACATTCTCCATGTCTACTTCCTCGTTGCTCCCGATCTTTTGGGAGTTTCATCAGTAATGCCTCTGGCTGCCTCCCATCCGGAAGTGGTCAAGCGTGCTCTGGCCATGAAGGGAGTGGGGAGCCGATGGTCCGGCATTATCTGCGGCCGGTCCACCCATCCGGTGCGGATCGTGCCCGGCGGTTTTTCCAAACTGCCCACTAAGGCAGAGCTCCTTGAATTGAAAAAGCTCATTCTGGATACGGTGCCGGATGTAAAGGCAACTGCCGAAACTCTTCAATCACTTGCCGATCGAATACCGGCATTTGAGCGAAAAACAGAATATGTGGGACTGGTGGACTCCGTGGAGTACGGCCTGTACGACGGCCGCATCGGATGCCTTATGCCGGATGGACAAAGGACTTTACTGAATGTCGAAGAATACCGCTCGGTAACGAACGAATGGGTCAGCCCTCTGTCTACGGCGAAATATACCAGGCATCAAATGGACTCCTATATGGTTGGAGCCCTGGCCCGGATCAACCTCAATTTTCAGCAGTTGCACCCGGAGGCAAAAAAAGTCGCCGAGAGTCTGGGATTCAGTGTCCCTTGCTATAACCCTTACATGAATACCGTAGCCCAGTTTATCGAGGCAGTCCATTCCGCTTATGCAGGGCTGGACCTCATCGACAGCCTGCTGGATGCCGGGCTGCGGGAGGAAGAGGTACCGCCGATCCAGCCGAGGGCCGGCCGCGGAGTGGGCGCGGTGGACGTGCCGCGAGGGATTCTTTTCCACGACTATGAATATGATGAATCCGGCCTTTGCCTTTCAGCCAACTGCATCATCCCGACCAACCAGAACCACGCCAATATCCAATGTGATATGGATCAACTGGTGCCGGCTATGATTCGAAGCAACAAGAGTCAGGCGGAAATGGAATTGAGTCTGGAAATGCTGGTTCGTGCTTATGATCCCTGTATCTCCTGCTCAACGCATTACCTGGATATTACCTTTGTGAAGTGAGCATAAAGAAGTCGGGAGTCAAGTGAGTAAAAAACGTCAGGAGTCAGAATCCCGAAAATGCGATAAAAACAGCATTTTTTCTGATTCCTGACTGACTCTTTTGGTTTTTGGATTTTTGGGTAAGTAAAGGGGGCGGAGAGGATTTCTATTTTTGTAGTCTGCTCAAGTGCAAACCGCTATAACATTGATAGCCGGGAAAGACTATTAACCTGCAATAACGAAAAAGGGGCAAACAGACATGGGTAAAAAAATAGCTATCGGTATGGGCAATTACCTTATGCAAGATGATGGCATTGGACCGAAAGTGATTGAGCAGATCTGTCTTCGTGAGCTGGATCAGAATTTTGAAACCGAAGACATAGCGACGGACGGTTTGCGGTTGTTCAAGCACTTTAATAATGAAACGGAAAAAATTGTCATTATCGACTCTGCCTATATGGGCCAGGAGCCTGGCACAGTAATAGTCTTTTCTCCGGATCAGGTTCAAACCGCGAAAACAAATCAGCCAATCAGCACCCATGAGGGAGATATCCTTAATCTGATCAATCTGGGCAAGATGCTGAATCTTCCAATTCCCGAAATTAGAATTGTGGCCATTGAACCGGACCAGGTAGATGCAGGAGATGAACTCTCCATTCGACTGCGGGGCAAAGTGGATGAAGTGATCCAACACGTAATCAGGGAACTTTCCTGCCAGTGAAAAGACGACCTTTGGCTTTCGCTTGAAGGGTTTATGAAAGGGACAGTAACGCTTGATGTTCAAGCTCTTTGAATGAAAACTATAACCTCTTGTTTTTTAGGTTAAACGGTTGATATTTTACCATGAAAGAAAATCAAGAGGGCAGCCGGATAAAAACCAAGAGGGCAGACCAGATATGGCCTGCCCTCTTGGCATTTTCAGGTTAGAAAGCTACCCTTGGTAATTTCCAAGGATTTTTCTCAAACGCGCAGTAATCTCTTTAGTTAGATAATCGCGCTTGGGGCCAGGAACGTCGGGAAGATTGGAGATATCGTTGGCGCTACGAAGGTCGTGGGGAAAGTTGGCCCTACGAAAGTTGTCGGGATAGTTGGTCCTACGAAAGTCGTCGGGATAGTTGGCCCTACCCAGGTTGTGGGCGGAACTGGAGGTACCCAGGTTGTCGGGATAGTTGGTCCTACGAAAGTCGTCGGGATAGTCGGCCCTACCCAGGTTGTGGGCGGAACTGGAGGTACCCAGGTTGTCGGGATGGTTGGCCCTACGAAAGTTGTCGGGATGGTTGGCCCTACCCAGGTTGTGGGCGGAACTGGAGGTACCCAGGTTGTCGGAACGGTGCCGAGAACTGGTGAGGGAAGAACCATCAGGTAAGCCAGGAGAGCTGCATTGCCAAGAGGTACATTGGTGTTAATCCAGGAACTGGCTGTTGGCGGCAGAAGCTCATAATCCAGGGGAAGATTGACAGGCAGAGGCGATCCGCTCGCATCGAGTAAATAAGATGGTGGCCAGAGGTTTACTCCGCCAATTGGATCATAATAAGCCATGCCGATCGGAGTATTATACAGTAACCAGGGTTCAGCCGCAGCCGGGTCCCAGGTCAGGCCGGGCTGAACAGGCAAAACGGTAGCAGGAGTCAACTCGGATACGATCGGGACTGGCAATCCGGTAATAGAGTCGACAGGGGACAGGGCGGGAGACCACAATGGCCAAAGTGTGTTATAGGGAGGCAGTGCCATCCAGTTTTGGGCTTGGGCAACAGGTGAATAGGCGAGAACTAAGGCAACTAAGCTGAGCAAAAGGGCGTAAGCGAGTCTCTTCGTGGTAATCATTGTAAAAGCTTCCTCCGTACTCTTTGAAAACGTATCTTTCTTTGTAAACGTATCGTTAGATATTAAAACAGTAAGACAACAGTAACCCTAGAACCAATCTTATTTACATTTGCTTCGCACTTTTTGTAGTTATCTCACCTCCCTTCCTCGCTTTGCAGAATCGTGCTCTTTAAGACACAGAAAGACACCCGTGAAAGGATATCGAGGAATGCCTTACAATAAGGCGAATTGTAACATCTGGAATCCTGAAGAGCAGTTTCTGAAAAGTCATTTCAGGCAAACTTCATCCGCCAAAGAACCGTCAGACATAGTTAAGTTCCATGGAAATCAGCATCTTAAGCGTCTCAAGTGAACCCTTTAGTACCCACCCGCATCTTAAGTATCTCAAGAACTTTAAGTATCCAGGTTATAGGCACTGAGGGTTATCTTGGGCCAATCATCAGGGAGTTACTTCCGTATACCAGGGTATTGTGGGAAAAAGGTAGAGATACACCTGCCGAATCTCATTTGCATTGGGCTTGTTTAATCTCTCTCTTCTCCCTTGTTGCTCCTGCTGTGTTGGACAGTTTTGTCCTTCATGCGCTTTTATATCCTACATCATTTGCTGGGGAGGGATAGGATCAAGCACTTTTAAACAGACAATTGGAGCATACTCCCGGATCTGAAGAATGGTCACTGGCACGGATGGAGCTTGCAGATATACGTATTAGATGTTTTTAAAGCATATGGGCGACTAAGGCATTTTCCTCCTTATCAATTTCAGTTGACTGTGCCTGTGGTTATTTAACTTTATCTCTCTTACAACTCTCTTTTCTCTCTCGATCCTGCGTGATCGGTCTTTTGTCCCCTCTCTCTTAAGGGCAAGTTCCAGATCGATTGAACAGAATCATTCTTCTTAAAGGCAATTTTTATGCCCGGCATTAAAATTTCCGGATATGAATGCACTACAGGTTTAAATTTTCAGGATTTGACCCGCTTCCCAGGGGAGCAGCTTCATGGCAGGGAGGGTTACTGTCGGATACTCCGAAGAGACGAACTCTTAAAAATAATGGGAGGCTGAGAGCCATTGAGAGCACTTGTTTTCCATCTGCTTGATACATGCGAGATAAGAAGGGGGCCTTCCATCATAGTAACTATGGACAGACTCATATTTTATATGAAGTTACAGGAGTTACAGGTAAATGGAAGTGGTAATACCGGAGTGTAGAGCGCTCCTCGCTCATACCGGCGGGGTATAACACTTCCAGCCCTCAAGTTTTATTCTCTCAATTTGCCAAAACACGATGAAGCTTGAGGGCTGGAAAGCTTAAGCAATGATCGTCACTTTTTTATCCCGGCCCTTACATCCTGCTTTTTCTATCTGCTTTTTCTATAACGCTACCGCTTAAATTCCTTAATACACGGCGAGGGAATTACCCGGCTCGTTATTGAACCAGGGGCATTTCCCGAAAACCCCTTCAATAACCGCTCATGAGTCCCTCACCCCCTTTACAAAAGGGGGGATAAAAACCCTTATCAGAGGGGATAGTGATTAACCGGCCGCATATTTCATGTGCGGTGTACTGAAGTAACACACCTTCAGGCAATGCACTTTGACTTTCGATTAAATCTCATAATTCTTACGCCCAAGTAATGAAAGCTTTTCGGTAAAATAATTGAATGTGCACTACACGTATCTCAAATTTTCTTCGTCCCCTTAACCCAGGTTTACAAAAACTTTTTAAAATTTCCCTACAATAGGTGAAGATGAACGCTCACGAGCAAAGCAGTGTTTCAAAATAAAATTCTTGCTTGACAAATGAGTGACTAAGTGATTATTATTAATTACATTAAAATCTTAGTTTTGACATAAAATATATTAAATAATATAAAATATTATTCATAGATTATATTTTATTTTAAAAAATTACAGAAATACTAATGAGAGCCAGTGTCTGTCCTTTGCCCTATAAGTAGCTGATGAATTCGGTATTTTCTCTCTTGTTTAATTTAAACCTGCTGTATGGCTGTTTAATTTAAACCCGCTTTATGAACCTGCTTTATGGGCAGCATTTTTGGTTTTTTCCACCCCAGGCGCACTCTGGAACTATAAAAAGTGCTATCTGGGGGCAGCTACTCGTTAACTAAAGCTAAGGGTTACCCTTACATACCTATTCAGATGTAAACCCAGTCGGTTATCGCTGGCTTGTCCGGCAATTTGCTCAGGCTTTGCCTCTCCACATCGGGCTCAAACGTCGATTTCCGGATTCATTCAATAAAACTGACAGGCTGCCAGGGAGTATATTATGGATAAATATCAAGAATTTAATAATCTAATCCTTCTTATTGGCACTAATCCCCTCCCTAATTTTGTTGTGGCTGATTATTTTTTGCGGATCAATCAGAATATCCAATCCATTTGGCTTACTTACTCAGAAGCAAAAAACATGCTGCAGACAGGGACGGATAAACAGGCAAAAAATCTGGAAACCCTGCTGCGAAAGCTGTGGGAGGGAAAACAGTGTCCTTCCGGCAAGCTTGCACGAAAAACAGATCAAGAGATGGTATCATTAGAAGGCGAAGGGATTATGCCTGCCTTGGCAGTCATGGGGAAGAAACACTT
>JBFMGO010000132.1:0-15117 GCA_040752695.1 bacterium
AATCGGGTACCGCATATGAGCCAAGATCCTTACTATAGTCAAAAATCTTTTTTGATGAGTCTATTTCTTTCCTGAAAGAGAGGGAGAAGAGAATGAAAGATGCAACGAAAATCAGGTTTTCCAGAAACAGAAGAACTGTCAGCGCCTACATGAAGGTAGCACACAGCATACCCTTTACTCATATGACAACCGAAATACGGGTGCCCGGCCTGAAAGCTCTCTGTAAGAAGTACGATGTTACCTACACCATAGCAATCATGAAGGTTATCGCAGCGGCAAGGGAGAAATACCCGGTCATGAGCAGTATCCTTGGCAGGGACCTTACTTTGAGAAAGCAGCTCTATCTTTGCGATCATGTAGACATGGCCCTGGCCATCGAAAAGCAGGAAGAAGATGAATTTTTTGCAACCTTCGCCGTTATTAAAGATGTTCATAATAAAACGCTGGAAGAGATAAGCACCGAAGTAAAAAGCCTGAAGGACTTGCCAAGGAGCAAGATGCCGTTCGGGCTGATATTTTTGATGCTCAATTACATCCCTGACGTGGTGAAGCTTTTGATTTTCAGGATATTGCTCGAGATTCCTCCTCTTTATAAATGCTTTTTCGGCACGGTTGGTCTCAGCACGTTGGGAAAATACGGGCTGACAAGTTTTGATACTCTCTTTGTCAATACCTTTGGCTATGCCGTCAGCAAAATTGAAGAGAAGCAGATAATCGAGAATGGGAAAGCCCAGGTGGAGCCGGTCCTTTACCTGACCCAGACTTCTAATCACTGTGTTGCCGATGGTGCATTGGCAGCACGGGTTCTGGCAGAGATTAAACGGATTTTGGAGTCAGGGGAATATATTTCAATCTGCGAGCCGGTAACTCATTCTCTTCAAAATTATAGTCGCAAGATGGCCTGCAATAATTAAACTTTCCATAGACCTGTCCAAAGAAAGAGCAACGGCAATGTGACGATAAAAAGGGTGGGCTGTCATGGGGAAGGAATGTATGTTCGTTCAGGTACCCTCCTTTTTTCTAAAAGGGGGGATTTGTATGAGCTTATCCCAATATACTTCCTCTCCCCTTTTCTCATGAGATCCATTGATCATCGGCTTTTTCCATTATATAATACTTAAATAATACACCAATAAGTGTCCTTTATAGGGAAAGGCTCAACCGGACGGGTAATTCCCGCGGCCTGTAATGAATACAGGCCGCGGGAATTACCCCGTCAGTGTCAGTTGATTCTATCTGGTCGCATATTTACTGCGGCTCATACTGAAAATAACTATCCATCAGGTAATTTCTATTGCTTTGGGAGGGAAAGGGATACATGGCAAAGGCGTTTGTTTTTCCAGGGCAAGGATCGCAGAAAAAGGGAATGGGCGGAGAGCTTTTCGATCTTTTTCCGGAATTGACGGAAAGAGCGGATAAAATCCTGGGTTATTCCGTGAAAGAGCTTTGTCTGGAAGATAGCCAGAATGTCCTCAATTTAACTCAATATACTCAGCCGGCACTTTATACCGTTAATGCACTCATGTATTACCGAGAGATCAGAGAGACTGGCCAAAAGCCGGATTATGTGGCGGGGCATAGCATGGGGGAATATAATGCCCTCCTGGCAGGTGGAGCATTCGACTTTGAAACCGGTTTGGAGCTGATTCAAGTAAGATCCAAGCTGATGGCGAAAGCCGCAGGCGGTGGCATGGCCGCGGTAATCGGACTGGATGAAGAAAAGATTAAGGGAATCTTAGGTGATAGTGGCCTGGAAAGTATCGATGTGGCCAATTTCAATTCTCCATCTCAGACGATACTATCGGGATTGAAAGCGGACATCGATCGGGCCGAAAAAGCTTTTAAGGAAGCAGGTGCCCGGTATATTCCCTTAAAGGTGAGCGGTGCTTTTCATTCACGGTATATGGAACCGGCCAGAAAAGAATTTGTGCGGGTCTTAGAGCTTTTTAAATTTTCGGATCTTGCCATACCGGTAATATCGAATGTCGAGGCACGGCCCTATACGAAAGAAAAAATCAAGCGGCTCCTGGCTGACCAGATCAATCACTCCGTCAAATGGACCGAAAGTATTCGCTACCTCATGGGAAAAGGAGTAACGGAATTCAAAGAGATCGGCCCTGGTACGGTATTGACGGGATTAGTCGCTCAAATCCAAAAAGGATCAAAGCCTCTCATCATGAGGGATAAGGCTACCCCTCCAGCAGGTACAGGAGAAACGCGGCCAAACCGGGAGACGACGGGGGCACAGGGAAAAGCCGCAACGACAGCAACGACAGCAACAATAGCAACAAGAGCAAAAACTGCACCCGCCACACCCGCCATAACGGCTTCATCCCTGGGCAGTAAGGAATTCAAAGAAGAATACCGCATAAAATATGCCTATGTGGCAGGAGGGATGTTTAAAGGTGTTGCTTCCAAAGAACTGGTAGTGAAAATGGGCAAGGCGGGACTCATTGGTTATTTAGGCACAGGAGGTGTGTCTCTTGATCGGGTTGAGGAATCGATTCGGTACATCCAGAAAGAACTTCGCAGTGGCGAAGCTTACGGCATGAATCTTTTATGCAATCTGCAAGAGCCCCAACAAGAGGATAAAACCGTGGATCTGTTCCTTGCCTATGGGATTCGGAACATCGAAGCCGCAGCTTACATGCAATTGACGCCCAGCTTAGTGCGTTTCCGGTTGAAGGGGATACATCGCAAGGCTCATGGGGAAATCATTGCCCCCCATAAGATCATGGCCAAACTATCCCGCCCGGAAGTAGCCGATTTCTTTATGAGCCCTCCGCCCGAGAGGATCATCCGGAAATTAGCGGGAGAAGGAAAATTGTCCCATGAGGAAGCTGCGTTAGGGAAAGAAATACCCATGGCTGACGATGTCGTTGTTGAGGCGGATTCCGGCGGGCACACCGATCAGGGGGTGTCCTCTGCCCTCATGCCTGCCATAATGGCTTTAAGAAATGAAAAGATGAAACAGTACGGCTACAGGAAAAGAATCAGGATCGGGGCTGCGGGGGGCATTGGAACGCCGGAAGCCGCTGCGGCAGCCTTTATCATGGGAGCGGATTTCATCCTCACCGGCTCGATCAATCAATGTACCGTAGAGGCAGGCACGAGCGATGCGGTAAAAAATATGCTCCAGGATATCAATGTACAAGATACGGACTATGCACCGGCAGGCGATATGTTTGAACTGGGTGCAAAGGTTCAAGTCCTCAAAAAAGGCGTTTTTTTTCCAGGCAGGGCGAATAAATTGTACGACCTTTATATTCATCATAATTCCCTGGATGAAATCGACGAGAAAACAAAGAAGCAGATCCAGGAGAAATATTTCAGGCGAAGCTTCGAGGAAATATGGGAAGAAACAAAAGCCTATTGGCTCAAGCGAAATCCGGCCGAGATCGAAAAAGCACACTCAAGCCCCAAACATAAAATGTCTTTGATTTTCCGCTGGTATTTCGGGTACTCGACCTGGCTGGCCTTGACCGGAAACGAAGAGCACAGGGTCGATTATCAGGTCCACTGCGGACCGGCGCTGGGCGCTTTTAACCAGTGGGTCAAGGGGACGGAGCTTGCAAACTGGCGAAACCGCCACGTCGATGTGATTGCCGAAAAGGTAATGCAAGAGACAGCCGCTTTACTGAACGAGCGGTTTCAAGCGCTCCAGCAGGGATAATGATAAAAGATTATAAGAATTGAACAATACATTCAATCGCTTCGATAAATAATATATAAAAGGAAAAAGCGAGGGGAAGGAGCCTATGGAGAGGACAGAGCAGGAGAGGCCAATACTTGATGGCGCTTCACGGATAGGAATTATCAATAGAGGCGAGGCAGCTATTCGCTTTATTCGGGCAGTCAGAGAGTATAATGCCCTTCATCAGACGGCTCTTACTGCCGTTGCGTTTTACCTCGACATTGAGCAGGAAGCACCCTTCGTGAAAGAGGCTGACGAGGCGTGTCCATTATCGAAACTGACGGGCTTTGCCAGGGTCAAGGGATCTGCCTACCTCAACAAAGAGCTTATGCTGGAAGCTCTTTTATCCGCACAGTGTCAGGCGGTCTGGGTAGGGTGGGGATTTTTATCCGAAGATGCCGCCTTTGCCAGGATGGTCGAAGATTCGGGTCTTGTTTTCATCGGCCCTTCCTCCGAATCCATGGCCCTTTTAGGGAATAAAATATCAGCCAAGGAATTGGCGCAGCGTGCCCGCGTTCCCATCCTGCCCTGGAGCGAAGGCCCTGTCGCTGGTGTGGAGGAAGCCCGCAGGGTTGCCGACAGGATCGGCTATCCGCTCATTGTCAAAGCAGCCAATGCGGGAGGCGGTCGCGGCATCCGTTTTATCAGAAAACCTGAAGAATTAGCTGCTCAATACCAGGCAGCCAGAGAGGAATCACTTCGCACGGCCGGCAACGACATCGTATTTATCGAGCATCAGGTAGTAACGGGGCGTCATCTCGAGGTACAGGTGCTGGCCGACCGCTATGGACAGGTACAGACCTTCGGTGTCCGCGACTGCTCGGTGCAGCGGAGGAATCAGAAGATTATCGAAGAGACGCCGCCGCCACATTTTGATCGGCAAATGATTGAAGATATGGAACAGGCCGCTGCCCGTCTTATCGTCGAAGCAGGATACGAAAGTGCCGGTACCGTAGAATTTCTGTACGATGAAGATCAATCTCAATTCTATTTCATGGAAGTGAATACCAGGCTTCAGGTGGAACATCCTATTACCGAGCAGCTCTACAACGTCGATCTGGTCAAAGGGCAGTTACGGGTCGCAAGTGGTCAAAGATTACCGGAATTGACGGAAAAAGAGGAAGATATTTACACTCCAAGAGGTTGCGCTATCGAAGTGCGCCTGAATGCGGAAGATCCTGACCGGGAGTTCATTCCTGCTCCCGGCAGGATCGTTCTGTTTAAAGCTCCATCCGGTCCTGGAATCCGGGTGGATTCCGGCATAGAGCAGGGCAGCGCTATCCCTTCGGAATTTGACTCCATGATCGCTAAAATAATCGCTTATGCACCCTGCCGGAGCGAAGCCCTGGCACGTCTGGAACGTGCTCTTCGGGAGATGCACATAAAAATCGAGGGAGGAACAACCAACCGGGCCTTTCTGCTAGGGCTTTTACAGTGCCACGGAATCCGTCAGGGCGGCGTTCATACGCGCTTTGTCGAAGACCTTATCAAGGGAAAGGATCAATTGCCAGAGGGTCAGGGGCAGGATCATCAAAAACAGATTATCAAGCGCAACACCTGGAATATCGCTCTTTTAGCCTGCGCTATTGAACAGGCTATTTCACGATATCAGGAAGAGCTTATTCATTTCAGGCAGCAATGGAACAGCATCGGCCAGCCCAGGGATATACCTTTGTCTTGCGGCTATGAAGTGACGCTGCAACTACAAGGGCATACCTATGTATTTCAGGTCAAGGCACTCGGCGGGAATATCTTTCATCTGAAAATCGACGGGCAGCTTCTGGCAGTTCACTATAGTAAACGAAATCATGAAGCAATCATGCACTGTGGCAATAAACGGTATGCCATTCAAATGGTCAGCCGTGATGACGTTCTGCAATGTGAGATAGATGGGATCCCTTATTATGTCGGAATAGAATCGAACGACCAGATTAAGGCTCCCTTTCCGGCAGTGGTAATTTCCATTGCCGCTGCACCTGGCCAGGCTGTACAAAAAGGCGACGTGTTATTGCAGCTTGAAGCCATGAAAATGCTCATGAGTATCGAGGCTCCTAAGAGCGGCAAAGTAAAAACAATCTCAGTCAGGGAAGGGGAGCAGGTGTATTCAGGACAGGCCCTGGTACAGATGGATACGGGGGAGCAATCCGAATCTGAAGAAGAATCAGGCCAACCGCGAGTATCTTTCGATCTCCAAGAAATACATGACACCGCGCGTAAATGGCAGATCCTGGAGCGGGAGTTTCTGGCTGTTTTCTTCGGGTTCGATTACGATGAGGAAGAGGAAACCGCAGCGGCGATTTTTGAGAAACTCATTGAGTTTGTCAGGGAGAATCCTCAACTTCAGAAGCAAATCATCACCTGTTTCTTATCTGCTTTGGAAGCGTATGCAGCAATTGAGATCCTCTTTTCCCATAAGAGAATCGAGTCCGAAGGCTTTGCCGGTGCAGCGAGCTATCAGGAATTGCTCATGCACTTTTTTATACGCAACGAGTGTCAAAAGGAAGGATTGCCTCAGGAATTTCTGGATAGTCTTGAGCGTGCTCTGGTGTGGTATCCGCAGGGAGGGCAGAGCGAAAAAGAAAGGTTCGATCAGGCGCTGTTTCGGATTTACAAGTCACACGCTCACCTTGCGACCAAACAAAATTTACTTCGCTCTATGTTGTGTTCCATGAAGGAGTTTCCCGACATCAGGATATTCAGCCAGAGAGTGTCCGACCTGCTCGATGAAATCGCCCTGATCTCCCAGAACCAGTTACCCGTCCTGGCTGATGCAGCGATCCAGGCACGGTATCACCTGATTGACCGTATGTTTCTGGAAACCATAAAGGAGGAGCGAAAAGGGCAACTCGAAAGATTGGTTGAATTAACGGTGCGTGGAGATGGGAATGGAGATGAGGATAAAAAGGAGCGGTCCGGATTAATGGACCGTATCGCTAATACCGGCCATTACATGGTGTTCGAACTGCTCTTTCTGGCTCTTGATCCGGTCAGAGAGAAACGGGCGCTGGCCATGGAGTTGCTTGGCAAGTATTTTAACCGTGACAGGAGAATCCTTTCTGCCGGGATGGAAGAGGAAAACGGGTTACTCCTCTGCCGCGTAGACAGCACCAAAGGGAGAGAGAATTACGAGACGTTCGTGATCGTCTCCAATGATAAGACCTGGGCAAAAGACGCGGGAAAAATTCATCGTTATCTGGAAAGAGCAAAGATGAAGGAAAAACCGGAACTTATCGTGCTCATTGCAGCCGAAGGAGGCCAGGAGCAGGAGAGGGAGGAGCGGATTATTCAACACCTTTACCGGCAGGTTTTCCCCGTATCCTGGTGCTGTCTTGGGCTGTTTTCCTCCCCTTTCCCGAAGGGTGCGGAAGAGAGGTTTTCAGGGAATAATGCCTGCTCGTATCGGACCTTTACCCTTGATCAGGAAGAAAAATGGCGTGAAGATTTCCTCCGGTATTCATTTAACCCTCTTTTTTACCGCGAGTTAAAGATACACCTTCTTTCCCGGTTCAACCTGAAGATCCTCTACTCAAGTGAGTCCGCCTATCTTATTTCGGCAGTTGCTCAGAGTAATCAAAATGACAGGCGGCTTATCGCCTTGGTGGATATCCCGGAAAGCCGTGCCGAAGTTGGCGAGGATAATTCCATATCGAGGATTGTCGCCTTTGACCACGCGCTGACGGAAGCGATTTACGCCATGAGTGTCGAGCGGTCAAAAGCAGATGGATCTTTCTATCTCAATAGAATCATTGTTCATATTCATCCACTGCTCACGGTAAATATGCAGCAGATTACCGCTTATGCCCATAAACTCACCCCACGGGCAAGGGAACTGGGACTGGAAAAGGTGATCATCCATACACGCCGCAGGAAAGAGAACGATGATACCATCCACGAGTTCGAACTTCATTTTACCAATATCTCTCAGGATCATTTTGCCATGGACGTTTGTCTCCCATCGACCAAACTCCTCGAGGCGATGACCGATGATTATATTTCCAGGGTGGTAAGAGCACGGCAAAGAGGGAATGTATACCCTTATGAGATCATTAAAATGATCACTCATCTCGAGCTCGGTCAAAGCGGAGACATGAATTTCATAGCAGGAAACTTTGAAGAATATGATATTCAGGTGAACGAGAACAGGGATACGGAAGGTCAGGAAACCATTTCCGTCAAGGCAAGGCCCTATGGCCGGAATAAGAGTAATATCGTATTCGGTATTATCACGAACTTTACGAGGAACTACCCCCGGGGCCTTAAGCGGGTGATTATTCTTGTGGACACCACCCGCGACATGGGCAGTCTGGCCGAGCCCGAATGCCGCAGGGTAATCGGCGCTCTGGATCTGGCCGAACAGTTACGGATTCCGGTAGAATGGCTGCCCTTATCGGCAGGCGCAAAGATAGATATGAACAGTGGTACGGAAAATTTAGACTGGACAGCGCGGGTGCTCAGGGCGATCATAGAATTTACCCAGGCAGGAGGTGAAATCAATATGATCGTGTCTGGTGTCAACGTCGGAGCGCAATCGTATTGGAATGCGGAGGCGACCATGCTCATGCACACCCAGGGAGTTCTTATCATGACAGAGGATGCCTCCATGCTCCTGACCGGTAAAAAGGCGCTGGATTTTTCCGGGAGCGTATCGGCTGAAGATAACATCGGCATCGGTGGAGTGGAGAGAATCATGGGCCCCAACGGTCAGGCGCAGATGAAGGCAAAAAACCTTTCCGAGGCATACGAGATTCTTTTCCAACACTATGACTTCACCTATAGAGAACCCGGAAAAGTTTTTCCCGCACGTCAATCCAGCAAAGATTCGCCCGACAGGGATATTACTCTTTCTCCCTATAGGGATCGCCTGGACCAGGGATTTACCTGCATCGGGGATATCTTCAGCCAAAAGTACAATCCGGAGAGGAAGAAACCCTTCGATATGCGGCAGGTAATGCAGGCGGTCATTGATCAGGACCTCGGCTTTCTGGAACGGTGGCAGATGATGAAGAACGCAGAAACCGCCATTGTCTGGGAAGCACGGATAGGCGGCTTCGCAGCAGGAATGTTAGGGGTGGAAAGCAAGCCCCTGGCCAGAATGGGAAGGATTCCTCATGACGGACCGGAGTCCTGGACCGGAGGAACGCTGTTTCCTCAATCTTCAAAAAAACTGGCTCGTGCCATCAACGCCTTCAGCAAACGACTTCCCCTGGTTATCCTGGCCAATCTTTCAGGTTTCGACGGCTCTCCGGAATCTTTGAGGAAATTGCAACTGGAATTTGGCGCCGAAATTGGCCGGGCTATCGTAAATTTTCAGGGACCGATCGTTTTTGTCGTAATTGCGCGCTATCATGGAGGTGCATATGTCGTGTTTTCCCGCACGCTGAATCCCTTCCTGAAGTCGGCGGCTCTGGAAGGCGCCTACGCTTCGGTCATCGGAGGCGCACCGGCGGCGGCTGTCGTTTTCCCCCGCCAGGTTTTGAAAGATACCTATGCGGATCCCCGTATCAGAGAGGCTCAAAGCCGTCTGGACAATGACCCGGAGTTTAGACAAAATGATTTTGATGATCTTTTCCAGAAGATACACACGGAAAAACAGACTGCCCTCGCGCAGCGTTTTGATCAGATTCACTCCGTAGAGCGGGCAAAAAAAGTGGGTTCCATCGAGGACATCGTTTCTTCCCAAGACCTGCGTCCTTACCTGATCAGGTCGATAGAGGAGGGAATGAGGAAATTTATGGCGTCAGGGTAGGAGCTTATGCCGCAAGAGGCAGATGCTTTCAGTTATGAGACAGTTTGAGGGAGCTTTTATGAGGCAGTATGAGGGGCGCTTTCAGTTATGGGAGTTGTAGAGGGCGGCAGGTTCAACCTGTTGCTGGCCGTCCGGTTCTGCTGTGCCTGGCCTGAAGAGCGCCAGGCACTATGAGCCATTTGTTGGAGGGCATTACCGTGGGTTTTTTAATTATTCCCACTGGTTTATATCGAGTCTTTTAAGAACTTGTTCCCTGTTGGATAGATCACCGATAATTCGTTCTGCAGGGGATGGCAACTTCTTGATCAGAGTCGGAGTGGCAACGATTTTTTCTTCCGCAGTTGCCTCCGGATGTTCCAGCAGATCGATAATGGTCAACTCGTAGTTCCCTTTCAATTCATCCTCGCATATGCGGTGCATATTTTCTATTGCACGTTTTGATCTCGTGGTATGATCAAAAACATATAATCTGAATACATATTTATCCATTTATTATCTGCCCTTTACATTCAAGAGGAGTGTATTTATTACTGCTCGATGGTAATTTTCCCATTGATTACATCTGCACTGGTCATATCATATCTGTTCTGGTCATATCTGCACGGATTATATCTGCATCTCCAGGATATCTCTGGTTACCGAAACGATCTGGGTACTGTCTATGGGTTTGCTGATGATTTCGAACTGAAGACCTTCCTCTCTGGCAACCTTGAGTTGTTGAAAAAATTCATTATGGAAGGCTGTTACAATGTAAATGGGCATATCCTGGTCTATTTTTCTCAGTTCTCTCAACGTCTTTATGCCATCCCAGCCTGGCATCTTGAGATCGAGAAAGACTAAATGATACTTATTATCTTTCTCCATCATAACCCCCTTTTCCCCCGATTCTGAGGTATGCACCAAATAACCTGTATCTTCGAGGGCGAGGGTAAAGGCATCCCGTATTCCCTTGCTATCATCGATGACTAAGATACGTTTACTCATCGTAATCCTCCTTTTGTCTTTCTATGGGTAATAAGATTTTAAACGTGCTCCCCGATCCCGCTTGACTCTCACAGCCCATTTTGCCTTTGTGTGCGGCTATGATGCTCCGGCAGATCGAAAGACCCAGTCCCGTTCCCTCTCCTGTAGGTTTCGTCGTGAAAAAAGGATCGAAGATTTTCTGCAGATGCTCAGGTGCAATACCGCAGCCGTTATCTGCAATTGACACTTCTACCCGATCGTTCTGACGGACAGCCTGAATGCATATCTCCTGCCTTTCTTTTTCCTTTACGGCATCCAGAGCATTGTGAACCAGGTTAAAAAACACCTGTTGGATATTATTTACCTTCATCCAGACTTCAGGTAAGGTTTCATCAATATCTTTTTGTATCGAAACGTTCTGTTTTTCAATACGATAGGACATTAACTTCAAAACTCTGTCGATGAGTTCGGTGCAGCTTGCTTTCTGATAGCCCTCTTCCCCCTCTTCCTCCCGCCGTGAAAAGGTTAAGAGGTCTTTTATAACATCTATGCATCTTTTCGTTTCGTTTTCGATGTCGAGAAGAGGCTGATAGGTCGATGCTTCACGAGTGGTATGTTTGAGACAATACTGGGCATAGTTGAGTATACTCATCATCGGATTATTCATCTCATGAGCGACACCGGCAACCATGGTACCCAGAGCGTTCATCTTTTCTGACTGGATGAGCTGGTTCTGAGACTCCTTGAGTTTTTCGTACGTCTCCTGGAGTGCTTCATAGGCATCCTTGAGCTCCTGCTGTGCCTGCATGCGGGTATAAACCTGTCTGGTAAGCTGTTCATTGGTACTTTCAAGATCCCTTGTGCGCTCTTTGACCAATTGCTCCAGATAATCCTGATATTTTGTCAGTTCCTCCTCAGTCTTTTTATGCTCATCGATTTCGTGATGAGCTATATTTATCTCAGTAAGTCCCTGCATGGGAATGGCCACCAGTGGCATGACATAACTGAAAAAATGGGCAATATGAGCTATATTGAATAAAGAGTCGAAAAGATGCCTGGAAAAAGACATATAAACCTGCCCGCAGAAATTAAGCAGTATGCTGTTCAGAATCAAGCCGGAAAAGACATCCCTTTTGGCAAGAAACCGCTTCAGGACCAGGATAAAGGCGATGGCGAACAGTATGGCCGAAAAAAAATCAACCGGCCGGGATATAAACCTTTCAGGATAGATAAACTGCGGGAGAGGAAGGAAAAAGGATGACGCTGTTACACTTCCGCTCAAAACGAAGACACCGAGGGAAAAAAAGATGGTTCTTTTAACTCTTTTTTTATCTGGCCCCCACTTTACATGGTCCAAAAGGGGTGCCGCTATGATCATAGCGGCAAGAAAGCATTTACCGATAACATAACTGCACGGTATGAAACGCGAAAATTGGGTATGAGAACTCGCAAAGAGCGGTCCGTATGACAATATCCCATGAATGAAATCACTGCTTGCCGCTATGCTGAAGCCAAGGCCGATGAGCAGGTAATAGGGATTATTCAATACCAGAAATGACATTGTGGAAATTACACCCACTCCAATGGCGATAAAAGTCTGCACGATTTCCAGGAGCGAGTGAGAATCGTGGGTACTGATCCAGGGAGAGGAAAACGCCCAGGGCTTCATCAGCAGGAAGAGCAGAGCGATAGCAAAGTAAGAGATAAAGTAGCCGTTAATGCTCTTCTTGTCAGTCCGGTAATGAATGAGGTTCCCGCCATTGTGTTTATTTTGACAGTGCTGCACCTGTATTTTTTTTCGAAAGGAAAAATTCATTATAGACATGGTGAAAAATTTCCAATTTTGCCTTGAATGAGATTGAGAAACCTCTCTTTTTATCGTAACTGTTCACCCTCTCCATCGGATAATAGAGGGAGTGTATCCTTTAATCTGCTTAGGTTTTTTAGATCCTGCCCAAAGGGATTGAGAAGAGGTAAACTCCTGGAAGTTGATTTTTCGCTGAGATTATATTTCACGAAAGAAGCCAGTGTTCCCGAAGGACCAAGGTCGAGATAGAGATAAGGTGCCTGTTCTTCCAGTACCTGAATCGTTTTCTGAAAATAAATGGGAGCACGGACAGTTTCCCAGAAATAGTCTCGGGGAAGGAAGGGAAGGACATTGGCATGTGAACATGAAATAAAACAGATGTTCGGATCATCGAGAACAAGGGTGTTGAGAAAATTTTTATAAGCTGCTGCGGCAGGATCAATAAGTGATGAATGAAAACCACGGGAAACATCCAGCATTTGGAAAATAATTTTTTTCTCCTCCAACAAAATCTGGATATCGGAGAGCGACTTTCTGTCACCTGATACGACAAAATGAGAAGGAAAATTGACAGCAGCTAATTCAAGGTGTTCATGAAAGAGCGGATTTTCAAAAAAAAGGTCCGGAGAATGAATAACCGCCATCATCCCTCCTTGAGGACAGAGCGTTTCCAGGGCTTCGGCCTGCCTGACCACCGCAGTCAAGGCCGTTTCGAAGGGGATAACACCTGCGATGGCAGCTGCTGCAAATCCGCCCAGGCTTGCACCAAGAACATAGTCGGGGTTTATCCCGATTTCCATCACTACTTGCGCCAATGCATATTCAACTAAAAAGATAGCCGGGTGAGTGTATAAGGTATGGCTGAACTGATCGCTTTTTTTATATACATTACTATAGATCTGGGAGATTATTGATACACCGGTCATCTCGGATACGATCCTGTCCCCATCCAGTACATTTTTCCGAAAAACCGGATTCTGCTCAAAGAGTTCCCTTCCCATCTGATAATAATGGGATCCCTGTCCGGAAAACATAAAGATAGTGAATTGATTCATAGCACGTTAAGACCTCCATCTCTATGATTCAATGAAGCTGCAAGAATTGTGCCCTTTCTGATACTCACCCCTTTGCATATCTCACCCTCTTTGTCTTTTTTTCCTTGAGCGCAATGCCGTTTCAGTCCTGTTCGGACTTCTTTCTGCCTGTATTCCCTGTATAATACGGGATTAGGCCGCTCCTTCAGTTATGGCAGGTCGTTTGAGGGGAAATATTTTTTGGCTGCCATGCCTTTTTTTGCGGTCAGACACTCCGGCACTGTCGGCATCTTGACTACTACCCACGATAGCGTTCAATTCCTGTGCATGACGGTCAAATTCCTCAGCAGTGCCAGCCAATTCCCCGGAATTCGCGGCACTTTGCTGAATCGCCTTATCCATCTGCGCTACCGCCATGTTCACCTGCTCAATTCCCTGCGACTGCTCCCTGAAAGCGACGGCAATTTCCGTCACCAGCACTACGACCTTGGCCATGCTTTCCTGTACGAGGGCCAGGGATTTGCCCACTTCGCCTGTAATGTCAACGCCTGAATCAGCGTTTTTCTGTGCTCCCGCAATCAAATCGGTTGTGGTCCTGGCCGCTTCCGCACTGCGCTGAGCCAGGCTTCGTACTTCTTCGGCTACCACGGCGAAGCCTTTGCCTGTCTCACCGGCCCTCGCCGCCTCGACTGCAGCGTTCAGCGCCAGTAAGTTGGTCTGAAATGCAATCTCGTCTATGACTTTGATAATTTTTGCCGTCTCTGTGGACGATGTCTTTATTTTTTCGATGGCATCGCTCATGCGCTCCATAGCTCCCACTGCACCTCCAAGTTGAGACTTTACCTCTTCCATCAGAAGGTTAGCCTTATTCGTATTGTCAGCATTCTGCCGTGTCATAGAGGCCATTTCCTCAAGTGACGAGGATGTTTCTTCTATGCTTGAAGCCTGTTCTCCGAACCTTTGAGCCAACTGCTGGCTGGCATGGGATATTTGTGCAGAGCCTTGAGTAATCTGTTCGATAATAAGCTTAAAGGTCCGTCCGGTTTCTTCCAATTCGTGGGTACTGAGTTTATTCAGGCCACGGAACAGGTCTTTCAGCGGTCCTGTAATTCCCAGAGCGATCATCAAGGCAATAAGCGATGAAATGAAAATGCCGCTGAAGCCGAGGACAAACATCATCTTCGTTCGCGACCTGATCAATGCAGAGGCTTCCAGTTCACCGACCCGGTTTCTTTCTGCTGTCATGTGCACAACCTGGTCTGTTGCTGCACGGTGATCCTCATATTCCTTCAGCATGATACCATAAGCCAACTCACGAGCAAGCTCTATGTTTCCGCTTTTCACGGCTGGTATGAATTTCGTGGTCATAATATCAAAGAACGCAACCGCTGGATAGTATGACTGCTCAAGGAAAGTAGATTTGATTTGGCCCGCAGTGAGTTCTTCCTGCCAGAAACTGTGCCTGGACATATACTCGGCCCTTAAGGCATCACTTCTTTCAATCAGAGCCGCAAGAGCAAGCCGGTCGTTGTTTCCCAACATCTGCAAAGCAACGAGATAGGATTCGATGATGTATTCGGGTGGGGGAAGAATATCTGCAATCAGGTCTTTTCCCTGAATAATATGCTGATAAACCGGACCATTCACTTTCAGCTTATCTAACGTGACAGTAGATAATCCCCAAAACAGGACAAACGAGAGTATAAAAGTAAAAACGAGTAAAACGATTCTGGCATTCAGCCCCAGTTTTGAAAGTCTCATGTATCGCTCCTGTATCAATTTTTCCCGCTATCAATTTTTCTATTTCTGGTCGGGTTTACAAACTTGTGCCTTCTTGCTTAGAGGCTATCCGAAAAGTGGGCTCGGCACTTAC
>JBFMGO010000133.1:0-14807 GCA_040752695.1 bacterium
TTAAAAGAGTAAGAATGTCTATAGGGGCCGGGGAAAAGCCTGAAAACAATTTGCCTCCCGAAACCGCAAGGCATCCGTGACCCGTTTCTACCGGGCTTGGCGCTGCACCCGGACTTTGTCGATAATCGGCAAGCTTCGCCCCTCAGACCCCCTGAACAACAACCGACCGCTCAAAACCCGAAATCACGGAAAACCTTCTTTAACATTTCCCGTGGAAAGCCTTGATACTGGCTACTCTGTGCAGTAGTTCTACTCATTCCGATACTCTTTCGGAGATCAGCAAGCAACTCCGCCATCTTGAATGCAGCCGATGCGCCATCGACGATGCGAACGCCAGTTTTGGCTACTTCGGTGTATCCCGCCAGGGAAAGAGCCGGCCCTAAGGGGAAGCCGGGAACCAGGATCGTATCCGCCCCGTCCTTGACGCATTCCAAAGCTGTTCTCTCAAAAAGTTCGATAAGTTTTTCTGGCTTGCCGCGATGAGCATCCATCATGTCGTTCCACACCCACCGATCAAACCATCGAATAGGCCTATCCTTGATAAACCTGTCTTCAAATCCGAACATGCGAATGTGATGCTCCAGCATCCGCAAATACTGCTCACGAATGGTTACCATAGCGAACTTCTCTCCGATGAAACTGCCTACCGCCATTGAGGCCTCGCATGGACCGATGACTGGGATGTGCGCTACGGCCCGCGCGATCTGAACGCCGTTGTCGCTGTGACACCCCAGCACAGCCGCATCGTAGCCCTCCTCTTCAGCCTTGATAATTCGATTAACAAGAGGCATCGACGTAACCGTGCTCAGATAGAGGTTCTGCAACGAACCAGAATACTTGTCCGGAAACCACTGGGTCACCTTGGTGTCCGGTTTGGTCACTCTCTCCGCGGATTTCTGAATAATGTCCTCATAAAACCCACCCATCGGTCTGACACCCCACGCACCTGCGAGATCATCCGATGCCTTCTGTCCTGCCCGCGGAAGCGGATGTACAATCAATATCCTCAACCCCATTTGACGCCTCCTTCTATTCGTCCGTCTTCGTCCAATATCCTGTTAAACAACTCCTCCGCGGCATCCAAGCCAACCGCCCTTCCCTTACGTCAAACCCGTACTCCTCGCTTATCTCCCCAAGCAGCTGTACCGCTCGTTCCTTAACCTCTTCTCGCTCAAAGATCTTTTTACGGTATTTCGGTCACCATACCAAGTGATAACTCGTATCGTAGACCGCATGACTCGTTCTTTTAATCACCATGCATGACTTATATTATATCTCGACGCAAGAACCTATAAGGATAAGACGAGGAGGCTCCGCTCCCCCTTATAACCCCCTCGGTAAGGCATGCATTCATCCCCGCGGCAAGCCCCGGGGTGTTTTGCAAAGATCAACCTTGTAAAGCGTATAATTTAGCTATGACTCCAATTACACCCATTGTTTAGGTTTTAACCCACGCCTAAATACCATTTGTTTCAGAGAGGAGGCTACAAGTATGGCAGCCCCCTCTCTTCAATATGTTCATGAAGGTTTTATTCTATTTTTTAAAAATGGCCTTGGGGATCATGGCGTGAATTCCCTTGTTTCTATCCACAATCTGTGTCACTCTCAGGTCCACAACTAAGCTAGCCAAGTCATAGGCATCATCAGGGGTTAAGCCTTTGGTTTTTACTAAAAATTGGATTGCATCTCGCAAAGCGATTTTTACAGCTTCATTAAGATCTTTGTCGAAACCCATGGCAATCCAGTGAGTAGGGGTCTCGGCCATTGGCCGTTCGAGTTTCATGTCTTTTCGGACGACAAATTGGAGTTCCACCACTTCCATAGCAGTCTCAAGGGCGGTAACGTTGACCTCACCGTCCCCTTGACCGGCATGGGCATCGCCCGTTGAAAAAAGGCCTCCTTTAACCTGGACCGGCAGATAAAGTGTGGTTCCCGCTACCAGTTCTTTGTTGTCCATATTTCCACCGAAATATTCCGGGATGCTGTTCTGCCGTTTCTCCCCTGGCTTTGGCGCAACCCCCATCGTTCCAAGGAAAGGGTTTAGAGGAACAACGATTCCCGGAGCGAACTTCGTTTCCATTTTCCCTAGGTCTAAATTGAACGTTCTGAGCTGTCCATTTGGAAAATCCTCTGGTAATCCTCCAATCCCCATTCTCCCTGGCATATGATAATTCACAGCACAATGCATAGGGATCAATTTTTTAATTCTAACTTCCAAGACATCCCCGGGCTCGGCACCATTGACGAAGATGGGACCGGTGAGGGCAATGGGTGAAGCCTTCCGATCAATATACCCTTGCCTAAGGGGCACGAACTCATCATAAGTAATCCCGCATCTTAATCCACCCATCATCATCATCATCGTATTCAAAATAACGGTATCCTCGGAATCGACAGTCAACACTGGAGGAATGGTGCTATCAAAATAACCGCTATGAACTGTTTGGGGTGATGCGACCAGGTTATGGATTTTTCCGCTTTGACTCATGGCTGCTCCTGAACAAAACATGACAAGAGAAACGACAAGAGAAATAATCAAACAAATTGTTTTCATAACCCCCTCCCTTTCCTAATTTATCATTGTTTATAAACCAATCTTTGATTTTGATCGACAAATACTCCTCCCTACTCAAAACAGAATGATTTTTCACCTCCTTAAGTGTTTAAGTTGAAACCCTTGGGTTAAGCATTCCGCAATGCTGATGGACCTTGAGCAAGAAGTAATAGACGTTATGGAATAATTTTGATAAAAAGAGCTTCTTATGAAATTCGCTCATTAATGGTCCTACGGCACTCGGATTTGGCCGCCATCAACATCGATGATCGCGCCTTGCATGAAGCTTGCCCGATTGGATGCCAGAAACGCAGTAAAGGCGGCGATTTCCTCCGGGCGGCCGAACCGTTCAATGCGTAAAGCCGCCAGCCGCTGGGCTGCGGCCTCTTCCAGGCTGACATGTCCCTTGCTGGCCATGCGCTCGAGTCCTCGCGTCAAGCGGTCTGTAGCGATATAGCCGGGATTGATTGCGTTCACCCGTACCCCATCGATCTCCGACATCGCCTTGGTGAAATTCAGCAGCGCCACATTGATTGATCCGCCGATGGTGTAATCCGCTTTAAGCATCGGACCGATCAGAACCCAAAATCCCGGAAAACCTTCTTCAGCATTTCCTTGGGAAAACCCTGATACTGGCTACTCTGTGCAGTAGTTCTACTCATTCCGATACTCTTTCGGAGATCAGCAAGCAACTCCGCCATCTTGAATGCAGCCGACGCGCCATCAACAACGCTGACGCCGGTCTTGGCCACCTCGGTGTAACCCGCCAGGGAAAGAGCCGGCCCCAAGGGAAAACCGGGAACCAGGATCGTATCCGCCCCGTCCTTGACGCATTCCAAAGCTGTTCTCTCAAAAAGTTCGATAAGTTTTTCTGGCTTGCCGCGATGAGCATCCATCATGTCGTTCCACACCCACCGATCAAACCATCGAATAGGCCTATCCTTGATAAACCTGTCTTCAAATCCGAACATGCGAATGTGATGCTCCAGCATCCGCAAATACTGTTCCCGAATGGTTACCATGGCGAACTTCTCTCCGATGAAGCTGCCTACCGCCATTGAGGCCTCGCATGGACCGATGACTGGGATGTGCGCTACGGATCGTGCAATTTGAACGCCGTTGTCGCTGTGACACCCCAGCACAGCAGCATCATAACCTTCCTCCTCAGCCTTGATAATTCGATTAACAAGAGGCATCGACGTAACCGTGCTCAGATAGAGGTTCTGCAACGAACCAGAATACTTGTCCGGAAACCACTGGATCACCTTGGTGTCCGGTTTGGTCACTCTCTCCGCGGATTTCTGAATAATGTCCTCATAAAACCCACCCATCGGTCTGACCCCCCAAGCACCTGCGAGATCATCCGATGCACTATTACCTTCCCTCGTAAGTGGATGTACAATCAAAAGCTTCAATCCCATTTGATGCCTCCTTCTTATAATCGCCCGTTTTCATCTAATATTTTACACAGAAAGCAGCGCCCGACATCCATCCCAAACGCCCTTCCCTACTTATACATTAGCCCTGGAAGCCACAAAACAAGTTGCGGGAAGAAGTACAGCAGTATATAATTCAGTACCGATGCCGCAATGAACGGCATTACTCCTTTGATAATATCCGTCAGGCTTACATCGTCCTTCAGCACTCCCTTTACGACATAAAGGTTCACCGCTACGGGGGGCGTGATAACGGCCAACTCTGAAAGCCTAACAAACATAATACCAAACCAGATGGGGTCAAAGCCCAATTTAATTATCGCTGGCACAAGTATCGGCACAGTAATCAACATTATAACTATCGGCTGCATAATCATGCCTAAAACAATTAGCAGCCCGGTAATTCCCATAAAAATCAGATGGGGGGAAACTTCTAGAGAAGTTAAGAACTTGGTGAAATACGATACCGTCCCTCCGAGAACCATTGCCCGCGAAAAGAGAAATCCGCCGATTAACGCGAGAAACATCATTCCTGTGATGATAGCGGTCTCCTTAAAACTGGTCTTGATAATATTCCAATTTACTCTCCGCATGCACAAAATGACGATAAAGCTTCCTGCAGCTCCAATGGCGCCTCCCTCCGAAGGCGTAAACAGACCGATAAAGATTCCGCCGATAGCGAACATAAAAATGAATCCTATAGGGATAACACTTCGGATGCTGAGGAGTTTCTCTCTTAAATCAGATTTCTTTTCAAGTGATGGAGCCAGTTTAGGGTTGCATTTGACCATAATATATACGGTGGCCATATATATCAGACATTCCAATATGCCGGGACAGATGCCGCCAATCAGGAGTTTCCCGATCGATTGATCGGATAAGATACCGAACAGAACCAACAGGATACTGGGAGGTATCATCGCAGCTACGGTTCCGGCCGCCGCGATGCAGCCGGAGGCCAGTTTTTTATCATATCCATATCTGACCATCTCAGGAAAGGCTATCCTTGCAAAAAGTGCCGCTGTCGAAGCGGTTGAGCCACTAGCAGCACCAAAAGCGCCGCACCCAGCAATGGTGGCCATAGCCAGTCCACCTCGCAGCCGTCCAAGCCAGAGACGGCCCGCAGCGAAGGCGTCCTGACCGATTCTCGATTCAGCAGCAAATTGACCCATGAGGATAAAGAGAGGGATAACCACATATCCGTATGACGCGGTGGCATTGTAAGCAACGTTGGCAAGTTGTGCCATTAAGACTTGAGGCCCGGCAATAAGCAGAATTCCTAAAACTCCAGACAGTAGCAAAGCATAGCCGATATGTACCCCCCCTCCAATAAGCCCCAACATTACAATAAGAGATACGACTGAACTCATCCAATCTTGCATAATATTACCTGCCCTCCATTGTTAATTCCCCGCAACTTGCTGCGGGGAATTAACAAGTTAAAGGTATAACCATATCGGAATTACATCCCGCAGGAAGCCTCATATCTGGTCACTTGCATGCGAAATATCCGGACCGCTCGTTTTGCTATAGGTACGATTTGTAGTAACAAGTTCCTTTATGGAACGGGCAAAGCGTTCAATAAGTCGAATCACAAAGATGGCTAATCCTACCACTATAGCTATCTTTGCCGTATATATAGGAAATGGTATGATACCTGTAGTGAACTCTCTTATCTGCCATGAATACAAGGCTGGACCAAAGGAAGCCACCATCAGCAACCCACAGACAACTATCCCCAACAGGAAGGAGATGCAGTTTATCACCACTTGCAGTGTTTTACTGATATAGGGGAATATGAAGTCGACCCGCATATGTCTCTTCTCGGCCTCGCAAGGTGCAAGAGATAGAAAAATTACGACTACTAGAAGGATTTCGCCGCTCAGCTCGTAAGTCCCATAGAGTGGTTGACGAAAAAGGAACCGACCCCAAACATCAATAAAGCTATATATTACCATTATAGAGATGCTTATCCCGCAAACCCACATAATTACCATCTCAACTCCGGAAATTGCCTTTTCAATTTTTTCCAGCATTTTTCCCTCCCAACCAATCGCAAAAAATACAACTCCATGTAAGAAACGCCCCGCTGTAAATCACTGTGTTTTTCTATATTCAGCTTTCAATCGCGTTATAGCTGCCTTTACTGCCTTTACGTCATCCTGGATCTTCAGCTTAGCTGTCTCTTGGTCCCATACTTCTAAAGAGTCTTTTTGGAGTCGTTCATTCTCTGCTTGCGAGATGTAACTAAATTTAACCCCCTTATCTTTTAAAAATTTTTCATCTTCTGCATCTGTTTCTGAAATCAACTGTTTGAGCATCTTAAGGTGATCAACCTGTAGATCCATGATGGTTTTCTGAAGATCAGGGGCTAAGCTGTTGAACAAATTCAAGTTCATTAGCGGTTGAGCGGCATAACATGCCGGATAAAAATCACCCTTCAGGTGGTACTTGGCAATTTCCCATAACCCTATTTTGTGTTGATCGTTAGGTGAAAGGGTACTTTCGACCGCACCCTTCGCCATTGCCTCGTATACTTCTGATGATGGCAGCGCCAAAGGTACCATGCCAAGCTTGGCCACTCTTTTGGGCACCATCGAACCCCACACCCTTACCCGGAAGCTCTTTAAATCGTCCAACTTATTGATTGGCTTAGTGCAAACCACGCCATAAGGCGGAAGACCTCCGTAACTAAGTATTTTTACATTGTTTCTTTTGGATTCAGCCTTAATGGCAGGTACCTCTTCAACGACTCTTGGTATTAACCAGAAAAGTTCATCCAAATCCGCACACGGGTATTCAGCTATAACTTGCAAAAGAGGATATTCAGAAGGATGGTATGTTATACTTGTTGTTCCAAGCTCAACGCCGCCACGCGCGACCAGCGGTAAAATTTCCTTGGCTCTTGCCAGTTCCTCGTTAAAGTAGTGCTTGATTTTAATTCTGCCACCAGTGCGCTTTTCAAGCTCGCTTGCCCACCATTTGATCCCCTGCATAAGCACACGCTGTTCGGGTTGATAATGTGCCATCCTCCATAATAGGGGTTTTTGCGCTTCTGATGATGCTGCGATGACAGGACTGCCCCCCCAAAAAAACAACACAGCCAATAACAATAACACTAAAGCCTTTGCATCCAATTTTTTACTAAACATTTTTCTTCCCTCCTCATTGGTTGATTTATCTATTGTGCCTCACATAGGCGCTATCAGAAGATCTTCAAAGAACTTTTTCAATGTCTTGCTATCGCTTCCTACGGAATATAAAAAAACACTGCGCAGTCGATCAATAAAATATCAATCCGTCAATTGCCTGTCACAATCGGATGGTTCCCCCTATCTCCCACCTTGTGACCATCCAGCCCCACCTTGGCCACCAATACCCTGACCATCTTTCCCATGCCTCTTGCCCCTCTATCTAAACAGCTTTCAACAGCTCTCTAAAACTGAGCAGCAACCCGATGTTCACCGTAAATCTCACGTAGTACCTGACAGATTTCACCTATTGTCGCATACACTCTCACCGCCTCTAGGATAGGCTCCACCATATTCTGTCCCCTCGAAGCCGCTTCCCGGACACCAGCTAACGTCTCCTTGACCTCTGCGCCGTCTCGTTCCGCCTTCAGAGTCCTCAGTCTCGCCAACTGACGTTCTTCCACCCGGTGATTCACCCGAAAAGCCCCTGGCGGAAAATTTTCCTCGCTCTTAAAAATGTTCACGCCCACAGAAACCCGTTCACCAGTTTCAAACTCCCGCTGCCGCTTGACCGCCCCCCGGGTAATAACCCCCTGACAATACCCTTTTTCAATTGCCGAGAGGGCTCCGCCTAGTTCCTCCACCTTTGCCATTTCCGCAAGGATGCCCCTCTCGATCTCCTTGGTCAGACTCTCCACATAGTATGACCCGCCCAGTGGGTCCACGGTCCTGGAAAATCCTAACTCATGGGCAATGATCTGAAGGGTACGAATGGACACCTTGCAGGCTTCATCATTAGGCGTCGCCATCGCTTCGTCATAGGAGGCGTCATAAAGGAACTGAACCCCGCCCAGTGCATATGCCAGAGCGGCAAAGGCAATTCTGACAATATTGTTCTTCGGTTCCTTGAGAGTCTCTCCTCCATGGGAATAGGATGTAAATTTGAGCGCCATTGAATGGTGATTTTTTGCGTCAAAGCGATCCCGCATCAAACAGGCCCAGATCTTCCGAGCTGCCCGACAGTTGGCAATCGTTATAAAAAAATCCTCCCGCTCATCCAGAAACATACCCAGCAAGGGAGCGATCTGCTCGATCTTGAGACCGCGCTGCAACAAATCACCGATGTACACCAGCCCGTTTGATATCGCGAAGGCCGTGCCCTTGGTTGACCCTGATCCCGAGGCGTTGATATGGTTCGCACACAAGGTCATCGGATACCAGTGAGGGGCTTTCAAGGCGCAGTATTCGACGGTATCGCAGGCAAAATGAACCGCTCGATCTATCGGAAAAATGTAGGTCCCACGGGCAATATACTCCTTAATCGGATCGTTCTGCAGGTCGACCACATAATCCGCAGGCTTCAGACCCTGCTTCTCCCCCAAAGCAATGAGTAACGCTAACGCAATAGGACCAATTGAATTTCCCATCATCCCGACCCGTTTGAAGCTGTTGAGGGGAAGTCCATCAAAAAGGATTTCCATGTCCCGGAGGGAATTGAGCGACACGCCGACGCGGCCGATCTCCCCCTTAGACATGATATGATCGGAATCATAACCGATCTGGCTGGGCAGATCCGAGGCAATTTGCACCTCGTCAGCCCCCCAGGCAAGGATTTTTTTATATCGTTCGTTGCTGTCCTCCGGTGTGCCAAAACCGGAATAAATCCGGACATGGAACGGCTCACCCCGGTTCATGCTGGGATTGATCCCCCGCGTATATGGAAACTCCCCCGGAAAGCCAAGATCCTTTTCATAATCAAATCCCTGCTCACCCAAATCCAGCGGCGTATAAACCGGTTTCACCTCAATGCCTGCATCTGTTACGAACCGCTGCCGTCGTTCGGGCTTATCCTTAATGTAGTTTGCTCTGATCTCCTTCTCCCAGCGTTGCTGAGAAATAGACAGCGTCTTGCGAGATTCACCCACTCTTTCACCCCCTTTCCTAAATATCTCAACAATATTTTTCTATCCTGAATCTGGGATAATGCCCTTACATAATTTTATAGACCCGTTGAATATTCAACAGATAGTGTCGCAAGTTAAGTTGGCATTTTCTACACTTTCCGAGTAGTCTCATTTTCGTAATTTGTTGGAGTGGTACTCATTACATCATGTAACCCTCAAGAGATTATCTTAAAAACGATCTGGCATCCTGCAATATATCCATAAAACGGTGATTTTTAATTCTTTCAGGGAACACGATATCGAGCCCCGAGATCTCACCGCCGTGCCCCTACCGGCGACACATGTCATGATCTAACAACCACAAATTCACCAAACTTTTTCTCAACAATGAGCTGACTGAGATATTTTCAAACCATTACTCCTATTCCCTCTATCCAGGCAACAATTCCGCCACCAATAAAAGCTATTAAAAGACCTATAAATAATTCTTTACGACTGCCACCTGCCTGTATAAAACCCATTGCATGAATCTTCATTCCTTCTCTATATAAAGACACGGCATTAACAGCAAATAACGTTAATTCTTTAATCTTTCGTGACAATGTGCCGTCTGTTAAAATCTTATTCCGCCAATTATAATATAATTCGACACCGCGGGGTATAGTCTCATCTAATAATCTAATCCAGTCTGGAACACTTCCCATGTTTTTACGAAAATAGCATAGAATATCTACACCAGTCATTTTAGTATCATTATTAACAAACGGTAATTTATTTCCATCTTGTTTATCCGATAGTATACCAGCCTCCAAGGCAGTTATTAGCGCTACTGGCCCTCTGGATATTAATACTGTAGATATAATATCTAATAGTTCAACTCTTGTTATTTGTTGTTCCTCGCATATATTAGCTACTTCGCGAAGTAAGCTACTACGCCCTTGCGATAGGCATATGCCAATCAAAACTAAATATTTCTCCTTATTCGGCAATACGCCATTATTCCAAATAGTGGCAATAGGTCACTATAGCATATACCCATTTGAGGTAGTTGAACCTTAAAAGGCTTTATCCAAGCTGTATTCAGGCCAAAAATCTCACGCATAATGACTACTGATTCAACATTTCTCTCTTTCATTCAGATTACCCTCCGACTAAAATACTAACAGATATAAACTGTATTGGTTACCTATTAAGATAGTTTTTAAACATACTGATGTATTCTGTCAGACCTGCCTTAATATCATAGAGAGGGTCATATCCTAACTGCTCCTTGGCTCTACCAATGTTGATCATAGCTCTATATTTTAATTCTTTTTCATTCCAGCCATTCATCTCCTCTCCAATTTCTATATTACAATTAGGGATCTGTTCCTTAATTAGTGGCAATAGCATCGCCGGTGTCACTAGCTCCTTCCCGGTAGCAACGAGAAAGATACTGTCTTTAGGAGGCTCCCTAAACAAGGCTTTTATAACAGCCTGAGTTACATCGAGAACATGAGTATAGTCTCTTGGGAAATTAAGGCCGGTTTCAATACGAGTGGACAAATTTTTTAAGGAGTTCTCAACCATCGGTTTTATATACATTGGATACTGCATACCAAAACCGTAAACGGCTGATGGTCGTAATGCAATAAACTTAAACCCAAAAGCCGAAGCGTAGCTCAAACCAAACGCTTCACTTGCCAACTTTGAGGCGCTATACGGTCCATTCCCCGGCCCTTCACTAGCTGAAATCACAGGATGGTTTTCATCTATTGGCTCGTATTTCTTGCTAGTAAAGATGCCATTCGTGCTTAAATAAATAATTCGCTCTAATCCTTCTATTCGGGCAGCCTCTAATACATTCAATGTGCCACCAAAGTTTATTCGATATGCCATCATAGGGTTCTGTAATAGATATGGTGGATCAACTATGGATGCTGCGTGTACAATCATCTGAATGCGATTCTCTTTGACTACCCTGATAACAGCTGATAAATCCTCAATAGTACCACGACAGAATTTAACATCAGGCAATTCTTTCCGTAGTAACCAAGCCTGTTCCTGGATTGGCGGTCTCACATCAAATGCTACAACTTCACAGCCCTTTTTGACCAATTCTCGAACAACATACGATCCTATAAATCCGCTACTCCCCGTCACCATTATCGACGCCATCACTTCCTCCCTTATGTTTCAAGCCAGAGGATATTAATCATTCTGTGCAGTTTTTGATGTCCCCATGTAAACTTGAATGATTTCATCTGTTTTTGAAAGCTCTGCCTTCGTGCCCTCCATCCTAAGATGCCCCCCATCAAGGAGGTAAGCATAATCAGCCAGTTGTATACCAAGATGTGCATTTTGCTCCACCATGATTATTGAAACATTTTTTCTTTGTTGACTTTATGGACGACACCTGCAACATTTATTAATTGAATATAACTTCTTCTCGAAACTTACGTTTAAAACTGCGGGCTTAGTGTTCGCTCCCGCTGAAGCTACTCCGACATGCCTTACTTATCCAGTTTTTCAATCGTCTTTTACGAAACCCGGAATCGACCTCAATAGCGGAACGCTCTATGTTGCCTGCCGCGGATTTCAGCAATTAATTAGATCAATCAGAGATTTCTTAATGCTATAAAGAACTATCCTTAAATATCTCAAAGGCCGTTTTATCATGTGCCGGCAACACTTCGGCGCCGTACCTCTCTATTTTAACAAAGGAATCAAAACAGTCCTGTAAATCTGTATGCAGGCCACAAGGCAGTCTATTTTGCCAGTTCTCGATAGTATTAATCAAATCACCGGCTATCAAAAATCTTCCTTGCAACGCATCAATTAATACTCCTTGAGACCCTGGCGAGTGACCCGGCAGTAACACTGTCGATATACCGTCATCAATGACGACATCTCCGTCAATGATTTCCATCTGATTGTAATACATTAGGAAAAAAGGGATTCGCTCCTTGATATTTGTTTCATAGATTTTCGCATCAAGCGGGTTTGGATTAACCGCATATCTGATTTCTTTACTTTGCACATACACCTTGGCATTCGGCAGCTTATTCACACCATAGGCATGGTCCCAATGCAGATGGGTCAAAATAACAACCCCAATTTCCTCCGGGCTGATGCAGTATTTTTTTAAGGCTGGTAGCAAATACTGCTCATCCCGCTCTCGGATGCTGGGCACATGATACTTTCTGCTCCATGCCTCATCTTCGGCTGGTCCGGTATCAACCAGAATCTTTCTACCATCGTTTGTATTAATTAGCAGCCATACGATAGAAACATTGTCCACCTTCTCCCCTGCACGATAATCAGCTTTCATTATATTGCTACATCTAGCCACTTCAAGTATTCCCATATCCAGAGGTATAATCTTCCACATAGACTTAACCGTCCTTTCTGTGCTAACAAATTAATTTTTACCTAATAACATGGGTCATGGATAGATGAGCACCTTCATTCCCACGCAGTCTTCTACTGTTTTAAATGCTTCTTCTATTCGATCTATTGGGAATTTATGCGTAATTGCCGCTTCAAATCTGGCCTTATTAACATCATCCAACGATATCAATAATTTGATTAATTCTCTCCACAGCTTGGGCGGTAGTACATGTGTACCCGACATTCTTATTTCATTCCTTACCAGCGTTATAAAATCAGCTGTCAGCGGCTTGGAGGCTATGCCAATCAATACAATAATCGCTCTTTTCTTGGCTAACGATATGGCGTTTGACAGGCCGCCCCCGGAACCCGATATTTCCAAAATTACATCTGCGCCCACCCCATTACTAACCTCACTGGTATGGTCCAATAAATCCTCAGTGTTAGTAAAGATATTGATACCAGGTATGTTGTTCTTGAATATCTTTAACCTTGGGGCATCCTGGGGTAAGCCTGAGATGCTTATATCAACCGCACCTGCCAGATAAGCAAACATAGAAGCGTAATAACCGATAGCCCCCGGACCGATTATCACAACATTCTTTCCAAGCAATGAGCCTGCTTTAAACAGAGCATTATAAGCAACCGACATCGGTTCAATAGTAGCACCCAGAGCTACCGAAAAATCTTTGGGCAAAACAAAGCATTGATTTTTGTCAATCAAAACATGCTTCGCCATAGCACCTGGGTATTCCAGGCCAATGGGTTTTCTGTTCAGACATATTTCTCTGCTACCATTATGGCAATAATAACAATTGCCGCAACCCCCTGCTGGAATTACCACTATACGATCCCCCACTGAAATTTCATCGCTTGTTCCGTCCATTTCTTCGATAGTACCCGTAAATTCATGCCCAAGAATTATTGGCAACCGATCTCCCAATCGCTTCTGATAGCCAACTTCCCAATTGTAAATATGAATATCCGTTCCGCAGATACCTACAGCATCAACTCGTGCAACAGCATGACCAGTTTTTAGCTTTGGCTTTTCCACATCTTTGACGGCAATCTCTTTTGGTATAGGATCAGTTTTTAATACAGCAAGCATTGTCATTTCCTCTTCGTCAATAGGTGGACACCAAACATTTCATGTTTTTAGGACTTATCTCAAAAGATAAATGGACATAACATTCTGATTATGTAATATAAACAGAATGGAACTGACAAACGCGCAATGGAATCGAGTAGAGTCCATAGTGCACTCAATAAAACTGCTAAAACATCCACAGAGTAGTAGACTACGCGATTCGTATTAAATTTAACCGGAATCCCATGAGAGGATTTGCTTATGCGGTATCCGATACACCAGACATGCCGCAGGAGCTTCCGGCAATGGGTTAGATTGGAAGTTTTGAGGCGTATAGGCCAAGAGCTGGCACAGGATCTATATAAACCAAATAGAATCAATATTAGCGATGTTTTCATTGACAGAACTTTTGTCCCAGCAAAAGAAGGGGCTTTGCTGTCGGTAAAACAAAGCACGGCATAATCACCGAGGCCATGAGCATCGCCGACACTGCTGACTCCTTCGTCTCTACTAACATTAAGAGCGCTACACTTTATGAGATAAAGTTGGTGGAGACGACCATTAATAATGGTTTTACCCGCGATGTTTCTGATCGTCTTATTTGTGGTAAGGCATACGACAGTAATGGAGTTGATAAGTGCCTTTTGGACGAAGGCGACATTGAAGTGGTTTCCCCGCACCGACATAAGCGAGGCAAACAATACACTCAAGACAGAAGAAAGCTTCGATGGTATAAGCACTGATGGTAGGTCTAACACCTGTTTGCCTGGGTTCAAAACTTCAGACGCTTGGATGTTCGTTACGAATACCATACTGAAAACTTTCTCGGTTTGTTGCAGCTCGGTTTTACAATCATGCTACTTCGATTATTTTGAGATGGCTTCTAATCTTTTTAATACATGAGCTATCATTCAAAACAGCAGGGAACAAGAAGGCGCATTCGGCCTGTTTGCTTTACCTGTTGAAAAAAATCGATTTGCTTGTAATAATCTATATTCTAAATTCGTCAGCGTGTTGTCTTTTTATCGTCCATCCTTCCTTAATGCTTATCGATTGCCCTTACAAATTCGACAATCTCTTTCAATGAGCTACCGGCGGGGTAAATCTCTCTGACACCTATCTCTTTCAGAACCAAGATATCCTCCACCGGAATCACCCCTCCTCCAATCACAACAATCTCACCCGCGCTCCTCGCCTTTAGAAGACGGAGGATCTCCGGGAAAAAGGTCATGTGGGCACCGGATAGAATGCTGATCCCAATAACAT
>JBFMGO010000134.1:0-14603 GCA_040752695.1 bacterium
CGGAATAAGTGGTCGGATTAAATCGGAATAGGTGGTCGGCATTCGCCGGAATGGGTGGTCGAATTACACCGGAATCAGTGGTCGGCTAACTCCGGAATCGGTGGTCGAATTACACCGGAATACGCAATTCATTAACTTTGAACATAAGTTAACCAACAGGGGGAAGGTATCGGCCCATCCTTTCACTAACTTTTGTCCACTTTGTTAGTGAACCGAATCAGGACGAGAGGGCAAAAAAACGGATAACAATAGATCACCCTCACTGTCGAATATTTCGTAAGCAATGTAAGTAGTTAGCCGCCTATCCTAAAATATAAAATATCGATTAAAAAACGATTTCTACAAGATATACATAGAGTATGCATAAATTATACGCACCCTAAAGAATCCCCTCCTCGGCGAAACCAGCACAACGAGGCGAATGAAAGGTAGGTGTTTTTTATCCAAGGAGAGTGAACTCTTCATACCAAATGACTATCGGGAAATGAACTGATGACAAGGGTATAAAAACTTAAGTGTTAACTGGCACATCACTTACCTTGAGGGGGATTTTCCATGTCTTTAGGGGAGTCTTTGGGGAGATTTCTGTCAAAACAAGATGCTATCTATCTCTTGGAATTGGTATATTTCAGCATACACTGCGAGGATAGAAAGGATATAGTAAAGTTAGTAAATAAATTAATCTACTTAATGTCATATGATTTTGCAATCTCTGCACTTGGCACAATTAATGAAAAAGGTCTATTACAATTCTACGAAGTTGTCAATGTAAGCTATCCAGAAGATTGGGTTAATACATATCTTAATAAAAGATATTACCAAATTGATCCAATTATTAAAGCAAATTTTACAGAATTCGGATTACAGTATTGGGCTGACACCTACAAAAAAATCCACCCTCCAAAGGATCTTTTATTCCTGAAAGAGAAGTTTGGACTCAAAAGAGGCTATAGCTTTGGATTAAGAGATCTCAGGTGGTCAGGAGGAAGTCTGTTTTCCGTATCAGGTCAATACCTGGAACATCACATCCGCACTGAAACCATCTTAATCTATGTCCTTCCTTATTTTCACCAAACCCTTGTCCGAATTTTAGATCAAGACCATGTAAAAAGAGTTCCTGTCCTTTCACCGAGGGAGATAGAAATACTCAACTGGCTTAAATTAGGTAAGACCAATTGGGATATATCAAATATTCTCAAAATCAGTGAGCGAACGGTGGAATTTCATGTCAAAAATATTACAAAAAAGCTGAACGCTACCAACAGAATTCACGCTGTTGCCATCGCTATCGGACATGGATTGATCGAAATAGATTAATTTTGCCATTTTTTAGCAAGTCTTATATACATTATTGTTTCAACGACTTACGGTATTTTGGAATGGACTTATAAGGATCAAACCTGTCAATAACAACAGGTGATTTAAAATAAACTAATTGCTATACTTATACTAAGTTGAACATACGCACAAAATTATTTATAAAGAAGGAGGTGGTGTTTATGATTGATTATTAATTGCCCTTTGAGGAGTGATGTATCTTAATCAAAGAATGAGGCTATGCCTAATTTAACAATGTCAAGATAATTGAGGTTTATTTTTAACACAATGTCGGAGGTTAACCAATGGTAAAAAAATTTTTGCTGAGTAGTTTATTACTGGTCATTGTTGGATCTATATCTTTTGTTCGTATTGCAGCAGCTTACGATGTTGGTGGGCATGCGGTTGAAACCTATAATTGCGGGACATCTTGTGACACATCCTCAGCGGTTGATGCTGTAGATAATACCGGAAACTTTGTGGATGAGCTTGTAAATACATTAGGCTATAATAATATTTATGAACGATATAACTGTTCTGCTGAAGAAAATGATTTTGTTGGAGCTGATAGTAATTACGTTGATAATGTTGACATAGCATATTTTTGTGGCCATGGAGACGTAAATGGAATCAAATTTGGCACAGAAAACAGTTACTGTACTTGCCCTTTGTCACGAATGGAGTTAGGGGATGGTGATTTAGCATGGCTTATTCTTGATTCTTGCCAAGTACTGAATTATACCTATATTGTCTACCAGAGCCACTGGCCTAATAGCACATTTAAAGGACTACATATGATTTTTGGGCATGATACCGAGGCCAGTGCATCAGCGTACCGGGGAAGAAAATTTGCCCGATACGCTGATGGGTACTATGGAACTGCCGATAAACTTGTAACTGCTTCTATCAATTGGTTAATTAATTATCGGATAAAAACTAACCAGGGAGGATAAAATGAGAAAAAATTTTTAATTAATAGCAAATATAGTTTTCTTTACCTGCTTTTTTCTATTTTTCAGCTTCGATGTCAAAGGCGAGACACCATTATATAAGATGGCTACTACCTTCCCTCAAGTCTCTGAAAAAGCAAAGGTCTACAGGGTAACGAATTCTACTATGGACACTGCTAGGTTACAAAGTATGTTTGGCATGAATGGGAAGGAGGTTTATAACGGTAGCGATTGTAAAGTTTATCGAGATAAAGACAACTCATTGGAAATATTTAATGCTGGGTCTTTCCGATATATAAATGAGCCTGAATTGATAAGGTTTGAAAAGAACTCTGTACTTCCGTCTAAAGAAGAGGCTATTAACATTGCTTCTCAATTCCTGATAAAAAATAAAATCCTGCCTACAGGTGCATTTGTTAGCGGTGTTTACTATGATGAATCGTATACCGCCCATAAAGGCATTGAAGGATCAACATGTTTTATTCCACACATGTGTGTTAGTTTTGGTATTAAAATCAATGGAGAAAAGGTTTATGGTCCTGGTGCCAAAATTAATGTCTATATCGGTGATGGAGGAAAGATTATATGCCTCTACAAGGCATGGAAAGAGATAGAGGAGGTACAAGCAAAAAACATTATTACTCCTCAAAAAGCATTGGAACGACTTGAAAAGAGGAGCGTTGTTAATTCTTATTGGGGCGGTACTACTGGCTGTGGAGATATTCAGTCAATAGAAATCCAAAATATGGCTCTTACTTATTATATTGAGCCAACTGAGCCGGATTCCCCTTCGCAGCAGCCTCTTCTTGAACCTGTATATGTTTTTGAAGGTGTCGTGAAGGGTACAACCAAGGAAAAAAAGTTTTTCTGGAAAGAATCTGCACTTGGTGAATAAGCTGTTTTAAAGTACATATACATATATAACCGCCCTCCCTCTTGCTAAGGAGAGGGCGGGAAGTATATCTATTTCTAAAGAAACCAAGAGAGGATTATCGACACCCTTTTAATGATAGTGGCCTGGATATACTGCTTAGATGCAGCCTTAAGGTATTGCATCCAAAAGACTCTCCCTGAGCAGCATTATGGGGTAGCCGCTTTAGAGTGCGGACAGTCTCGAATGTCATGAAATAACCTTTGAATGGAATCTTTTTAAGGACAATAATGCTCAATTTTACAAATAGGGTAACGCAGGAGATCATGGTGGCACCTAAATTGCATATGTGAGATATTTAAGACTACTTTTTCCCTTGGACCTGAGCCTTTGAAACAAGGCATTTTACCAAAGTATTATCATTCGCGGGAAAGGCAACGGTATCAAGGTAATTCGGCTAACTTAACATTGTTAGGCTATACTTGCTGAATAGCTTAATTTGGGGAAATGTCTTTTAATTGTGGAGAGATGAAAAGATGAATAGATTTCTTAAAATCATCAGAAAAAATTCAAATAAGGAAGCATTTTTAAAGGTACTGGGAATTATCCTGTTTCTTTTTACTTCTCTTTTTTTTGTAGCTAACCAAACCCTTGCATGGTATATGCCCATGATTGAATTCCCTCTCATCAACAAGTCGGCCAATGATGCAAAATATATGCAATGGAAAATCAAAGCCCAGAGAGCTTATAACATTGAGGTTCATATGGAAGATGACGAGGGGAATGATTTTATTATTGAATTTGAAACCAAGGATGAACATGATGACGAAGACTATGATGCATCAGACAACGACCGGCTCGTTGTTAGAATTGACGAGAACTATTACGACGATACTGAAAGAATTTATGAATCGGCATCTTTTAGTGATCTGATGTCCTTACATTTATCCAAAAACAGTAACGTAGCCTATAACTGTACTGGCGATGTAATAATTAAGAAAATTATTATTTACGGCAATGATTTTACTCTCTATTCCATCACCCTGGCTGATAATAAAAGTTTTAACAACCCATGTTGGGAGAAAGATGCTTCTAATTGGAATAATCTTGGTGACTTTGAAGATGATGATGGAAAAGTCCCTGACGCTGAGCATACATTTATTCAATTTAATAACTCAAATATCCATGTTACTAAAAAATATACAGAAGGCAGCTATAGACCAATTTATCCTCCTAATATGAATTATGGTTTTTACGTTAGCCCAAGTTATATTGGGTCAGCAAATGCTTATTATTGGCCTTCCCAATGGTCTTCTTTTGACTTTTATTACAACAATCTTTATTCCTACAACTCCAATAATGTGGGCTTTGCTAATTATTATAGTGAACCTTATGATTATGCGTGGTCTTATAACTATAATGTACCTTTAATGTATATTTGGATTTGCCAACCCCACTAGTTATAACTATTGGCGTTATAAGTGGTAGAGTAATGCAGCAGTGAAAAATAGGGAGAAGGCAAGTTCCGACAAAATCCTCAAGGAACCTGCCATCTCCCTTGTCAAAACCTCTTCACGCACAATGAGATTCCTGAATTCTATCAAGCCCAGGGTTAAATGCATCAGGTCTCAGGAACTGGACAGGCTCTCTTTCAGGCCAGACCTTCAAAATGTAGGCAGGCGAATGTGGCGATTTCCGGAAGAGGCACCAATGACCCATGTCGGCAGGTTCACTCTTGAATGGGTCGGATACATGAGCCGAGCATAATCTTCGAGACGGTCAGGAGTTCTGGCATCATCGGCATAAATCAGCATGGCCACAAAAGCGCCACACCCTTTGTGCTGATTAGAAGAAACTCCTTTTCTTCTAATTGTTACAACTTTTGTTGCGGCTGGTTCACGAATATTGGGGTTAGACCTAACTTGAGGCTGATGGAGACCTTACCTATTCGCTGAGCAATACGGCCTCTGATACTCCTCTGGCCACGTTGGCTCTGTGGCGGTGTGAGCGCTACTTTGCTGAGCGTATCTTTCAGGATTCCAAGCTTGGGGAGGATGGGATGAGTTGGTGGCCCGCAAATACCGTGCCTGGATGCATCACACTGCTTTGGATGCTCTGGCTCTGTGGTTTATCGCTGAAACTAAACTGGATTGGGCTCAAGCCTACCCCCGTGATCCTCAATTGATCCGCCAACTTGAGGTTGAAGTACTGCCTGCTCTGTCTATGGCCAATGTGCGGGAGATGCTCAAGGCTGTGTTGCCCTTGGACCAATTGTCTCCCGAACAGGCTACTCATGTGGTTGTCCAACATCTTGTTAACCGTTCTCATTCCACTCGTAGCCCTCAATGGTAATTGAGAAATGGTATTAGACTAAGCACGTGAGTCTAGTCGGCAAGGCTCACGCCGAGCCCGACAACCCGATCACCCGACAACCCGATCAGCAGGGCTTGCACTGAAAAAGAATAATTACTTTTTGCACCGTGGTTTATCAGGATGAACACGGGATAGGGGATAGGGGATAGGGGACAAGGGCAGGAGGTGTAATGAAAAAAATACACCCTCTTGACATCTTTCTCTCTTTGCTGTATATTACACTTGCTGTTGAGAGATAACGACATGACGCGGGGTGGAGCAGTCAGGTAGCTCGTTGGGCTCATAACCCAAAGGTCGCTGGTTCAAATCCAGCCCCCGCTACCAAAATACAGCTGTATAACATCTGTTATACAGCATTTTTTTTATAAAAAACATCAAGTATTATAAATATCAAAGACGACTGTGACTGCTGCTCAGCCACTCGTCATTCCAAGAGGCCATTCCTAAGCGGCCAGGCAGCAGTGGCCAAAGGGTGCGAAAGATCTTGATCTTAGGAATTGATTCGATCTCCTGTCAAGATTCACTGATTCTGTGCTCACCTTACATGAGCTCTCGGAACGATACCTTTCATGAAAAGGCTTTGAGCAGTTGCCATTGACTCACCTTTATAAAAGCTGATTTTGGATCCTTAAAATCTCAAGATCCGTACATTTAAGACCTTGAAAGGATGCGGTAAACATATGCCCATGACCATAGCCGAAAAAATTTTAAGTGAGAAAAGCGGCTGTGAGGCCAGGAGCGGTCAGATTGTCATCTGCAATGTTTCCTGGGCTATTGCTCAGGATGGGACGGGGCCTTTGGCCATTCGCCGATTGCAGGATGCGAAACTCAATAAGGTATTTGATCCGGAAAGGGTTATCTTCTTTATTGATCACGCTGCTCCAAGCCCCAGAAAAGAATTATCCAATGCTCACCTTCAGATCCGGTCTTTTGCTCAGGAAACCGGAGCCATGGTTTCCGATATGCAGGAAGGGGTTTGCCATCAGAGGATGGTGGAGGATTTTATCAGTCCGGGAGATTTGCTGATCGGAGCCGATTCACATACCTGTACTTCCGGGGCATTGGGAGCTTTTGCCACCGGTATGGGCTCTACAGATGTTGCCATTGGCATGGCTCTTGGCAAAGTCTGGCTTCGGGTTCCATCGACTATCAAGATTGAAGTCAAGGGAGCGTTCCAGCCCGGGGTGTATGCCAAAGATTTAATTCTGGATGTGATCGGACAATTAACCGCAGACGGCGCTACCTACAAGGCCCTGGAATTTTGCGGGCCAACCATTTCGGCCATGAGCATGTCGGATCGATTCACGCTCTGCAACATGGCCGTAGAGGCCGGAGCCAAGACCGGTTTGATAGCCACTGACGAGATCACTCGCCAGTATCTTGTGGAAAAGGGCAGAGGAGAACTTTTCCGCGAAATCGCTGCTGATCCTGATGCCGAATATGAGCAGGTTTTGACGATTCAGGCAGAGGATCTTGAGCCTATGGTTGCGCTGCCGCATACCGTGGATAATGTCAAGACCGCCCGGCAGGCGGCAGGGATTAAAATTCATCAGGTCTTTATCGGTACCTGTACCAATGGACGGCTGGATGACCTTGCCATTGCTGCCAGTATCCTTGACGGCAAACGGATCGCTCCTGGAGTGCGGCTCATTGTAACCCCAGCCTCTAAAACGGTTTATCTGGAAGCCCTGAAAAGCGGCATCATTGAAAAGCTTATCAAGGCCGGCGCTGCGGTAACCAGTACCGGCTGCGGCCCGTGTGTTGGTATTCATCAGGGGATTCTCGGCGACGGTGAGGCATGCCTCAGCACTCAAAACCGGAATTTCCTGGGAAGGATGGGAAATCCTGAAGGCCTTATCTACCTTTCTTCACCGGCCACTGCCGCTTATTCAGCCTTGAAGGGGGAAATCGCTGATCCGAGGGATGTTATCAAATAGGTCGCGGGAAAGAGGCTGCTGGATAAGCTGCCAAAAACTGTGCAGAAGAGCTGCTCAAATAAAAGTTGCTCGATAAAACAAGCTGTTCAAAAAAACAGGCTGTAAAAAAACAAGCTGCTCGATAAGACAGGCTGCTCAATAATAAAAGTAACTTTATCTATATAAGGATGACCTTATGATCCTAGAAGGACACGCCAAAAAATTCGGAGATAATATCAGTACAGATCTGATCGCTCCTGGCAGGCTCTTTCATCTTCGAAATAACCTGCCGGAGCTGGCCAAACACGTTCTGGAGGATGCGGAGCCGAATTTCTATGAAAAAATCCAAAAAGGGGACTTTATCGTAGCAGGACGGAATTTCGGTTTGGGATCAAGCCGCGAGCATGCTCCTGCTATTATAAAAATCGCCGGGATAGGTGCGGTTTTGGTCCAGTCTGTGGCCCGCATCTTCTTTCGCAACGCCATTAACGTCGGGCTCCCTGTCTTTGAGTGTGACACCAGCCAGATTGAGGCGGAAGACCATCTTAAGGTTGATGTGTTAAAAGGAACCGTGGAAAACCTTACCAAGGGAACATCCATGCCTTTCCATGCACTCCCTCAGATCATGGTGGATATCCTGAATGACGGTGGACTGATGGACCATATTCAAAAACATGGGGGATTCAACCTATAACCTCAAAAGGAGGGCAAGGAGGCGTGGCAAAGGTAGACCTTTTGATCGCCACCGGGTTTGGCCTTGGGTATTCTCCTGTCGTTTCCGGTACCGTTGGCAGTCTGGGAGGGATAGTGCTGTTCTGGTTTCTCCACATGCTCCCGTGGCCTCTGTACCTGGTAACGGTAGCTGCCCTGTTCGTTCTCGGCATCTGGGCGGCTGACCGGGCCGAAAATTTATTTCAGGAAAAGGATAGCGGCTTCATCGTTATAGACGAAATCGCAGGATTCCTGATCACCGCCTTTCTCATTCCCTGGAATTGGGGGTGGATGATCGCCGCCTTTCTCCTTTTTCGAGTTTTTGACATTCTCAAACCCTTTCCCTGGCGCAGGGCAGAAAAACTGCCTGGGGGCTTGGGGATCATGCTGGATGATGCAGGCGCAGGGATCTATGCCAACCTGCTCCTCCATGCAGTTCGGATATGGCTGTGGCCAAAAGTTTGTTTCCTCAAATTTTAACCCTTTCCGGCTCTTTGCCGGTGGTATTTTTCCTCCTGGGATCATGCATCGGAAGCTTTTTGAATGTCTGCATCTTTCGCATCCCCAAGGAAGAGTCGATTGTCTTTCCCGCCTCCCACTGTCCAAACTGCAATAACAAGCTGAAAGCCTATGACAATATCCCCATCCTGAGCTTTCTCTTTTTACGCGGAAAATGCCGCTTTTGCCGGATCCCGATATCCTGGCAATACCCTGTTGTGGAACTGGCAACCGGAATTCTGTTTGCCCTGGCAGTTGTCCGCTTCGGCTTAGAGTGGAATACGCTCATCGCTTTCATCCTGATCCCGGTCAGCCTGGTGGTTTCCGTTATTGACCTTAGGGTTCAGATTATTCCCAATGTCATCTCTTTACCTGGAATCATTTTGGGGCTTGCAGTCAGCCTTTTGCCGGGTTCTCCGGTACACTTTCTCGATGCTCTTTCCGGCGTGCTGCTCGGAGGGGGGGTGTTTTACCTGGTCGCCGTGGTGAGTAAAGGGGGCATGGGTGGCGGAGATATCAAACTTATAGCCATGTTCGGTGCTTTTCTCGGCTGGCAAAAGTGCCTGCTCACCATGTTCATCGGCGTTTTACTCGGATCAGCGGTAGGCATCGTTCTTCTTTTGCTGAAACTGAAAGGCAGAAAGGACCCTATCCCTTTTGGTCCCTTCTTATGCATAGGCGCTCTAGTCAGTCTCTTCTACGGCCAGACAATTATCTCCTGGTATCTGCACCTTGGCGGCAGGTAATCCTGGCACATATCATTACCACTAAGCCAAGCATGCCAAACTTGCCATCAGACTCCCCTGTAAGCTGAAGTATTGCATCATCAGCCAATACGGCACGCTATCAATCGACCATCAAACTTTTCGTTTGTATATAAAAATACGCAGGAATCCACGAGAAAGATATGGATAAAGGAATCTTGACAACTTCCCGCCTGATTTACTATATTATAATAAGTTAGAACTTATCTACTGGATACATTTTATAATCTTGCCTCAAAGGAGTGATAAGATAGTTACAGAGATAGGTAATTCTTGAATCAGTAGATAATTGAGAAGGCGTAAGTCAAGATGAAAAAGTCTCAAGCCCCAACGGTTAGTTCGATTAAGGTATGCAATTTTTTGGATAGAGCCTGCTTGAAATCTCCTCCACCAATATTCTTAAAAAAGGAAACAAAAATGAAAAAATACTTGTTGACCGGTTTAATCTTATCTTTTATTTTTCATGCTGGAATATTAGAAGCCACAATGATAAGCAATTTTGCAGTATCTTCGGAAACGTATTCGGTATATTCTGATGTTGAAAGTATAATAGATGATATTTTTGGCGAAAGTTATCGTTTAGCTGATTGGAATGATATTGTAGCTTACTATCAAGAGGGTAATGATATGGATCTGTTTACAAATATTATTCCTGGACGAACAATGGTTTCTTACAATGGAAATAGATTTTATAGTCCTAATAGGCACTAGTTTATAAATATCTCAAACCATGATACTCCTCCTGGATTTTTAGTGCATTCACATATTGATAACCACTTAATCGATCTAGGTTCTTGGTGGAATGATAGATACATTTTAGGCTATACAAATAATCCAGTTCCGATACCATCTGGAATATGGCTTTTAGCTTCTGGTTTTTTTACAATTTTGGGACTTAAAAAATTTATATCTTAAGTAAGAAGAAGCGCAAGGATACATAAGCATGGCCATTTCTACACGATAAGCATGGCATCGCCATAGCTGTAAAACCGGTATTTGCAGGCCACGGCCTGCTGATAAGCCTCAAGGACGAAACCGCGGCCTCCGAAGGCGGATACCAGCATCAAAAGCGTGGATTGGGGCAGATGGAAATTCGTAATCAACCCGTCCACCATACAAAAGGAAAATCCGGGATAGATGAATAGATCGGTCCATCCCTGCCTTGCTCCTTGTCTGGCTGGATCAGGGTTTTGCCCCAGGGATTCCAGAACTCTGGTGGAGGTGGTGCCGCAGGCGATGACGTGTCCGCCTGTGCTTTTTGTTTCCGCGATCAGGCACAGAGTTTCTTCCGGGATCTCATAATATTCCGCCTCCATCCGGTGCTCTTGAATGACTTCGGCCCTGACCGGCTGAAAAGTCCCAAGACCCACGTGCAGCGTCACAAAGGCGATCTTAACCCCCTGACTCCTGAGCCTGTTTAAAACCGAATCCGTAAAGTGCAGCCCTGCCGTTGGAGCTGCCACAGCACCTTTTTGTCTGGCAAAAACCGTCTGGTAGCGGTCCTGGTCCTCAATGGTCGGTGATTGAAAATGGCTGATGTAAGGGGGCAGCGGCACCTGGCCATACGCTTCCAGTACCTGCTCTACCGATACCTGCTCTACCGAAACAGGCAGGCCCTTAGCCTCTTTACCCTTTTTATCCACTTTATCCCCTGTGTTATCCCCTTTGTTATTCACCGTACTGGAAAACATGACCGTACACCGGCCCCTGTCCTTTTTCCCGGTGACCTGCCCGACCATCTGCATGGTCCCTTCCGCGATCAGGAAGGATTCATGTAATTTCACTTTTCCACGGATGAGCACTTCCCAGTGGTTTTCCTCGATAGCCCGAAGGAAAAAGACTTCCAGCTTGCCGCCGGTCCTTTTTCGTCCAAAGAGGCGGCAGGGAATGACCCTGGTATCATTGAGAACCAGAAGGTCTTTGGGCCTCAGGTATTCGCAGATAGAAGAAAAGGTGCGATGCTCAATCGTTTTCGTCCTGCGGTGAAGCACCATCAGGCGGGATTCATCCCTTTTCGGCAGAGGATGCTGAGCAATCCTTTCCTGAGGAAGATCATAGGAAAAATCCGAAAGCAGCATGGGGCTGCTTTCAATCTGTACCTCTTTCATTGAGTAGCCTTCTTTCCCTGCGCGGGCGGCAGTAGCGGTCCTTCTCGCTATAAATGCATCCGCAGTACTGCTGCCGGTACAGCCCAAACTCTTTAGATATGGTGATCCCTTCCTTCCACCCCTCACGGAAGTCCCGGTAATAAAAGGGCACACCGTACTGATTCCCTGCCTCGGCTCCAATCCGGGAAATGGCATCGTGTTTTTGAAATTTGCTGTAAAGCAGGGTAGAGGTAAAATAATCGAACTTACCCTGCCGTGCAATCTGAGCCGCTGCCTGCAAGCGGATATGATAGCAGGTCAGGCACCGGGCGCTTTCCCGGTACACGATTCCCCGCAGGAAATCTTCCAGGAGGTATTCATCCCGGTAAATCATGCGGATGCCTTGCAAGGCAGTCCAATGCTGAACAGTCTCCAGCCTTCTTTGATACTCCTGGTAGGGATGAATGTTGGGATTGAAGAAAAAACCGACTATTTCATGCTCTTCCTGGTGCAGCACCTTATATGGGTACATAAAACAGGGAGCACAACAAATATGAACCAGGATTTTCATCGAGAGCCTTTTTCCTTATTGTCAATATCCACTCTTGTCCTATTATTGTCCACTATGGTTATTTCCTTATTGTGCTCAAGCTCAGCCTGCTATAAGCCTATCGGGCTGCAAACTGTCAAGTTGTTGTAAGCTGTCAAGTTATTGTAAACTGTTACGTTAACAGGTTAGCAGGTTCTTGTCAAGTATATGAGCTCTCCTATTTACAGGGGGACTTGGGTGGAGGGAGTATCGTAGCTTTAAAAGGGGAAAAGGCCATAATTTTATCTTGACTTTGGAAAAAATCTCAGGTTTAAATGAAACTTAATCCATATGGTGGTGAAATATGGTTGAGCAATATGGTGGTGAAGTAGGGTGGTAAGATGGCAGAAATAAAAATAGACGATATAAAAGATTACCTCTTAAGAAGAGAAAAATCAAGAGCCTTGCTAAAGCAGGGGGAAAGGGAGCGGATTATTTCCGATCTTAAAGCACTGGCTGTACTTTGGAGAAAGTATAGGCTTGACAGGGTCTATTTATACGGCTCCTTTGCCGATATGACTTTTCATAAATCTTCGGATATAGACCTGGCGATCGAGCCGGCGATTGGCTTTGAAGACCTGCTAAAGCTTTACTCTGAAATGAACAGGCATTTTAAACAGGAAGTCGATGTAAGATTGTTGCAGGAATTGCCTTTTTCCGAAAAAGTGAAAAGAGAGGGTGTGGTGGTGTATGAAAGAGAAAATAGCCATTCTGAAAAGTGAGATGGACAGAGATCATAGGAGATTGAATACCATCTTTGATAAATTCGAGAAATCCTATAGAGAATTCCTCAGCTTGGATGAGTATTCCAAGCTGGTCGAGTCCGCTTTTTATGTGAATCAAATGTACAGTGCCTTTGAAAATATGTTCAAAAATATTGCCAGGACCTTTGAAAATAATATTGAGCAGGATTACTGGCATAAGTCTTTACTTGAAAGAATAGGCCTGGATATACAGGGCATAAGACCCGCACTCATTTCAGAAGAAAGCTTCCAGTGTCTCAATGAGTTAAGAGCATTCCGGCATTTCTTTCACCATGCTTATGGTGTTGATATAGATAAAGAAAAGTTTCGGATCGTTGCAGAAGAGGCATCCAGAATCAGACGCTTGTTCAGCGAAGAAATAAAGCGGTTTTTCCTTTTCTTAGACAAGTTGATGGAATAAAAAAAGGCAAAGGATGATCCACAACTATCCTTCTTTTCATCCGGGGAATTTGTTTTTCCTACTCTCTTTAAACATCGTGATTATCCAACCTTGATAACCTTAAATGAGAGATAGAGAAAAAATTTAGAGAAGTCAAGCCTTGTGGAAATGCCAAGCCTTATGAAAATGTCACAGGCGGGAAAATTTTTATAAATTTAGCTGGAAAAACAATTTGAAATCTGTTACCATAGATGAGCTTCTTGATAGATTAAAATGGCGAAAATGTCAGGTAAGTCAAAAAGATACTATTCAATTTAACTGAAGAAGGATAAGAAAATATGTATGGTGCCCTTATTGCTATTCATCTGATTGTCTGCATTATCATGATCCTGGTAGTCATTTCCCAGTCCAGCAAGGGAAGTGAGATGGGAGCTGTGTTCGGAGGAGGAGCAAGTCAAACTGCTTTTGGGAGCCAAGGTGCCGCAGGTTTTTTAGAGAAAACAACGGTCGTTTGTGCCGTGGTCTTTATGATAACTTCTCTCTCTCTTGCCGTGTTATCATCGAATAGACAAAAATCCCTGATTCAGGATACTCCCCCGCCGCCTATCGAGCAAAGTATTCCTGAGTCTGTACCGGAACAGGTTCCAGTCCAATCTCAGTCGGCAGCGCCTGAGCATGCCGCTCCGGCTCCATCTCAATCGGGAAATGCCCCGCAGCAGGCAGCTCCAGCGGCAGCCGGAAGTGCTCCGGCAGCACCCGCTGCACCGGCCAGCAGTGCTCCGGCAAATACCTCTCATTAAGCAGGATATCAATATATATATATATATTGATATATATACCAAGGTATATCATCAAGGCATACTAGGGTATAAATAAGATCTAAATAAAATATAATATGATATAATAAGTTATAACTAAGATATGGTAAGGGAAATATCAGGGGACACTCAAACTCATCTTGAGGAGATGTCCCCTGTAAGCGAGTGCTTTCTTTGGCCAACCTCTTGAAAAATGGCAGGAGCACGGGATGAGAATTACCGATAATTGTCGGAATTATTTTGACTTTTGGGATCAACTCATCTAGAATAGATTCTATGTAAAGAGCCGATAAATACCTAATACAGAGGCTTTCATTTTTTGTTCAAAGCTGGATGAGCATATAAGTCCCTAAAAAATGAGTGGTATACTTACAAAGCGAATTTTAATTGTCTTGCCGATCGTGGTCCTGGCCATTCTGGGCCAGTCCTATCTCTGGGTTCCGAATTACGATAATCAGAGCAAAGGTAATCCGGAAAGACTCACCCAATACATTACTGCCTCTATTGGTGATGTTGCCATCATCAACCCGATTCTGAATGCAGATAGTGCCAGCAGCGAGATCTGT
>JBFMGO010000135.1:0-14283 GCA_040752695.1 bacterium
TATCGAAGCTATCAAATTGGGTATGGAATTGAAATTCGGATTAGAAGGATTAAAGCTGTTGCCGAGGATAGAAAAAGAAAAGGACATAACCAGACTGGATACCGTTAAAGAGGCAATAAAAATAGCCGCTACCGTAAAAGAGATAGAAGAATTGCTTATTGGCTAAGCGTCTATCCAAAAATAGGACTTTAGGTAAAAATTCCTCCATCCTTATTCTAAAAATAGGGAAGGAGATATTTTAGAATAGGCTTGATGAAAGTAATGGTGATGCATTAACCGTTGTGGTGCATTACCATAATATGACCAATTGACAGCTTTGCAGTGCCAAGTCAGTTATCATCAGCTATCGGCAGCAGCAAAACCTGTAGTTGCAGGGCCTGTAGCCGCAAGGCTCGGAGTCTTGCGAAATCGAAATAAAAGTGTGGGATTCGTCGTGTGAAAAAGTCTTTCCATCTGCTCGCGTTATTACTTTTACTCTTGCCCCTGTCTGTTTGCCTTCTCTCATGCTCTCAGCCCCAACCGAGAGTTTGCTTCAAGAATGGCCGTCCATATTGCCTTACCTCAGACAGGATACAGGTAATCACCTGGGATGCCTGCTACCGGCGTGGAGTGAGCTGTATGGAAGGTCAGTGCTGGGAATATGCCATTGAAGAGTTCCAGCAGGCCATAGATCTTCGTCCCAAAGACCAGAGGCAGGTCAGGGCTTATGGCATGCATTTTCGTGAAGAGTATTTCCCGCATCGCGAATTGGGGATCTGTTACTACCGCATGGGAAGGATCGAGGATGCCATTGAGGAGCTTGAACTGTCCATGAGCCAGACTCCATCCGCCAGAGCCAAATATTATTTGAATCAGGGCCGACGCTCCTACCTCTTGGATAACAACCTGGACACCTCCCCGCCGGTCATCCGCCTGGAACTCTCCCCAACAGAGCCTTCAATGAATTCTCCTGTGGAATCTCCAACGAAGTCACCAGGGAAGTCTCTCGTAACATCTCTCGTGAAACTCTCCCAGGAGGAATATCTGACCAATCAAACGCCCTTTCACCTTCAGGGCACAGTGATGGATGACCGGTATGTAGCCTTTATCTCGGTTAACCAAAAGCCTTTGTTTATCGAGCTGGCTGAAGACACGGTCCCTTTTTCCGTACCTGTCGATCTTGCACCGGAGGGCTGGAACTCCGTACAGGTTGAAGCAAGGGATCTTGTTGATCAAAAGGTTCAGCAGAGCATCAGGGTATATCTGGACACACAGGGTCCCCTGGTTATCAGCCATTTCATCCAGCAAATGGATCAACCGCCATATCAGACGGAAGGCGAAGAGGAAGGCGCAGGTGAAATCAATAGAGCCGAAGGCGAAACCAAAGCTGAAGCTGAAAATGGAGCCAATGGAGCCAATGAAACCAATGGAGCCAACGAAGCCGATGAAGCCAGTGGAACCGGCGGAACAGAATGGGGGAAGCCCCGCCAAATCATCCTGACTGTCGTACTCTATGATCGCTCCGGAATCACATCCTTCAAGCTGGACCAAAGGGAATCGACCAGAACCGGCCTTGACCAGCTTTGCCTTATTGAGCAGAACATTTCCCTTACTCCCGGTGTTGAGGCGATCTCCTTCCAAGCGCAGGATCGGGCAGGGAATATTACCCAGGGGCAAATCTCCCTCCTTCCTGAGCGCAGGCACCTGAAACCGACCATGCAGCCAGGTCATATGAACCACTTGACCCATAAGGACCGCATAAGCAATGTGGCCCGCATGAACCGTGTGGACAACATGAACCACCTGGCCCGCGTGGCATGGAACGGCAGACCAGACGAAATCTGGCCGTGCCACGTTCCTCTGATCATGGCAGAGGCAGAGGGCAAAGGGGTCGAAGAAGATGAAGATACCTTAAGGAGCAAGGATACTACCGATGAGGCTGAAAAAAATGGCATTTACTTTGACATCACAAACCCCCCTGCTGAAGATTTTACTACCCATTACCAGGAAATTTTCCTTGAGGGCAGGATCAGAACCCGAAAGGGAATCCGGAAAATTGAGCTGAACGGCCAACAGCTTTTCAACGTTTCCGAAATCCAGTCAGTCATGGAAAAGCATATGGAAGAGCTCAGGCACAAACTCCTTGAGCAGCGAAAGGACCCTGAACGCTCTATCCAGTTACTCAGGGAAGCAATTGAAAGTTTCAATATTTATTACCTTAATCAGAGGATTACCCTTGCAGGCAGGAATGCCGAGGAAAAAATTACTGATTTGAACCTTCGGGTAGAAGACGGCCTTGGCAACCTGGGATCAAGGCACTACCGCATCAAAAAAGTGCCAAGAGAGGAAATTCTGAAAAGCGAGCAGCGGATGACCCTTGCGCTTTTACCTTTTGAAACTACCGCAGCATCCCGAGAGGGGAATAGCTATCTCCAGCTTCAAAGTTACCTCAATACCAAGTCCCTGGAAGCCTTCATCAGCCAGGGCAGGTTTAACCTGGTCGAGCGAGAAAAGTTCCCCAATCTGCTGATTGAAAAAGCCATTCAACTGGAGCAATCCGGCCAACCGGGCCAACCACCAGGGCAATCAAGACAGCCAGTGCAACCAGTGCGGCCAGGACAATCAGAACGATCAGAACAATCGTCGATCTGGTCAGGCCGGTCAATTCAGTCAAGCCAATCAGGCCAGCCAGCCCAATCATGGGGAGGAGAGACTTATCAGGCCGATAGAGCCCAAAAGATCGGCCAGATGGTGGCAGCAGAAGGGGTCATTTGCGGCTATATCCAAAAGAGGGAGGACGGAACCGAGATCCTGGCCAGATTCGTCGAGGTCAAGACCGGCATCATCCGCCTGTATCATGATGTCTTTACCCCAGAAGAGAGCAGGGAAAGCCTGGATACCATAACCGCTGGCCTGGCCATGAAGTTCCGGGATGCCTTTCCCATTTGCGCAGGGTCGATTATTGCCCGTAAGGGAAAGGTCATTCGGGTTGATTTTGGCTCGGAAAAGGGGATCTTTCCGGGCATGATCTACAATATCTTCGAGGATGAACAGGATCTCATCGCCAGGGCCAGCATCAGCGAAGTAGGGAAAGGATCATCCGAGGCCGAGATCTCCGAAGGAGAAGAAGGCGAAGGAAATAAGAGCAATAGAGGGAATGAAGGAGATAAAAAGGCAAAAATCAGCAGGATCAAGGCAGGTTACCGCGTGAGGACGAGGTAAGGGAAATGTCGAGTGAGGAGGGGATGCGGCAGGGAGAGGATGGGATGCGGCAGGAAAAGGTGTGTGAAGATAGGGGGAAATGTGAGTGAAGACGAGGTGAAGTAATCCACCGCCAGCTTTTAGTTGAGCCAAGGTCAAGGGAGATATAATATGCACTTTGTAAAAAAGTAATGTGGAGGTTAAGGACGACAAAACTGAATTGGGCTGCAATAACTGAAATATTGGATAATTTACATATTAAATAATTCGATACTAGCTTCACTGATAAGTAATAAATAGCGTCGTAGGGTTAACAGTATTCATGCAAAAAGTAATATTTCATAAAAAGGTACCGTTTACTATTAAACTTGGTTCATGCCTCTCCACCATGCTCTTCTACTGTCTTATGTTCAGCTCATGGAGCTTTGGCTCTAACCCAAGCGCCCTACCTTTCTTGATGTCTCGGATAACCTCACAAAAGCCTCTTCTATCCTCAACTCCTCAGTCAGTGCCTAATAAATCTCTCCTATCCCATCAGGCGGTATCCATTAACCAGGTATACTCTAGTCATCAGGCTTCCTCTATTTCCTCCGAAAATGCGGGCGTTGCCCCCATCATCACTATCAGCCACCCTTCAGCGGAAAAGCTGACTACTCCCCACCGGCAGGTTTTTCTGGAAGGAAAGATTCAGGCACAAAACGGCCTCCGCCGGATAGTGCTCAACGGGCAAGAGCTCTTCAATAGGGCGGAGCTTGATTTACTTATCAAAAAAACCTGGCCGGATCTCAAGCAAGGAAAGCAAGGGAGTGCAACGCAAAACCGGGACCTGCCAAGAAGCCAGGAACTGTCAAAAGTCCAAACCCCATCCAAGATGCAACAAACCCTTACGAGCAGCCTGGACAAGTATACTCTGTATTACCTGAATCAGATCTGCCCCCTGAAAGAAGGCTATAACAGGCTGGATCTTCTGGCAGAGGATAACCAGGGCCATAGAGCCATAAGGAGGATTGATATCCGCTCTATCCAGCCGGAGGAAAGCTCCTGGAGTCCTGGGAGCCCTGAAGGTTCTGTCAGCGATGACGGCAGCCCTGTAAGCCCCGCAAGCCCAGTGAGCCCTGGGAACCCTGCAAGCCCTGGAGCTGAAAGCCAGCATCGGATGATTCTGGCTCTTATTCCTCCAGCAAAAAAGGCGGCAGGGAACGAGAATCTTCCTGCTCCATCCTCCAAAACCGATACAGCAGGTAAGGCGGGCATTGTAAGTGCAATAGACGCAGCAGGAGCAGCAGATATGGCAGGTACAACGGATGTGGATTTAGATGCATCAGGCACTGCACATCCAGCGAATGCAGCAAATTCAGCCGGCGTCCCTCATAATGGCGATGATCTTTCAGATTACATCTACCACCGCCTCAACGAATCATTCACTCGACAGGCACGTTTTCGCCTGGTCGAGCGGGACAAACTCCCCTGGCTCCTGATCGAAAAAGTCATCCAGGCTCAAGGCACTTCGCAAAGCATTTCCCAAGGGGCATCGCAAACTGTCTCGCAAGGAGCATCGCAAACTGCCTCTCGAGGCATTAATCAAGCCATGACTCAGCAGGAAATTGCCCGCCAGATCGGTCAATTTACTCCTGCCGAAGGGGTAATTTTCATGGAGGTGGAAAAACAGGATAATGGTATCGAGATCCTGGCCAGGCTGGTGAATCTTACGAGCGTCACGCTGGCTTTCCACAAGGTTTTTGCACCGGTCAGCGAACCACTGAGCCATCAGGATTTCGAGGAATTGAATACCATCATCTCTGGTCTGGCCATGAAATTCCGCGACTCCCTCCCCCTCCTAACCGGGACTGTGCTGGCCAGGGAAGGATCAACCATCCGGGTAAATCTTGGTTCAAAAAAGGGAATTTTGCGTGGAATGTGGTATAATATAATAAACGCCAGGGGACGAGGAGTACTCTGCCGGGCAGTCGTCGAGGCGGTAGCCAAAGAAACATCCAGAGCCAGGATTATCGAGGGAGAAAAAATCGGGGAAATCAGGCCGGGTTGCCAAGTAAGTACCCGGTAGGGTATCCAAAACCAAAAAAGTGTGGCTATAAACACACGAAAAGCGGTTCGGCCAGGTAGTAAGGTGCAGGAAAACGTGCAGGAAGATATGTAGGAAGATGTGTAGGAAGATATGCGCAACAACGCGCATGAAAATATGCACCAAAATATGCAATAAAGTATACACCAAAGTATATAAAAAGAGGAAATATGCGGATTTTCTTCGGGTAGCATCACCTCCCTCCCATGCGGCGTTTGCACTCCTGCCGAAACTGCTTGCTCTCCCGCTGAAGTCGTTTGCTTTCCTGGCTAAGCTGCTTGTCCTCTCTCCAGCGGTGCTTGCTCTTCTTTTGATCGCCGCTCTCCCCTGCCGCCCTTCTTCGTGTCACGTCCAGGAGCGGGTGAATCTTGGCCTTACAGGCACATTCGGCTACAGCGGAGCGGTCAAATGCGTGGAAATTTACCGCAGCAGAAGCAACCTGCAAATATATGCTTACTGCGGAACGCAGGAAGGGCTCCTGATCATCGATATAACCGACCCCGCATCTCCCCGGATGGCCGCTTCTTTTGATCTTGGACAGGTTCGGGCGATTACTTTTTACCATCCGGCTGGCGAAGACCGCGAGTTTGCCTTGCTCCTTGTAGCTGGGACGGGGGCTGGAGCAGGAGCCGGGACCGCCGGCGGCAGTATGATCATACTCGATCTCGATCATCCGGGCAAGCCTGCCTTTGCCGGTCGCTATGACCTGTTAATGAGGCCTCAACGGATAGTTACCCTTGATCATTACGCCTGCGTGGCAGATGGATCAAAGGGCCTGGTTATCATAGATCTTCATGATCCGGCCAAACCTGTTTACGTCTCAGGGTATCATACCGCAGGGGAGGCCGAGGATATCGCCCTCTTTGGTCATTATGCGTGCCTGGCTGACGGATCGAACGGTCTTGTCATCATTGATCTGAGTGACCCGACAGAGCCTGTTTATGTTGCCGGGAATCCCCTGGATATCAGAGAGTCTTTCCCTCATTATGATTATACAAAGAATGTATCCGCAATAGCCATTTACGGCCACTATGCATGCCTGGCTATACAATCGGAGGGTATGGCTGTCGTGGACCTTTATGGTGGGTCAACGCCCCCGGCTAACTCTGATACCCCGACAAACCCGACTAATCCTCCTGACCAGGCCACTTCGGCTTATCAGGCTGCATCAACTACCTCGGCCAACCCCGCTGAACCGGCTGCCGCACCCAACCCTGCTCCTTCGACAGCCAACTATGCAGCTTCGGCTGCCACCCCCAACCCTGCTGAATCGGCTGACTCCCCTGCCCTCTTCTCACCGGCTCTCTCACCCACCCTCAGCCCCTCTTTGCTCAGTTGGCACAAGATCGATGGTGAAGTCAACAGGATCGTCATCTGTGGCCATTATGCCTACGTGGCTGACGGCCCCAGCGGCCTTCTCATCATCGACTTGAGCGATCCGGCCAGACCAGTCGATGCAGGAAGAAGCTATGTCAGTCAGGGATGGTCCGGTATAGGCCAGGGCGCCGCCGATACGACATCCGATACCGGCCAGGGTGCCGCCAATACGCCAGGCCAGGCATGGACTGGCCTGGGTGGTTTCAACCCTGGCCAGACAGAGGCCATGAAAGCTCAGGATATATGCGGCGCAGGTCACGCGGAGTGCGGCGTTCAGGATATAGCCATATCCGGTAGTTATGCCTGCCTTGCTCATCTTTGGGGGAATGGTCTGACCATCCTGACTGTACAAGATCCTGCCACACCTTTCGATGCAGGCAAATACAACACCAAAGGGTATGCACAGGCAGTGGCTGTATCCGGGAGTCATGCCTTTATAGCCGATGAAGAAAACGGCTTGCTGGCCATTGATATCTCTGACCCGTCGAAACCAGCGCTGGCCGGACATTATCATACTGAAGGGACTGCAAATAATCTGGCCGTTTTTGGAAACTATGCATGTGTGGCCGATGAGAATATGGGTTTAAGTATCATCGACCTGACAACCTGCCTGAATAAATCTGCCGTCCTCCAGGCGAAAACAGCAAAAGGCCCGCAAGACATAAAAGATATTGCATGTTCAACGACCTGGCCCTGGGCTCTGGCCCTGGATGTCGAGGTATCTTCCCACCATGCCTATATAGCTGATAAGATAAATGGCCTTATGGTTTTCGATTTGTCCGGCCTGCCCTCCCCCCCTGCTCTTGTCGGAAGCAGTGACGCCGCCGAACATGCCCAAAATCTGGCCATTTCCGGAGATTATGCTTATGTTGCCTGCTGGTCAAATGGGCTGGTCATTATCAGGATAACTGACCCGAATCAGCCGGTCTTTGCCGGAAGATATAGCCACCAGGGCCTGACTGCCAGGGATGTGGCTGTTGCCGGAAACTATGCCTATGTCGCTGCCGGTGATCAGGGCCTTCTCGTTATCGAGATCAGTGATCCGGAAAATCCGAAGCTGATCGGCCAGTATGTCGATCCGGCCAGGGCTGGAGGAACGGCACCCGGGGCCAGAGTCCTGGAAGTGACCCTGTCCGGGCACTTTGCCTACCTGTCTACTGGTGAGGAGGGCCTGATTGTGCTCACTCTTGATGATCCAGTCAATCCAGCCATCATCGGCAGGGAGGACACGAAAGGCGTAACCAGTGGTGTAGTTGTGCGCGAAGGTCTTGCTTACGTGGCCGATGCAGAGGCTGGCCTGCTCATTTTCCGCATCATCGACACGCCCACCCCGCAAGGGAACCTGATTCTTGTCCCAAGTGGACCGGCCTCAGTGGCCAATTCCCTCTGGCCTGCAACACAGGGTCTGGCCAATCTGGCCTATTCGGCATTCCTGAATCAGGGCATTCCCCGCTCCTCGCTTTATTATTTCAATCCCGACCCTTACCAGGATCTGGATGGAGACGGTTTCCCGGATCCTCTAGTAGTGAACGACTCAGCCCCCTCCCCTGCTGATCTGAAGTATGCACTTACCGACTGGGCGGTGAGCCGCCTGAGCAGCGGTCCCCTGTATCTGTACCTGCCAGGCCAGGGAGCGGGCGGGGCCTATCAGATCATGCCCGGTGACATGATCCGGGCTGATGAAACGATCGGGTATGATGATGATAATGATGATGATGAAACTATGCTGGCCGGTGATTCCATCCGGACCGATGAGGTGATCATGGCCGGTGACACTATCCGGACCATCGGCCTGAATGACACCACCGATATCGGCAGTTTGAAAACCTGGCTTGACTCGTTTCAGCAAAAGACAGGGCGGGACGTTATCTGCCTTATGGAATTCTCGTCTTCCGGCTCTTTTTCTGCCTGTCTCATGGATGCGAACACCGCACCTTACAGCAGGAATATCATAAGCTGCACGGACTCTGGCATGTCGTTTCTTGATCCTGATGGCGGACTTTCCTTTACCGGCCAGTTCCTTAAGCTGCTTCGAGACTCAGGACAGACCGGGCTTTTTTCCGGCTCCGGCCTTTCGCTTCAAAAGGCAAGGGGAAAGCTCCTTCAGGCCCTTTTTTCCGAGGCCAGAGAGATATTCTGGTCATCCGGCTTTCCCTGGAACACTCAGCCGCCCCAGATGGTAAGTGCCTGCGGCAGCCATACCCTCGTGAGCATCGGCCTGATGGCATCGGTAATGGATATCGACTCCGGCAACTCGACCTCTTTCGGCGATGCGCCAGTCATCATCACCAATGCTGACCAGCGCATCATGCTCAAGGCCATTGGCCATTATCTGGACGGCAGCCAGGAGGATCTCTCCGGCAGGGTATATTATCAATCTTCAGATCCATCAATCCTTCTGATAAATCAGCAAAGACAGGAAGGGCAAGAAGGACATGAGGCACAGGAAGATCAGGAAGGGCAGGAAGGGCAGGAAGAGCGGGAAAATGGCCGGGAGTTTGAAGCTTATGTCAATCCCGATGCCAGCTATAATGGCCCGGTCTCGATCCTGGCCACAATCATTGACCCCAATTTCGCGCAAAGCCCTGGCCATAACGCGATGATCCCCCCCTTGGGCGGAATCACCGGCCGCATTCCGGTCAAGGTGGACGTATCGGCCGGAAAGCAAAAAGAGAGCCTGCCCAAAGCCATTATCGTGGCTGGAAGGTCCAATGATCCCACGGGTTATGATTATCTGTGGGAGAGCATCAGCCAGACTGCAAATTATGCCTATAATACCTTCCTTGAGAGGGGCTACAGTCCTCAGAATATTTTTTACCTGAGCCATGATCTCAACCAGCCGGGGGTGGATGGTTCATCACCTGACAAGAGCTTCTTTCAGGTTCTGGAGGAGATATTTACCAGCCCGGCAGCCAATCCTTACCTGAATCTTGAGGGATTGACTGACCTGACTGTGCTTCTCATCGACCACGGTCGAAAAAACGCCTTTCTCCTTGGGCCCGCGGCCGATCAATCCATTTCGCCAGCTCTTCTGGACCAGTGGCTGGATGGCATCCAGAAAGAATACCCATATGCCAGAATTACTGTTATCATTGATGCCTGTTTTTCCGGCGACTTTGTCAATCCCCTCATACAAGGGCATGAGCAATGCCAATGCACGGAGCAGCAGCGGGGGGCAGGAAAAAGGACGGTCATTGCCTCAACCAGTGAGGCGGATGCCTATCTGGCAGCCGATGGATGGGTGTCCTTTACCTCTTTTCTTTTCACCCACCTTCGAAGCGGAGCCAGTCTCGCGGAAGCCTTTGAGCAAGCGCATACCGACCTGGCTGCACTCAGTTGGGGATGCATCCAGCACCCCGTTCTGAGGGATACCGACAACGGCCAGTGCGCACTGACGACTCGTCTTGGCGGTCCATTCATCTTGAGCCAGGACCAGCCCCAGATCGTTCAGGTGTCGGGACTGGCCGACCCCAACCGGCCGATACTTCCGCACCAGCCCGTGGATCTGTGGGCCAGGGTGGAAGACCTCGATGGCGTGGACAGTGTCTGGGCCTTCATCAGTAATTCCCAGGCCGGTGTTCAGTTCTCAGGCTCTGTACAGGACCCTGTGATGCTGGCCGACATGGTCAGAGTAGATCTTACCTATAACCCTGACCATGGCCGGTATGAGGGAACGTATGAGGAAGGCTTTCCGTACGGCGGCCCCTATACCGTTCTGTTCCTGGCCAGAGATCTGAAAGGTTTGGCATCCTATCCCAGGGCGATCTATCTGGAAATTGACGGTGGGAACTGTGCGGGACAGGATTATGCCTTTCTCGTGTATGATGCCGGCTGCCCGGAATGTGCAATTCAGGCCGACTCCATTCAGTGGATACTGGAAAAAAGACGTGTCCCGAAAGAGAATATCATCAAGCTTCAGGGGGTGGCTGGATTCTCCTCCTCTCTGGCATCTTTTATAGCCAATCCTCCCGCCTCCCTGGAGCACCTTCTCCTCGCCTTTATCTCGAAAGGGAACCTGGCTGATCTTGACGGGTATGGCCAAGAGGCACTGACTCAACAACTGGACAGGATACAACAGGCTACAGGCTGCACCATCATCAGCCTTATCGAGGCTGACGAGTCAGGCCGCTTCCTGCCTATCCTGAAAGGTCCGGGGAGAATAACTATCAGCAGCACGGGAACAAAAGCAGTCAGGGCCGGCTGCGGCGCTCATGGCCTGAACTGCCTGTTATTCTCACCATTTTTCTTCTCCGGCATATATCGGGGCATGGATATCTACCGGGCCTTCCAGTCTGCCTGTCAGGCCATGGGGTATTATCGTACGGGGTACTATGGCCCAGGACATTATGGTGCTGAATTTTATGATTTGGATCGAGGGCCGCTCCTCGATGACAACGGGAATGGTCTGGGTTCCGAGTATGGGCAAAACTATGATGGCCGCACAGCCAGCAGCATCTACCTTGGCTCCCCTTTTGAGCCTGTGGACGAAGGGCCGAAGATCGCCATTCCTTCCGGTGTGCATCTTGACGCCAGAGAGGGCAGGAGCGCACTTATCTGGGCCAGGGTGCAGGACCCCAGCAGTCAGGTTATGGCTCTCGTCACCTCTCCCGATGGGGTGATTGACCAGCCTGTTGTTCTGGCCTATAATCCTGACACTGCACGATTCGAGGCAGAGTATGACGGATTCGGCCAACAGGGCAGTTATCGGGTGGGGGTCTCTGTTCAGGACCGTCACGGGCTGACTGATTTTGGCCAGACCTATTATCTGTCTCTTTGGCCGGACGGATTTGAGGTTGACGACAATTCAAATCAGGCAGGAGCCCTGGTGGTTAATCAACCATCCCGGAGGCACAGCTTCCATACATCCAGTGATGAAGACTGGATTTATTTCTTCGGCTATGCCGGGCTTCCTTACAAGGTCAGCGCTGCCCAAAACTGGCCTGACTGCCCTCTGCGGATTGAAGTGTATGATCCGAATGGAATACGTATCGATCACTCTCCCCATGCTGTGACCTTTACTACCCCTGAGAATTGCACCCCTGAGAATTGCAGCGGGGATGAGGAGAAGGATGAGAATGGAAGCGAAACTGGGAACAAAGACAGGGATGGAAAGGGAAACGGGTTCTACAAGGTCCGGGTCAGCTACACCTGCCCAGTGCTGCCTGCCGGGGACTATCCTTTCTACGAACTTTCGGTATCCTGTCCCAAGGCCGGAACCGGCGGTATCTGGGGCTGGGTCAGGGATGCAGACACTGGTGAGGGCATTATCGGTGCCAGGATTTGTACTCCTTCCGGGCAGTGCACAACCAGCATGGGGGAGTGGTGGTCAACTGACGCGGCATCTTCCATCAAACACGTGGAAGGGGGCTTCTACCTCATGGATACCATACCAAAGTCTGCCGGAGGATTGACCATAACAGCCAAGACCAAGGGCTATCTGCCGACAAGCCTGTTCATATCCGGCTATGACGAGAACCTTCTCAATGTAACCTTTTACCTGAAACGTGATCCTGCCACAGCTTATCAGCCTGCGACTGATCCTGCCGCTGCCCAGATGGTGGCAGGGGTTCTGCAGCTCCAGAGCCCCAGGATCAAGGTAGAGGTGCCCCTTTTAGAAGGGCTGAACCTTTTCTCTCACCCGAATGCCGACCCGCGCTTTCCCTATGATATCTGGGATTTTATGGTCACCTATGGCCAGTTCGATCAGGCGCAAGGCCCCTGTTTCTCGAGCGTTACGCACTACAACCACGCACTCCTGGAGATGTGTTCTTTCGTCTATTCCTCTCAGGGACGAGTTGGCCAATGGTCCATCGAATGCTCCAATCACTTTCCCATGGCATCCGGGAAAGGTTACGCCATTTACATGAAGCGAAATGAAACCCTGGACTTCCCGATCCCCATGGCCAACCCGGCAATAGATCTGAAAAAAGGCCAGAATTGGGTGGGTATTCCCAGCCCTTCCTCCGGCTACACTGCCTATATGATGCTTCAAGACATGGGGTGCGCTGAAGATGTAGCCAGTATCCGCTGCTTCGATCCTTCATCCGGCAGATGGAAGACCGCCTATTGGAAACAAAACCGACCTGCGGGAGACAATTTTCCCATCCGGTCAGGCCAGGGCTACCTGGTCAATATGATCAGAGATAAACTCGGTTGGCTGCCAGGGTGGTGAAGATGAGCCTGGAGGCTGGAAATAGGAAGCATGAAGCGGATGGTAAGAAGCATCTGGCAGGGGCAAGGAGCCGGGAGCCAGAAATCCGTAAGGGCCTGCCCCGTATGGCCGCCATCAAGAGTTAGGAGCAAGCAACAAGCAGTCAGCAGCAAGCAGCAAACAGCAAGGTCAGTAACAATCAGTAAGCAGTAAGCAACAAGCAGTAAGCAAGCAGCAAAAGGTACAGCGTATGAAAGCGCAGCGCATAACGATCATATCAATCCCGGCAATCATAATCATAATAATAATCATAACGATTATGGCGGGCCTGTTATTTCGTTTGACAGGCGGGTGCATGGCCCTGCCTCTCTGGCCAGTAACCCAAGATCCTTACGGCGCGCCAGTCACCGAGGACAGGATCGGTTATGAGGATGGGAGTTACCTTGAGTTTTGGGACGATACGCTTGATCCCAATGCGGTGATCGAATATCGCGTTGGAGATGAGTGGGTCGGATTCCCGCACAGACTCAACTCAAAAAACCATCCTCCACATACGGTCCATATTCTCTTTGAGACTGGCACCGATGACGTTGCGGATGCACGAAGCCTGGTCCTGGCAGCCACTACGGATGGGCCGATGGACCAGCTTCTGTGGGTTTTCCTCGATGGCCTTCCGGTACACTGCCGGGGAGGAGAAAAGATACAGCCTCGCTCATCTGGCCAGGAACCCTTCCAAAAACATACCTTATGGCTTGGCTCCATAAGCAAGGGTGAGCACAGGATCACTTTGAGTAATGGGACGGACCCGAACCAAAACACTGCTGCCGGGATCTTCTTTGATTATATCAAACTGGTGCCGGGAGACAAGATCGGCATCTCACTGCTGGCTGCTGAAGATACCGGGAGTGCGGCGGTTTTGGAAAAAACCACTCTGGGACCGGATGATCCTGCGATTTCCGGCATCCTGCTGCCCAGGGCACATTTTTGCGTCGGCTTCTGGAACCTCCGGATCACCGGTCTTAAGCAGGGGGGCAGGGCAAATGTCGAGATCCGCTGTCCAAAAGGGGCATTATTTAAGCTCACGGAGTACTATACCTATGACGGCCCTGAGTATGGGTGGAAGGTCATGAGCATCGAAAAAGACACTGCGAGTTCTGCGGTTTCGGTTGAACTCACTGACGGAGGCTCAGGAGATAGTGATCCGAACCAGGGTACTATTTCCCATATTGGAGGGATTGCCGCTCCCTTCTCTCTGGCCTCTGATACCGTCAGCACGGTGATACTGGAAAAATTCACTGCTTTAAAGCTCGACGATCCGGCCATTTCCGGCTCCATGCCGCCAAGGTCACATTTTTATGCCGGATTCTGGAACCTCCAGATTACGGGTCTTGAACAGGGCGGCAGGGCGAATGTCGAGATTCGCTGTCCAGAGGAGTCATATTACACCCTTCAGGAGTACTATGTCTATGAAGGCCCGGAATATGGATGGAGG
>JBFMGO010000136.1:0-14173 GCA_040752695.1 bacterium
ACCATTCTCCATTGAATAAATTGGGAAGAATAATTCAAAATAGTGCAAATGGTATCTTATCGTCAATATTTCATAATATTATCTGCTTTAGAACTAAAAATGCCTACACTTGTAGACTTATGCGTTTACAAGTATCACAAACTAACCACCTCAACATCTATCCGGTTTTTTACTTCATGTTCTGCCTCAAGAAAACGGTCTATCTCATCGAGGGTTTTAGCATGAAAGTACCGTTCTCCACATTCAGGGCAGACTTCTGCCTCCACATTTTCAACTATGTACAGCTTGCCATGAAGCCAGTGTTGCTTTTTGACCCTCTTTTTTACTGTCTGACCGCCACACAATTCACAGGTCATGTTCTCTCCGATAGACTGTCCCTCAATCAGGAATCACAGCCTGTCACATTCATCTGGTTCAACGTCAGCCACTTTAGAAAGGGCCTTTTCAAACTTTGAGCGATCCCCAGACTTTGCCCTTTCCTTCAGGTATTCTTCCGTATCGAGGGCAGATAGCTTTTCAGCCAAAGCGGTTGTAATAAGCTGATTAATGGAGATATTCTCCCGCTTGGCTAGTACCTTGATTCTCGTATGGATCGACTCTGGCAGCCTTATACTTATGGTACTCATGACACCTCTCCAATTTCAAGTAATAGTTCTTTGGGCGTTAAAACCCGAATGCCAAAGTATTGCTCGACATTCCTAAAATCTTTTTCGTTGTACGTTATGATCATATCGCATTGGGAAGTTACCGCCAATTCCAGCACCATATCATCTTTTGGGTCCTTCAGGAATGGACGCCATAGATAAAAGATCTTTCGCCACTTCGAGACGCTACAGATGTAATTGAGGATGTCGTCTATATCCTCTGCTGTTAAGGCCGTTCCTCCAATCAATTCTTTGGCAACCGCTTCGTATTCAAGTAATAACGGGACAGATAGATTGATGTTAAACTTACCCTGGCCGATCATGGACAGTAACCTGAATGAAGCTCCTCGCCTCGATTTGAGAGCGGCAATCAGTACATTTGTGTCTACGACAATCTCTGGCATTCTCATATATGGTATTGTATATGATACCATAGATTATGTCAATGGCTATTATGCTGTCAGTAAAGGCATAGATGAGCTTTGAGTCGGGTGGATTTAACGTATTAAGGTGAGCTGTGCGGTTTATCTATCTGAATTGGTTTAACTTACAGGAAATCACCCCGCATCCGGCCCCCAGCATGCCGTCCAGCTCCTAGCATCCTGATATTTTTAAGAAAAAACCGATGAATAAACCAAATGAAAAAGATACTCGGACTTGGGTTACGTCTGGCTTTTGTGTGTGCTCTGGCTGCAGGAATCCTGGCCTCTGTCTACCGGGTGACCAGCCCTATCATCGAGGAAGGTGCCAGGCAGGAGAAGCTCAGAAAGCTTCGCTTTGTGTTACCGGGGGCGGATCGGCTGGAGGTAAGGCAGATAAAAGGAAGGGAGATTACGCTGGGCTATGCGGGACAGGAACTGGTTGAAGCTGCCATTGAGGTAGCTCCGCACGGGTACAGCGGGTCAATTCGCCTGCTGGTTGGGGTTTCGACCACAGGGAGGGTAGTGCGGCGCATCGCTGTCTTATCCGATAAGGAAACTCCGGGGCTGGGGAACAAGATCCACGATTACTGGTTCTTGCAGCAGTTTGTAGGCAAGGATGCAGAGCACCTCCAGCTTAAAAAGGATGCGCCGCAAGGGACGATAGATGCTATCTCCGCAGCTACCATCTCTTCGCGGGCTGTAACCAACGGGGTTCAGCAGGCCGTAAGGGATGTGCAGGACTTGCTGGCGGATTTATCGAGTTTACGTGAAGGAACAGCAAAAAACCGAGGATAAAAACCGAGGAATAAAAATGAGAGAAGGTCCACCCTGCCGAAAGAGGAACAGATCATGCCAACAACATGGAAAGACTTCACCACCGGGATCATCAGGGAAAATCCGACGCTTCGCCTCATGATCGGCTTATGTCCCACCCTGGCTGTTTCAACCACAGCTACCGGCGCTTTAGGTATGGGCCTGGCCACTACCTTTGTGCTGGTGGGGTCAAATCTGAGCATTTCCCTTTTTCGGAAGCTTATTCCCATTGAGTTGCGCATTCCCATCTTCATTGTCATTATTTCCACCTTCGTCACTACCATCGATTACGTGATGATGGCCTACTTTCCTGCAATCCATCGCACCCTGGGGGTTTACGTCCCTTTGATCGTGGTCAACTGCATAATCCTGGGTCGCGCCGAAGCCTTTGCCTACCATCATACTGCTCTTTCATCCATCCTGGACGGCCTGGGGATGGGGACCGGGTTTACCGGCGGAATCACTCTCCTTGGGATCTTCCGTGAGGTTCTGGGCAACAACACTTTCTTCCAGGTTTCTGCCCTGGGCACTCATTTTCAGCCCATGATCTTGATGATCCTGCCTCCCGGTGCCTTCCTGCTTATTGGTTTTCTGATAGCCGGGTTAAATGCTGTCACCCGCAAAGGGGGCAAGGGATGAAGAGTAAAATGATAAATGATAAATGATGAAGGGTGAAGGGTGAAGGGCGAAGAGGAGAACAAACCATGAAGCAGATGTTTCTTATTTTTTTTGCAGCATTGATCGTCAATAATATACTTCTTGTCCGGTTTCTCGGTCTTTGCTCTTTTTTCGGCATTTCCCATAAGATAGAAAACTCTCTCAGCATGGGACTGGCGGTGACCTTTGTTATGACAATGGCCTCATTGGTCACCTGGCCCCTTTATCATTACCTGCTCAAGCCCTATAACCTGGTGTATTTGAGAACTATCTTTTTTGTACTGGTTATCGCCTCGCTGGTTCAGTTCGTGGAGATGTTCATGAAAAAAACCATGCCTGCCCTTTACCAGACTCTGGGGATCTTTCTCCCGCTGATCACCACGAACTGCGCCATTCTCGCCGCCGCTTTTCTCGGCATTGATTACAACTATACCCTGTTGCAGAGTCTGGTCTATACGGCCGGAGTTTCAGGAGGGTATGTCATGACTATCGTTATCTTTGCCTCCCTACGGGAGCGGATCGACCGTGCTCCAATTCCGCCTGCCTTTCAGGGCTATCCTATCGCTTTTATTCTTGCCAGTCTACTTTCCCTGGCTTATCTGGGATTTGTGGGTATGTTCGGCTTACAATTGTAAGGCCAAATCGGACGAATGGTCGAATTATTATTCTGACGTAATGAAGCTGATCATAGAGATAGGAAAAAAATGTAAGGAGAAAGAAACATGGCTGATAGAGAAAGAAAAGTCTCAGAAAATGTAGATGGACCTTTTTATGTAGATGAAAGTTGTATCCAATGTGGTAATTGCGCTGAGGTTGCCCCTGAAAATTTTACTCAGGGTGAAGAATTTTTCTATGTCTATAAGCAGCCTGAAAACGACGAAGAAACGGAAAATTGTCAACAGGCTTTGGAAGAATGCCCTGTAGATGCCATAGGCGACGATGGAGAAAGAGGAGGCGGAGAGTAGGAAAACAGGCAGAGGGCAGGGGAAAAAAGAAGAGAAAGCAGGAGATCAGGAAACGGGGAGGAGAGGGGCTGAGATAAGGAGATTCCGGGATGAGATAAGAATTCTGGAGTAAATGAAAAAGGGAATGGGAATTGAAGCAATCAATCGAGCAGGTAAAAAAATTTATACTGGAGCAATCGAGCCTGGCTATTATCGGTACTGCCGATCAGGAAGGGTTCCCTCATCTGGCTATGGAAAGAGGAGTTCGATGGGTCAGGGAAAAAACGGTTGAGTTTGAAAGCTGGTTTTGTGAAACTACTGTAAAAAATCTAAGGGAAAATCCCAAAGTTTCCGTAGCCATATTTGATCAAAAGACCCAAAAAGGATACCAACTGCTGGGCCGGATAGAATCCATCCACGAGGGCGCAATCTTAGATGGATATATCCCAGGGGAAAAACCGGGAGAGCAGGACATCCCTTCCCAGGCATATCGAATCGATATAGCTATTGAGAAGATTTTGTTTTTTTCCAGCGGACCACATTCCGATGGTGCCTTGCTCTGACACCGGACAAAGGAAAACCCCTGTTGTCAGAGGGAGCACGTACAAAAAGGACTCAAAGGGCCTTGATGGATGCGCAGGAGATACATACATTATAAAGTGCGGCTCCCTTTGAGAATAGGTTTTTTCAGGAAGGAATCAAAAATACCAGGCTCCACCTCCCTCCTGTCAGCGCGGGCATGGTCGGTCGGAGGTGGAGCAGAATGCATTCCCTTTTTTTGCACAGCTCAAATCAGGTCCTTGGTGACAGCAAGCCCTGGGGTCTTTCCTGAGCCTGTGAAAAACAGACCATTTGGTTCAAATCGACTTATTAATGATGGCTGATTTTTTTGGAAGAGATCCCTTGCATCGCTGGAATAGATTACGATAAATAGGGCTATCATAGCTACAATAAAAAAAGTAAGGCTAAAAATAATAAAGGTAAAAATAAGCTTTTTATCTGAATTACTAAAAAACAGATGCATACTCTATTGTATCCTTAATGAATAGTTATCTCATTTCCTGACCTGAAAAAAGATTTCTGGTAATTACTCAGATTTTTGGTTCAGGATTAGTGTTCGGTTTCAGGGATAGCGTTCGGTTTCAGGATTAACATTCGATTTCAGGGGTAGAATGATGAAAATGAAACGGTTTGGCATTTTTAAGGTATGTATGCCTGGCAATTGATGCACTCATCGTTTCGTTAAGTGTGAAGACCGCCGGGCGACTAACCGTGAACCATGACCCATGAACCTGAACCGTCAACTATGAACCGTGAACCTGAAAGCCTGAATAGTTACGATTTCTACCACAAACGGAGTCTGTCAAGACAGAATAATGACGGATGAAAGAAAGATGGGAAAGTAAACCCGGTCGGGGATTTCGTGGTTAAGGCAAGATTGTCCTGAATATACAAGATCATTCAGAAACCACAAAACTGTTGAGAAGCGGACTGCTGTTTGACGTGATATTATTTCATTGAGCGGTCCTGAGCTCCTGCGTTTTAAGGTAATATTAAAATCCAACACCTCATCAGGCAATAAATGGTGGCAGTGCACATAGTTGAGAATACTGAAAGAGCAAAAAAGAAAAACAATGGAAACTACAGATAAGGTTACTGATAAGACTACCTTCTGCCTGGCGGGCGATCCATGCCTATACATACTGCACATACTTAGAGAAACCTTTACTCCCTTTGGATTATCAACTGCTTGAATTGGTTAAGGATGGTTTGATTATTTTCAAAATCTACATAACCATGATGTATGAAAAGCAATTTTAATGCCGTCTTCTTAACTGTGCAGCGTACTTATGAAACCAGGAAAAAGACAAGGGAAAAAGCATAGATAGGGGATGATTCGATAATAAAGGTATATGAAAAAGATTACATATGCTGCAAGAAGATGCAACGGATCTTTTCTGTTTCCATCCTGCACAGCAGGGCAAGGCCATAAATTAATTATCTGATTGCAGGAAGAGTTTGTAAAGTATCCGATTTTTTCTTTATCGGGTTCTTTACCGATTCATAATCATAAGCAATATAATCATAAGCTCTCTAATCGTAGAGAACTGATAAGAATAATCATGAGTGACTTCCCTTATCCGGGCTTACGTCCTTTCCGGCGGGACGAGACGGACATTTTCTTTGGCCGGGAAGAGCAGGTGGATCAGCTTCTTGAACGGCTTGACCAATCTCGTTTTCTGGCCGTGGTCGGCCCGTCGGGATGCGGCAAATCATCGCTGGTTCAGGCAGGTCTGTTTGCAGCCCTTGAAACCGGCTTTCTGGTCAGTGCCGGAGTGCGGTGGAGGACAGCCAAGACGCGGCCTGGTACGTGTCCCATGCGGCATCTGGCCAAAGCTCTGGTTAAGAAATCGGCCCTGGGACCGGAGAGAGGGGAAGACGACGAGAGTGCAGCTTTTTTGCTGGCTACCCTGCGAAGGGGGCCTTTGGGTCTTATTGATGCCCTCTCTATGACACTTCTACCTCAGGGTACGAATTTACTCATTCTAGTGGATCAATTCGAGGAGATCTTTCGCTACCGCCAGCAGTATAGCCTCGATGAGGCCGAAGCCTTTGTGGCTTTGCTTCTGGCCGCGACACAGCAAAAAACTCTGCCCGTATATGTGGTTATTACCATGCGGTCGGATTTTTTGGGAGATTGCGCCCTATTTCGCGGTCTTCCAGAGGCAATAGACGAGGGGCAGTTCCTGACGCCCCGTCTCAGCAGGGAACAGTGCCGGGCAGCCATTATCGGACCTGCCGAAGTATTCGGCGGCGAAGTCGAACAGGCCCTGGTCAACCGGCTCCTGAACGATATGGGAGAGGACTCCGAGCAATTACCCCTTTTTCAGCATGCCCTGATGCGTATGTGGAGAGAGGCAGGCAAAAGGGCAGAGCACCCTATCCTTACTCTCGGGGATTACGAGGCGATCGGCGGCCTGGAAAATGCCCTGTCAAATCATGCCGATGAAGCTTTCGAGGAACTGGATGAAAAGCAAAAAACTATTGCCGAAGTGCTCTTTCGCTCCTTAAGCGAGCGATCCGAAAGTCTGCGGGATACCCGCCGGCCGAGCCGGTTATCCGAGATAGTAAAGGTGGCAGGGGTGCACCCTGAGCAGGTTAAGGAGGTAGTGGATATCTTTCGCAGACCGGACCGCAGCTTTCTTACCCCTCCTGCCGGTATCCCCCTGACCTCAGAAACAATCATCGATATCAGCCACGAGAGCCTGATTCGTCTGTGGAAGCGGCTAAACACGTGGGTGGAGGTGGAGGCAGATTCAGCCGATACCTATATTCCCGTCCCGGCATCGGCTCGTCCAATCATTACATCCATTTGATAACTGGATGAATACCACACATCGAAAATGGCACTCCGTACCCCTTCATAAGGCAAAAACAAGGATGCCTCACCTTTATCATCCACCTGATACCCCAGATGAATGAAATCAGAGCCTTCATTACCCGCGGCTGCAACGATGATTTTGCCTGGCCCCGTAAGCTCGTTCAATGCCTGCTCAAAGAGAGATGTTCCATCATGCGGCCCTAAATGGCTTCCTAAACTCATATTGATAACAACAGGCTTGCCTATAGACTGAGCCTTCCTGAAGATATAGTTTGCAGCATCGACGATCCAGGTATCCGATGCGGAACCTTCACAGGTACCGAATGAAGTAACGACAATAATATCAGCTAAAGGAGCGATACCGGTGTAATCGGCATTATCATTGGGAGCATTTCCATTGCCTGCGGTGATACCTGCAACGTGTGTACCATGGCCCCAGGCATCTACATTATTATCCTGTTCCGAGCAATTTCCGCTGTCAATTTCCCCTGAATCGCACTCATTTCCATACGTGTAGCCCTCTGGCGGAGTCCCGTTCGGAGCACATTGATCCCAGATAGAGGCGATGCGCGTTGATCCATCGGGATTTTTAAAATCCGGATGATCGAAGTCAATACCGGTATCAATAACGCCCACAATCACGCCCTTGCCTTTACAGGCTGCGGGCAGACCCTGTCCTTGCTGAACCTTATCGACGCCAATCTCCGGGCGGCTGACATCCAGAAGCGGCCAGTTCCTGGAAGCCAGTTCCACATATTCAATCCCATCCAATCTGCCAACAGCGTCCAGGCTCCGCAATGGAAGCCAGGCAGTGGCGATCCCCGATGGTAAAACCGTATGGACCCGTCCGTCAGCCTTCTTAAGAGCGCTGGTGTATGAAGCATTTTTAAACTTGATCAGTACACCGAGCGTTGTTTCACCGGTCACGGGATGAGAAAAGATGGAAAAGTGATTGGCGAAAATGGATGTCTCATCAGCTTTTTTGGAAGCAATCAGATTGAGGGCAGGACTGAACCTGGCGCTGATCGCTCCAAAGGCATTGGCCGAAACCAATGGAACCAGGAGCAAGATGCAGAGAAATAACGCTGATTTTCTACGAATCATCTTTCACATCCTCCATGGTTTTTATGGTTATGCTGATCGCTAGGATAAACCTCCTTGGCAAGCTCCAGGTAGGTGACAAAATCAAATTTGGCCAGGTCCAGGATGTCCCCTGCCTGACATTCCGTAGTAAAGAAGCTGCTCGTCACGGTGCCGACCGAACATCCCAAGTCCGACACTTTTTGCCGCAATTCCTGCGACTCTACACCAGCATATTTGCCTATTATTCCCAGGTACTCATCAAGACGATCTTCTTTTGTCAATTCAGCGAGCTTTCTCTTCAAGGCAGGATCGAGTTTTTCCGCGATATTGGGATCGATATCCAGTGTCGTATCGGTGGCTGCCTTAATACTTTCTCGTTTTCTCGTTAGCGGATGGATGCCCGCTTCCGGTTTTACAGATTCGTTTACCTCATCTACCTCATCGCGGGTAGCGACCTCCCCTACGGATTCGTTCGCTTCATCCCGGGAAGCGACCTTGCTTTGACTCTGACCACAACCTGCTGCCGAAATCAGGCACAGGCACAGAACCATTGCAGCAAACCACTGCCAGAGGGTATCTTCTCTATGTACAAATATATCTATTATTGTCCGGCGCATCCGGCTGATTTTTGTCTTAAGTTGAATCAACTTCCAACCTTTCCTGATCATAACCTTACACCTTCCTTCATTCCTTCGTTCCTTCATTCGTTCATTTATGATATTGATGTTAAAACCTCCCCCTGTCATCTTTCTTTCGAAAAGGGGGAGAAAGTAAATGACCATGTTCTGTGGTGCTATGCATCATATTTACAGGGCCCTGATTGCCTTATCGGAGATAGCAATCACTATCCTATCAGCCCGAATTATTATTCATAAAAGCATACATTTTTATTAATTTATTATGTAGTATTATTATTAATGTTACATATAATATTGAAATTATCTTCTAGCCAATATGAGTACAAATGGGCTATAATATGGATATAAGTGATTGAAAATATCACCTTTGAGAGGAAAGGAGAGGTAAGTTCTGATGACTGTCTTTGTTCCAGGCTATGAGCATGACATTTTCATAAGTTATGCGCACGTCGATGATGAACCTATCCCCGGTGCAGAAGAGGGCTGGGTTTCAACTTTGGTGGGGGGACTCAAGACGCTTTTAGCCCAGAGGCTGGGCAGGAGCGATACCTTTTCTCTGTGGATGGATTATCGGTTATCCCTGCATGAGCCAATTACGCCTGAACTTCTGTCTACCATAGAGCATTCGGCTGTACTGGTCGTTATCCTGTCACCCGGATATCTTGCCTCAGAGTGGTGTCAGAGGGAGAGAAACACCTTCTTGCAGATGGTAAGAGACCGGCCTCGTCGCAATTCGCGGATATTTGTCGTGGAGCGTGATAAAATTGAAACAAGCGAGCGGCCGGCTGAATTCAGAGACCTTTTGGGGTATCGTTTCTGGGTTGAAGACAAAGGATGCAGAACGCCTCGTATTCTGGGTGAGCCAAGGCCAAATCCCAGTGATCCCAAAAGCCAGCCTTATTACGACCGGCTCAATGATCTCAGCCACGACATGGCCGAGGAATTGAAGCGGATCAGAGAGTCAGTTGAAAGCCCTGATGCAGAAAGGGAGAGAGTCGATACGCGGCCTGCTGTTTTCCTGGCCGAAGTCACCGATGATCTGGTTATTCAGCGTGATGAGGTGATGCGCTACCTGGTCCAGGCTGGCCTGAGAGTGCTGCCTGAAACTCAGCTCTATTTCAGTGAGCCGGCTGCTTTTCAAAAGGCAGTGGATAGAGACCTTGAAGAATGTAAAATCTTTGTCCAGTTGCTGAGCGGCCTGACCGGCAGAAGGTGTGCGCATGGGCCAAGCCACATCTGCCTTCAATATCAACTGGCTCTGAAAGCAGGAAAACAGATTCTCCAGTGGCGCAGTCCCTCATTGGACACGGCGACCACAGCGGACAAGGATCATCGCAATCTTCTGGAAGGTGAAACAGTTCTGGCAGTCGGGCTGGAGGAATTCAAGCGGGAGGTTGTAGAGCTGGCACTGGCCAAGCCTGCTCCCAGGGTCAGTGCGGTATGTACCCTTGTTTTTCTGGATGCAAACAGGGAGGATGATTCATTGGCCCGGGAGGTAGTCAGGGTGATGGAAAAAAATGAGATCGGCTATGTCCTGCCACTTCGCAGCGGCCACCCGGCAGATGTTCGGAAGGATTTAGAGGAGTGCCTCCTTGATTCCGATGGAGTAATCGTCGTTTATGGCACCGTTACTCCGGTCTGGGCACGGGAGCAGCTTCGATATTGCCGCAAGATCATGTACAAGCGCGAGGAGCCCCTCAAAGCCATAGCCGTTTATGAAGGCCCGCCACCAGGGCCCAAAGACCCTTTGAATATCGCTCTCCCCGGTATGCAAATCATTCAGTGCCCGATATGCTCCCTTGAAAGAGCGCTTCAGCCCTTTTTCGAGTCGCTTAAAAGAGAAGAAAGGCGATAAATAGTACGCCACCAGCCATTCCCCTTACGGAACTGCCCCAGCATAGCCAAGTCAAGCTATATGTTATCTATTATCTGATTGCAGTAAGAGTTCAAAAAATTCCGATTTTTCCTTTAACGGAGTATAATCCAAGGAACATAATCATAAGAAACACAGCCTGGAAAGTTGATACGCGAAACCATGAGTGACTTTCCCTATCCGGGGCTTCGCCCTTTTCGGCAGGACGAGACAGACATTTTTTTTGGTCGTGAAGGCCAGGTAGACCAGCTTCTCGAGAGACTCGAGAAATCACGGTTTCTGGCTGTACTGGGCCCATCTGGGTGCGGGAAATCCTCTCTTTTGAATGCAGGTATGTTGGCCAGCCTCGAAATCGGCTTTATGGCCAGTGCCGGAGCGCAATGGCGAACGGCCACCATGAAACCCGGCAATTCTCCCATAAGGGAATTAGCCAGGGCCCTTTTGAAGGATGAGTCCCTTGGGCCGGAGTGGGGCGAGTACAGGGAAAATGTGGCTTATCTGCAGGCGGTTCTGCGAAGGGGGCCTCTTGGCCTGGTTGAAGCACTCAAAGAAACGCCCCTGCCAAAAGGCACGAATGTGCTGATTCTGGTTGACCAGTTTGAGGAGATCTTCCGCTACCGCCAGCAGGGCAGTGCTGATGAGGCTGAAGCCTTTGTATCTCTTCTTCTGAATTCTGCCAGGCAAAGGGAAGTCCCCGTGTATGTGGTCATTGCCATGCGTACGGACTTTCTGGGCGATTGCAGCCTTTTAAGTGGCCTTCCTGAGGCGATAAATGAGGGCCAGTTTCTCATCCCGCGCCTCGATAGAGAGCAAAGCCGGGCGGCCATAGAAGGACCTGCCGGAGTGTTCCAGGGAGAAATTGAGCCTGCTCTCGTGAACAGGCTCCTCAATGACATGCAAAAGGATCCGGATCAATTGCCCCTCATGCAGCATGCCCTGATGCGGATGTGGACCCTTGCCCTGGCTAGAGGTGCTGCTTCTCCCACCCTCACCTCAGGGGATTATGAGGCCATCGGCGGTCTGGAGAAAGCCCTGTCAAACCATGCTGACGAGGCTTTCGATGAATTGGAGGAGAGGCAAAAGCCAATAGCAGAGACGCTTTTTCGCTCATTGACCGAGCGGTCCATCACCAGGCGGGATACCCGCCGTCCTACAAGGCTTTCAAAGGTAGCTGCGATAACCGGTGTAGACCCGGAGGAAGTGGCCAAAGTAGTAGAAGTCTTCCGCCAGCCTGGCCGCAGCTTTCTCACTCCCTCTGTCAGAGAGCCCCTGTTGCCTGAAACCATAATCGATATCAGCCACGAGAGCCTGATTCGCCAATGGGAACGATTAAATGGATGGGTTGAGGCAGAGGCAGTTTCAGCGGGCGAGTATTACCGGCTGGAGCAGACCGCTCACCTGTGGAAAGAGGGAGTCGCTGAATTGTGGGGCGGGCTCGATCTTCAAAACGCCCTGGCCTGGAAGGATCGCCAGCATCCCACGCGAGAATGGGCAAACCGCTATGGCACGGATTTCGACTTGGTCATGGAGTTTCTCACGAAAAGCCAAAATCACTGGGAAGAGGAAAAAAAGAGGAAAAAGGAGTCCGCACAACGGGAATTGAAGTTAAAGCAGGCCAAAAAACGTATGGCCTTGACCCTTGTTGGGCTGGTAATAGCCTTATGCCTGGTTTTTTGGGCGCTTTCAGAGAGGGAGAAAGCCAGGAAGGCTGAAGATTTTATCTGTCTTCATCTTTTTAAATCCTATCTTAAGCAGGCATCCTTGCTGGCAGAGAATGATAATTACGAGCATGCCCGTGAGACTCTCAGGAGCAGCCGCACGCTTGATCCGCAAATCCAGCACATCCAGCCGGAACTGCTGCTGAGCAGAAAGCTGCTTGACTGGTTTGTCAACACGAAAGGCGGCAAGGCTGCAAGGACCTATCAATTAAGGGATGACAGGCACCTCGGTGACATACGTCTTTATGATGTAGCAGTCAGTCCGGATGGCCACCTTTTGGCAGCCATTGGAGAGGAAGGCACTGTTGCTCTCTTTGATCTGGACAGTGCGAGAGTAGTGGGGAGGTGGCAGGTATCATCGGCGGAAACAAAAGATGCGTTTCGCATCTGGGGAAGCATAGCCTTTCATCCTGATGGCAAGCGGCTGATAACAGCCGGGGATGGCCGGGGTATTGTATTGTTGAGTGTACCGGACGGGAAAAAACTGGATGTGTGGCAGACACGGGGTAAAATATGGGATCTTGCTCTCAGTCCGGATGGTAAATGGCTGGCAACTGGCGGCACTGATCCCAATGTGACAATCCGGGACGTGGAAACGGGAAAGGTAATACGTATTCTTGAAGGGCATCATAATGAAATCAATGGCCTTTCCTTTAGCCCTGATGGAAGGTTTCTGGCCAGTGCATCTGCTGATCAGAATGCTATCATATGGGAATGGGATCTGAAAAAATGGAAGTGCAGGCATGTTCTCTGCGGGCATACAGACGAAGTTGCAGAAGTTGTCTTCAGCCCTGACAGCCGCATCCTGGCAACCGGAGGCGAAGATAAAAATATCCTCCTGTGGGATGTGGAGTCAGGAAGACAAAAAGGTATACTGCAAGGCCATAGCAATGAAGTATACGGCCTTGCTTTTATCAATCACCGCTATCTCGCCTCAGCCAGTCGTGATCGCACGGTGAGGATATGGGATGTAGACCTCAGCCTGAGGCAGGATCATCTCAGTATACCTGTATGGGTACTCCAGGGGCATAGAGCATTCATAAACCGCCTGACTGCATTCGGCAATCAACTTTTCAGCGCAGGCGACGACCATAAGGTGCTCAGGTGGGATATTCCATCGAAGATAATGCCGGAAGATATAAAAATGCTCGATTTCTCTGGTGATGGTCGCGGCTATGAACCGCGCTCCTGCGCCATTGCTCCGGATGGCTCCGCACTGGCCGTGCAGTTTTCCAGCGGCAGGCTTCGCCTCTATGCGTTGCCTGATACCCGATTGCTGTGGGAGAGTCCAGGAGTACGGACGAAAAGGCGAAAAGAAGAAGAATCACCAGCCAGGGAGCCGGAAACTGAAGAGCCGGGAGCTGAAGTGATAAGCCGGCTTATCTTCAGCTCCGATGGTCAAAGTCTGGCCCTGGCCAATTACGATGATCCCAATATAAGTATCTGGCAGGCCAGGAGCGGCCGATTGATGCGGATCTTCAAAGGTCATAAGGGAGGTGTTCTAGGCCTGGCCTTCTCCCCGGATGGCCGATTGCTGGCTACTGCCGGTTTAGACGGCAAAATCGGCATCTTTGAAAGAGACAAGGAAAACGGCCGTTTCTATTCTGCCCATGAAAGGGCGGTCTTTTCAGTGGCTTTCAGCAGGGACTGCCGGCAGCTGCTGAGCGCGGGGGAGGATGGCACGGCAAGACTCTGGGATCTTAAAACCTGGTCCTCCGGGCCAATTCTGCGGCAAGTCTTCCCCGTTTCAGAGGACAGAATATACTGGGCAGCATTCAGCCCTGATGAAAGCAAGATCGGTTTGGTCGGACGGGATACGATGGTTCATATCCTGAGAGCCAGTGACGGGAGAAAAGAAAGGATACTGCCCGGCCACGAAAGTAGTATCTACCGCATTGCCTTCAGTCCTGACGGCGGGCAGGTCGTTACCGTGAGTAAAGATGCCACGCTGCGGTTATGGGACCTGGAAAACGAAGAAGAGCTTTTTGCTTTGCGTCTG
>JBFMGO010000137.1:0-13963 GCA_040752695.1 bacterium
ACTGGAATGAAAAGCGGCCAAAAGCCGCAATTCAACGAAGACCGCACGCTGGTTTTGGTTCTTGACGGAGAGATTTACAATTACCACGGGCTGCGTAAGGAGCTTGAAGGCAAAGGTCATTACTTCCACACCGACTCCGATGCCGAAACTATCCTGCACCTCTACGAAGAAAAAGGAGTAAATTTTCTGAATGAGTTACAGGGAGTATTTTCTCTGGCTCTCTGGGATAAGAATACCAACCGGCTCCTTTTGGCCAGGGACCGGCTTGGTATCAAGCCGCTGTACTACGCCTCGGATGGCTACCGGCTGATTTTTGCCTCGGAGATAAGAGCCATCTTTCAGGATAATACCGTGGCAAAGGAGCTTAATCCTCAGGGCGTAGCCGACTATTTCCGTTATCTTTATATCCCGGCGCCCAAAACTGTTTTTCTGGGAATCTATAAAATCCCCCCCGGTTACTACCTGCTCTGCTCTCCGGCAGGGTATACCGTGAAAAAGTACTGGGATCTTGATTTTTCCCCCAGGCCGGAGGAAGGGTCTTTTGAGCAGTGTCAATATGCTCTGCTCGATCTTCTCCAAGAGGCAATCCATTGCCGGCTGCCTGCTTCCGGCCCGCCGGCAGGGTTATTCCTGAGCGGAGGAATCGGTTCCGCAGCCCTGCTCTGCCTTGCTCATAAGGGGGGAGTGCCTTTATGTGCCCACACGATTGGTTTTGAGGAGCCGGATCTGGACGAGCGTCCATTTTCCCGCACTCTTACCCGTTACTTTCAGACTTCCTGCCAGGAATGGGTTTTATCGCCAAAAGGGATGCTGGCCCAACTGGATCACCTGGCCTTTTGCTATGACGAGCCCATAGGTGATGCCACGGCCGTGCTTACCTTTGAACTGGCCAGGCTGGCCGGGCAGCATACGCGAGTAGCCCTGTCCGGAGAGGCAGGAGATGGGAATTTTGCCCCTTTTCGCTGTCAAAGGCTTCCCCTGTGGGGAACCCGCTTTCAGAAAATTACGTCCAAAGATGCCGCACACCTTCGGCCTGCATCTTCGGCTCAGGAGTATCTGGAGTCAATTGCCTGCTTTTCTTTCGATGGCATCCAGCGGCTTCTGAATGAGGACTTTTACCATGATCTTTGCGGATATGATCCATCTGTCCTGTTTCAGGATCTTTACCGGAAGACTCAAAGCCTCGATCCACTTTCAAGAAGGCAGTATATCGGTATGAAAACGTATTTGCCGGATAATGTGCTGACTCAAATAGATCGAGCCAGCATGGCGAATTCCCTTCAGGTGCAGCTACCACTTCTGGATCATCGGCTGATTGAATTCTTAAGCCGTACGCCGATCCATTTCAAAGACAATGGATCGCAAGAGAGCTCCCTGTTGAAAAAGGCTCTTAAGGGCGCTTTGCCTTCGGATATTCTGGCACGGAAAAAACAAAAGGCTGAACTGCCTCTTGGAGCCTGGTTCACAGGTGAATGGCGATTGGAGGGAGAAAAATACCTGTGGGAACAGCACCTTTCGTCCCTGTCCGGAGTGTTGAATTTTGATGAGATATCTTCGCTTTGGCATCGTCATCAGCAGAGAAGACAAGATTATTCCAGGCAAATCTGGGCTGTTCTCTTTTTCCAGCGCTGGTACCATCGGCATATGGCCAGGCCCGGAGACAGGGCAGAGGATCTGGTGCTGGCTCTCTCTTAATCTGGCTGCGTCTCGATGCCAAAAAGGGAGGATTTCATGTTCTTATCTGTACTGCTAAAGAGCACCATCGTGCTTGCCTGGTCATCTTTTTAACAATGGAGGGGATGGATCGCACACACTTTTAGACATTTTCCCTGACCCTTACCTTAAGCAATCCTTCATCATGTCAATTATCGACACCTTCAGGTTGCCTGCAACTTTAAGGGGATAGTAAGGAATGAGCCTTATGTAATTATGTTCATCAGCAATGGATAGTGGGTTTGGTACACTATTTGCAAGTTTAGAATGGAAAAATGCCCAGACCGGGGAGCTTCAACATGGCGGTATACAGTGGGGGATGTTCAAAAACATATTGGAGCCCTTCCGGCTACGGAAATGGAAACTGAAAATTCAAACTACAGCGAACCGTGAACAGCGATTTATGCTCATGTGACTGCGGAACCAGCTCTTTCGGATTCTCGACTACACTCTGCAACGCGTGCTACTCTTTGGACTTACAGCGGCGATTCACCTGAGGCGGATATTCTGCTCTCTGATCTGGGCTTTTATTTTATCTAACCGGCCAGCATTGCCTCCTAATTTTAATTTACCAAATTTAACAACAAGTTTCTTGATTACATATCTGAAAAACTAGTTGACAAAGGGGTAGGCATGGTTTAATATACTTCTGATTAAAAGTCGGTGCAAAATTTATCATATTTTAATATATTTTGCACAATATGTAAGTTACATTGCGATTACTTAATGAGCCTCCTGAATACAATGGCTATCTGGAGTCAACGGGTATCTGGAGCCAACGATTATTATAAACCCTTATTTCTTTTTCTGATCGGTATAAAAAATGCTCATTTTCCTCTTGATAGTAATGTATAACTTCCCGAAGGTAGTCACCCTTTTTCGATCCAGGGTCTCTGCTCCTGTTTTCATTCATTCACCGTTCGCTTATCCGGGACGAAAGTATTCTGCATTGATAGTATTTTTTTGTCTTACGGTGTGTTTCATCTCGTCGGTTTCTTTTTCAGAGGGTTTGAAAGGGTATACGGTAGGTCCTCAGGATGTTTTAAAAATCGAGGTATGGGATAACCCGGACCTTTCGAGGGAAGTGACCGTTTCCCTCGTAAATACCATCTCTTTCCCTTTAATCGGAGAACTGAACGTAGAAGGAGCCACTACAGAGCATCTCCAGCAGATTATTCGATCCGCGTTGGCAGATGGTTATCTGGTCAACCCGCAGGTTACGGTGACAGTCAAAGAGTATAACAGTAAAAAGGTTTATGTGCTGGGAGAGGTTAACAAGCCAGGCTATTATCCCTTTTCCAGGGTGACCACCATGGTGGAAATTATTTCCACGGCCGGGGGCCTTACGCCGGATGCAGGGCAGGAGGCTTATATTTTACGTTCTCCGGAAAAGATTGATCCAAAGAATATCGCGAAGATCCTTAAGGAAGGGAAAAGCGGCAGTATCCCTTCTGAGACGGATGTTGACAGCTCAGTCACTCCTCTTCCTGCGGAGCAGGACTCCACTTCAGGGAAAGATTCCGATCCTCAAACTGAAGCCATGATGGCGAAAAGCCGGGTTATTACCCTTAACCTGAACGATTTTAACCAGGGTACCAACCTTAACTTTGAGCTTCAAAATAATGATACCCTCTACATCCCGAAAGCGAAGTTCTGCTATGTGCTTGGAGAGGTAAAATCTCCCGGCCGGTTCAAGCTGGAAAAGGAAATGAATGTGCTCCAAACCATTTCTATGGCAGGGGGGCTTACTCCGAAAGCTAATGAGAATAGGATTAAAATCTTAAGAACCATTAACGGCAAGGAGCAGGAAATAAAAGCCAAAATGATGGATCTGGTTCTCCCTGATGATATTGTCAGGGTTTCGGAGAGTTTTTTTTAATTCGCCCATATTTCAAGCCAGCATGAAGGCATTGCCTGAATAAGAATATGAGCGGGGTTTCATTGCATTAATTACTTTTATCCATCTAAGATTTTTTCTCCTCGTGAATCCATCTTTTATTTTGAACTAAAGAGCTTATTCGAAAATTAATGACTGGAAGGTGCTGTGTTTTACAATTCCTGCACAACTAGAGGAACGCGGCACTAAAGAAAGTCTCAAGTACACCGCCAAGGGAACAGCATTGTGGAAATCCCTTTTGCGGTCAGAATAATTTTTTCGGATTGGTTTTTAGATAACTAATAACCACATCAGAGACTGAAAAGCTATCCCAACATTTGCCGTGACCGGTAAAGCTCCATCCATCTGAAAAGGAGTTTTTTAAGACCGGCACGCAAGAAACGGTTACCTTACCTTGCAGTGGACGACGACCGGGTTACTCTTTGCACATGTAACTCACGGGGCGAAGCTGTAATCAGCGGTTTCCATCATCATTGAAAGCATACACAACAGATGAAGCCAGCATACCCGGTATACGAGAGCGTACACAGCATAAAAAGCTACACACTATATAAAACATACAAGGTATCATCTGAACCAATGGCAAGTTATCATACATCGTAGAGGGGAAGACTTTTCTATGGAGTACCAACAACCGGGCTTTCAGGAATCGGCCTTTCAGGAGGAAGAAATCCACCTGAGGGAGTACTGGCGGGTGATCATGAAATACCGCTGGACCGTGATCACTCTGTTTATCATTGTATTTATAACCGTAGCCATAGCCACTTTTAGTATGGAGCCGGTCTACAAGGCCACTGCTCAGATTCTCATCGATAAGGAAAACCCCAACATCCTTTCCATAAAAGAGGTTATGTCACTGGATGCGCAAGATACGGACTACTACCAGACTCAGTATAAGATATTGCAGAGCCGCTCCATGGCCAAATCGGTCATCGATGTCCTGGATCTTGCACATAATAAGGAATTTGCTGGCAATGATCAGGTGAAAAAGAACCTCATTGCCTCACTCGTTGGCGCTGTCAGGGAGTGGGTCGCTTCCTTTGTTGCATCTTTTCTTCCTGTCTCATCGAACTCTCCTGAGATAACGGACGCCCTTACTCCTGAGGAGGTTCGCGAGCACGAGGAAACCAAGTTGATCGATGCCTTTCTCAATAAGCTGCAGATTGAGCCGATAAGGAACAGTCACCTGGTCAATATCGGCTTTCTGGCTCATGATCCTGCCCTGGCCTCACGAGTTGTCAACACCCTGGCCGATCAGTACATTCAACACAACCTGAAGCTCAAGTACGAGGCATCGATGGATGCTTCTCAGTGGCTGAATCAAAATGTGGGAGAGCTCAAAAGGAAGATGGAAAGCTCTGAAGAGGCACTCCACTCCTACAAGGATGAAAACAAGATTGTCTCTCTTGAAGAGAAGCAGGATATCATCGTCCAGAAGCTTTCCGAGATCAACAGTGCTGTCACTGATGCCAAAACGAAGAGGATTCGCCTGGAGACCCTCTATAATCAGGCCAGGAAGTTCAGGAATAATGAAGAGATGCTCGAGTCACTTCCTTCGGTTATGAATAACCAGCTCATTCTGGAGCTTAAAAAAGATTACATTGCCCTTTTAGCGGAGTATACCCGCGAATCCAAACAGTATGGCTACAAGCATCCTCACATTATCAAGATTAACTCTCAGTTGAAATCCCTCAAGGAAAGGATCGACTCGGAGGTAAGCAAGATCGTCAACAGCATCAAGACCGAGTACGAGATTGCTGCGGCCCAGGAGAAGGTTCTGGTCGATGCCCTGAACGAGCAGAAGGAAGAGGCACTGGAGCTGAATAAAAAAGCGATCAAGTACAATGTCCTGAAGCGGGACGCCGAGAGTAACCAGCAGATGTTCGAAGTGGTCTTAAACCGCCTGAAAGAGACCGATCTTACCCGTGGGTTGAAGAACAGTAATATCCGTATCATTGATCGGGCTGAAGTTCCCGATTCGCCGATCAAGCCAAAGAAAAAGCTCAATCTCCTTTTGGGAGCGATTGTCGGCCTGTTTGCAGGTGTCGGATTGTCCTTTTTCTTTGAATACCTGGACAATACCATCAAAACCCCCGAGGATCTCAAGCGCTATCTCGGGCTTCCCTTTCTCGGCCCTGTTCCCCATCTTGATCTGACTGAAACCAGGGGTCTTCCCTGCCCTGAAATGATAGCTTTGCATAAACCCAAAAGCCACACCAGTGAGGCTTATAAGGGTTTGAGAACCAGCGTGCTCTTTTCGTTTCCCGACAACAGTCCCAAGGCACTGCTCATCACCAGCGCTTCCCCGTCGGAAGGGAAAACCATCACCTCGGCCAACCTGGCCATAACCATGGCGCAGGGTGGGGCGAAGGTAGTCATGATCGACTGCGATATGAGGAAACCACGCCTCCATCGCCTCCTCAGTATGAAGAATGAGAAGGGGATATCGAACCTGCTTATCGGTCAGTGCAGCGTGGATGACGTTTTGCAGGATGGACCGGTTGAAAACCTCAAGATTATTACCTGCGGCCAGCGGCCACCTAACCCGTCCGAGCTTTTAGTGTCTGCGAACATGAAAAATATTCTGGACGAGCTGAAGAAACGGTTTGATCATATCATCATTGACTCCCCGCCTCTGGTTGCAGTTACGGACTCGGTGATTATCAGCCGCATTGTCGATGGAATAATCATGGTGATTTATGGAGGTGTAACCAGTAAAGATGTCATTATGCGAGGCAAGGATCTTCTCAAGAATGTCAACGCCCCTCTTTTAGGAGCGATCATTAATAACATCGACCTTGGCAAACGCAGTTACTATTACTACTATCAGTATTACTACTACCAGTACTACGGAGATGACGAGAAAAAGGGAGAAAAACGCAAAAGAAGAAAAAAACGTATATCCTCCAAGGCGGATGAGCAGGAATAAAGGGCATTTTCTCCTTCCAAAATCTTGATGAAATCGCTATAATCTTAATCTGAAGGAATAACGAGAGCGGGAACCCGCCTGGGAAAAGTCGTATCATAATACATCGTCAGTGTAATATCGTCAATATAATATATGGAGGATACCTTGAAAGTCCTGCTGATTGGAGTCCACGGCCAGGTTGGATGGGAGTTGGCCAGGACCCTGCAGGTTCTGGGCAACGTAATTGCTCTTGATTATCCGTCGATAGACCTTACGCAACCTGAGCAGATACGAAGGCGGGTACGGGAAATCCGCCCCGATCTTATCGTGAATGCAGCAGCTTATACTGCCGTTGATAAGGCCGAGGATGAGCCTGACTTAGCCAGGGCGATTAATGGAACAGCGCCTGGTATCCTGGCCGAGGAGGCCAGAGGAGTGGGCGCTGCCCTTGTGCACTACTCCACCGATTATGTCTTCGACGGCACCAAGGGTGCCCCGTACGGAGAAGAAGATATCCCCAATCCCATAAATGTCTATGGTCAAACCAAGCTGGAGGCTGACCGGGCCATTCAGGCGGCAGGGGTTTCGCATCTTATTTTGCGGGTAAGCTGGGTATATGGCGGCAGGGGCAAGAACTTTATGCTCACCATCTTGAGACTGGCCCGTGAAAAGGAGGAAGTCCGGATAGTAGACGATCAGATCGGCGGCCCCACCTGGTGCCGGATGATTGCCGAGGCTACGGCTCAGATCCTGGCTCAGGGGGCAAGGGACCTTTCGGGTTTTCTTAACGAAAGGGGAGGGCTTTACCATCTGGGTGCAGGCGGCAGGACAAGCTGGTTCGGCTTTGCCAGAGCTATTCTGGAAAAGGCCACCCATATGCACATAGCTACAGCCGCACACGTGCAGGCGAGCGGACACGTGCAGGCGATCTCAAACATGCGAACAGTCTCAAACATGCAAACAGCCGCTTATCCGGAAAAGTCTGATCATGGGGACCATACCGTGCATCCTGAAAAAGCAAGTCATCCTGAAAAAGCCAATCATCCGGAAAGTGCCACGCACAGGAATGAATATAAAATTCAGCGGTTAATTCCGATCTCATCGGCTGAGTATCCAACTGCCGCCAAACGGCCTGCCTGCTCGCTTTTATCGAGTGAAGCGCTTTTGCGGGATTTTGGTCTGTGCCTTCCTGACTGGGAAATTTCACTTAATCAGGTACTGGATCAGGGATAGGCATGTCAGGAGAGCGCAGCATGACAGGATGGGCAGTATGACAGGATGGGCAGTATGACAGGATGGGGCATCGTGTCAGGAGAGCCCGGTGTGCCAGGGGATGCCGCGCACGCCAGGAGAGCGCAGTGTGTCAGAAGGGGGGACAGCGTGTCAGGAGAGCTTGGTGTGTCAGGAGGGGATGCTTGATCCGATGAAAGAGCCGTCAAAGCATTCTGCACTTTTCCCTCATGCCATGCCCGTGCGTCTTCTGGTCACTGGCGGGGCTGGTTTCATCGGTTCGAATTTCATCCGCTACACGCTTGCCAACCGGCCGATGTGGAACATCGTCAATCTCGATGCCCTGACTTACGCCGGAAATCTGTCCAATTTCGACGACCTTGCTCCGCAGGATGCAAAAAGGCACTGTTTCGTACAGGGGGACATCAGGGACAGGGAATGTCTGATTCGCACCTTGAGTGAGGAAAACTGTGATGTGATTGTTCACTTTGCCGCAGAGTCTCACGTTGATCGCTCAATCCTTGGGCCTGAGGCATTTGTCGAGACGAATGTCCTTGGAACCTTTCATCTCCTTGAGGTGGCCAGGGCCTATTGGGAAGGGAAGGGGAAGCCGGACACTTTTCGCATTCTCCATGTATCCACGGATGAGGTATATGGCAGCCTTGGCCCGTACGGACGATTCAACGAAAAAAGCCCTTACGATCCTTCGAGTCCGTATTCGGCCTCGAAAGCTTCCTCGGATCACTTTGTCAGGGCGTATTTTCGAACCTATGGCCTGCCCACCATGATCACCAATTGTTCGAACAATTATGGGCCGTATCAGTTTCCCGAAAAACTGATCCCTTTGATGATCCTGAATATCATAGAACAAAAGCCGCTTCCTGTTTATGGTGACGGGCAAAATGTCCGGGACTGGCTCTATGTGCTGGATCACTGCGAAGCACTTCTTCGGGTTCTTGAAGCAGGGATGCCTGGGGAAACCTATAACGTCGGGGGCGGCGCTGAGAGGAGTAACATCGACATTGTCCATCAACTGTGTGATATTCTCGACAGCCGCCTGGATCGATCGGGAGAGAATTCGAGTCACCACCTCATCCGCTTTGTCCCTGACCGCCCTGGTCATGATCGCCGTTACGCCATCGACGCAGCCAGGATTCAACGAGAACTGGGCTGGAAGCCTCAGCAGGATTTCGGAAAGGCCCTGGCCACAACCGTTGACTGGTACCTGAATCATCTGGACTGGGTAAATGCCGTGCGCAGCGGAGAATACCGCAAGTGGATCGATCTCAATTACCAGACCCGCGCGGAATGGTGTAAAGGGAAAGGGAAAGAGAAAGGTAAAGAGGGATTGTTATGAAGGGCATCATTCTTGCCGGTGGTTCAGGGACGCGGCTTTATCCTATCACTCAGGTGGTGAGCAAGCAGCTCATGCCCGTGTACGATAAGCCGATGATCTATTATCCCCTTTCCATCCTTATGCTGGCTGGAATCCGGGAAATCCTGATTATTTCCACACCGGCCGATTTATCCCGGTTTCAGGAGCTCATGGGAGATGGTGCCCAATGGGGGCTTTCCTTCAGCTATGCAGTACAGCCGCGGCCCGAAGGCCTGGCCCAGGCGTTTGTCATTGGCCGGGACTTTGTCGGGAGCGATTCAGTATCTCTTATCCTAGGGGATAATATCTTCTATGGCCATGACCTGATAAAAATCCTCCAAAGAGCAGCGGCCCTCAAGGAGGGGGCAACGGTTTTCGGCTATTGGGTACGGGACCCGGAGCGCTACGGAGTGGTAACCTTTGATGAGAAAGGCCAGGCCATGAGCATTGAGGAAAAACCGGCTCAACCCAAATCTCACTATGCAGTAACCGGCCTCTATTTTTATGATAACCGGGTCCTGGACATAGCTGCCGGACTTAACCCCTCGGCCAGGGGAGAGCTGGAAATCACCGATGTTAACCGGGCTTACCTGTCCATGGGAGCCCTGAGGGTAGAAAGGCTCGGCAGAGGTATTGCCTGGCTGGATACCGGCACCCATGAGTCCCTGCTTCAGGCATCGAATTTTATCGAGGTTGTAGAGCAGCGGCAGGGGCTGAAAGTGTCCTGTGTCGAGGAAATAGCCTACCGCCTTGGCTACATTACGGCCAGTCAGTTAGAGAGTATGGCCATGAACCTCGCGAAGAACAGCTATGGCCAGTATCTGCTGAACCTTTTGAAAGATGACAGGATAGATCCTTAGTACAGGCAGCTTAGAATTACGCAACCAGTTGTTGCAGGGGCGACCCCCTATGGTCGCCCACGATGGGGCAAGGGCAGGCACAAGGGGCCTGCCCCTACGATATCAGCGTATTTCATGCGCCGTGTACTGAGAGTATATCTCTCCAGGAGAGATGGATAGCCCAAGGAGTGGCGAATTCAAGGTGTGGCGAATTCAGGAGTGGAAAGCTCACAGGTAACAGAAGGGCAGGAGAGAAGGGGAGAGAGCTGGATAGAACACTCTCCCACCCAGTGAGGGCCTTACCCGGTGAGCCTTATAGGAGGGTTATGAGGGGAGAGTTATGAATGTTTACCGCACATCCCTGGATGGAGTGCTTTTGATAGAGCCCCATGTTTTTATGGATAGCAGGGGGATTTTCCTTGAGACCTACCAGCAAAAAAGATACGAAGAGGCCGGGATTGGGGTTGGCAAGCCTTTCGTTCAGGATAATCACTCTCATTCCGTGCGGGGTGCACTGCGGGGCCTGCACTATCAACTCCTCCATCCGCAGGGGAAGTTAGTCTGGGTGGTCTGTGGCACGATCTTCGATGTGGCTGTGGACATCCGCCGCAACTCTCCCACGTTCGGCAAATGGCTCGGCATCCATCTTTCAGCCGGTGACCACCGCCAGATATTTATTCCTGAAGGCTTTGCACATGGCTTTTGCGTTCTCAGCGAGCAGGCGGATGTTATCTACAAATGCACGGATTTTTACGTTCCCGGCGATGAATACGGCATCCGTTGGGACGACCCTGATTTAGCCATTGGCTGGCCAGTGCGGAATCCCATTCTATCGGAAAAAGATGCTCACCATCCCTTCCTTTCGCAACAGCGGGAAGAGTGCTTCCCCCTGTTGAAGAACGGCTGCTCCGGCTGAGGAGTGATTGCCTGGCAAAGGAGCGATTGCCATGGTTGCAGTGTGGTTGCCTGGCTGAGGAGTCATTGTCTGGCAAAGGAGCGATTTCTCCGATTACCGTGTGATTGCCTGGTAAAGAAGCGATTGCCTCAGCAAGAAGTATGATTACCCCGGTTAAGGAGCGATTTCTCCGATTACCGTGTGATTGCCTGGTAAAGAAGCGATTGTCTCAGCAAGAAGTATGATTACCCCGGTTAAGGAGCGATTTCTCCGGTTGCCGTGTGATTGCCTGGTAACACACCCATCTAAAAGACCCTCGGATTGCGTCATTCCCGCGAAACAATGATGAATGGAAAACCGAGATTGAATGCCTATCAGTTCTAAAAAATCCTCAGATTTCGTCATTCCCGCGTAGGCGGGAATCCAGAAGTGATTGCCATCTCCTGGATTCCCGCCTACGCAGGAATGACAAAGGATGGATATGGCGGTCATCGAATATGAACGACAATTATGAGCGACAATTTTAAGAGTGAAGGGGTACTGGCAAAGCGGCTATGTCCCCAGCGGAAGAATGACTTCGCTGGTTAAGGAGTGATGTCCCCAGCGGGGAGTATGATTGCGCCGGTTAAGGAGTGATGTCCCCAGCGGGGAGTATGATTGCGCCGGTTAAGGAGTGATGTCCCCAGCGGAAGTATGACTTCGCCGGTTAAGGAGTGATTTCCAGATTCCGATCGAAAGAGCGATTTGTCAAGATTGGTCAAAGGGTGATTCAAAGTAGCTGAAAAACGTGGTCTTACGTCAAGGTTTTTCCGTATGTATTTCGTTTTTCCGTACGTATTTCCTTTATGGTTTCTGGCTCTTCATGATACCGGAAGCGCCGCTGTGGAGCGTTTCCCTGATGAGGTTCACTGAATAATGGAAAGGTGGTAGAGACATCATGATCAAGGTAGCTGTTGTAGGGGCAGGTTATTGGGGAAAAAACCTGGTTCGGAACTTTTATGAGCTTGGCGCATTGAAGACTGTCTGTGATAAGCAGCAGGACTTAAAGCAGAGCTATCTGGAAAAATATCCCGGCCTTTCCTTCACTGATGATCCCCGGACCGTTATGGATGATCAGGATGTAGCGGCTGTGGTTATTGCAGCGCCGGCGGAAATCCATTACTCGCTGGTTCGGAAGGCACTCCTTGCGGGCAAGCATGTATTTGTGGAAAAGCCTCTGGCACTGGATGTAGCCCAGGGAGAGGAACTCGTTTCGCTGGCTGAGCAAAAGGGGCTGACCCTCATGATCGGGCACATCCTTCAGTATCATCCTGCCGTACTCAAGCTCAAGCAGCTTATTGACCAGGGCGAGTTGGGCAAGGTCGATTATGTTTATTCCAACAGGCTCAACATCGGCAAGATCCGCTCCGAAGAGAACATACTCTGGAGCTTTGCCCCTCATGATATCTCGGTTATCCTTATGCTCTTAAATGAATTTCCGATGAGTATTCAGGCCAGCGGCGGAGAATACCTGCAAAAGAAGGTAGCGGACGTTACCTTGACTTCCATGCAGTTCAAAAGCGGTGTCAACGCGCATATCTTTGTCAGTTGGCTTCATCCCTTCAAGGAGCAGAAACTGGTGGTGGTCGGTGACAAACGGATGGCTGTCTTTGACGATGTCAGCCAGGAGAAACTCTTCCTGTATCCGCACACCATCGAATGGAAAGAGCGGCAGCCTGTGGCCAGCAAGGCTCAGCCCGTGGCTGTTCCCTTCCAGATGGAAGAGCCCCTGCGTGCCGAATGCCAGCATTTCCTGGACTGCATTCGTGAGAAAAAACAGCCCCGCACCAATGGTCAGGAAGGCTTGCAGGTTCTTAAGGTACTCGATGCCTGCCAGCGATCTCTCGACCAGGAGGGGAAAAAAATTGATATGAGCGGCCACAATGGCGGACCAGTTTCAGGCGCTGTTTCAGGCGCAGGCTCAGGAGCAAGATCATCAGGGTCGGCCACCTACGTTCATCCTACGGCGGAAGTTGATCCGGGGTGCACCATCGGAGAGGGAACGACGATCTGGCATTTTTCCCACGTCATGAAAGAAAGCGTCATCGGCCGCAATTGCCGGATCGGGCAGAATGTTGTCATCGGCCCCAGGGCAACGGTCGGGAATGGATGCAAGATCCAAAACAATATTTCGATCTACGAGGGTGTCACGCTGGAAGACGATGTCTTTTGCGGCCCATCTATGGTCTTCACCAATGTCTTCAATCCCAGGGCAGCGATTCCCAGAATGAGCGAATTACGTACCACCCTGGTTAAAAAAGGCGCTACCATCGGTGCCAATGCCACCGTTGTCTGCGGCCACACGATCGGACGGCACGCCTTTGTCGGTGCCGGTGCCGTAGTTACCCACGATGTCCCGGATTATGCTCTGGTGTTGGGAAACCCGGCCAGGATCTCTGGCTGGATGTGCTCCTGCGGCACCAGGATCAAAGTGGGAGGACAGGAAGGCTACTGCCCGGCTTGCGGAAAATCGTACACGATGGATAACGGCAGGATCAGGGAAAACAGTGAAATGAATGCAGAGGCTGTCGCAGGAAGCCGCCGCTCATAATATCGCATAGCATCGCATGCATAGCGGCATCGCGAATCGTCCTGCGATGCATTCTATACGCGGCTGGTTGCGGGTCTGTGTTATCGTCCCCTCCCCTTGGTGCGATAAAGGTATTTATCCTCCCTTCGTAAAGGGGGCAGGGGGGGGTGGGTGAGGGGGATTTTAAACCGATGGTCCCTTTGAGACCAATGGCCCTATTCAATAACTGGCCGGGTAGTTCCTGCACCTTTCCTGCACCCTGTTCTTTAACCGGTCATGCTGATCCTTATCCATAACAATCCTTTGAAGATCCGGAAAAAGACAGGTTACGTTTGAAAGAGGAGAGTCTGTCTTTCTCTCATAATATGACCTGTTGGGGATCAGGAGTTATGGGCTAGTACCTTGTCATGTTCCAATTGATGGGTAATGTAATGACCTCCGGGCTCGATTTGCCCACCCGCGTCATTCTGAGCGAAAGCTCAGAATCCAGTTACTCTTCAATATTCGATTGAGAGGGTACTATGCACCTTAACCGGC